>JBEKGO010000016.1:0-57088 GCA_050012755.1 Bathyarchaeia archaeon
TGTTTCGGAAATGAAGATCCAAACGGCCTTCGGCGCCTCATCCGCAGATGTCAGCCCGTCGTATAGAGGGTTTACGGTACAATGGACCCCTACCCCACCGCCTAAGATCCACCGCCGAAAACTAAAGACACCTAACACACTTTAAGTCTTTCGCAGATGTAGACGCTGATTATCTGGATTTTTTTGCGGCAAATTTTTTGTTTGTGTTTTGGGTTGCTTTTTCAATTTAGGACTTAAAATGTTTGTAGGTTGCGTCAAGAAAAGTCAAAATAAGTTAAAATAAGTCAAGAAAAGTCAAAATTCGTCAAAATAAGTCTAAAAAAGTTCAAGAGAAGTCTTTTCACAAGAAAAGTAGTTTCAGAAGCCTTTTGAAAATTAAAATAAAATGCAGATCCCAAAATTACCCAACGGCGAGGGCTGATTTTGAAAGAAAAAAGAGGAAAGAAACAAAGCGAAGGAAGTTGGCTATTGCTTCACATGCTCTTTAAGCATGGTCATCGGTGACGTACTGGTTTCGGCGATGCCAGGTATCGCTCGCAAGACCTCGCCTACGAAGTGCAGGCTATTTTCATTGCTGTCGGCTTTAAAGAAAATAACGAAATCCCAGTATCCAAACAAGCTCCATGAAGACTCAATCATTACTCCTTTCATTGGTTCGGTAGGCATCTTTTTGAACGCTTCCCAGAATTCGCCGCCCTTTCCAGAAACCGTTTTGACCAAAACTTGATATTTCATCATGCTTTTCTCCAACTTAAACACCGTTCTTGATTCTGTATAGTCGCGCCTTTAAGACTCTGTGACTGCATAACCACAACCACAATCGCCCAACCGCTCCAACGCCAACTTCAACTTAATACCAAAGAATATCGTAAACCATCCCAGGACTTCTAGCCGGTAGATAAACAGGAAAGTTGGGTGATACTCTTCATAGGTTTTTGTGTCACTGTTTTTCAACATAGGTGAACATAGTTTCATGAATCGGGGGGCTATTCGCCCTAAACCACTTCAAATAAAAAAGTGCAGTGTAGGTGATATCTCCACTGGTGAAGGAGTTCAAAAATCAATCTTATGAAAACTAAACAAGGTCTTGAGCACACTAAATCTCAATCTTAGCGTCGGGTTCAACCTTGACGGTGACTTTTGGCCCTTTTATTCCAGCTAAAGGAGGAAGGATATGAGAAATGAATTGTTCTGCAGTGCACGAACGAACTGTACCGTTCCGACTGTATTCTTTCCAACCATCTTTTTCCTTTCTGAACTTCTGTATCCAACTATCTTTGAACATGATGTAGATTGTGCATTCAGAATTTTTCATGATTACCCTTTTGTGCAGATAATTAATTTAATCTATTGTTAAAATTCCGAAAAAAAGCCACTAAGTAGCTATAGATTAAGTTTTTTGAACGTTTTCTCGCTTGAATAGCCGCTGGAGCTTATGTCTACACGTCCATAATAGTCCAAGCAAGAGTCCAGACAACACAACTGCGAACCCCAAATATTGAAACGTTATGAGAGAACTGCTGGCTGTTAGCGGTGTAGTGGTCGACAGCGCATATCCGTAATTAACTTGCGGCTCAACTCTGTACTGCAGGTAATCGCGTGTCGAAAGCGCATTTGTATAAAACATGCTTGAAATCAACGATGCAGCAAACAGTATTACCGCTGACGCGGCAACCAAATAGAGCATATGTTTTTTCAGGTGGACCGTTGATTTTGCTGCTCTAAATGTTGCAAGGCTCTTTGTTATTAGGGAACCCACTAACAAAACAAGAAATGGCAAAGCTTGAAAATCATATTTAATGGCGCTAAAATATGGTACGTTAAGCTTGAAAACTGCTCCCATAACAAAATTGACGCTTAAAATAAAGGCTATTGTCGCTAAGCATATCAAATCAACAATAACTACTTTTGAAAAATATCTTTTAAGCGATAAAACCAAAACCAGGGAGAAAGCAGCTGCAACTAGAAAGTACAATCCTACCCCATAATTCAAAAGAAAATTAGTCACAAAAAAAGGAGAAGGAACAACATGAGTACTTGCAGGAATTACGCTGGTAACATTGTTGTTATCAAAAATCGAAAATAACGAGCGACCAAGAAAAACTTGATACCAGAAAAGAGAAAACACAAGCGCTGGAATAAAAAATGCAGCTAGTTGGCTAAGTACCTGCTTTGTTCTTTTCGGTCGGGAGTAAATGTAGAATAAGAGTAAGGGGATGAGTACGAAAACAGCAAAAAACTTTGTTAGGACAGCGGCGGCAAAAACCAGTCCTGCAACCAAAGTAAGCTTAACTGAAACTTTGTTGATAGCCAAAATGCCTATGTACAAACAGAGTAGGCTCAAGAAAAGACATTGCGAATCGATAAGGAAGCTTCTTGATAGTACGACTTGCCATGGGTTCAAACCAAACAGGGCGGCAGCAAGCAATCCTGTGGATTTGCCGTAAAATCGCTTTCCAATTACATACAATAAGGCGACAGATCCAAGCCCAAAAAGAGTCACTAGGGCTACGCCTGTGTTTGTTGACAAACCAAAAATTCTGAAGAATGCCGCTTCCGTGTAGAATCCTAGGGGCGGCTGGTCAATCACAGTCCCGAAAACTTTCACAAATGGAATCCCCATTCTAAGTACATTTGACGCAGCTTCGAATTCCATTTGCGTGTCATAAGTTTGATATGGCCCTAGTGAAAATGAAACGAATGCAACTCCAATTAGAATTATAGAGAGGGGCAAGCCTTCAATTACCAATTTTGTGAAGCTAACCTTATTGAGCAATTTACCCCTTCTATTGGTTTTATACATGCGCCAACTGACTGCTACTGCTATCTAAAAGGTTGGATACATAATCCTTTCCTCAAAAGGGCAAAAGAGGCTATTATTGAAATTCTGTCGCCTTTTTGAGTTCAGAAGCGGTTGCCTCTAATTCCTTAAGCAGCTTGTCGATATTTTCCTGACAATTCTTGATCACATTAATGAATGCGCTTCCAACGATAACGCCGTCAGCCCCTGCTCCGATAATTCGTGCTACATGTTCAGGCTTCGAGACGCCGAACCCTACCGCCAACGGAATCTTGCTGGACGTGAAAGGCAAAACCCGCTTGATTAGCTGAATAGTTGAATCCTCAACCGCTGACTGCGCACCCGTAACGCCGAAGTGGGACACAAGATAAAGAAAACCTGAAGAGCACTCAACAATTTTCGCAAGCCGCTCATTAGAGGTAAATGGCGCTGCCAAAAAAATTGTGTCTATCCCAGATTTGTTTGCTGCTTTTATGTAATCAGCGGCTTCTTCAACTGGTAAATCTGGAACGATAACGCCGTCAACCTTGCTTTTTTTGGCTGAGTTGAAAAACTTCTCCAGCCCCATCCTGAATACTGGATTGTAATAGGTCATTATTACGATTGGTACGTCGTGGCTTTGTCGAATCTGCTTAGCGATCTCCAGCACTTTTGCAGGCGTTGTTCCTGCGGTTAAGGCGCGTACGCTTGCCGCTTGAATTGTTGGTCCATCAACAATCGGGTCAGAAAAAGGCAAACCCAGCTCCAAAACATCAACACCGCCCTTGATTAGGGTATCAGTAATTTTGGGCGTCAGCTCAGGTTTTGGGTCTCCAGCCATGATGTAGCCAACGAGCGCCCCGTTGCCTTTTGCTTTGGCTTTTTGGAATGCTTTACTTATTGCGTTCATATTCTTGCCCCTATGTAGTCTGCTATGGTTTCCACGTCTTTGTCTCCGCGCCCAGACAGCGTCACCACAATTGACTGGGTCTTCTTCATTTTAGGAGCGAGTTTCATTGCGTAGGCTACCGCATGTGACGATTCCAATGCAGGAAGAATCCCTTCTTCTTTACATAAGACCAAGAATGCGTCTACGGCTTCCTTGTCCGTAGCTGAAACATATTGAGCCCGCTTAAGCGTTTTTAGAAAGCTATGTTCGGGTCCAACACCAGGATAGTCTAAGCTTGCAGAAACGCTGCTTGTGTTCTGTATTTGCCCATTGCTGTCTTGGAGAACATAGGTTAGCATGCCGTGAAACACACCTTCGGCTCCTGCACCAAGAGAGGCGGCGTGTTTACCTGTTTCTAAGCCTTCGCCAGCAGCCTCGACACCATAAAACTCAACTGCCTCGTCGTTTTCGAAGGGATAGAAGGTGCCCATGGCGTTGCTTCCGCCTCCCACACAAGCAACTAACGCATCGGGGAGTTTGCCTTCTTTTTTGCGGAATTGCGCCTTAAGTTCTTTGCCGATTACGCTTTGGAAATCCCTAACAATCATCGGGTACGGGTGAGGACCAACGACTGAGCCAATTAAGTAATATGTGTTTTCAAGGTTTGTAACCCAATCGCGAAAGGCTTCGTTTATGGAGTCTTTAAGGGTTTTTGAGCCAGTGTCCACAGGATGCACTTGCGCATTGAGAAGTTTCATTCGGAAAACGTTAAGCCGTTGCCTTTCGCAGTCTTCTATGCCCATGTAAATCTCAGCTTTCAAGCCTAAAGCTGCACAAGCGATGGCTGTAGCTACGCCGTGTTGACCTGCACCTGTTTCGGCAATAACACGGGTTTTACCCATCCGTTTAGCCAAGAGCGCCTGCCCGATGGTGTTGTTTATTTTGTGTGCTCCGCCATGGGCTAGGTCTTCGCGTTTGAGGTAAATTTTGGCACCTCCAAGCTTTCGGGTTAGGTTCTCAGCGAAGTAGAGTGGGGTTGGCCTGCCTACGAACTCCGCGAGATAATAATCGAGTTCTTTCTGGAAACTGGGATCTTTACATGCCTTGTCGTATGCCTCTTCTAGTTCCTTAATTGTCTCCATCAAGACTTCGGGAACAAAGCGACCACCATATTTTCCGTATTTGCCATTAACTGGGTAATTGGTTATTTTCATTTTGCATTCACAAACTCCCTAACTTTTTCTTCAAGATTATCGCTTAACATTATGGCTGAACCAATTAGGAAAGCTGATGCACCGCTTTCACGAAGGAAATGTACGTCGGATGGAGATTTTATTCCGCTTTCGCTAACAACAATTTTGTTTTTGGGATTTATTGATTGAATGATTGTTTTTGTCACGTTCAAATCCACCTTTAATGTTGCCAGATCACGGTTATTTATTCCAATTAAGTCAGCATCTGATTGTAGAGCAGAAACAAATTCGGAAAGCGTGTGGGTTTCAAGCAAAACCTCAAGCCCAAGCATGTGAGCACCCGCAATCATTTCGTCAACAGTCTTTTCGCTGTAACCTCGATCAAAAAGCGCCTGAATTAACAAAACGGAACTTGCGCCGATTTTTGACGCTGCTTGGATTTGTATAGGGCTTAAGACAATGTCTTTCATGAGGATTGGAAGCTTTACTGATTGTCGAGCTTGAGCCAACGCTTCTAAGGAACCGTCAAACTGTTTTGGTTCGGTTAACACAGATAAGGCTACAGCTCCGCCCCGTTCCATAGCTTTTGCAATCATGCTTGGTTGAACATTTCTTCTGATTACACCTGCCGACGGGGAAGCAGCTTTAATTTCTGTTATGATTGGGTTGACTTTGCAATCTAAAATCGATTTTTTTAGACTTACACAAACGCCGTCCATGGATTTTATCTCGTCATAATATTCGCTATCAATAGTTATTTGAGCAACACGGGCCAATACATCCAGAAAATCACTCATATTTTATTTCCAACTCCTCAAGTTTTGAAAGGCTGCCGCCTGACGCTTTAATCAAATCTTTAAGCTTCTTGTAAGCCGCTCCGTTATCGATTGATTCTCGAGCTAGCTCCATGCCTTCTTCAAAGTTTTTTGCTTTTCCACCGACAATTATTCCTGCTATGCTGTTAACAAGCACAAACTCCATTTTAGGATCACCGTGGGTAAGGTTGCCGCTAAGAATTTTAAATAAGGTTTCAGCGCTTTCATCAGGAGTTGCCACCTTTAAGTCATCGATACAGGCTGTTTTTACTCCAAAATCGTCTGGAGAGACTTCAAGTTCAGTGACTTCGCCACCTTTTAAATGCGCAATCACTGTTTTGCCAACCGTTGACACTTCATCCAAGCCATCTAAGCCATGCACAACCATGGCTTCTTCGCATCCCAACCGTTGAAGAGCATAAGCCATTGGCGCCGTAAGTTTAGCATCGTAAACGCCAAGCAGTTGAGCATTAGCGCATGCAGGATTAGTTAATGGACCCAGAAGGTTGAATACGGTTCGGATACCGATTTCCCGTCTTGTTTCAGCCGCATACTTCATAGCTGGATGAAAAGCTGGGGCAAACATGAAACCTATGCCAAAATTTTCTATGATTCTCTCCACCGCCTTCGGTTCCAAGTTTAGGATTAAACCAAGTTTTTCAAGTACATCAGCACTTCCGCTTTTGCTGGTAACCGCCCTGTTTCCATGTTTAGCAACAGCAACTCCAGCACCAGCAATGACAAAGGCGGCTGCAGTGCTGACATTGAAGGTTTTTATCTTGTCACCGCCAGTCCCGCAAGTGTCCACAAGACGATTCCCCACATTGGGATGTATTTGGTTACAATGCTCACGCATAACGCGGGCAAAAGCGATTAGTTCCTCAACCTCCTCGCCTTTCATTCGCAACGCAGTTAGAAAAGCGGCTGTTTGCGAGTTTGTTGCTTTGCCAGACATGACTTCACGCATGATTTCACCCGATTCGACTGTTGTTAAGCTTGAGCCTTCGATAAGTTTCTGTATGCCTTCCCTAATCATTGCGGTCACCTGCCTTCCAAGAAATTCTTAATTATGATTTTGCCGTCTTCGCAGAGAATCGATTCAGGATGAAACTGCACTCCATCAATCGGGAACTTCACATGCCGGACGCCCATGATTTCTCCATCTTCGATGGATTCTGCGGTGATTTCTAGGCATGAAGGAATAGAGCAGCGTTCTCCTGCAAGCGAATGATATCGTGTTGCCGTGAAGGGATTTCGTACGTCTGTGAAGATGCCTTTTTGGTCATGTTTTATTACACAGGTTTTGCCGTGCATAAGCCGTTTTGCATGGATAATTTTTCCGCCGTAAGCGTTGATTATGCCTTGGTGGCCCAAGCAAACGCCTAAAGTGGGAATTGTCTGGCTCATCGTTTGCAGGATGTTTGTGCAGACGCCAAAGTAGCGTTCATCTTCAGGTGTGCCTGGCCCAGGCGAAATCACGATGCGGTCGGGTTTAAGCTCAGCTATTTGTTTCAGATTTACCTGATCGTTTCTGAAAACGATTGTTTCTGCACCAAGTTCACCTACGTATTGGACAAGATTGTAAACAAACGAATCATAATTATCAATAACAAGAGCCTTCAATTTTTTGTGCCTCCTGATTTTTCAAGCGCCTGCATCAGCGCCTTTGCTTTATGGTCGGTTTCAAACCACTCGCACTCTGGAACCGAATCCGCCACAATTCCGGCGCCAGCCTGAATGTACGCTTGGTTTTGGTCGGCGAAGAGCGTGCGAATTGTTATGGCGAAGTCTGCATTGCCATTGTACGAGAAATAGCCGACTGCACCAGCGTAAGGACCACGCCTGTTTGGTTCAAGTTCATCAATGATTTCCATCGCGCGCACTTTTGGTGCTCCAGAAACGGTTCCGGCTGGAAAAACGGCTCTCAACGCATCATAGCTTTGCAGGTTATCCTTAAGTTCACCCACAACTTGCGACACAATGTGCTGAACGTGGCTGTACTGATGAACTTTCATGAATTCAGGCACGCGAACGCTGCCATACTTGGAGATTTTGCCAATGTCGTTCCGCGCTAAATCTACAAGCATTACATGTTCGGCTCGTTCTTTTGGGTCAGATAGCAGTTCATGGGATAATTTGCTGTTTTCCACTGGGTTTTCAGAAATGGGTTTGGTTCCGGCAATTGGGAAAGTCTCCACCATTCTATTTTCAACGCGGACAAGCATTTCTGGGCTGGATCCGACAATCTGATGATCGTCTGACTTGTAGAAGTACATGTAGGGAGAAGGGTTAATGGTGCGCAAAGACTGGTAAAACGGGATTAAGCTACCTTTTATTTGGAGTTGGAAACGTTTTGAGAGGACAACTTGGAAAATGTCTCCTGCAGTTACGTATTCTTTTGCTTTTTCTACTGCTTTTTCAAAATTCTCTTTTTTGGTGTTTATTTTGAGTTGAGTGCTAATTAATTCTTCAGTGTCAGTTGGTTGTTTGAGAAGGCTTTCTATTTCGGATAGGCGGTTCTCGGTTCGGTAGTAGTAGAATACTTGTTTTTGTGTGTGGTTGAATATGAATCCGTCGTCAAATATGCCCATTTCTAAATCAGGGAAACCCAAATCAGACCGTGATTTTTCAGGCAGTTTTTCCCAATAACGGACTGCATCATAAGAAATGTAGCCGACTGCTCCGCCTATAAAACGGAATTTGCTGTTTGTGACCGCTTCGTATTTCAGGAGTTCTTCTATGAGTTGCAGTGGATCACTTGTTTTCTTCACAACAGTTTCGTTTGTTCTCTCATTTTTTATTCTGGCTTCTTGTTTTTTTGATTGAATTGTTATTTTTGGGTCGAACCCGATGAAGGAGTATTGCGCAAGTTTTTTTGGTCCTTCAATGGACTCCAAAAGGTAGGTTGTTTGGTATTGTTTTTGGAGTTTTGAGAATATTTCGAGTGGTTGTTGGGTGAATGTGACTTTCTTGATTTTTAGGGGATTAGCTGGTTTGGTGGTTGTTGTTTGTGCCCCAAAGGCGATTCCCCATTTGTCATGCTTCCTTATGGTTCAGAAGCATACTGCAATGCATTATTTAAGGCTTATCAGTGCAGAAATGTACATCATTGAAGGACAGCGCTCATCCAATCAAGATAAGTTTTCGAACCATCAGCAATCGGAAGCGCCAAAATCTCAGGAACCTCATAGCTATGCAAGCCCTTCACGCGTTCAGTAACTTGCGCGAACAGGTCCGTACGCGATTTCATAACAACTAAACATTCCTCAGACTTCTCAATTTGGCCCGACCAATGAAAATAAGACGTGACCGGACCAGTGATGTTCCCACACGCAATTAAACGTTCATTCAAAAGCGCCTTTGTTATTTTTTCCGCTTCTAATTTATCTTTAGTGGCAACTAAAATGAGTATGTAATTCTTTTCCAACAGTTCTCACCATAACGTTGTTAGTTTTGAGAGCTAAATAAGGTTGTTATTATTCGAGTGTTTGCTTTTGCGCTAACAATTGCTAAGAGACTTAAATTTCCGTTCAGCAATATTAAATGTAGAATAATCATCGATTGAGGGACCCCATTGAAAGAAGAACAATTCAAAGTTTTAAAGGCCTTAAGTGAAGCCACAAGCCGCATGGACATAAACATGTTTGCTAAAAAAGTAAATTTGGATCCAAACCAAACAATCCAGAAAGTCCAAGAACTAGCGAAAGAAGGCTTTCTACAAAAAGTTGGAAACGGATTTGGCATAACTACCAAAGGAAAAGCAGCCCTAAAAGCGTTCGTGACGGTTCCGGAAGGGATGGGTTTTCACTTTTATTACGGCATTAACCAGCCGACAGACCTCACCGCAAAAACGCTTGGTGAATTCTATGAAAATACAAAACAGATCAGCGCTGATTCTCTTGAATTTCACCTCTACCGAGGTGATTTTGAAAACTGGCTGAAAGATGCTTGCAAAGAGCCAGAATTTGCGCAAGAAATTGGTGTAGTTAAAGATGCTGACTTAAAGGGTGAAGAACTTAGAGCTGAGCTGCTGAAAGTTCTTGATGCAAAATACGGCATCCAAGAGCTACTATAGATTCTTTGGTTTTTCCTCGTTTAGTTTAATCCACCACTCAGGAACTCTGGCTATCTCAGCATTGTCCCAAGAATCAAAAGGCTTAAGGTCCAAAATTGGTGTGCCATCGAAAGCGTCAAGACCGCGAACAGTCAAAATATTATCTTCAACTTTCAGCAGCTCAACAAGTGTCAGCCCTATAGGGTTGGGTCGAAGGTTCGTTCTTGTAGCGAAGACTCCAAGCAGAGGCATATCCATTCTGCCTCGCGGATGAACTTTAAGAATCAAGCGTTTATCCTCTGGAATTTGACTCATCCAAAAAATAACAAACACATGCGAAAAACCAGTAATGCCATCTAAAGCTGGAACTAACTCATCATTAAGGACGATCTGTGATACCCTCGATTTATCTTTAACTTCGTCGCCAACAGCTTCGGTTTTGACATAACCTATTGGATTTAGAACAACTTTTTCGTGAAAATGCATCGGGCACTCCTCAATCTTTCAGTTGAGCTGTAAATAATATATAAGCGTTCAACACTACCAACCCTCTTTTTTGACCTTTCCTCATTGTCTAGGAATTTATCTATCCTTGGTCTATTTAGTGCCTTAACAAAACGTATTATTCTATCGATGAGAAGAATTTGTTATGTTGCGCATTGGTCACAGGGGCGCTAGAGCTTATGCGCCTGAGAATACGTTAACGAGTTTTAAGAAAGCGCTAGAAATCGGTGTAGACGCAGTTGAGTTAGACATAAGAAAAACCAAGGACAGCCAATTTGTAGTTATTCATGATGCGGACGTCAAGCGCACGACTGATGGCGAAGGCTTAGCGAGTGAGCTTACGCTTAAGCAAATCAAAGATCTTGATGCGGGCAGTGGCGAGAAAGAGGAAATAGCAAACGAATACTCACTACCTAGGATTTATTAATAACAAAAGAGTTTATGAAAAACACTCTCTGGGAGTAAATGACATGGGAAATGGGAATAAGAGCATGGAAATAAATAACCTGTCTTTAAGTCCCATTTCGATAAAGACACAGCGGGCCCGTGGCTCAGTCAGGCTAGAGCGGCGGACTCTTAATCCGTAGGTCGCGGGTTCAATTCCCGTCGGGCCCGCCTAATTCTAACTCTGAAAAAGCAAGAAAAGTCGCAGAACGAGACCGAGGCTTAGTCTGAAAGAAGCTATTTTATGTTCAACGACTTTTTTCCCATAAACGCCTCATGAATGGCAAAAACAGCGGGACCATCCAAAGCGGGAATCTTAAAGGAACGCTAATTTGGTTGTTGAGACAATATAGGTTTAAGCACTTTCTCTTTCGCTATGCCTCTCGGCTGCTTTAGCCCGTTCACCCAAACTTACTCAAAATCATTTTTAAGGGGGAAAAGTTTAAGGGCAATAGTTTCTTATGGTTTTCGCGTATTCCATCTTTGAGGTTTATAGTTTGAGCGCTAAAATTGAAACAATAGAAGAACGCAAAGCTGAAGTCCTAATTAAACTACGAAAATACAAGTTAATTAAAAAAGAAAAATCTGAAGGCGCAGTCGGCTACATAATCGATATTCCACAGGACAAGGAGAAAGCGCTCATCTGGTGCATACTTGGCGAGGCAACTGTCGGCATCGCAGCCATGAACACACTCTACAAAGTGATGAAAGAAAAAGAAATCGACCGTGCAATCGTAGTAACCGAAGGACGCTATACACATGCTGTTAAGCTAGGCGCTAAAAAGAAACAAGTCGAATTACTTCCCAAGTCATTCCCAGTTTTCGACATTTTCGAACACGCACTTGTTCCATTCCATGAAATCCTGCCTGAAAAAGAAAAAAACCAGCTTCTCGCTCAATTTAAGGTTAAGCCCTACCAAATGCCACAGATAAAGTCAGGCGACCCCGCAGTGAAAGTCATTGGCGCAAAGCCAGGCGACGTATTGAAAATTACAAGGAAAAGCTCAACTGCAGGCGAACATGTCACTTACAGGTACGTTGTCGAGTAAACGCTGAACTCTCTCATTCTTATCCCTTTACCCATAGTGCATAAGAAAGGGGTCAAAGTTTCTTGAATTCGCTATGCGCCCTTCAACTGAATTCAATTGATATTTGATTTTTCTCATGTACAAATTATTGGTTTTCAACATATGTCAACATACTTTCATGAACCGGGGGAGGTCTACCCAGTTATCTTGATGGAAGCACTAACAAATATGAGTGCTTAGTTTTAAATTATTTTGCTTAGTATTTTTGAATCAAAAAGAGGTTACCCTACTTTGGGAAACGAAACTCTAAAAAAAATAATTATTAAAAACTAATAGAGAAAAAGAATTATTTAGCAATCATTACTTCTGTTGACTTCACGATTGCTTCGACTTCATCACCGACTTTAATGTCCAAGTCTTCAACCGCATCCTTTGTTATGACTGCTGTAACCGTTACGGGCATTTTTACTTCGACCTTAACTTTGGCTGTAATTACGCCTTTTTCAACAGAAACGACTTTTCCTTTAAAACGATTCCTTGCACTCAACTTCACATCTTTCACCTCCAATTTTCCTGAACTTGACAAAACTTTATCCATGTAACCCTCAACTTGCTTATATTCCGCAAGTAAATTTCTACCTAAATCAGTCAGCTTTGCTCCGCCGCCACCTGATTTCCCGCCCTTGTAGGTTTCGACAATTGATTGTTCTAGAGTTTTTTGAATATCATCAATGTAATTCCAGACGTAACGGTAGGACATTCCTAAGGTTTCGGAAGCTCTAGAAATTGAGTTTTCCTTTTCAATAGCTTCCAGAATTTCCGCTCCGCCCTTGCCGATTACTGGTTGGTCTTTGTATTCTATCCAGACTTTGCAGGAAAGCTTATGTTTTTTGTTAGGAAGCATCTAGAATGGTTATGTCTTAAAACCCATATAAACTAATCAGGGACAGAGAAATGGTATTTTTGCCAATAAACTGTGAGAAAGCAACTAAAATTCTAGTTCTCCGTTGACAAATTTACGGGATATTTCACTTTTGGGCTGTTCAAAGAAATCTTCCGTTTTTGCCACTTCAACAATATTCCCATTGTATATATGGACAATTTCATCTGCTATACGTCTTGTTTGGGTAAGGTTATGAGTGGCCATTACTATAATGCGGTCAGGGCTTTTTCGGCTGACAATTGCCTTTTCAATAATAGAAGCGCTGTTAGGATCCAAATTCGCTGTCGGCTCATCCAAAAGCAAAACATGAGATTCAAGCAAGAATGCTCGAGCCAAAGCTAATCGCTGCTGCTCACCGCCTGAGGTTTTTCTGGCCTTGCGTTTCTCGAAATCTGAAAGTCTTACTGCTTGTAGGGCTTCAGCGACTTTCTTTTTGATTTCGTTTTTTGGCTCTTTTCGTATTCTCAGACCATAAGCCAGGTTATCATAGACGTTAGTGCTGAACATAGCAGTTTTCTGAAAAACCAATGTGGCTACTTGACGTAAAGCTTTACAATCGATATTTTGGTGGTTAAAGAGTAATTGTCCGCTGTCAGCGCTTTCTAAACCAGCCATTATGCGCATAAGCGTTGTTTTACCTGCTCCGTTGACTCCTAAGAGAACGATTATTTTACCGCCCTGCAGTTCTAAGGACACTGAATTTAATGTTTTTACATTGCGGTAGCTTTTTTTGATATCTAGTAGTTGCATTTGAACGCTCATGTCATTAATTCCCGCCTAAACCTCGCCATAAGGATAGCCTATTCCATCCTCCTTCATCTTGTCTGATGCGCTCGATTAGAGCGATGGTTAACGCTAAAGCTATCACTATTGCTATAAGGATTAACGCATATGCCATTGCAGTATCGAAACTTCCAAAATTGATTTCCAAAGCAATAGCAGTGGTCAAAACTCTTGTTTCTCCCAGCAGATTACCACCAACAATTGTCGCGATGCCAAGTTCTCCAAAACCCCTGTTAAAACCCGCCGTAATAGAAAGCACCATCGACCAAATTGTCTCGCGAATAAGAGTTAAATTAGTTCTGAAACCTGATGCTCCAAGGGTTTTGGCTAGGTCTCGAAGTTGAGTATCGGCTGCTCCAAGAGCATTTGCCGTGAAACTTACAATTATTGGCGTAACTAGTATGGCTTGTCCGATTGCGATGCCATTGAGTGTATACAACAGGTGAAAGGAACCAAATTCACCCTGCCTTGATAAAAGCAAATACAAAAGCAGCCCTAAAGCAACGGTCGGTATGCCTATTAACGCGTTAAAGAGACCTTTGATAAACCATTTTCCCTTGAAATTGTATAAGCCTAAAACTACGGCGATTGGAATACTCCAAACGCATGACAATAATGTTCCTAAGCCTGCAACATAAATGGTTCTGTAAACTGTAGCGTAGACTTCAGGATTGCCGCTTGTTATCAAATTGATTGCTTGCTTAAAGGCTGGAACGATAATATCAGCCATGCATATCACAAAAGAAAATAAGGGAAATTTTATTTGAGCTTTTCCTAAGACTATGCCTTGTTCACTTTGCTGCTACTTTGAATCGGCACTGGCTGCGCAAATGTGATTTGTTGGCCGTCCGTAATGTAGTAGTTTGGAAGGCTTATTGAAGCGCTAAGGTTCATGTTTGCTACCACTGTATCGTAAGTTTGGGCGTACAAGTTGCCTGCATTGTATCGGTATTGTGTTGGACATTCAGTTCCACTAGCGTTGATTATTGCTGCGTTGGTTGCCGTATTATAGTTCATATAAGAATAGCTTTGAATCCAACCGAGCAATGTGGCGTTAGATGCAGTACCGCTAGCTAATGGTACAAACGGGAGAAACAGTTGCTGTCCGTAAGTTGAAATTCCATAATTTGCAATCAATTGTTGGCCTTCGGCGGAAACTAGATAGTTGACGAATAAGATCGCAGCGTTAAAGTTAATATTGGTCAAATTGGCGTTTTGTGGGTTGTCAATTATTGCGCTGTACACATTTAGCAGAGCTTGTTGTGCTTGAATCTCAATTTTCAGTTGTATGGGTTGTATAGCACTGGAACTGGAATAGGCAAGGTAGGTGCCCATATCTGAAAGGATGTACCCGTTTAGTTGGTCAGCGACCAGTAGTGAAGCGCCCATGCCTGAACCCGTAGATTTGAACCAAGTTGTATTCTGAACTAGTGTAGTGTAGGTGTAACCTGCGGCCTTCCAAAGATTACTCTCTGCGGTGGCTGTTCCTGAACCATCGTTTCTAGTGACCCATACGACTTGACTATTTGTTTGTGCTGCATTGTAGAGATTTCTCAGAGCTTGGCTCACATTAGTCATACCTTTGATGCCTGCTGGGTCACTTGCTGGTCCAAGGATTACAAAGAAATTGTATGCTATGATTTTGCGGTCTACTCCATATCCGCCTGATAAGAAAGTGGCTTCTTGCGATGGGGAATGAACAAGTATCATGTCTGCATCCCCTCTTTGGGCGGTTTGTATGGCAGCGCCGGTTCCTTGTGCAAGAAAGTTCACTGTTATCCATGGATATTTAGTTTGGAAAGCATCTTTTATGTTGCCTGTTCCATTGTCCTCCAATCCCGTGTCATGGAGACTTGTAGTTGAAGAGACTGTTAACGTTGTTGGGCTAGGGGTTGGAGTTGGTGATGGTGACGGCGTAGGGGAAGACGAAGGAGTAGGGCTTGCAGCTGATGATGGAGTTGGCGATGGAGTTGGCGATGAGGTTGCTGTAGGGGATGATGATGGTGAAGGGCTGGGAGATGCAGAAGGCGAAGAACTTGGAGATGCAGATGGTGTAGGTGAAGGTGTCGGTGTTGGAGTTGGCTGACTGTTCGTTTTTGTGTTTTGTTCGTAAATGTATGCAGCTGCACCTATTGCTGACACAATTATGATGATTAATACGACTGTCAGTATTTTTCTTGTTAGATTCATTTTTTTTACCTATTTTTTATGGAACGATATGCACATATAAATATAACGGTGCCTAACCGCTTCAAATAATATACCACTTGAACAAAAAATAAGAGCGTTAACAGGAAAAACCAGCATTCAAACAGGCGCTTGACTTTCTTGAATGAGCTCGTTGAGGATTACCAACGCTTCACCAAGTGGCATTCCCAGTCTTCCTGCAAGCTCAACTGCCGAAACATCGGCTTCCTGCGGCAAAATGGTGTCGCGGGTGTAGGCTTTATGGGTCGGATACATAACGGAAGCATGAACCGTTTCTACAAGTAGCTGCCAAAGCCTCTCTTTAGTGTACTCATCCAAATTCATAGGCACTCAAACCATCCATGCGCTATTATAGTTATTAACCTAACGCAAGACAATTCAATCCTGTTACCACAAAGTATATTTCTACTAGGACAAGTGTTAACCCAGTTTCACCATCAATAACGGAGGGATAAATGTGCCAGTAGATGCAGTAATCTTTGATTTAGACGGAACACTTGCCCACTTCAACCTAGATTACAAAACACTTCGCTCAGAAGTAAGAAGCTACCTTATAAGAATGGGCGTTCCTACGTCCCTCGTAGATGTTAATGAAAGCATTTTTGAAATGCTGAAAAAAGCAGAGATTTTCCTGAAAAATAGTGGTAAACCCGCTGAAACCTTTGCTGATGTTCGCAGTCAAGTATTATCTATCGCAGAGAAATATGAGATGGAGGCTGCTTCATCTACAAATTTGCAGGTGGGAGCCAATGAAACGCTAAAGGAGTTGAAGCGGATGAACCTGAAGATAGGTTTATGCACTACCAGCGGTGAAAAAGCCGTAAATTACATCCTTAAACGTTTCAAGATTCACGATTTCTTCCAAGTTGTAGTTACCAGAGACAAAGTGAAATATGTTAAGCCCAGCACAGAACAATTTGAAGTGGCGCTTAAAGCGTTAGGTGTTAGCCCGCAAGCCGCTTTAATAGTTGGAGACAGCATCGTTGACATGCAAAGTGCTCAGGAAGCAAAAGCAATTGCAGTTGGTTTACCAACTGGAATGTCTACCTTGGAACAATTGAAAAACAACGGGGCAAACTACATCATAACATCATTAAATGATTTGCCAGTTCTAATAAAAGAGATAAATAAAGATTAAGCAGCGGTAACAACATCGTCTTTGCAGACGAGTTTTCTGTCCCGTATCAGCCGCTTAAGTATTTCAGAAAACACTACCTTGGCGTCTTGGCCTGAATGGTTTAATCCGAACACTTTTGCAGTCTCAGCAATCAATGAATCTTCGCTTATTCCTAACGCGTATTGGGCTACCAGTTGCATAGCTGATTCCACTTCTTCAGGAGCAATATATTCGGGTTTGCGTTTTGATTCAGGTATACCTTGGATTGGAACTCGAATTGGGGTCTGTTTAAGTTCAGGCGGCCAAAGAAAACTGCCTTTAATTACTACTTTTTGTTCTCTCAGCAAGTTGTTGAGTGCTTCTTTTACAGCGTGAGTTATCTGCGAAGTAACCTGTTTAACGCCCAATGCGGCTGCTAAACGTTCAACTGCGTACTGAAAGTGAACTGGACCTTCTTTTTGTATAAGTTCAGCTAGGAGTTTTGTTTGGGTTTCTCTGTTTTCTGGAAAATGAAACTCGTTTTTCTGTTTTGAATCATATGTTTTGTTGGCAGTGGCAACTTTGATGTAAGGATTAAAAGTGGCTTTAAGGGGCTGAATTTTGTAGGGTACGCCGATTTTTTCAACGCCTCCAAATTGGTTTCTTTGCACATCAGTCTCAGGGGCATTATCCGCCTTAACATCGATTACTGGTTTCAGAGCATCTTTTTCAAGCTGGAACTGCTGTGCTTGTTCAAGAGCATCTTTTAGCCGCCTGATTTCAGAGTCACGTCTTGCAACCCAAGCTGGTGACCAAATACGGTGAATACGCCATCCCAGTTGCCTTAACACTTGCTCTCGCAGACGATCTCGGTCTCGTGCACTGCTGCTGGATTTGTATGTGGCGCCATCACATTCTATGCCAAGCAAGAAGGATCCGGGATTAACTGGGTCAGAAACACCGATATCAATTCTGTAACCGCTACAACCTACTTGCGGGACTACTTCGTAGCCCATTTTTTTGATTTCCGCCGCTACGTCTTCGTCTAATGCTGAGTCAAATTCGCCCTCTTTTGTCTTAACTGATTCTAATGTTTCAGGTCCATGCTCAGCATAATCAAGATAATAGCGGAGTGTTTGTACGCCGATTGCTTTGGTTTCGGGGTCAATATCAGTAGCTTTGATTGAACTTATCAGTACGACTTTTTCTCGGGCACGGGTGACTGCAACGTTTAAGCGTCGTTCGCCGCCAGGCTTGTTTAAGGGTCCAAAGTTCATTGTCATCTGTTTCTCCTGATCGTAACCGTAGCCAACGCTGAAGAATATGACATCCCGTTCGTCACCTTGAACGTTCTCTAAGTTTTTGACGAAAAAGCCTTCGAGTCGATCTTCCTTGAAGAACTGCTCAAAATCTGGCTGCTCTTTGAGGCGGCGGTCTATGGCTTCTTCAACTGTTTCCATTTGAGCAATGCTGAAAGTCACTACGCCCAAGGTTTTCTTTGGATAAAGGCGAAAATGCTCGAAAACAAGGTCAGCGACTTTCTCTGCCTCAGCAGGGTTATTTCTCTTGCCGCCGCGGTCATAGATGCCATCTGGGACATAAACGATTTTTACTCCTAAACTGTCAGTTTGAGCTTTTGCTGCTGGAAAAGTTATTAGATTGTCATCGTAAAAGCGATGGTTTGAAAATGCAATTAGCCCTTCATGCCTGCTTCGATAATGCCACTTCAAAGTTTTAACAGGCAATCCAATGCCTAAACACTCATCAAGTATACTATCAAAGACTTCAACGTCTTCATCACTGAGTTCATCCCAGTCAACATCGTCAATTAGGTTTTTCTGGAAAAATGATGTAGGGGGCAGCTGTTTGTTATCACCTGCGACAACCAAAGTTTTTCCGCGGTAAATTGAACCGATGGCATCTTCTGGAACTATTTGGGATGCCTCATCAAACAGGACTAAATCAAATTTGTTGCTTTCTGCGGGAAGGAACTGGCTGACAGTTATTGGACTCATAAGTAGGCATGGTTTTAGTTTTACCAGCAGATTAGGAATTTTTTGCAAAAGTGTGCGAATGGGCATCAACTGTCTCTTTTTTGCGGCTTCCTTCTGAAGAATGGCTGCTTCTGAATCGGCTGCTTGAATAAGTATGTCTTGTGGTTTTCGGCTGTTTGCTTGTTCAATAACCATGCTGGAACTGAGCCGTATGAGGTCTTGGTCAATTTTTCTGAAGTCTGCGATTAGTTGTTCGTGGTTTTCCCTTCTGAACTTGCCCAACTTGGGGTCTTCATTGTAGAGGTTGTTTATCCAATCTTGGTAGACTCCTTTACGAAAAACATCACCTAAATCTACAGCTGCAATTCGCTCCTCTGCTAGACGATTAAAGAACGGGTCTAAGCCTCGAAGGGCAAAGTGATTTTTGATATCTTTGAAGTCAATCCAAACTTGCAAATCATCTACGCGGTCTCGAAGTGCCTGAATTCGTTCACCAATCACTTTTATTTCTAAATCTTTCAGTTTCTGGTTTTGATATTTCATTTCAGCCTCAAAACGGGCTCCAAAATCAGAAAGAACCTTTAATGAAGCATCAAGTCTTTGGTTCAGCTCCAAGCTTGATGGCGCAGAGGTTGGCCCTTGAGCCGCAATCACTGCGAAGATTTCTGGAACTGGAATTTCAAGAAAAGCTGCTTGAACTCTCTTTGTCCATTCAAGAACTGCTACGACATCTTCCCAATTTGTTTCCAGTTCATGAAATCGGGAACCGAATTTTTCTTGAAGCTGAGCTTTTTCTCCGATTATGGTGGCTTCTTTCTTTCGTATTTCTTCAGCGTTTCTGAGGTCGTCTAATAGTTGCTTGTAGTTTTGAGGCTCTTGCTTGCAAGTTGACAATGTTTCTTTTGTCAATGCACAAAGTGGGCTAAGCTGTTTTTCTGTTTCGTTTGCCCATTCTTCAAGAAGGGGCAGTAGTGTTTGAGTTATGGATGAAGTGGATTTAGGCAAGTCTGTAGGTAAGAGAGGTTCTAAGTCTTTGGCTTGTTGTTCCCATTTACTAACTGACTCCTGCAGTTCTAACCCTAAATTCTTAATCATCGGAGAAGGATTCGAACCATTAGTAATTAGTTTAAGCAGGTTTTCAGGAATTGTTGTTGCCCATGAAAGTTTGCGAATCTCATTTGTTAACTCTATGGCTTTTTCCGCGCCTTGAAAGTCTGTTTTAGATTTATGATAGAAGTGACCAAGCAGTGTACGGACTGTTTCAGCTGAATCTTCAATCTGAGTCTGCAGCTTTTTGACTTTTCGGGCGTCAATAAGGTCGTTTAATATGGTCTTAGGAACTTTGCCATAATTGGTTACTCTGGCTATTTGTTTTTGGTCGTTGCGGTAACCTGAGTTGAATATTTTAAGAGAGCCTTGATATTTGCTGCTGTATCTTGCTATGAGGCCGTCAAGGTCCAGTTCGTATAGGCCATCTGTGTAAGTTTCGTCTAATCTGCTTTTGAGCAAGCTGTGGTCTTGGTAGAGCCGTTTTGCTTTCGTTACTATTTCTTGGACCTGCTCGAAATATTTAGCGTCAAACCATTGAGGCTCAGGCTTATCTACAGAAAAAACCAACATTGCCATTTGCGATAGTTCTTTAAGTTGCAGGATGGTCAGGCCATCGCTATCTAACCCCAGCATCGTGGCTAACGCCTGAGAGGTTTCACGCCACTTTTTCGAAGCCAACTGCGTGTTTCTTATGAGGGCGAGAAGCCTTTCTTGTTTTTGTAAGAACTCGCTTTCTTGCAGTTCAACGGCTGGAAGCATCTTGCTGAGAGTGACCAGATGGAGCTTGATTTCTGCTGACCTGTTCAAAGCCAAGTTGAATAACGATTCGTTATAACGTTCATTTAGACTAATGCGGGTGTTCTTAATCCATGAGGCAGTTTCGTTGTAACTTTTGGCTTCGCTTAAGAGTTTGTCGACGTTCGGGCTAGTTAGCCAATAAGCGTCTGGTTTGGGGCTTTCAGATAGAAACTTGCTTACTTCAAGCAGCCAATTTATTTTGGCAAAAGTCTCAGGTGGAAACACCCCGAGTTTAGCTGAGAAATCTTCAGTTTCCAACTGCAACTCTCTCAATGTTTCGTTGATGTTTTCAAGTGTTGTTAATACTTCAGAGCGGATTTCAAGATTGTAGGCGTCGGCGCGGTATCCGAGCCATGGGAAGTCTGGTTCTTCGATTACTTGCCATACCTTGCTGAGTTGAGAGACAAGTGCTTCTAGTTCATGCATTTTCTGGGGGGTCAATGTATCCAATTCGGTTAAACCCACGGGAACAAATGGAACTCGCTCAAGGCTTGAAATCAAACTTAAAACTTCATACACGCTTCTCTGCAAGTACGGTCTCTTCTCATGCAAAGCCGTAACATAACCATTGAGCGCCTCACGATATTCAGT
The DNA here is from genome assembly GCA_050012755.1 of Bathyarchaeia archaeon. Classification (GTDB taxonomy): domain Archaea; phylum Thermoproteota; class Bathyarchaeia; order Bathyarchaeales; family Bathycorpusculaceae; genus Bathycorpusculum. Next base: position 21,170 of record JBEKGO010000016.1, read on the forward strand.
CATTTTTTCAAACTCGTGAGCAGAGGGCAATTTGCGGGGTACAAGGTTTTCGTCGAGGCTGCGTTTGAGCTCAGCTACAACTTGCTGTTTGTTGGCTTTGCTGCTGTGAAGTTCAAGGCAGAAATGCGCTAAACCAACTTCGCTTAAACGTTTGTAAACTACTTCAAGGGCTGCCATTTTGTCGCTGACAAAAAGCACAGATTTTCCGTTGGCTATGCATTCGGCGATCATGTTTGCGATTGTTTGGCTTTTTCCTGTGCCAGGTGGGCCTTTCATCACGAAGCTTTGTCCATGCAGAGCATATTGGATTGAGACTCGTTGGCTACTGTCTGCGTCTAGGACCTGATAGGTTGTTGGAGGCAACTCGATTTTGTCAACATCTTTCTCGTCAGGCAACCCGCTTAAAACCAGGTTGTCTTCTTTGATGCCTGCGATTGCCCTAATAATAGGATGCTGCGTAACTAAAGCAGCGTTGGCCTCAAGGTCTTTATAGATTACTAGTTTTTGGAATGAGAAAAGTCCAAGGTCAACTGACAACTCGGCTTTCCAACCCATCTGAGCAACAGCTTGATTAACCAAATTGAAATAATCTGCTAAATCTTGTGTTTCCCATTCCTCAGGCAAATCGGGCAAATCAATTTTGTAATCATTTTTCAGCTTAACCTGCAATGCAGGGTTTAGAACAGCTTCTTCCTCAACTGGAGGCACAGCGATTGTGTAAGGTTGGCGAATTGAATCTCGTGTTAACTCTAAAGGTACAAGAATAAGTGGCGACGAAACATTTTCTTTGTTTTCCAGGTCAACCCAGTTTAAGGTGCCGAAAGCAGCGTATAAAATTCGGACACCACGTTCTCGGTAATCGAGAAGTGAGCGCCACTGCAAGCTTTTGAGGTTTCTTTCAATTTCCAAACGAGTGAAGTTTCCGCTAACCAGTTGATTTGCTGATGGACGTTTTGGTTCTTCTACAGTGATTTCTTTAACTGCAGCTTTTACATCAACTTTGGCGGTTTTTGCCTTCCCTTTTCCTTTGCCTTTCACTGGTGTCTTCTCTTGTGGTTCAGGAGTCTTTGTTTCTTCAGGAGGCATCCAAAATTCTAAACGACGCTTTTTCAGCACAAGCGCATTAAAGAGTGACTGAGGATCAGGCTGCGAAATCGGCATGTTTCCGCGCTTGTTCTTTTTGAAGTATAGAAGATTGTTTTTCCTTGACAAATCAATTAGCCGGGATTTCCAATCTTCAACTCGCTTCATAGGCTGAGAAGTAACCGTTTCCGTCATCCAGAGCACACCCAAATGGTATAGTCTGCATTATACGCAGATGGTTCTTTAATATTTGCGGTATCTCTGTGACACAGCAAACAATCAATTTCCTAACTTTTAAGCTGTAAAAGAGTCACTTGGCTCTACTTGCATGTTGAAATTGCATCAAAAACCACTCGCCTAACGTTCTCGAGTCCCACCTTTCGTGTTTCAATTATCGGCACTTCAAGTCCTGCTTCTTTCAGTTCTTCTTTCATTTTTTCAGCGTTACCGCACGTGTCCAACAACACGAAGCCTTTGATGCCGCTAAACATGCCCACAAAAGCCGCCTCATCCATGCCTTGCTTAAGCAATTCACCTTTCATGTGCTTAAAGAACTCTATCATGCCTGGACCCATAAACATCAAGTTATGTTCAGGGTCAGCCTCTAATGATTTTCCTTTGCCGCCAAGTTGACAGCCAACGCAGTTGACGGCGTCAACCTTAACTATGCCGTAGTCATCCGCTAGTTTTTTCATTTCGCCGTTTGGCCCAATACAGAGGTCGCCATAAACCAACACAACTTTCCGCTTAGAACTTTTCAGAGTATGTTCTAGAACACGGCGCAGGTTTTTCTCCACTGCCTCATATTCAACGTGGAAATATTTGCTGACAAAAACTAAATCTGCATCGAGTTCGCCCTGATTTACTAAATGCTCGAGTTCCTGTCTTAGAACGCTGCAAGAAACAAGGCAGACCTTGGGTTTTTTGTTCATTTTATTCAGCTTCAAATTTAAGCATAGTTATCTATTTGTCAATAAAGCTTTTCTTTAAATCATATTAAGAAATTGATGCAAAAATCATTCTAAAATAAGTAGATTTACTTAAAACTTATATACTAAACGAGTAAGCACTAAATTGATAGGTGAAGAATGCTTGCAAAGCGGTTGGAATCTATTCCCCCTCTCTTCCTAAAAAGAGGTTATTTTTCCAATCGTTAGTGGGAGACTCACCTATTCTTTTTAACACTTCCAGAAAAAAAATGGCTTACTATTTTCGGGTTAACGTTAAGGTTTAAAGCAGTATCTATGCCACTGCGGCCACGCCTGCGTTGTACTGCATGTCCCGAAATCCAAAGTTAATTCCATACCTATCTTCAGTTGCTCTTGCTTTAAGCCTTGAATCATGCCTGGAATTTTTAAGCCGCTCTCCAGCTGCACAATGCCAACGGCATAGGGGGTTAGAGCTTGGAATTGCTGCGGTGCCACACTTATAACTGTGTAAGTAAGTAATTTGCCCCTCCCTGAAATGCTGACCCACTCGAAATCTTGGGAAAAGCAGTTGTCGCACAGCGGTCTGGGTGGCAGATGGATTTTGCCGCATTTCAAACATCTGGCAGCCATGAGCTTTTGCTCTTTGAGGAACTTGTAGAATTGCTCAATGGTGAATGGTTGATGAGTGCTCATTATTGATCTCTCCTGTAGATGTGGACTGCTGCAGTAGCGCCTGAACCTCCAACATTATGTGTTAAACCGACTTTGGCGTCTTTTACTTGGCGTTTTCCAGCTTGCTCAGTAAGTTGCAGATAAATTTCGTAGGTTTGAGCGGTTCCAGTAGCGCCCACTGGATGACCTTTGGCTTTTAAGCCACCGCTAGTGTTAACGGGGATTCGTCCGCCGAGGCGGGTTTCGCCGCTTTCTACGAGTTTTCCTCCTTTGCCGATTGGGCAGAATTCTAAGTCTTCGTAAGCCATCAATTCAGCGAAAGTGAAGCAATCGTGAACCTCAGCTAAGTCGATGTCCCTTGGCTTAGCGTTTGCCATTTCATAAGCAGTTTTCGCCGCAAGTTTGGTGGCGTTGAGTGAGGTGAGGCTTTTGCGCTCATACAATCCGATGCTGTCACTGGCTTGTCCGCTGCCAATTATCTGAACAGGCATGTCAGTATACTTGCTGGCCAATTCAGGCTTGCTCAAAATTATGCAGCTTGCCCCATCAGTTATCAGCGAGCAATCGAACAGTTTTAATGGCCAAGCTACATATCGTGAAGCTAGAGCTGCTTCAAGAGTGATTTCTTTTTGCATGTGAGCTTTAGGGTTAAGGCTGCCATGATAGTGATTTTTAACTGCAACAGAAGCCATCTGCTTCTCCGTTGTGCCAAACTCATGCATGTGAGCCGTTGCCATCATAGCAAATAACGCTGGAAAAGTGATGCCATGCCACTGTTCAAACGGGTAATCCGACGCCATAGCCAAATACTCAGTAACCTCAGCCGTGGTGCGATGCGTCATCTTCTCAACACCGCCAACCATAACCACATCAGCAAGTCCAGACATTGTAGCGTAAATTCCTGCTCGTAAAGCTGTTCCTGACGAAGCACAAGCAGATTCGGTGCGGGTTGCTGGAATGCCGGTGAGCCCTGCCCAGTCAGCGGCGGCTGCTCCCATGTGCCCTTGATGCTCATATGCTTCACCCATATGCCCAATGAACAGTGCTTTGATGTCGCCTTTTGGGTCAAGTTTAGGGCAGCGTGTGAATGCTTCATGGGCTGCTTCAGAGAAGATTTCTCTTGCAAGTAAACCATCATGCTTGCCAAACCTGGACATGCCAGCACTGATTATGCTGACGAGTGGTTTCCCATTCAAACCCAAAGTTCCCTCTGTGATACCTATAGATTTATGTTAAGCCTCAATAAAAACCATACAATAAAAAACGCGTAATTGCCACTGATAAAAAGAAAATAGGGTTTTACGAATCTGAATAAGAATGCTTTCTGCGCCATGTTAAATGTCGTTTAGCTTTTACAGAGGAGTTCTAGCAGAGTCTTCTATTATTTTTTCTTTGAGAAACCAAAAAACGAACGCTTAGGTCTTTTGCAATACGGCAGTTTACCTTTTGCTCCGTGATGTTGAATGCATTCGTCGCATTTGCCGTGCCTTTCACATTTCTTTTTTGGGCAAGGGCAATCTTCTCGAATCATAAAGCTAAGTTAGGAGATATTCCTTTTAGTTTTTTCCCAAAAAATGTTTCAATCAGGGCAAATCCATGCTGTTTTAGCTAAAGAGTTAAAACATCGTTTTTGCGGTAAGTTAAATCGAGAAAAGTGCAAGTTCAAAGTTCTGTTTTCGAGTTACTCGCTAAACCTGTCCGCAAAGCCTTAGCTGAGCTTGGGTTCTCAGAGCCCACCCTACCGCAGACTCTGGCGTTTTCGCCTGTATTGGAGGGCAAAAATGTGCTTTTGATTGCGCCAACGGGTACGGGAAAAACCGAAGCCGTTCTGCTACCCGTCTTCTCAAAGTTGGTGGAGCAGAAAAATCAGGAGCAAGCGGGGATTCAAGTAATTTACATCACACCTCTTCGCGCGTTGAACCGTGATATGTTTAAACGGTTAACGTTCTGGAGCGAACAGTTGGACATAACGGTGGAAGTGAGGCATGGTGACACGGAAATGAAAATCCGCAGAAAACAAGCGCTCAAGCCACCCCAAATGCTTGTGACTACACCCGAAACGTTGCAGGCGATTCTTTCTGGTTCACAAATGCGTCGGCACCTCAGCAACGTGCAATGCGTCATTATTGATGAGGCACATGATTTGGCGGAGAGCAAACGTGGCGCGCAGCTTTCAATTGCGCTTGAAAGAATTTTAGAAGTCACGGGAAAAGAGTTCCAAAGAATCGGCTTATCTGCCACAGTTGGCAATCCTGATGAAGTTGCAAAGTTTATTGCCGGAACGGGCAGGGAAATCAGCATTGTGCAAGCGGTTTTGGCTAAAAACTACCGTTACCGTGTCGAATTCCTAACGCCAACGGAAAAGGATTATGAATTAGCGGCTAAATTAGAAACTTCCCCTGAAGCATCGGCTAGAATTCGAAGGTTAACCGAACTGATCGACAGCCATAAGTCGTCTTTGATTTTTGTTAATAGTCGAACTATCGCCGAACTGCTTGGTCACCGATTTGACCAACTCAATCGAACGGATATAGGTGTGCATCATGGTTCACTTTCAAAGGAAGAACGCACCAGCGTAGAAGACACGTTCAAAGCGGGAACACTCAAAGCAATCATCTGCACAAGCACCTTTGAGCTAGGCATAGACATTGGCAACGTCGATTTAGTTATTCAATACATGTCACCAAGGCAAGTCAGCAGTCTAATCCAGAGGGTTGGCAGAAGCGGACACAGTCTTGAACGTCTCTCGGAAGGAGTAATAATCACAGCACATCCTGATGATACTTTAGAGTCAATGGCGGCTGTGCAAAACGCTAAGCAAAACAGGCTTGAACCTGTACTGTTTCACAAGAACGCATTGGATGTTTTGGCACATCAAATTGCAGGCATCCTCATGGACAAAGAAACCATTAGCCAAATTGAACTCCTAAAAATCATAAACCGAGCCTACCCGTATAGCACTCTGACTTTGGAGAAGCTTCAAGATGTGATACAGTTTTTAGAGAGCCTGCATAAACTTAGACTTGAGGAAGAAGGAAAAGTTTTGAAGAAAACAGGAAGAACACGCGAATATTACTATAGCAATCTATCAATGATTCCCGATGAAAAACGTTACCCAGTAATTAACGTGCTTACTGACAGAAGAATCGGCACGCTTGGCGATGAATTCATGACACTACATGCACGGGTCGGATTGCATTTTATCATGCGGGGAAAAGTTTGGCGCATGGTCCAAATCGATGATGAAACAGGAACCGTGCACGTTGTGCCAGCCGAAGATCCGTCAGCCGCGATTCCAGGTTGGGATGGAGAAATCCTGCCCGTTCCATTTGACCTGGCGCAGCAAACAGGGGAAATGCGGGAGAAAATCGGGAAACTGCTAAAAGAAGGCAAAAAACCTGAGGCTGCAGCTGAAGAGCTAGCCGCCGAATTGAAGACTGATAAGGCAACACCTGTTGACGCAGCAGTAGAAATTGATGACTACCTGAAAACGGGAGCTCCCTTGCCCACCCAAAACCGAATAGTCATAGAAGTACTGGACCGATACATTGTTGTCCACGCGTGTTTTGGCGAGATTGTTAACCGCACACTCGGCGGGATCTTCGATTCAGTTCTTTCTGAACGAGAAGCCATAACAGGGTGGTGGACGGACGGCTACCGCATCTTGCTTGAAACAACTCACAAACTTTCCAGAATGGAGACTGAAGGCTTACCCAAAGAACTATTCAACTTAACTGACGAACGCGTAGATGAAACATTTTTGAATTATGTGAACTCCAAATTTCCATTTGTAAGTCGAATGAAAGCGGTTGCCGAAAGGTTCGGGGCTCTACCAAGAGGCAAAACATTAGCTCATTCTGAACGGGGAGAAAAGCTCCAAGCCGCCTTTAAGGACACACCAATTTATGATGAAACCTTGCGGGAAGCCATGATGGATAAAGTGGACCTGCAAAAAACCAAGCAGATAATGCATGAAATAAAAGAGGGAAAAATCACAGTCACCGCGCTTGCCCACGAAACGCCATCGCCGCTGGCATATCACATTTTGATGCAGTACGCTGACACAGCCGAGTTAATGGCGCCTCAACGGGTCATCTTAAGTAACATTGACAGAATGAAACATTCCATTGAAGCGAGAAGCGCCAAACTGCTTTGCATGAACTGCGGAACATGGACAACTCAGATGCGCGTAAAAGATTTACCTGAAGAGCCACAATGCGGAAACTGCAACTCACGCTTGCTTACTCTGCTGTATTTCAGCCAAGACATAGAAAAGTTGAAAGGAGATTTGAAGAAACGTCGTGAAGGCAAAGAACTTACCCCTGAAGAACTCAAAGAACTAAGCAACGCCAGACGAAAAGCCGATTTGATTCTCAGCTATGGCAAACAGGCGGTCAAAGCGTTGCAGGTTAAAGGGGTTGGTCCCGAAACGGCTTCGAGGATTCTGGGCAAAATGCATCCCAACGAGGACCAGTTTTACATGGATTTGCTGAAAGCGAAAATTCAGTATTTGCGGACAAGAGAATTCTGGGACAAATAAGCACTTGATGGCTTGCAAGCTTTAATAGGTAATTGTTGAATCTCTGACTTAACTGTGATCAGGTTGGAAAAAGAGCCCAGAAAGCTGAAGCGTTCAATCGGTTTGTGGAGTGCAGTTGCCATTAACGTTGGCGCAATCATAGGCGGCGGAATCTTCGTCGTCACAGGCATCGTTGCAGGCTACGCTGGCTCAGCACTCATCATATCAATGATAATCGCAGGCATAATTGCCACAATTACAGCTACAAGTTTTGCAAGGCTTGCAGCTTGGCAACCTGTGGAAGGTGGCGTTTATGAATATGGACGCCAGCTTGTTTCGCCTTTTTCTGGTTTTTTGGCGGGTTGGATGTGGCTGGTCGCTAACACTTTCACTGGAGCAGCAGTCTCACTTGGGTTTGCATATTACTTGGCAGCAGCTTTTCCCGGTTTGCCAACCAATTTAGTGGCGGCTACGTTGTGTTTAGGTTTTACAGCGTTAAATTTGGTTGGTGCTAAGGAATCGACTGGAGTCAACAATGTTCTAGTTAGCATCAAGCTTGCAGTGTTGGCGTTTTTCGTGGTTTTCGGCTCGCTCCATTTCAACTCGGGTAATTTCGTTCCTTTTAATCCTCTAACCAGCGGTGTTCTATACGGGTCTTTTTTCATTTTCTTTGCTTACGGTGGCTTTGCAAGAGTTACAGTTGTTGCGGAAGAAGTCAAAGATGCCAAGCGAAATGTGCCTCGTGCCTTGCTTTTGTCGCTGGGGATTTCGATGGTTGTCTATGTTCTAGTTGGTCTAATAGCTGTTGGATTGCTTAATGCGCATGCGCTGTCGATTTCGCCTTCGCCCTTAAGTTCAGCTATGAGTGTGACGGGTAACTCGGTTGCAGTCCAGATTGTGGCGGTTGGCGGTTTAGTAGCCACGGCAAGTGTTTTGTTAACTGCGATTTTGGGGGTTTCAAGGATGGCGTATTCTATGGCTCGCCGAAATGATTTGCCCTCTGCTTTGGCGCGTTTGCACAGCAGATTTTTGACTCCGTATTACGCTATTTTGGGTTCAGGCATTTTAATGGCCGTTCTCGTATTGTTTGTTAATTTAAGTCAGGTCGTTGCAATCAGCACATTTGCACTTCTCTTCAACTATTCAATTACCAACATTGCGGCATTCAACCTGAAAGAGAATCATACTCGCCATAAGGTTTTGCCTATGCTGGGTTTGGCAACCTGCATAATGCTCTTGGTTTTCATACTCTTAGCTTCAACGCAAGCATGGATAATCGGCGTTGCCTTCCTTTTAGCAGGAACAGCATACTATGCTGTGCAAAAAAAGCTCAGAAAATAGAGGGAAAAGAAAATTTAGGCTGCGATAAAGATTTTAACTTTAGATTGTTTTAGCTGTTTGGAAAGATACGATGCCGATTAAAGCAGTCTTATTTGACATGTTTGATACTCTTATGATGGTTAGAAGAAACCATGATTTCTACAGCCCATCATTGATGCGGACCTACAAGTTTCTCAACAAAAATGGGATCGATGTCTCTTTTGACACCTTCGAAAAAGCCTACATTAAAGCGCGTGATGAGCTTTACGCAAGAGTGGATGCTAATCTTGAGGAGCCTCACTTCAATGTTCGCATTTCTGAAGCACTCAAAAACTTAGGCTACAATTATAGCGCTTCCAGCCAACTTGTTACTGAAGCCACAGCTGAGTTCTGTGATGAATTTATGACTTTTGTTTACTTAGACCCCAACACAGAAAAAATCCTACGCACTTTGCATGGAAAATACAAGCTGGGCATAATCTCAAATTTTGCCATCCCCGAATGCGTCCATGAACTTCTCAAAACTCACGGTTTATCTGAGTTGTTGGATGCTGTGGTGGTTTCTGCGGCAGTTAACAAACGCAAACCTAGCCCAGAAATTTTCTTAAACACTTTAAATGCTTTGGGCGTGTCCGCGGAGGAAACGGTTTTTGTAGGGGACACTCTTGACGCTGATATTGAAGGCGCTAAAGGAGCTGGCATAAAGGCAATATATATTGAGAGGCGAATTGAAAATTCCGAGGGTCTGGTTAAGCCAGATAAAACTATAAAGAGCCTTGGAGAACTTCCGACGGTTCTAAAAGACCTTTAAATCATTCTTGAGAAATAACTTGAGTAAACAAGATTTAGATATTATTCCTTTTGAGTTAACTTCAGCATTTTTGTTAATTCGTTGTGTCTTTGAAGAAAATCTTTGCTTTTATCGGGTTTTTAATATTTTTCTTACCTTCAACCAAAAAAATAGAAAGCCTTTACTTTGGCAGTGAGAAAAACACATGGGAACAAACATGCTTATTGGCGCAATCTCCGACACCCATGACAACTTACCTCAAATAGAAAAAGCCGTAAAATACCTAAACGAACAAAACGTAGATTTAGTACTTCATGCAGGCGACTACGTTGCAGGTTTTGTTATCCCAAAGTTCAAAAAGTTAAACTGCAAACTCATCGGCGTATTTGGCAACAACGACGGAGACCATGAGCTCCTGAAAAAGCGTTTTAGCGAAACCACCAACTGCATCATCCATGACCAATTCGCAACAGTAAATGTTGACGGGTACAGAATCGCGCTGTTGCATGGAACAGAAATCGAACTGCTCAACTCAATAATAGACACCGGATACTTCAACGCTGTAATTCACGGACACTCTCACAACAAAAGTATTGAAAAAAGGGGGAAAATCCTCGCCATTAATCCAGGTGAACTCTGTGGATACCTAACAGGAAAACCTACTTTAGCTCTTCTAGACACTCTCAAGAATGAAGCAAAAATAATCGAAATCTGAGGGCATTTTTGTTTAAGTACTCTTGTTATAGGGTTCTCTTAGTGAATTAGCTGTTATGAATAGTTGTTTTAGTTGCTCGTCGCTTGCTTCTTGACGTATGGCTGTTAGGATGTCGGTCAGGTTATCGTTTCTCATGAGGCATGGTTTTAGTTTGCCATCGCTTGTGACTCGCATTCGCGTGCAGTGCATGCAGAAGTCGCTGTTTTCAATGGGATGAACCACCTCAACTGTTACGTTTGGCAGGTGGTAGATTAGGCGGTTATGCATGAAGGGTCTTTTCTCAATTGTTTCCGCTTTTTCTCGGAGCATTTGTTCTTGCTCGTCTAGGCTGCGGTGATGTGTTTGGTAGTAGTTGCTGGTGACGTTTATGGGATCAAGCTCTATGAGTTGCAGTACGGTGCCTGTTTGCCGTGCATACTCTATCATGGCTGGTACGTCGCCTTCGTTCACGTCTTGGAGTATTACCATGTTGAGTTTGACGGGGCAAAATCCTGCTTCGACGGCTGCTTTAACTCCTTTCAACGCTTGTTGCAGATTTCCGCTGGTTAACTTGCGATAGGTGTCGGGGTTTATTGAGGGTAAGCTGATGTTGACTCGCTTCAATCCACGTTTGTACAATTCTTTAGCCATGCCCTTAAGAAGTAAACCGTTGGTTGTTATCGACAAATCCTTCAAGCCCGGGATTGCAGCTATGCCTGAGATGATTTCAGGAAGGTCTCTGCGCATTAGCGGTTCCCCGCCTGTCAACTTAATCCTTGCAATACCCAAGCTCACGGCTATTTTGGATATGCGCACTATTTCTTCAACCGTCATCTTCTCTGCAGAAACGTTGGCTCGTTTCACTTCACCTTCTCTATGGCAGAACAAACAGCGATTGTTGCATCGCTGAGTAATCGATATTCTCAGATTAAGTAAGGGTCTACCGCAGTTGTCCGTTAAACTCATCGTTATTCCCGTGCGTGCTTAACGATGTGAGCAGCCTCGGGCAAAATAAGCATTTCTACCGCAACCCGCACAGCATCAGGGGAACCTGGAATACAAAACAAAGCCTTGCCTTTAGCCACTCCAGCAACGGCACGAGACAAAACCGCAGCTGAACCAACCCGATCAAAACTTATTCGTCTAAAAAACTCGCCAAAGCCAGGCAAAGTTTTCTCAAAGAATGGAGTTACTGTTTCAATGGTGATGTCTGTTGGGGTAATTCCTGTGCCGCCAGAGAAGACGGCAACGTCTAAATCGAGCATGTTCAGGGCTTGCTGGACGGCTTCGGAAATCATCGTTTTATAGTCAGCAATTATTTTTTTGAAGAGCACGTTTTGCCCAGAATTTTTTAGCAATTCGACGATTGTGTCGCCGCCGACATCGCTAATCTCTGATACGCCTTGTTCAATTTGTTTGTAACGTGAAGTGCTGCAAACGTAGACCGCGAAATTCAGAATTTTAGGCGCTTTGGCCTTATGTGCTTTGGAACTTTCACTCATACCTTACGCCTGCTTAAACTTGCGTACAACATGAATATTCGCAATTTCCGTAGAAGGATACTGCCCAGCCGAGTCTTTTTCGTACTGCTTGGTCATGTCCCAAACAGTTAACAACGCCACAGAAACTGCGGTTAACGCTTCCATCTCAACACCAGTTTGCGCTTTTGTCTTAACGGTGGCTGTAACCGAAACAGTGACTTTATCGGCTACTTTTACGTCGACTTCCACGTTTGTTAATGGCAATGGGTGGCAAAGAGGAATCAAATCGCTCGTTTTCTTAGCAGCAAGCACTCCAGCGATTTTTGCCGTGTAAAGCGGGTCACCTTTAGCGATTTTTCCAGCCTTGATTAAATCAATTGTTTCAGCCTTCAAATTTATTATTCCAGTTGCAGTTGCTTCTCGGAAAATTTCAGCTTTCCCTGATACATCAACCATCGCCATTTTACTCACCTTATTTATTCTGTTCCCACGCTTCTATTAGGTTTTGCACTGCCTTCGCTTTCGCTGAACTTTCGTTAAACCTGTACATACGAACTCTACCGTAAAGGTGCACTTGCAAAATCCCTTCAGCTTCTAAAAATTTCAAGTGCTCAGCGGTCGATGTGAAGTTAGCTTTGGTTTGGCGAGCGATATCTGAAATATTAGGCTGACCCGATTTGTAGATTACTTTTAAGATTTTCATCCGAAGCTTGGACGAAAAAACCTCTTCAAATTCCATACTCTTCACCTGCTCCCTTTTTCCTGCTCTAGTGAGGTACTTAATTCTTTTTCTAACTCATGCGCTGGAATTGAAAGCAAAGAAACTCGGGTAGACCTACCTCTTGTGGCAGAACTTCCAACTTCTAATTTTAGAATTCTCATTGAAGAAAGAAACTGAGCGTAATTGTAAATTTGCGTGTGGCTGTTGGGCTGCTCGTCCATCTCTTCGCAGATAACCGCGTAGGTTTTTTCAACATCAGATAGCAAAGCATATGCCTCTTCATTCTCCTTAAAGTAACGGGCGACTGCAAGCAAGAAGATTTTTTGGTGCAAACCAAGCCCTGCTAACTCACTTCGCCGCATGCCTGGAACAATGTTGGATACTGCCATGCGAACACATTCAGCCTCGACCATTCCCGCTTGTTCTGCATCAGCATACTTCCCGGCGCGCCAGAGCAGCTCGATTCCGAATCTGGCATTTCCCGTTTCACTGAAAGCCAACTCAGCAATCAAATCAACCACATCTTCGACAACTGCTCCTAACTCAAAAGCCATGGAAACTCGTTGGTTTAAGATGTCGACAAGCTGAGGTTTGCCATAACGTTCTAGATTTATGATACTGCGTTGAAGAGTGCTTCGTGCGCTCTCATCTAACCTTTCAAGCGATTTTAAATCGCGCATTATAAAAATAAATGATAATCGTTGCGGTTTGCCTTGGCGCATTTCCTGCAGACGGGTTAGCTTGTAGACGGCATCTGAACCTTCATTTTCGATTAGACTGTCAAACTCGTCGAGCGTTAGCACCATAAAAGCGTTTTCTTCATCTAAAACCTGCATCAATGTTGAGAGAATTTCATCTGCAGAATAGCCACGCGCTGGATACTTTGAGCGGAAAACAGTTACTGCATGATGCAAAATCGGCTGAAGACTACCTCGATACTCACGGCAGTTAACGTGTACATAACGGAATTTTATTGCTCGTTTGTTGGCTTCTGATGTGATGTTGGCTCCGAAATGTTGAGCAAGAACGGTTTTTCCAGCGCCGACTTCACCTGTTATGATAACCCGTTGAGACATGCGCTCTGGGCAGCGAATAATGAAGCTGAAGAACTCCATCAGCAGACGATGTTCTTTTTCTCTGTGAGGCAACTGCTGCGGAATGTAATTTATGTCAAGCTTGCCTTCATCTTTGAACACGCTTTGATGTGACCGCAAATTTGTTCCTCAACACCGTTTCTTGCCTGTTTCAACGTATTACTACGTCTTAAAACAAAAGCCTAATAAATGCATTCTGTAATCATTTGTTTCCGAACCTAAATGATACCAAAATACTTCTTTTTCACAAAAGGAGTTGGCAAACATAAAGAACAACTCCAATCATTTGAATTAGCCCTCAGAGACGCAGGCATACAGATGTGCAATTTAGTCAGCGTTTCAAGCATTGTACCGCCTGGATGCGAACTTCTCACACGTGACAAAGGCTTAAAGATGGTGCAGTCCGGAGAGATTACCTTCGTTGTTATCGCCCGAAACTCCACCAATGAGCCACACAGGCTTTTAGCGTCATCTATTGGCGTAGCTATCCCTTCAGGCAAAAACCAGTATGGCTACCTCTCAGAACACCACTCATACGGACAAACAGACGAAATTGCAGGTGACTACGCAGAAGACCTAGCAGCAACAATGTTGGCAACAACTATGGGTATCCAGTTTGACCCAGAAACAGCTTGGGATGAACGCAAACAGCTCTTCAAAACTACAGGGTTAATCATAAAAACAGCCAACATCACTCAATCAGCAGCAGGCGACAAGAACGGTTTATGGACCACAACAGTTGCAGCAGCCGTCTTCGTTCCAGAAAACCACAACGATAAGCCAAAAGAATAATCAATATTTTTTCATTCTTATCACAATGTAAAACTTAGCTGATAATATGTTGTCCTTCTTAACTTCTTATTCTTCTGCAAACATTAAGGCCTGATAGGAAGAGAGAAAATCACCGAAACCATAGAATTCCCAAAAAAATTCACAATAATTGGCAACAGTTCACTTGCCTTTTGGATTGCATTAGACGCCGTAGCTTTCCTGCTAATCAATATAGCCGTGGGAGTAGTGTTCATTTTAGTTGCGCTTATCGCCGTTTATGGTATACTCAAGTTTTTGGGCTGCATGCGTCCATGCTATAACTGCAAAAAATGCACTTTTGGGTTAGGAGACTATCGGCATTGTACTTTGGAAAACGCAGCCTCAAAGACTACAAACTAACTTACAAGTTGCCCACAGCAATCTTTTTCTATGCTCTAATAGGTCCATTTCCAGTAGCAATTCTGCTCATTTCCACAGTCCAAGCGATTACAATCCCTAAAATAGCAGTTACGCTTGTACTCGCAATATTGTCAGTCTACAGCGCCCTGACTTGGCGTACAAACCACAAACTTCAAAACTCCTAAAATGAACATCAACTAAGTCAGGTCTTTTTCTTTGAAGAACGACTCCAATTTTGAGTTTTCAGTTTTCTTAAGAACCTCAGCACAAGTTTTGGGATCCAACGCCTTGTACTCCAGCCCAAGCGTAACAAGCAACCTCTGAACATCTTTGGCAAGGCTTGGAGCAACCAGCACTGCACGGACTTCACGGTTAACTTTTGCTTTTATGGGCTCAATGTACTTAGCCAATTGCAACGCAGCTTCTTTTGAAGCAGTTTTCCGTTTAACTTCAACTATGACGAGTTTACCGTTTTTGTCCTCGCCATAGATGTCTACGAAGCCTGGCTCAACTTTTTTCTCCCAACTAATCGGTTTGAAGCCTTCTTCGAGGAGTTCAGGTTTGAGGAGGATTGCCCGGTGCATGTCGTCTTCGCTTGCATGTAAAAGGAAATCTCCTGAATCTGACAAGTTGAGGGCAGAGACCATATAGATGTTTTCGAATATAACGCGGACGCTTTCATGTGGCTTTTGCCGAATCCCATGAACCTCCAACTCCTCGCCTTTTACTTGGACGTGGAAAACGCTGCCTGCAGGTTGCCAGTTGACTGGTTCGTAACCGACTGGACGGTGAACAAGAAGAGAGCCGTCAGATTTGATGATTAGGATGCGTTCGCCAAGTTCAAGAGTTGAGCTTGCCCTGCCAACATAAAGCACACGACATGTGCCTGCAACGATGAGGGTTCTTCTTTGGGCAAATGATTTCTCAATCAACCTAGCAGCTTCAGCTAATGTAGGTAGGGTAAGCACCGAGAGTTTGTTTGATTGTTGCAATTTGTTTTCAGCCAACTATTTTAGTCAGTGCTTGGGTACATAAGATTTCTTGAAGGAACACCGTTTGGCTGGTTGGAAAGACAAGCGCAGAGTCATGCAACGTTACGATTTAACTGCTGAAATGTACGAAGAACGGTACGCTGAGGAACAGAAAGCAAAATACAAAGCGGCATTAGAAAAAGAAGATGTCACAGATGGCATGGTTTTGGATGTGGGTTGTGGTTCAGGCTTATTTTTCAGGGAGGTCACGGCTCAATCGGGGATGATTATTGGCGTTGACATCTCACGAAAACTATTGCTGAAAGCTAAAAAGCAAGCGGATAGTTTAACGAATGTTTCGGTTTTGCAGGCTGACGCAGATCATCTGCCGTTTAAGAATGCTTTTTTTGATGTTGTTTTTGCCTTTACCGTGCTTCAAAATATGCCCAAACCCGTTGAAACGCTAAAGGAATTGAATCGAGTTGTCAAGCCGAACGGCAAAGTTGTGGTGACTGGGTTAAAGAAGGCTTTTTCTCTTAACATATTTATGGATGCCCTTGAAGGCTCGGGCATGAAGATAATTTCTTTTGTTGATAATGAAGATTTGAAATGTTACGTTGCCACACTGGCTGCCTCGGCCAACTAAATATCCCGCAACGTTAGTTTAAGCTATAAATGAGGCGAAATACAAAATATTTCTTGGTGATCAGTTTGGTTTTAGCGAGAATGTCTTTATGGCACTTTAAAAAAGGCCAACGAGAAAAGGCTTTCTTAGAACTCGATCATATCCTAAACACAGCGACACGAAATTCAAATGGATTTCGCGGTTACATTTCACTGCTCTCCTATGAAGACTCAAATTTAGTAACGATCCTGACATTATGGCAAGATGAAGAATCACTGAAAGCTTCTGAAAAAGCAGTATTCGCCCAAGCTAAAGAAAAAGTAAAAAACTCACTCAAAGGCTCTGCAAAAATAGAAAACTATCAAATATTTTCAGCGGTATTCCCGGCAGAAGGCGAAGTTAAAGGCGTGGAAATAGGCGGTACGCCAAAATTTGTTTTCCTAAAAAAATAATGTTGAACAGCCGTAATTTCTATACCTATAATCAAATCCAATTTTTTTCTTTCAAATTTAAATCGAAAGCAAGAAGCAAGCGTTGTTTAAATTAAAAATGAATGGACGAAAATGATTCAATTCAGCAAGTTTGCAGGATTAATCGGCACAAACATGTCAAATTGTTTTAATAAGACGTTTTTCCATTAGTTACGAACGCTCAATTTAGAGGCTAAGAAACTTTAATGTTAATTCAAGAGGTTATACTTGAAAATTTCATGAGTTACGAGTACGCTAGAGTACCGTTTAAACAAGGCGTAAACGTAATCGGAGGACCCAATGGCGCAGGAAAATCCTCTTTGCTTTTAGCAATTTCCGTCGGTTTAGGACAATCGTATACGGAACGCTCAAGGAAACTCAGCGACTTAATTCGCTGGGGACACGACCAAGCAAGAGTAACACTCATTTTGGACAACAGCAAACAGGGAAACAAACGTCCAGTCCCAAAATACTCAAAAGACCAACTTTTCCTAACCAGAGTATTGCGCAAAGACGGCAAATACGGATTTGAACTGGAAAACCGAGCCGTAGGCAAACAAGATGTTGAACGGCTACTTGGCAGATTTGGCGTTGACCCAGACAACATGCTAATTATCATGCATCAAAACATGGTTGAACAATTCACTGTTCTAAGCAACTCTGAAAAACTGCGCATTGTTGAGGCAGCTGTTGGCTTAGAGCCTTTCCGCGGAAACGTCCTGCAAGCAAAAACAAAATTAATGCGCATTCTAACGCAAGAGGAATCCGTCGGCAAACTTTTGGAGCAAGCACAGCAAACCCTCAACTATTGGCGTGAACAATACGAAAAATACCAAGAGAAAAAACAACTTCAGATTAAACGTCGATTTTTGGAACGTGAACTATCTTGGGCAGAAGTTGAAAAACGTGAAACCACAGTTAAAGGCTTACAAGCCAACCTAAATAAAAACCAAGATACACTGAGCAAAATTGAAGAGGAAAAAATAGCCATAACCAACAAGCTGAACAGCCAACAAAATGAGCGTGAAACACTCAAAAAAGAAACCCGAGCAGCTTTTGATGAACGCTTAAATCTTGAACACGAAATCGCCCAAAACCAATCAATACGATCACTCATTGGTCAATTCCTTGAAGAGGCAGAGGTTTTACAACAGACAATTCAAGGCAGCAAAAGTCAACTTAAACTGTTCAGAACTGAAAACCTCAAAGAAATGTTCGAAAACTCACAACGCCGTATCACGGAGGCAACCGAGCAAATTAAAGAAAATCAAGCAAAAACGGTCATTCTGGAAGATTCATCTGACAAGGTCACTGACGAATTGTTGGATAAACAGGTAACCCGTGCCATACTTGATTATAAGCGTGCAAACGCCATCGTGACCTTAAAGGATATTGAGAAATCGCTGAAAGAAGCGCAAGAAAATCTGACGGCAACAACTCAAAAGGCAATGCTGTCTGGCGAAAGAATTGCAGTCCTAAAAAACGCTCCTGACATCCAAGATGAAATCCGGTTAACTGACGGCCATTTAGCAGCCCTAGCTGATGTTTCAGAAGACATCGAACGCCAATACGAATCTTACTCTAAACTTTATCTGGAGCTGAAAGAGAAAGCGCAGGTTGTAGCTGAAAACCGCGAGAAAACCCTTGAAGAAGTCAAAACTCGAATGGAATCATGGAAAACAGTTATGGAGAACCTGCTTGACCGCGTAAATGTTGAGTACCAGCGGATTATGAGTCAGACTTTGGCAACTGGCGAAGTGAAACTATCAAATGCCCAAGACATTGAGACTGCTGGATTAGAAATATTCGTTGGGTTCAAAGGTGGAAAACCTGTGGCTCTTGACGCTTTCACGCAAAGTGGGGGCGAACGAACCACAGCTACCATGAGTTTTCTGTTAGCCCTACAACAGCATGTGCGCTCCCCATTCCGAGCGGTAGATGAATATGACATTCATATGGACCCTAAGAACCGAGAAATGATTGCGAAAGTTCTTCTTTCCACAATTAAAGATGCGAACGTCCAATACGTCGTTATCACTCCTAGCCAAATCACATTTGCCATGCAAGACGCTAATGTGATTACAGTCCAAAACTTGGAAGGAAAATCAGTTGTGAGTGAGGTTGTGGCGTAATGCAGATTGCAAAACAAGCTAAGATATTGGGCAAGGAAAGGCTTGAACGCATAATTGAAATGTGCATCGCCATCGAAAACCAGACCGTCGAACCTTTCACATTAAATATTGATGAAATCATCAAAGTGGTAAGAGAATATTTTCCTCATTGGCAAAATCCTGACGAGTTGAGACTTGACGCCGAAGCGCTCCACCATTTAGCCACTGTTATCAAGATTCAAAGTGAGTGGGTTAAGCAGAGGTCATCTTTGCTCTATACTGATCCGTTTCTTTTGGAGGAAAAAATCCTTCAAATCGGCAAACAACAAATGGTTAATGCATTTCTTGAAGCTTGGAACCCACTAATCGAGTTTGAGCAAATAAGCCTCAACAGTTTAGCACAGGGACTGCTTTATTGGGAAGCGTTGTCTCCTCTTGACGAAAGATGGAAAGAATTTGAATCAATCGAGGTTTCAAATGCTTTTGCAAGTAGAGAGGAATTGATCAAACAGCGAGTGCTAAGTGATAAGGAATTTTCTGATGAACTGAATATTTACTGGCAGGAACTCAAAGCCTGTGCAGCCAATAGGGGAATAGATGGCAAAATTCATTACTGGGACTTTATAGGTGCAGACACCTACGTACAAACAGTGCAAAATGCATTCCTAACAAGTTTTCTAGTCACCTATGGCTACGCAACATTAGAGATTGACAGGTTAGAGGAAGAGGTCTTCATAAAACCCTTCAGCCAGCCCAGAACAGAGCTGCTAACTCAGCAGTCAACATCGGTTCCAATAGCCATCTCACATGAAGATTGGCAGAAATGGAAAAGAGGCGAATTAGATTGAGCAAGAAAAAGGGTGTTTACGGCAGCAAAATCAAAAAGGCAACCCAGATGCTTTTCTACAAACGGCATCAGAAACCTGGAATTAAGGGCTGGGAACTGCATAAAGCGTTAGGTTCCGACTATATCAAAGTGCTCGATCTACTTGACGATTATCTGAAACCTTTGGATTTACAAGTTAAGACAATTTTTGAAGAAGAAAAAACGCCAGAAAAACCTACAGTAGAGGAGCTTGATAAAGCGAGGTTCTATGTTGCTCTGCGCGGCAACTTGCAGACAAAGGATAAGCTGATGGGTTGGCGAATCGACGATTTAGCAGGCTTAGCCATAACAATCTCATATATAATTAGCAAGAAAGGGCAAACATCCCGAAAAGATGTCGAGAAACTCCTCAGTGAGAAAATGCCAAACTGGAAAATCGGCTTAAACATCGAACGCTACATCCGCTACGGCTACATTGGGCAAGATGATAATGGGCTGTTGTTTCTGGATTGGAGAACAAGGGCAGAAGTGGACCAGAAAGCACTGATAACGATGATTTTGTCGAGTGACGCACAAAAAACAGAAACTGCTGAACCAGAAGAAGAAGCCCAGGACGAAGAGCCAATAGAAAAAGAAGAAGAAAACAAGTAAACTGTCACATCATTTTCCCTTTTTGTCGTAGAGTTAATATTCACGAAGAACTCAAAAAAAATATTTTTAGGCTCCAATTTCTGTCTATGTTCCTGCGCTGCCACTCAACATCTGCACATCTGACACTTTACCTGTATCAGCATAAATTCCGACCGTAACTTCATTTATGCCTCCGCCATAAGTAGCAGTAAGTTGCATTTCCACATACCAATACGGAATCAACGCTATTGAATCACCTCGGGTATGAGGCACGAGTTGAACGGAAAAAGGTTGACCCTCCACGCTAAAATGAGAAACCTGTTGGCCCTCAATAGTCCAGGTCAAAGTTTTCACGTAGTTTTGAGCAATATCTATCGCCTGTTGCCTAGAAGTAGCCAAGTCAGTGCTTCCTACGGTGAATAGGAAATACCCGTCTGTCATAGTAGTTAAGACATTATTTTGGAAGGTCATTTGTAAGCCTTTAGCTTGATAATCAATGCCATCTTCCGTATACATCCAAAGAAGCGTAACGCTTCCGCCTGAAACGGTAATCTGTAGTTTCATGTTACCCTGAACTACCTGTGTATTTTGTGTCGCGTTAACAGTGTCCAGAAGATCACTCATATTTGTCAGGTATGCATCACCAGAATAAGCTTTGTAGCGGGCAAGTACACCTTTAGCGTTTTGTAGGACCTCGTTAGGTTGGATCTGGGCAAAAATAGGTGAGCTTTCAATCATGACAAGCTGATAAAGGGAGAAATGATTGTTCCTAAAACGAAAATCGATGTTCAAGTTGCTTTTAGAACTCGTAAGAGAATACTGTATCCCTTCTTCAGCCACACCACCGAGATATGTTTGCCACTGCATTGTGTTACTAAGTAAAGAAATTGTGTAATTCGTAGTGTCAATTTGTGTTACGTTTTGAAGAAAATTAGCTACTTTATCTTCGCCCATTCCATAAGACAACAGCTGCTGGTTTTCCATTGAAAGCGACTGCTTGGAGTTCGAGAGTTGGCTTATTGATACGAATTGAAGAGCAGCAATGCCAGATAAAACTAATACTGCTATCAACAATACTCCGACAACGGCTTTCCACCTAAAAGTCACAATACGACGCTTGGGCTCAATTTCGTGAACTTCTTCTACACCCTTCATAGCGCTTACAGTGGCTACGCCAAAAGTCGAAAGCTTGTACTGTCCATTATCCATTTTAGAAACCAGTTCGCCAAGGCTTTCAAGATGGTATGTCAAATGAGGAGTTGAAACGTCAAGTTCCTCGACCATCTCCATGAAAGTCATAGGTTTCATCGCTAGCATTCGTAGAATCTTGCGTCTAACAGGATGCTTTAGCGAGCTAAACATAGTTGAGTAAATTTCATCTTCGTGCGAGTCAGTCATTCAAATCCCAGCTAACTAAATACATCATTACCTATAAAATTTACATAAAAACAGCCTCACAAAAAAGAAAAAAAGGATTGCATAAAAATATAGTTGAATAATAATATGGCTTGAGCTATATGCCGTTTAGGTCTAACAATATACGATGAAGCAGCGACGTTTCATCGCCTAATAGCCTGCTGGGCTGCTTAGGTGATGCTTACGTTCTGGATGTCGAAATACCGTTTTGCTAAAAATCGCAGACGTTCAGCGTTTTTGCCGTTCTTACCTATTGCGACGCCCTTGTCTTTGGGATTGACGGTTATAACTGCCATTTTCTTGCCATCAGTTCTTTCTGTTACGCGTATTTCTCTGACTGCTGCTGGTTTCAGGGCGTTTTTCATGAATGTTACTGGGTCTTCGCTGTATTCGATGATTTCGTGTTTTTTGCCTGTCATACGTTCAAGCGTGTGGATGTTTCTGCCGCCTTTTCCTATTGCAACGCCCACTTGGCCTTGGTTTACAATGAATATTGCTCGTTGCTCTACCTCGTCAACAATGCAGTCTTTGACGCTAGCGCCGCTTATGCTTTCAAACAAAGCAATGTAACGCATTTCGTCGCACGTGATCTTTATGCCGGTTGTCAGTTTTTTTCCTCCATTTTTTATTCTTCTTTGGGTTCTTCGGTTATTTTGAGAATATCTGAATCCCCCGTTTCCCTGATGCTTAAAGCTGATATAATGAAGAGTTTCTTGCAGACTTCGGCTAAATCCATTGAGCCACCTTTGTAGGTCACTACCGGGACACTTGAGATTTCTCCATAGTATTCTATTTGTTCTTTTATGTTTTTGGGACAGTTAGAGGCTAAAACAATCATCTTAGCCTTTCCGGTTTTAGCGGATTGCAATGCGACATTGGATCCGAAGGATACTTTGCCCGTTTTCACTGCGGTCGCTAACGCCTTATCTATATCTATCATGCTTCTGTTTTTCCTCCTTGTTTTGCTTGTTTATCAAATGTTGACATGTACAATTCAACTAAGCCAGTGCCGATTGGTATTGACTGCCCCACTATAACGTTTTCTGTTACGCCAGCTAGAGGATCACTTTCACCTTTCACGGCTGCTTCAACAATGTTAGGTACGGTAATTTCGAATGCGGCACGAGCTAAGACACTCGCTTTCTTGCCGCTTATGCCGTGTCGACCAATCTGCTGCACATCTCCTGTTGTTGTCATCATGTCTGCTACGAGCATTACGTGGCGTACATCTACGTCTAAGCCTTGATCTTCCAAGACACCTTTAGCTTCGTTAACTAATGCGTTTCTTGAAGCCTCTACACCGAGAGTTTTGGCGATTTCGTGAATATTATTAGTTGTTGTCCTTGATGTGTCTACACCGATAACTTCTAAGACTTTTGAGAGGTTTGAGCCGTCAGTGCGTATTACCCATTCTCCGCTTTCTTCAGTCACCAACACACGTTTAATGTCTGGTACACCTTTAACTTGGAAGCCTGGAATCTTGCCTAGCATTCGTTTTAGCTGTTCAGCTTTCTTGGGTTTAATTTGCACCGTGTAATCTGTGATTGTAACTGTTGCGTTTTGCAATTCTAACCGTTCTTTAAGCTCATCCATTGTTATTGCTCTGTCGTCCATCATGGATTTGCTTAGTTCCACAACAATTTCTTCGCGAACTGGATCTTCGTAGATTGCTGAAGCCAAGTTTTCAACTGAAGTGTAAATTATGTTTCTTGCAACTTCAACGGCGCTTTCTTTGCTCTTTGCATGTTCGCCCATTAAGTAGATGGTCATGATTGGTGTAGATGGAATTCTGCGTGCATCGACTATTTCGATGAGTCTTGGTAAGCCTAAGGTGACGTTTTGTTCTTTGACACCAGCGTAGTGGAAGGTTCTAAGAGTCATCTGTGTACCTGGTTCACCGATTGATTGAGCAGCGACAATTCCTACCGCTTCTCCTGGCTCCATCAGAGCTCGCTTGTACTGCTCAGCTGTTGAAGTTGTTGCTTTTACTACTGCTTTTTTGGTAAGTTTGTTTTTGCCGAAGCCTATTTTTAGCTGATTCAGCAAAATCGGAGTAAGCTGGTTCTCAACGATTTTCAGCTGCTTCTTGATTTCCTCTGAAGATGCTGCTTCACCTTTTTCTTCACCGATTTTTATTTGATCAATAAGTCGGCTTACGTTGACTGCTTTGCCGTGATCGCTTTTTGCTGGGTCGACCCCGTCTTCTCCATATCGGAATTGGATGATGTCGCCTGCGGAATCGCGTACTGTGCTGTCGTATTCAAGACGGATGTGCTCTAAAGCGTTAATGAGTCTTCTCTGCATGTAACCGCTTTGTTGTGTGCGGACGGCTGTGTCGACTAGACCTTCTCTGCCACCCATAGCGTGGAAGAAGAATTCAATTGCGTCCAGACCTGACTGATAAGAGTTATAGACAAAGCCTCTTGCTCTGGGACTTGGATCGCCAACAACAAAGTGCGGCAATGCTCTTCCAGCATAACCTCGCAAAATACGTTTGCCTCGGACTGATTGTTGACCAACGCAAGCAGCCATCTGACCAATGTTCAAGCTTGAACCTCTTGCCCCTGCTCGAGTCATGACAATACCGGCGTTATCCAACGTGAAGTCGTCATCTGCTATTTTGCCTGATTCATCTCTGGCAACTGCAAGTTCATGCATAACGTAGATTTCGAATGATTCTTCTAAGGTTTGTCCTGGCAAGCGTGGGAGGGTTCCGTTGCGGAAGTTTTCTATGTGTTCATCAATTTTCTTTTGGATGCGTTCCATGGTTTTTGCCATGCGACTACGTGCTCGTGGCGAGAGAACTAGTTGGTCGTAGGTGTAGCTGAAGCCTCGCATTGAGATGTATAGTTTTAGCAGATGGGTGATTTTGTTTAGGAATTCTCGTGCTGCTTGTGTGCCATAGTCTTTGATTATTCTGTGAAGAAGACTTTCAGATTGTTCAGCACCGATAGATTTTCTATCAATGATGCCTGAGACCAACTGGCCATTCCTGACCACGACGTAAGCGTCGTGTTTGCATTCTTCTTCCAGACATTTTGTGCAGCCTTGGCAAATGTTGGCCTTAAGAACGTAATTCAATGTTTTTGGTAGAAACAGGCTAAAGATTTGTTTGCCTGACCACATAGGTTGTGGCTCTTTAATTTCAGGGGGTGGCAATTCTCCAGTGTATCCTGTTGAGGTAAGTAGTCTGTTAACTTGGCTTCTGGTCAAGTAGTTTCCGGTTTTCGTGAAGTAATATGCGCTTGTGATGAAGTCTCTGATGGCGCCGATGATTGGTCCGCCGAATCTAGGTGAGAGGATTTGGTCTTGCACCTGCATTAGCAGAAGTGCTTCGGTTCGTGCCTCTTCACTTTGTGGAACATGTAGGTTCATTTCGTCGCCGTCAAAGTCTGCGTTGTATGGTGGACAAACGCATAGGTGTAAACGGAAAGTCTTGTATGGCAACACGCGAACGTAATGTGCCATAATTGACATGCGGTGGAGTGAGGGTTGCCGATTAAAGATTGCGATGTCGCCATTCTTTAGGTGGCGTTCAACGATGAATCCTAATTCTACGGCTTCGGCGATTTTTGTCCGGTCTACAACGAATTCTAATCTGATACGTTTGCCGTCTGGGCGAATAATGTAGAGCGCGCCTGGATAAGTTTCTGGACCGTTAATTACAAGTTTCTTCATTTCGTCAATGTTCCAAGCGGTGATTTTTTCTGGAACAGATAAGCGCATGGCAACATCGACTGGAACTCCAACCTCGTTGATGTCAAGGTTTGGATCTGGAGAAATGACAGTGCGTGCGGAGAAGTCAACTCGTTTGCCTGAAAGGTTGCTTCTGAAGCGTCCTTCTTTTCCTTTGAGTCTTTGCGAGAGAGTTTTTAGAGCTCTGCCGCTACGGTGCCTTGCTGGTGGAATGCCTGATGCTTCATTGTTGAAGTATGTAGTAACGTGGTATTGCAATAGTTCTGAAAGATCTTGGATGATGAGTGTTGGTGCGCCTGCTTCCATGTTTTCTTTCAAGCGTTGGTTAATTCGGATGATGTCTACGAGTTTGTGGGTTAAATCGTCTTCAGAGCGAATGCCTGATTCTAAAGTGATGGATGGGCGAACATAAACTGGGGGTACAGGCAAAACTTGTAGCACCATCCATTCTGGGCGTGCAACTTTTGGGTTGAAGCCTAAGATTTCTAGGTCTTCATCTGAGACGCGTTCAAGCCTTTCACGAATCATGCTTGGTGTGAGAGGTTCTGAGCCTAGTTCAGTTTGCTCAATAAACTTTGTTGGTTTTTCAAAAGTGATTTTGAATTGGGCTGATGCACAATAGGGGCATTGTTTGGCTTTGATTTCAGTCATTATTTCCTTGTAAATTTCATCTGGAATTGTCCCTAAAAGCTCCATATACCTATCAATTCTTTGGCGCGCCTTCTTAGAACCATCTTCGGACAAGAGTATGCGACCGCAGCTTCGGCATGTTGCTTTAAGAAGGTCAAAGATGATTTTTGTGAATTCAATATGAACTATGGGTACGGCTAATTCGATGTGTCCAAAGTGTCCTGGGCATCGGATGGCGGTATTTCCGCAGGTTTTGCATCGTTGTCTTGGCTCAAGAGTGCCTAGTCTGCCGTCCATTAAGCCGGCTGTAATAGGTGCACCATCTTCGTCGTAAGTGTCTGGGGTTTGGATTTCAACGACCGATTGTTTACGGAGATCTTTAGGTGAGATTAAACCGAATGAAATTTCATCCACTATTTTATGAATATACTCTTCCTGCGCCATGATTACGCCTTCTCTTTTAATCTTAATTTTGGAGTGATGCAGAGGCTTTGAAGCTCTTGCAGTAAAAGCTTGAATGCGTAGGAGACGATTACTGGTGAAATCTTTGCCTTCTCGTCACATATTCTGCAGACATAACGTCTTTGTTTCATGTCAAAGTAAGCGATTTGCCCGCAGTTTTCGCATATGTAGAGCGTGTACTTGTCTGATTCTTCCAGAAGTCTGTCTCTAAGCAGCATGGCTGCGCCGTGTCCAATTAAGCAGTCTCGCTCCATTTCTCCGAATCTGAGACCACCACCTCGGGCTCTACCTTCAGTTGGCTGTCTTGTTAACATTTGAACTTGTCCGCGGGCTCTGGCATGTATTTTGTCAGCGACCATGTGGTGAAGTTTCTGGTAGTAAACTACGCCGACGAAAACGTCTGCAACGAATTTTTCGCCTGTTGTGCCGTTGTAGAATACTTCGCTTCCAGTGTGGCTGAAGCCAAGTTTTACTAGGCTCTTGCGTATTTCGTCTGGCCCTTCATTTGAGAATGGAGTTCCGTCTGCGGGTCGACCTCTTGCCGATGCTGCTTTTCCTGCGAGTGATTCGATGAATTGGCCGATGGTCATTCTTGACGGGATTGCATGTGGGTTGATTATTAGGTCAGGTACAATACCTTCGTCGGTGAAAGGTAAGTCTTCTTGTGGAACAATTAAGCCTATGACTCCTTTTTGTCCGTGGCGTGAAGCGAATTTGTCCCCGAGTTCTGGAATTCTTTGATCGCGAACGCGTACTTTTACAAGTTGGCTTCCTTCGCCAGACATTGTTATGAAGATGCCGTCTACGGTTCCTGTTTCTGAGGGACGCATATCAACTGATGTGTCTCGCATTGAGGGTCCCTTAACTTCAAATTCTTTGTATTCTTCAAGGAATCTGGGTGGGCTTATTCTTCCAATTAATACATCTCCGCCGACGACTTGTGATTCTAAACTGATTATTCCGTCAGGTTCCAAAAGTCTGTAGTATTGTTCGCCTCTGTAACCACGGGTTCCTGGTTCTGGAACAGTGAATTTGTCTTTTAATCCTCCTAAGTATTGGCGGCATTCAGCTTCGTAAATTCGGTAAAATGTAGATCTGGCTAAGCCTCGGTCTATTGATGCTTTGTTAAAGATTAATGCGTCTTCCATGTTATAGCCTTCGTAACTGAGCACGGCAACGACACAGTTCTGTCCTGTGGGGCGCTGTTTGTACCCCATGACTTCCATTAATTCTGTCTCAACCATTGGAACTTGTGGGTAATGCAAGATGTGTGAACGTGAATCGACTCTGTGATGGAAATTTGTGCCGTAAACACCTAAAGCTTGCTTAGCCATGGCTGCTTGGTATGAATTTCTGGGTGACTGATTGTGTTCTGGATAGGGGATTGTTGAAGCGCATATGCCGAGGATTGTGTAAGTGGCTATTTCAACATGGGTGTTTTCTTTGTTAATGTTGTCGAATGTTAAGGCAATGTACGCGTTCTCTTCTTCTTCAGCGTCCAAATACTCAATTAATCCATTCTTGACTACGTCTTCCCAAGTCCATTCACCTAAACCGATTTTTTCGAAATGTTGTGGTTGAAGTTTTGGCTCGCCGTTCTCAACGATTATGAGTGGGCGTCTGACTCTGCCTTCGTCACAGTTAGCATGGACTTCTTCAGTTTCGGTTTGCTGCTTTGAGAAGTAAGTTATATTAGCTTCAGTTGAGATTTCTCCAGCTCGCCTCTTCTCGCGGAAAGACTTCACTATGTCTTGAGGGTTATTGCAGTAGCCGATTATGTTTCCGTCAACGAAAACTTTGGCTCCCGAAATACGAAGTTCGCGGCTGGCTTCTCCTGCTGGAACAGAGCCCATTTCAAAAAGCAGTTGTTTAACTTTGTCAGGGTTCACGCCGACGGCAATAGAAGCTGATAGTGCGAGGTTTTTGACGAGACCGCAGTTAGAGCCTTCAGGTGTCTCGTTTGGACAGAGGCGTCCCCAGTGAGTTGGGTGTAAGTCTCTGGCTTCGAAGTTAGGTTGGCTTCTGCTAAGAGGAGATTGAAGTCTACGTAGATGACTTAATGTTGAGATGTAGTTTGTTCTGTCTAAGAGTTGGGTGATTCCGACTCTTCCTCTTCCCCAGTTGCCAGTTGCCAATGCATGCTGAAAACGTTCAGTTATTATGCCCGGGCGGACTGCAGCTGAAACAGTTATGATTGGGCCTTTAACGCCTATGCGTTCAAGCTGATATTTTATGTCTCTTGTCAAGTTTCTAAATGAAACACGGAAAAGGTCTGCTAGAAGTGGACCACCGAGGCGCAGACGTTTATTCTTAAAGTGGTCTTTATCATCTGGTTGTCTTCTTCCAGTTTTCAATTGAATGACGCGGTATGCCATTTCGCCGAGGAAAATTGCTTTTTCCTTGCGGTTTGCTTCACTTCTCCCAAGATGAGGCAGGAAGTTTTTGTCAAGGGCTGTTTCAGCTTTCTGTAAACGGTATTCCTCAACTTGTCCATGAGCAACACGATTTCCAATGAAAAGGATTGCGTCTGAAGGTGTGTCTACACCGATGGCTTTTTCAAAGGACGACGCAAGTTGGCTTTGCATCTCGCTGTCAAGCGAAACAGCTTCTGCAATGTCCTTGTCTTTTTCCAAACTTAAGGCGCGCATAATTACTACGAACGGAATTTCTGTTGGCACACCAGGCATGGTGACGTAGATTGCGTCGTCTGATTTCAGTTTAAGTTCAATTCTTGCTCTGAAGCCTACCGTCGTTGAGAAGATTTTTGCTTGGAAAACAGGGGAGGTGCCTTTCTCGTCTATGTCAACTATTACGCGGTTAGGTGCCAGGTCTTCCATGGCTACGATGACTCGTTCGGAACCGTTAACCACAAAGTATCCGCCTTGATCATCTGGGTCTTCTCCAGCCGCGATTAACTCTTCTTTAGAGAGTTGAGATAAGAAACAAAGTTTTGATTTGAGCATGACTGGAATGTTTCCGATGTAGACAAGCTCGGTGTCTTGCTCTCTTCCGTCAATGACGGGAGTCATTTCTAGTGCAATGGGAGCCGAATAGGCTAAGTTTCTCAGTCGGGCTTCCATTGGATAAATTTCATGTTTTGTGCCATCAACTTCGGTCACGTATGGACCGGTTATTCGTGATTGGGGGTCAATTACCCATATTTGTCCAAGTTTTACCTTGTATGGGCTTTCTGGCACTTCAATGGGAATTTCAGCGACTTCATCAACAACTTCTTGTAAGCCGTGGTCGATGAATTCGTTGTAGCTGTCAAGGTGCTGCCTGACCAGGCCTTTTTCTTGGAAAAATGTCTTCAATAAATCATGGATGTCTTCTTTTTGGATAAGGGTGGTCAATTTTTCAATTCTCCATAAATTTTATGTTTGTTTGTGATTTTGTTAGTGTTTTCAAACTTCCATCTCCTTCAATAATGGGATCATCCAATTTGAAAAAGGGTTTGAGTTAACTTTTCTAAGAGCACAACAAACAGCTACATAGCCCACTAATAAACTTTTTCTTGCATATCCAGACTAAATTGAAGGTTGTCTAAACTTTCCTGTAGCTAAACCATCCAAAAAATTTTGCGTTGTTGCCGTTGCAAAGAGCAAAAACCAAAACAAAGCAAAAAAACAACTGTAACCTGCAAATAGTCCACCGCTTGGTTTAAGCAAGCTAAAGAGAAGTGAGAAAACGCTTTTTACCTAAAAAGAACCAGTTTAAATTGTTATAAGAAGAACAACAAAAGTTTTTTGCATTTGTCATGTGCAGCTTGTTTTGCGTTGCTTTTTTATCAGAACTTGCAGGTGGTGTGTTGCGAAGGCGGCAAAGAAATAAAAAAATTTTCAGCGACTACCTATAGGTCAAAATATATACATTTTGTCAGTACATTTGTATATACAAAAGTTAATTGGCGATTTTTATCACGATTAAAAGAAAAGTAACAACATTTGTGTTGCCATTTTTGAACATAAAAGAAAAGTAACAACATTTGTGTTGCCATTTTTGAACAGGCTCTTCAGGTTGCTTTTTTGTTTAGAGCTTAAATCTTTTGTAGGTTGCGGTTTAAAACGGTTCGGAACGGTCCAAAAAGGTCCGACACGGTCTAGAACGGTCTGGAAAGGTCTGTTAAGGTTGCCGCTAAATCAAAAAGTGGTCTTCAAAAATAACCAAACCTTTCGATATTCCTGTAGGTCCTGAAGATAATAATAGTATCCATGCAAAGAGTATAGTTTTTGATATTGGCGAAAATCCAGAAACCAGTGGAAAACTATTTATCAAAAAGCTAATTGAAAATATGAAAAATGGCACTGCTTTAAGAGCCTAAAAGAGTAAGCCATTAGAGAACCAGTCTAAACTTCGGTATGGGAATCAGTCACCAGCTTACTAATCAAGCAATAATAATAGATACATTGAACAGACCATATGTATTCTAGACTCAACAATATTTTCCCGCAAAACAACCAAGACAGCACTTGGAAAACGTTTACTGGCAACGAAAGATTGGCAAGCCCAACCCTGCAGATTATTCGTCGAAAACCACCTAAGCGAATTACTCACCTGCAGCACAGAACTCCCAAAGAAATTGACGATAGACGTTTCATCTAATAAATTCAGGGGTTTTTAAACTTATAGAAAAACTTTTAGGTAAAAATTGCAATAAATTGATATTAATTAAGCGAGCGAATTTAGCTAGTCAGTTGCTAGAATTCACCATATTAGTCTAGGCTAATGTCCAAATAGAAATGCTTAAAGCCTAGCAAATGTATAAGGTCTAGATTAGATATGGTTACTGCATGCGCCACCACAACTGCTCCTAAGCTAAGGTATAATACAAAGCATAAAATTTATTTTAAAGATTCTCAAAAGATGCCAGAG
Source organism: Bathyarchaeia archaeon (assembly GCA_050012755.1). Classification (GTDB taxonomy): domain Archaea; phylum Thermoproteota; class Bathyarchaeia; order Bathyarchaeales; family Bathycorpusculaceae; genus Bathycorpusculum. Next base: position 52,352 of record JBEKGO010000016.1, read on the forward strand.
ATCGAAACTAATTCCATCCAATTGGTAGTTACCTCACCTCCCTATTGGAACATAAAGGATTATGGCCATCCTAACCAGATAGGTTATAGAGATAGCTTAGATGAGTACTTAACGAAACTTAGTAACGTTTGGACCGAGTGTATAAGGGTACTCCAACCAGGTTGTAGGTTATGCATAAACATTGGTGACCAATACCTTAGGGCATCAGACAAAGAACCCTACCACATTGTACCGCTACACGCCCATCTAGTAAACAGCATATTACTTGAACACAAGAAAAATATATTCTATCTGGGGAGCATTATTTGGAATAAAATTTCAAACACAAAAACAAGTGGGGGCGCTTCTGTAATGGGTTCTTATGGTTACCCAAGAAATGGGTATGTTAGCTATAACTACGAATATATTGCAATTTTTAAAAAGAAGGGTTTAGCGCCTAAACCTTCTAATCAAATTAAGGAAAAAGCGTCAATCAATCTTCGACAATGGCGAAAATTGTTTACAGGCATTTGGCGTTTTAATGGCGCTCGACAAATTGGTCATGTTGCCATTTTTCCTGATGAGTTACCAAAAAGATTGATCCAAATGTTTACTTATGAAAACGACATAGTGCTTGATCCTTTTCTAGGAAGTGGAACCACAACACGCGTTGCTTACAAACTCCAAAGAAATAGCGTAGGTTATGAGATTGGATTTAAATCGCCAAATATAGGCGATACCGTAGAAGCAATAAAGGAAAAAATTTACTATTATCAAACGCCGAGTAAAAAAAGGAAAGATGTCTTTCCTACCTTGAATTGAGATCAAATAATATCTTCATCTTCTTCAAATTCGTCAGTTTCCTCAAAGTCTTCTTTATAATAGGTTTCGAAAAAAACAATAGCACGGGCTTGTCTTGTTGATAATCCTCTTGCTCGTCTCTCAAGCGTTTTCACATATGAATTTAGTTCTTCCTGGTTTTCTATCAAGAAATATCCTTTATTGTCTAGAGCACCAATTGGTAAATGTTTATTCTTCATAAGTGTTCTAATTAGCATTCTCGTATTTACAAAAGTATCATTGTCTTTTATTCCCACTGTTTTTGCTATTTCACGCGCAGTAATGGCGTTCTTTCTCCCAATGCGCTTCATTAGTATTGCTTCAATTTCTGCCATTTGCTTCTCTTGGCGTTCCATCTTTATCACCTCATTGTTTTATCTTATTGGTTGTTTTGCGCTTTTACTTTTGCGGTAGCCAGACAGCCTCTATCCGGTTTATAAAAAACTCAAATACTTAGTCAGCACAAAAAGAGATTTGGGATAAAAATGAGCGAAAGAATTGAGAACAATTCAGCTGCAAGCTTGATTGGTTTTTGTGGGGCAGATTGCGGTGAATGCAAGGCTTTTATTGCCACAAAGAAAAATGACTCCGAAATGAAGAAAGCAATCGTTGAAGAATGGTCAAAGCAACTGGGTGTCCAGTTGAAACCTGAGGACATGACCTGTGTTGGATGCGCAGTCGTTGATGGGCCGCATGTGGGCTACTGTGCTGTCTGCAAAATAAGGACTTGCGGAGTGCAAAAAAAGGTTCAAAACTGCGGATATTGCCTTGAATACGGATGCGACAAACTGAAAGTCGTTCATGATCGCTCGCCTAAAGCAAAAGCCCAGTTGGAAGAGATACAGAAACTGACCAAGAAAAAATAGGCAGTTTATCACTCGAAGAACAGTTTATGCCAAAAAGCAAGCTCAAAATAGCCCAACGAGTTTAAACCTAAGGCGAAATTGATGACCAGCAAGGAACAGGAAATCACTTGGGATTTATCGGAACTTTTTCCCAGTATAAATGATCCATCCATCGAAAAAACAGTTGCAGAAATGAAAGTTTTTGCGAATGATTTTGAGAAGAAATACCGAGGAAAAATAGCTTCTTTTAACTCAGTCAGTCTATTTCAGTGCATCCAAGAATTGGAAGCTTTTGAAGTTAAGTCAGGAAGCATTTCGCTTTTTGCGGGATTATCATTCGCAGCTAACATGACATTGCCAGAAACTCAAGCACTCTACGATAGGACAAGCAAACTTGAGGCGCAGCTTGGGAAACAGTTAGCGTTCTTTTCACTGGAACTCGGTGCACTCGTAAAGGCCAAACCTGAGATAATCCAAGAACCTGCTTTGTCAGGCTACAAGCATATGTTGGAGCGGGTTCAGCGGCGTGTACCACATCAGCTTTCGGAGGTGGAGGAACAGCTTGTTATCGAGAAGGATCAGTTTGGGGTGCAGGCTTGGGAGGAACTGCAGAGCAAATGGCTCAACACTCGCATGTTTGATGTTATGGTTATAGGAGAAAAGAAGACGCTTAGCTACGGAGAAGCAAACGGGCTTTTGCCTCACCCCGATAGGGCAACAAGGGAATCCGCGAACCGCTCAATTTACGGGTTACTTGGCAGAGACGGCGAAATCTTCGCCTCAGCCTTACGGAGCATCTGCAACGACTGGGTAACCGTTTCACAGCGCAGAAAGTACGCGTCGCCCATGGAGTCAAGCCTCATAAACAATGACACCGAGGAGGCAATAGTTGACAACTTGCTACGCTCAATGGAGGCTAACGTGGGCACATATCGGCGCTACCTTAAAGTTAAAGCTAAACTGATGAACCTGCCATTACTTGGGAACCATGACATCGTTGCCCCCTTGTCTAATACCCCTGAAATGAAGTTTACGTTTGAGCAAGCCAAATATCTCATAATTAAGACGTACAGTCACTTTGATGCTGATTATGCAACTGCAGCTGGGGACATGTTTGCCAGACGACACATTGATGCTTCACCAAGGTTTGGCAAACGCAACGGAGCCTTCAACGCTGACTGGTACAATGGAAAATCAGCATTCGTCTTGCAAAGTTTCACGGGGACACTAAATGACGTCTATACATTAGCGCATGAGCTTGGGCATTCAACACATGACTATTATGCTTCACGCAAGCAGACGCTAATGAACATGAACGTTCCAGCCATAGTCGGCGAAACAGCATCAATATTTGGCGAGCTTTTGCTAACAGATCTGCTTCTCAGTGAGGCAAAATCTGACGCGGAGCGAAAAGCTGTTCTTTGTTTGGTGTTGGATGAGGCTGGCATGACAACGTTCCAAGTTACCGCCCGCGTCTGGTTCGAACAAGCACTCTACAAATCCATTCAGCAAAGTGAATACCTCGATTACAAAACAATCTGTAGTCACTGGACCGAAGCGCGCGACCGCATCTACGGCAACACAGTCGCATGGTTCCCTGAAATGGAAGCCGAATGGACCATGAAACCCCACTATTACATGGCAAACTACCGCTTCTACAACTATCCCTATGTCTACGCTCAAATGTTCGTCTACGCACTCTACGAGCGTTACTTGGAAGAGGGCAAAGCGTTTGTGCCTAAACTGGTGAAGGCTTTGTCTGCGGGCAGTAGTGTGTCGCCGTTGGAAATCGGCAAAATCGTGGGCTTAAACGTGGCAGACCCAAGCTTTTGGATGGGCGGCTTGAAGGTGTTTGAACAGTTCATTGCTGACCTTGAAAAAGTTATCTAATCAAAAAAACGAAGGGCAAATGATTAATAAGAAAGAAAACGGAAAGTCCTTAGCCGAAAACTGTGTGCTGCGGTAACCAAGCCAGGTCAAAGGTGAAGGACTCAAGATCAAACATTTGGCCTGAAATGGGCTCATGATGGGAAATCCTTTCCCGCAGGGGTTCGCAGGTTCGAATCCTGCCCGCAGCACTTTTAGTCTCATTATGAGCTTGTTTTGGTAAATACACTAAAAATAGGCTTTTTAAAATATGCCTTGCACAAGACAGCACACGAATTTTAAGCAAGGAAGAATGTTGCCCTCCTCATCGCGGGACGATACTGGTTGGGCGACTTATAAGTGAAGATCATCTGTGGTTAATTAAAAATCAGCCTGCCGAAGTCTGGGTTCAAATCCCAACGTGCTACTAATTTGTTTCTTAAGACGCGCACGATATAGGTTTGCTTGTTTATTGCCTGACGTAGTTGCCAGTGATAGCTCCAGTGCCTGAGACTGTGATTGTTGCTGTTTGCAGTGTGGACAGGCCTGTGGTTGATTTCCACACGTAGTGGCTGTTACTCCCTGTTAGTGGCGAAAGGAATTGGAATGTATGCGTGGAGCTTTTGTCCCACCAGAAAGACGAAGACAAAGCGTTGCTGGCATAGCTGGTGCCGTCTATTTTAACAACCGTTCCTTTGAAGTCAGAACCGATGCCTGATTGGCTGAACGTTACTTTGTACTGTGTCTTGTAGTTTGCAGTTAATGTTTGCGGCGCGTTCATCGTTATCGAGGAATGCGAATTTGCACTAGAACCGTCACTCCACGATGTGAAAACGTATCTTACGCCTGACCCGTCCGAGACTGTTGAGTCTACGCCAATCGACCCTGTGGAACTGCCTGCATTGATCCACGTTGTGAACGAGGAGGCATCGGATGCGTGGCCTAAGTTGTCACCTCCGAGATTAACGTTGGTTGAATAGGGTGAAGGCACTCCGTTGGTTTTTATCGTTAACTGGAACTGATGACCCCAGAATGCATATTCCATTATTGGACCATTCATAGTTACTGCGTTAGATGCTGGGTTGCTCGTACCTGTGTAACTGCCGCTGCCAAATCCTATCCAGAAGTACCATAGATATCGTTCGCCTGCTACAGTGGTCGGTGCAGTCGCTGATATCGTTACCTTGGAACCCGCGTTGAACCAGCC
>JBEKGO010000017.1:0-50094 GCA_050012755.1 Bathyarchaeia archaeon
TTTCACCACTCATGCCTGCAATGTGCAATTTTTTAGCTTATTCTACGATCTTTTCCCAGCTAGTGACTAAGTCAAGAACTTCTTGACCTGCTTTGCCGCCGTAGCTCTTCAAGCGCTCACGAGTATCCTTCTGAGCGATCATAGCTTTCTGGAACTCTACCATCTGCGCAGCTTTGTCTGTTAAGTACAGGATTCCGTCGACACCTGCTCTTGCCATGCGAACTGATACAGTCAAGAGTTCGCTTGTTGTTGGTGTTTCTCTTGGATCGTCGCCAGGCCCGATAACGTAGAGTGCAATGTTTAGCTTTACGTCTTTGAAGAGTTTCTTGAAGTTACGAGTAAGCATTTCCCAATACCAAGGTGTAGCATAGTTTTTGCTGAACATAACAACTAGGAATTCGTCGGTGAGTGGTGCTAAGTCGTCGAAGTTGACGCCGAAGCGTTCATAGTTTGTGACTGGATCTGGAAGTACACCGATGACAAATTGACTCTTTGCTCTGTCACGTACTCGTTCGCTTGTTGCCGTCATGTAATCAGTGATTTCTTTTCGTCTCCATTCATACCAGCTTAAACCGCTTTTTTCGTGAAGTGCTTTGCAACGTGGGCATATGCAGTGTCCATGTTCTGCGAAGTGAATGCTGTTTAGCCAAATGCCTGGGCTTTTTCTTGCAACGTCTTCCATATAGTCGAGTTGTTCTGCACGGTGTTCAGGTTGAGTTGCGCATAAAACATCCCATCTGACGTTAAAGTTGTCATTTGTTCTCCATGCTGGACCGAGTGCTGATTGTGAAATCCAGTCTGGATGATTTCGAGCGGTTACGTTGTCTCCGAAAATGGCGATGTTGCTGTACATTTCAGGGTGAGGTGGCATTCGTCTGCCGACTTCTGGTTTAACGCGGAAAAGGTCAAAGTCAAAGCCTGGAACTTTCTTTGCTTCAAACATGTATGTGCCGAATTTCATCTTGATTCTACCTTTTTAGAAACCAAAACGTTTGGCGATGTTATAAAGTTTTGCATAAGAACAGAAAAACAGTTTGCAAGAGCTAAAAACCTGTTTGGCGATTGCTTACGATTCGACTATTTCGTTTCGCGCATGGTATTAAGCTTTTAACCATGACTTTGTTTTTGATTAAAAATGTTTTTTCATGTTGCCAATCCTAACCTGTAACATAAATAGTGAAATAGGAAATCAAGGCAGCCGCTAAAATATTAGCGATTGGTTACGCAACGTTTTTAGGGCAAATTTCCTTCGCAACCTTAGCAAACTATCAACTTTCAGGTGCTGCAATGAGCCAGTGGCATTCCCAAAACTCGGAAGAGACGATTCGTCAATTAGGTGTTAATCCTGAGAAGGGCTTAACAGACCAAGAGGCAGCACAACGGATAGATAAGTACGGAAGAAACGTTCTTGTTCAGCAAAGAGAAATCCGATTCTTAGGCATCTTACGCGAAGAAATAACGGAACCCATGATTCTACTGCTAATTGCCATAGGCGTACTCTACAGTATCTTAGGCAGCTTAACAGACGCCTTGACCATTATAGTGATAATAATTGTTTTGGTCCTAGCGGAAGTGTGGAATGAGTACAGGGCTAAACGTTCAATTGCATCTTTAAAGCAGCTAGCTCCGCCGACTACGATGGTTCTCAGAAACGGGCAACTCCAAGAGGTTGAGACAGCCCTTGTTGTTCCAGGCGACATTCTAATTTTGAAGACAGGACAAAGAATTCCAGCAGATGCGAGGCTTCTTGAAGCTTTTGGATTAGAAGTTGATGAGTCCTCTTTAACTGGCGAATCCTATCCGGTAGTTAAAGACGCCACAGCGACTTTGCCGACTGAAACCAGAATTACAGAGCAAACAAACATGCTCTTTGCAGGAACCGTCATAACTCGAGGAAGAGCCAAAGCGCTCATTACTGCAACAGGAATAAGCAGTGAGCTTGGGCGAGTTGTAGGTATAACTAAGGCTGCTAAAGAGCCAAAAACGACCTTACAGTTGGCAATGAAACAGCTCTCCAAAACATTGGTTTGGATTGCACTTTTTTTCGCCATTCTAATTCCAGTCTTAAGCTACATTAGAGGACTGCAGCCAAGTCCAGCAGAAGCCGTGCTTTACGGATTATCGTTGGCTTTTGTAGTTATCCCTGAAGAACTGCCCATCATCATCACCATGGTTCTTGGCGTGGGCAGTTATGCATTATCCAAGAAAGGAGCAATAGTGAAGCGTTTACGGGCAGCTGAAGCCCTTGGAAATGTGACAGTCATTGCTACAGATAAAACGGGTACGATAACAGAAAACAAAATGCGGCTTGAACATCTCTATTTCGACGGCGCAATTCGCAGAAGCCAAGATTTTAAGGAAAATGAGAAAGCCGCTTTAAGAAACGCATTTTTAGCTAGTGACGCCGTTGCAAACACGGCAAGCAGCATGGTTCTGGGGAATCCGATGGCTCAGGCAATCCTTGAACGACTCACACAAGATGGAATCAATGCTCAGAGGGCAACTGAAGGCTGGATTCTAAAAGACGAATTAAGCTTTGACGTTAAACGAAAACTCGCTTCATATATTTACCAACATGGCAACTCCAAAGTTGTTTTAAGCAGCGGTGCACCAGAAAGAATCTTGGCTAATTCCACAAAAATCCTTCTAGGAGGCGAAGAAGCCCCCCTCGATGAAGACACCAGAAATGAAGTCAACAAAGTTATGGAGCAAATGGCTCAGTCGGGGGAACGCCTACTCGGTTTCGGCTACCACAGACTCCAAGCTGATTCAGTCGATAAACAGAACCTTGAAAGCAACATTACCTTCGTCGGCATCTTAGGTTTCATTGACCCGCCAAGAAAAGAAGTAAAAGCAGCCATCCAAACCTGCCAAGAAGCAGGCATAAAAGTCGTAATGATTACGGGAGACCACCCAGAAACCGCCAAATCAATCGCTTCTCAAGTTGGAATAAACAGCGCCAACGTGTTAACAGGCATCGAAATCGCAAAAATGACAGATGAAGAACTCAAAAAAGCGCTAAAGAACACTTATGTTTTCGCACGGGTAACTCCTGAGGATAAACTGCGGTTAGTTCATCTCTTAAAAGAAAACGGCGAAATCGTAGCTGTCACAGGAGACGGAATAAATGATGCACCAGCCCTCAAAGAAGCCCACATTGGCGTAGCAATGGGAATCAGAGGAACTGACGTTGCAAAAGAAACAGCCGACATGATTCTTACCGACGACAATTTTGCCACTATAGAAACTGCAGTTAAGGAAGGACGCAAACTTTACAGCAACCTCCGCAAGGGCGTCCGTTACTACCTCGCCTGCAAAGTTGCTCTAGTCTCAATTTTCCTTGTTCCAATTATACTAGGGATTCCGCTGCCTTTTGCTCCGATTCAAATTATTGTACTTGAGTTGTTCATGGATTTGGCAGCGTCAGCCACCTTTGTGGCTGAACCAGCAGAGGCCGGAATTATGAACAGGCCGCCGAACGATCCTAAAGAAAAGTTCCTGAACAGAAGTATGCTTACAAGTTTAGCGTTAGGGTCGCTTAGTCTATTTGCTGCGGTAACTGCAACCTATTTGTTCACGTGGTATCAAAACCCAACCTCAAGTGCAATTCAACATGCACAGACAGTAGCTTTCGCCACATGGATGATAGGCCACATTCTACTAGCTCTAAACTTCCGCTCCGAAAAAGAACCTCTCTCAAAGCTGGGTGTTCTTTCAAACAAGGTTATGGTGCTTTGGGGTCTAATCGTAATAATTACATTGCTCGTGGCAACGAACGTGGCGGGTATAGCTAGCTCGCTTAAAATAACAGGTTTAGCTCCGATGGACTGGGTACTAATTATTGTTGTAGCGTTCGTTTCAACTTTCTGGATTGAACTTAATAAAATACGGCGGAAAAGGACTTAGCTTTTAAATGGAACCTTCATATAGATTGCCCTGAGGGAGAGAGAAAGGGTGCCGATTAAATATTTTGAGGCTCCAGAAATCAAAAAGCAAGTGGATCAGTTAGCAGAGGAATGCGAGTTTTACCATGTTGTTCCACAATTCGTTTACTGTGTCAGAAGCAGAGGCTCCAAAGCGCGAAGAACCATCGCCCGCATTCACGGCTTAGGTAAAATTTGGCAAGGAGTCCTAAACCTGCCTACATCCTACATTATTGAAGTTATCTCAGAAATCTTCGACAAAATGACGCCTGAAGACAAAGAAAAAACACTAATTCATGAACTTATGCACATTCCAGGCGGATTTTCAGGTGGCTTCCGACCCCACAAAGGTTATGTCGAACGGAAAGATGTTGAGGCGGTTTACAAGAAGCTACAGAGCGATCGGGCTGCAAATAAGCAGAAAAAACTGTTTTTCGAGTAAACTTTGCTATTTTTCGCCTATTTCTTCTTAAGTTCCGAAGCAATGTTATCGAATTAAGCGCTCCAAAACCGAAAAGCAAAAAAACCATGCCTAAACAAATATTGGGCAAGACACAAACTAATCCTAGTCTTTGCCATGGAATTTGAGGTTTAGTTATGAAGCATGTAATGAAAAGTTTAAAGCATAACGGCATATTCGTTCCAGTTTACGATTACAAAGGCTTCAGCATCAAAATTAGCGGTCAACCATTAAAGTTGACGCCTAAAAGCGAGCAGATGGCGGTTGCATGGATAAGAAAATCATTGTCAACCGTCTCGCCGCCAGACAGCCTTTTCAAGAAGAATTTCATGAAAGAGTTCCTTGTACAAATCAAAAAGGATAATCCTTCTGCTGCTTTCTTGGATGCTTTTACTTCAAATTACTTAAACAGCATCGACCATCCATCTGCAACTCTAAACAATGGAAATCACCTGGCAAGTCATGAAATCGATTTTGGTCAAATCTGCAGTTTTATCGAAAGTGAAAAAGCGAAGAAAGAAGCTTTGACAAAAGAAGTTAAAAAGCAGCAAGCCGAAGAACGCAAAGTTAAGCGTCTAGAATTCAAAGAAAAATATGGCTATGCCGATGTTGATGGGCAAAAACTTGAAATTGCCAATTGGACATCAGAGCCCTCTTGCCTTTTTGCTGGACGTGGAGACCATCCGCAACGTGGAAAATGGAAGGACGGTCCGGCCGAGCAAGATATAATTCTTAATTTGCCGCCTGACGCGCCTATTCCAGCGGGAAATTGGAAAGGTGTAGTTTGGGAACCCGACAAGATGTACGTGGCGAAGTGGGAAGATAAGCTTACGGGCAAAATAAAGTACGTCTGGTTCAGCGACACCGCTTTTCTTAAGCAGAATCGCGAGAAAGAAAAATTCCAGAAAGCCGAAACATTGGGCAAACAAATTAAAACCATCGAACAGCACATTCAAAGGAATCTGGATTCCGAAGAGGAAGACAGACGCAAAGTCGCCACTGTCGCTTGGCTTATTTTCGCGGTTAACATGAGGGTAGGCGACGAAAAAGACCCCGATGAAGCAGACACCGTAGGAGCAATTACTCTTAGGGCGGAACACGTGAAAATCGATGGAAACCAACTAAACTTCCATTTTCTGGGCAAAGACAGCGTAGAATGGGACAAGACTCTTCCAGCACCTCCAGCAGTCATTAGGAACATCCAAAACTACATGCAGACAAGCAAAGAATACCTTTTTGAAGGCGTCGACTCCAAGAAGGTCGCCCGCTTTCTCTCCGAGAAAATACCCAAACTCTCAGCCAAAGTGTTCCGCACATGGAAATGCACCACCACACTTGAAACCTCGCTAAAAGAAGCAACGGACCAGAAAAAAGTGACAAAAGAATCACCAGACTACAAAAAAACCTACTATGCAAAACTAGCCAACTACGAAGTGGCAGTCGTGGCAAACCACAAGAAAAAGGTGCCGCCGACATTTGACCAGCGACTCGAGAAGAAGGAAGTCAACCTCAAATCACTCGAAGCCCAGTTGCAGGCCAAGAAGGCAGCGGGCAAAAAAACCGAGTCCCTTGAAAACCGAATCGAACGAGCGAAATTGGATTTGGAGCTCACCAGGTTAACCAAAGAATACAACTTGGGCACTTCATTGAAATCGTATATTGACCCGACAGCTTACGTGAAATGGGCTAAAAAAGTAAAATTTGACATCGAAAAATTCTACCCCAAAACGCTACGCAACAAGTTCAGCTGGGCACTGCAGAGCAACAAGGCACAGGAAGCCGAGTGCATAACTGCATGAGCATCAAAGAAACCGAGGCCGGCACAGTCATCACCATTTTTGTTAAACCAAACTCTCCCAAGTTTAAGATAGAATTTGATGGCGACGAAATTGTTGTCCTTGCAACTGAGGAGCCTGAGAAAGGAAGAGTGAACAAGGAAATTTTAAAAGAATTTTCAAAGATTTTCCATGCCAAAGTTGTGCTCGCATCAGGCGCTACTTCAAGACAGAAAACGTTGTTTGTAGAGGACATCGGAAAAAGCCATGCAGCACAGCTCTTGCACCTAGTTGAATCTTGATATATCAGAAATTGAAATATCCCTTATATACAAAACAAGCGCTAAAAAAAGTAGAAATAATGTAGTTCAAAGGCAGAGGGGGCAACCCTCAACACCTTACCCCAAAAAGGCTCCAAATTTCTTAAAAGAAAATCATTCATTTTTACAATAAATTGCACAAGCAAGAAAATCGATAATTGCCAATAAGCATAAATTCGAATATAGAGAAAGGATTAGTAGTGTTCAAATTGACTACCGAAGAAGTTTTAGAAGAAATACGTGAAGAATTGCAAGAAATCAAGCTTCTATACAAAGAGCTAGTGGATAGACTTGTTCCTATCGAAGAGGCAACAGAAGATGAAAAGAACGCCATAAAAGAAAAAGACGAAATAGCTGACGAAAAAGAATTAATGCAGACATTAGGCTGAACTGAATGTTCACCATCAAAATTAAGAGAAAAGCGCTCAAAAACTTATGCAAAATAGACCAAGAACAAAAACGTAATCTAAAAGAAGTCATATTGCTTTTGAAGAACGACCCAATTCCATTCAAGAAAACAGATATCTGTAAACTCAAAGGCTATGACAACACCTATAGAATCAGATTAGGTACAATTAGGATAGTATATGATGTTTTATGGAAGCAAAAAACTATATTGATTCATTATGTTGGAACAAGAGAAAAAGCATATAGTTAGAATCCGAAAAATCTAATTTTAGGTTTGTTGCTTGAATCTAAGCATCGCCGCTATGCCGCCAAAAGCGTTCTTTAGCATCTGTCCTTCTTCAGTTTCAGTAGAAATAACCTCTACATCCGTATTTGACATTTCTGCGAGTTCAGCCAAGTCATCTATGACATCTTTTTTCTCCAGCACAGTCGTCGATGGCGCGGCACATTTTGCGCATGGTTTCCCAACTAAGCCCTGCTCAAAAGCTGCTACATCTTGGCTTTTAACGGTATGTTGCTCTTCGTAGCCGCAAGCACTGCATTTAATGGTGACACGAACCAAGTCAAGGCTTTCAGACATGATAAGCAAGCGAACTGCGCCTGCCTGCAAAAGCCGCCTCACTTCAGCTTCACCGTAAGTTATCATTCCTGTGTCATGGCCGATTTCGTAGAGGAATTTCTGCATGATATCTTTCTCTTCGATATATCGGACTTTCTTCATGATTTCGGGCGCTTTATCCATCACTTCTTTAACGCCCTGCTCTTCAACGTAAGCAGTGTCAACTACATCGAGAATTTTGTCTTTGAGTTGATAATTTAGGTAACCGCCTTTCTCAAAATCATATTTTGTGGGTCCAGGTCCGCCCAAAATAATGCCTTTCAATGTGTCAATTGGCAAGAAAGTTTCGTTTGCATGGATACCAACGCGGGTAAAATACTCGTTTAGCTGCATGTCTCGCAGGCGTTCATATCGCCGTGCTGATTGTCCACCTGCCTTAGTTTTACCGGTAACGCCCGAATGCATTTGACGAACAATATCCAGCCGTTTTCCCTGCAAGGTTGCGATTGTAGCGTTATTAGCGTCTACTAGCAAGATGCCGTAGGTTTCTTTTTCGCGCAACATCTCTTGCAAATGCTCAGTGTGGAAACGGGAGTCACAACGATAAAGGAAAATTCTGATAGGTTCAGGTGGAACGATGACATATGCTTCCATGCGTTCGGTACCTGGTGCCGCACCCTCCCCAAGAAGTGCGCCTGTAAAAACTACTATGCCTTTTTCTCCTGGGTCTTTGAAGAGTTTGAGTTTCTGCTGGGCTTTAGTGATGGCGTCGAGTACGTTTTTGCGGGTAACGTTGGACTTGATGTTGCTGGCGGTTCCATATTCGTTGCGCAGAAGGTTAAGGGCGTCGCTGATTTGTTTGCCCGGCGGAACATAAACCGTTATGAGTTCTGTGTGGCTGCCCTCTTTGGAAGCTAAGTTATTAAGCATTTTCCGCAATCGGAATAGTTCAAGAGACGATTTTTTCGGTGCACTCAATACAATTCACTAAATACCCTGTCAATTGCTTAACTAACGTTAAAAGGAATCAAATAAAAGTTCCGACACAAAAAAAGGAACTGTTACGCTTTTGCTTTCGCTGGAGCGGCTGGCGCTGATTCAGGCATGGGTGCGCCTATGGCTTCTCTGAGATAAGCCTTGAACGGACCAAGCTTGCCACCATAGTTGCCTGAGGAAATCTTTAATACGCCAGGCACGCCGATTGCTGCTGTCACGCCTTCTTTCATGCCCTTTTTGACTGCATCCAAAGTCAAGCCATTCATGACAATTTCATAAACACAAGACACGCCCTCTGGAACAACAGTATCAGGAACAAGCGTCCGCAGAGTTGGGCAGTACGGATGGTTAGTTGAAGCCTTAAGTTTGTATTTGAGTGAGCCAGCTTTGCTTCCCGCACGACAAACGCCTCCTGGAAACTGCATAATAACGTCAGGAGCATTTGCACGGATTGCGTCTGCTGCTGCCTCAGCCGCTAGAAGTCCTGAAGGTTGATCTTTCGCAAAAATCATAAAGTTGCCTCCTGCAACTGCTTCCATAGCCCCAAAACCGTTTTCGACGATGAAGTTGCCTTCCATAACTGGAATTTTCCAGCATTTTCTTCCGCCAACCATTGCTTTTTTCTGGAAGCCGTCGCCGAAATAGCGTAGGCTGTTGCCAACATCTAATGTTCGTTTGCCAACTAACCCGTTGAAGGCTGCGGTTGTTGGACAAGTCAAGGTGCATTGACCGATACGCTGCATAAGTTGGTGCTTGAGTTCGAAGCGGTCACGGTTATAAATTTGAATAAGTACACCTGGTCTTTTGTCAGGAGTCTGATCTGCTGGAACAGCTCGTTCGATTGCTGCTTCTGCAGTTGCCTCAATTACGCTTGTGGCAAAACCAGTGGTTAAACTTGCGGCGATTTGAGCCCATTTTTCGTTTTGAGCGGTGATTAAAACTCTCCCTACCCAAAGTGGAAACATTTCGGCAAAGGTATCTTGAACCTTCACGACGTTGCCGCATGACGATTTCACATAAAACATTTTTTCTTTATCATCGTAGCTTTGGATTTCAAGCGAATTCGTGTTTGATGACATGAACAAGACCTTGCAGTTCAGTGGGGTATTGTGTAATTTAAGAGTTTTTATGATTGACTTAGTGTTCTCTCGAATTTAAAGACTAATTTCGAACAGAAAGAAGCTAGGAAAACTGAAAAATTGGTTCGAAGGAATTTTTAAAATGATGAGACCATTTAGAGATTAGTTTTTTACCTTAATTATTTCTGGGATTTTCCCCGCAGTACCCACTTGTCCTTTAAAGATTATCAGCACTCCATCCACGCCATCAATTGACAGCCCCCTTCTGATTCCCGCTTTTATTGCTGATTTGGCATCTTCGCCCTTAACCACATTGCCAACCGCTGTAGCTGCCGCATCGGCTAACGACGCATTTTTGCTGAAAACCGTTGCTGCCTCTGCATCACCAAAACTTAATGCATGGCTAAAACGTCCTGAACTTGTAGCGACACCAATTGGAAACTCAGTAAGCCTAAAGCCGAAACGTTTTGACAAGGGTTCTTCTCCAGCGGCAACTGCTACATCAACAGGTCTGTTTGATTGAGCTGAGATTTCTCCGCCGTCCTCAACCACGGCTACGTCACAACCCGCACTGATCATGTCGGTAACAGCTAAGTCAGCTATAACGCCTGCCACAGCCGCCATGGGTCCAACATCAGCTCTTTCCGCAGATAAGGCCATCAGTTTAGCCACAAGAGGCTTCTCTGGAGCTACGATTGGCTTTAGAGTGAATAAAAATTTCGGGTTTGTTCTTACGTAGATTTCGAGTTCTTGTCGGTTGCGTTTAATTGACTCTATTGCGGCTTGGATGGCTTTTTGTTTATCTGAAATAATGGTGCATTGGGTTTCTTTTAAGGTAAAGTTTTCTTTGAACAGGTTATGGGTCATTTGTTTTTCCTAATGTTCACTGGTTGATCATAGTTGTTTTGTTTAATGGATTTTATTGCTCTTGCTGGGCACGCATCAACGCATACGCTGCAGGTGCTACCGACGCATTTCTCCTTGTTGAATTGCACAGTGGAGTCCTTATCTATGGAGATGGCTTCCACGGGGCATAGAGCGACACATGAGCCGCAGCTGAAACATTTTTCCTCGTCTACTTCGATGAGTTTAGGCACTGTGACTGAGATGCCTCTTTCCCTGAGTGCCTTCACTATTTTATCCTGCTGCTCATCTGGGATTTCTGTAAGTATTTCGCCGCCCTTTGAGCTTATTTGCGCTGACAAAATTATCATGGGCACTTTGTACTCAATGATTATTTGAGAAACAATCGGTTGCGAAACCTGCTCTTCTGAAAACCTCAAGAAAATACGTACCATGTTTTACCGTCCTAGCAGTTTAGAAACATCTTCTGCGGTGACTATTCCCAGTACTTTCTTTTCGATGTCAATAACTGGAAGAGCAGAAATATTATGTTGCGCCATCCGTTTTGAAGCAACCTCTAATGGCTCATCTGGTTTAGCGGTAAAGACATTGTGCGTTTCGATGTCGGCTAAAGCCTTTTTGCCTTCAGCCATAGCCCGAGTGACATCCCACGAAGTAACTATTCCCTTTAATTTGCCAACGTTATCAATCACAACTATGTGGTTAACTGATTTGGTGACGATTCGATGGGCAATGGCTTGTATTTCCTCATTTTCAGTACATGTTACTGCTGGGTGCATTACGCTGACGACAAATGGTATTTCTTCAGTTTGCCGCATAGGTTTAAAGATACTATCATTTGGTAAACGCTCAACAGGCGATGTTAAGAAAAATGAGCCTTCCTCAATCCAAGATTTCAATGTTTGAGAAACTTTCTTAGCCATCTTTGTGCTCGATAAAGAGCTTACTCTAACTTTCTTATCATTGATAATTATAGAGCCAGACTTTAGCTCTTTATAACTTACCTGTCTAAGTTTCGGTCGGTCCCTACGCGGCACGCTATAATCAACAACGTCAGTCATGATTTCGCTATCGCGAATCGCTGTCTTCTTAGCCAAGCCCTCATTGAGAATTGGGATAGGGATGCCTAACCCGACATACATTGTAGTGCCATATTTAGTGAAAGCAGCACCCTGCAAAAACTCAGGCGACATCTTCTTTGCGTCTCCCTTAACCATTAAGGTCCCGTTCAGGTTTTTGGGGCTGTGCTGTGTGCCTTCGCCAATAACGTATCCTTGTCCTCCGCCAAGGAAGATGCGGGTACCCATGCCGATGGTTTCATAGTCGGGGTCATTCATGAGGGGATTTAATTCGCCTGCACCAGAAAACGTGGCGTTTCGCAGTCTTGGCAGAAGTTTGCTCATGTAAGTGTAAATTGTTTCGTCGCTGGTGTTTACGGCGCAGTTGTAGCGTTGGTAGCAGTTGCGGAAGTTCAATAGGTAAAACTGGTTTAGATCGTCTTTTGTTATGTTTGTTTTAATTTGAGTTCTTGGATAACAGTCTGTTCCATATCCGTCTGCGCGGAGCTCAACTTCTTTTCCAGCTACTAAGTCCTGGATTAAGTGGCCACCCCCGTATTCGAACGGCTGTTTTTCCGACATGCTAGTTGCGCCGATAAACAGGTCGACCGCTGCCCCTGGATGGCAAACTTCTACGTCGTTCATCCATGCATGATCAATCTTTATTGGCGGATCAGAATGGCCAAGGTTAATAACTGCACCTGATGAACACATGGCTCCAAAAGTGCCTGTTGTTACTACGTCAACTTCTTTGAAGGCAACTTCAACGCCGCTGCTTTCCACTAGTTTTTTCATTTCTTCAGCGGTTAAAACCTGAACATCGCCGTTTTTAATTTTCTGGTTAATTTCTTCTACTGTCCTAGTTTTAGCTTGTTTAGACAAAATAGGTACCTTAATGCCAATCGAAAAGGCAGCGCAAGTTAATATTTTTTGCGCAATAACCAATCAATTCACTGCACTTTTGGCTGAACAAATAACTGACTAATAGCAAAGAATTGAACAAACTGAACTAAACCCTACTTAAGAACAGAATACATAGGGATCCGAACTCATTTGGGTTCAAATTCGATAGAGATTTGAACCCAAATGGGTCGGAACCAATGACCACCTAACGGAAAGCTGGAAAATCTGCAACTACTCAACAGTATAAAGTGGTTGTGCGTAAGAGTCTTGTGTTTCAAAAGGTATTGATTTGGTAACGCGAAGAATGCTTGCAGCAGGACCAGACGTAACGTAGATGATTTCAACTTCTGGGAATTGCGTCTTAATTAATTCTCTAATTTTATCAAAGTCTTTGTAGTTCGCTTTAAATATGAGTGCTCTCGGCTTGATTTTTTTTGAACAAGCAGTTTCCGAAGCCGAAGGTACTTCATGCGCTTCTTGCGCCATATCTTCCACTTGGTTGCCTCCTTTAGAAGATAATTCTATCTCGGGTTTTTCCACACCTACTCTGCCCCCATTCTTTTGGTCCCAAAACAGGGAAAGGGAATGTTTTTTGTTTTTGTGACGCTTCCTTTGCACTAGTAAGATCGCTCTGCAATTCATCTCCTTTGCTGACAAATTTCTTTCTCATCAACTCATCAATTTCATGGTAAATACTCTTGTCTGACTTAGAAATCACAGGCAAACCAACATCTTCTGTTGTTTGTGTGGCCACAGCGTTTATCCTCTTCGCATTGCTCTTCCGTTCTTTCAAATAATCTTTGTAATTCGAATGCTTCTCTTTCCATTCACGTCCGTAGTTTGGGTGCTCCTTACGCCATTCACTCATATAGTTCGGATGCTTCTGATTCCAAGTTTCCCTATAATGCCTCTGTTTCTCTCTGTTTCTACTTTTCCATTCCTTCATGTAGTTCGGGTGTTTCTTAATCCATTCACTCCGGTAGTCCGGATGCTTCTTATTCGAGTTATCTATTGTTTCCGTAAGGACCTCTGGTTGACTAGTTTGCCACATATGTTCCTTTTTTTCATTCTCAGTCAGCATCTTTTCAACCCCGTAACATTCTTTTCTATTCTATTGCGAAGGGTTTGCTGAGGCTCTGGAAGAGATTACAGGAAGAAAAGAATGGAGAAAAGAAGACTAAGCCATTCTTCAACCGCGACAACGTTAATTTATCCAAAGCCCACTCAGCCCCGTTTTTTTACTGTGTTTTTTTTATATTCCCAAAAAAAGGGAAGGGAAATTGATTTTCTATTTGCTGCATCGTTTTATGGTCGTTTTCGAAGCATCATTATTACTACTAAAGCGAGGACTATGATGATTAAGACGAATAGTCCAGCGATAGCAGGAACAAAGTATGTATCAGCAACGGATGTTGCAGTTGTAGCGGTTGGCGTTGATGTTGATGCTGGTGTGCCGGCATAGATTAGTGTCGATGCTGAAGACGCATAGTAACTGTTGGAACCTGCAAAGCTCGCGTATACTTTGTAGCCGCCTGGTATGTCTGGGGTCCAAGTGTAGCCAAAGGTGCCTAGTGCATCAGATGTGGTTGTGCCTATTGTTCTGTAATTGTTGTTTGCGTCAAGAACACTCAAAGTGATTGGAACGCCTGTAATATCTGCTGGCATAGCTTGTTGCTGGTAAACGGCTTCCATAAAGTGACTCTGGCTTTGTTCAGATACGCATGGTAGGCCGTTGGGGAAGTTCGATTTGACTAGTTGTTGTTGAGCGCCTGCAGAGACATCGGTTATTTTTCCTGTTATGGTTATTGGTGTTTCGGTTGTGACTCCAACGCTAGGTGCTGAAACAGTAATAGAGCTCGGTCCTTTGCCCATAGCGTATAATTGGTTGTCATAAGCGTTTAGTGACACAAGAATTCCGTACGCAATCGCTGTTGAAGTAACACTTGTATCCAGTTCGCTCCATAATAGCTTTCCGTTAGTAGTGTTTACTGCAATTAGCTGTGCTCCGTGGAATAGCGGTGGATCGTATTCGTGACCAACAGCAAAGTATCCTACACCTGGTGACAAGCAACTGCTGGCAAAAGTCCATAATGGCCAAACGCCGTAGGGTGTTTCGATTCCTGGGTCTCCGACCAGTGCTGTTGTGTTTGTGTACCATCTTAATGTTCCGTCTAAGTTCCGGCACCATATATCTCCACCCAAGCCTTCTAAGTAGATGGCATCGCTGGTGAAGAATTGTCTATAGCTGAATTGATCGTAGTTGTTCACTTTGGCTCCATTTAAGCCTGTATTAGTTTGTTCCCATAGTTTGACACCAGTGCGCACATCGAAAGCGGCTTCCACGTTATTAACGTCGTTGGTGATCACAATCATTCCTTGCCCTATAGCATTGTAACCTGTTACCCGTGTATATGGTAGCAATGCGTCAGTTTGTGTATAGGTTATGTTCTTCAAAAACAGCTGTGTGCCAGTGTATTGATCGAAATCGCAGAGAACTAGCCAGCCCGCGGTTTCTCCTCCGACGCCTTGTCCATGAACGAATCCTGCGGTCATAACTACTGCGTTGTTAGTTAAACAATTGATGTAGAGTGCTGCGGGACTAAATGGTACACCTGATATGTTGGTAGGTACTGCGACATCGTACATGTATCCAGTTTTCATTTCTTGCACTGTGTTCAGCGCTGGTTGCCATGAACCACCAGTTTGCCCAATCGCAACAGTCATGTTGACAGCGGTTAAGTGTGGTCCTGTTTGTGTTGAGATCACGTTTTGTCCTGCTTGTGGATGAACCATTTCTGTGCCAGCAGTGTTGTTAATGAAGTAGCCAATCATGTCTCCTTGATCATCTGTTCCAATAGTTAGAGCAGAACCGTTGACAATGCTGAGTAGATAATGTCCTGTGAAAGCATCATACATGTTCCACTGTGTTAGCCCAGCAGCGTTTGCGGGAATAGTGCCGCCTGTGTCACCTGGTGGTAGCGTTCCAGTGGTCCAGATGAAGGGACCGAGACAGCCGTATTGGTTAACCTGCTTATACTGTACAACCATACCGCATCTCAAAGTGTTTGTGGTGTTTATTGTCCATATCGTATTTCCGGTGTATAAGTCGACACATTGTATACCTTGTCCCATGTTTGTGCCCATGTTTGTGTCAAATGTCTGAGAGTAAATTCTACCGTTAATTATGACTGGGGCATATTTAGGCTGGTATTGTGACGTTGACCAATAATGACCTGTATCTTCAGTTCCACCTGCAATTCCGCCAGCTACACCACCTGCCGCCCAAGGCTTTGTCCATAGTATGTGACCAGAGAGAACATCAGAAGTGTAAGGATTTTGATAGCTAGAACAATTGTATGCGCCGGTGGTTGCAAATGAATTCGCACCGTATCCTAGCCATGGTCCCATAATGGCATACCAGTTTTGCACGTTCATTGCGGATACAGGGGTCTGCCACCAACTTGTTGGAAGCGGAGTAAATGGATAACTAGTGTGCGTTATCGGTTCTTGCTGCACTATAAGGGTTACCACCTCACTTTGGCTGGGATCGTTAATAAGTCCCGCCCATGAGTTTGGTCCTGGGGTTCCTGCAAGTACTTGTCCAAGATATATGAATTGGAATGTATAGTTGCCAGCGGTTGGTGGAACGAAATTGTAATATGTGCCTCCGGTGGTGTCACCTGTAAATGGTCCTAGTGTGGTAACTTTTCCCGATGGGTCTACTTCTCTAACTGTCATGTTCACGGGTCTTTCACTTGTTTCTAGTGGTGTTGCAAGGAAGAAGTTGACGTTTACTGTTTGACCAACGCCGACTGGGTTAGGAGCGACATTGATTCGAGCATATGTTGGAATGTGGGTTCCTGTTGGAGGATAAACTTGGCCGAGCGTCGGTCGGGTTGCAACTATCATAGAGAGCATAAGTATTGCTGTAAGCAAAATTATCGCGGATTTCTTATTTAGTTTTTTCATTTTTATTTTCTCCTTAATTTTGTAGTTTAGAGTCTAATGAAAAGCGCTAATAAGGCTGGCTCACGTATCGTGAGTACAAAAAAGCGATAACCTTTTTTGAGATTACAACCAAGCGTGTGAGTTTTAGACCCTATTTATCGAAAGAAGAGAAAATATCTTATAGAAAGAATGCACAAGATAGGCACTATGTCTGCTAACATGTATCCTACAGAGCGGATGATAATAGAGTCCGTCGGGGCAATTATTTGTTTTGTTCTTGTGAGGTTCATGATAAAACCGTATAAGCTCACTAGAGAGGGAAGTTAACTCGGCTTACCGCTCGGATTTGCTTTTCTAGGCATATCATTTGCTCTTGCAGCTATAGCGTATTCCCCCCTAGCTATGGCCCAGAATTAATGTGGCTTCCATTTCTAGCAAGAACATTTGCGTTTGTGTTTCTTGCAACCACATACTTGTTTTCAAACAGGAAATCAAAGAGTGGCCAAGTGTTGGGAGAGATAACTATAAGTCTGTTAATCATTGCACTTGCCAGTTCAGTTCTACTTGCTTTTGTTGCCCCACAATTTGCTTTCGCGGGTTACTCACAAGCTAATGTGTACTTGAGGATTTTCAATGTAATCTGTCTCGCCTATATTTCAATCTGCACGCTCCGAAGTCATGTAAAGAATCCTCATCCAACCACGATTTGGATTCCTTTCGGTTTTATTTTTCTAGCAATGAGCCAATACTCGTTACTTTTTTGGTATATTGATTCAAGCTTTTCGGCATTTGTAGGATCCTTGGTTGTTCGTTTTGCGAGTTTAGCTATCTTTCTTTTTGTCGCGTATCGAACTTTCTACGGTTCAGACAAAAAAAGGGGAAATGTTGTTTTTGTTTGTGTTTTGTTTTAGGGTCGTTTTCTCAGCGACAGCATAATCAAAGCGCCAACTATTGCGACGGCGAGTATTATCGCGACTCCGATGCCTACGACGTACATTTGGGTTGGTTGCAGGTTAACTGGTTGCGCTGTTGCAGTTGGCATTGTTATTGGTGCATTCATTACTGTGAAGCTTGTTGAAGCAGAAGATGGCCAGTAGCCGTTTGTGCCCGCGAATTGGGCGTAGACCGTGTAGTTGCCTGCGATGTCAGGAGTCCAAGTTAGGGTGTACATGCCGTTTATGTTTGTTGTAGCTGTGCCGATTGTCCGGTAGTTGCCGTTAGAGTCCAAAACGTAGAGTTGCACTGGGACACCGGTGAAGGTTGTGGGCATTGGCTGCTGCTGGTAAACATAGCTCATCCAAGCACTCATGCTTTCGTCAGATGCACATGGAACACCGTTGGGGAAGTCTGATGTCTGCTCGGTCTGTCGTGTGCCAGCAGAGATATCCATCTCTGTACCTCTAATCACAATAGGTGTTCCCAACGATGTGCCAACGTCGGGCGCTGAAACTATAGTTGCGCTGGGTCCTCTGCCTACACTGTAGATTGAATTGTCATAGCCATTGAGAGACACTGAATAGCCGTCTGCTATGGCACCTGTTTCCAAAGCTCCGACAGGTGAACCCGCTTCGGACGTAACTTCAATTAGGCTCCAAATTAGTTTCCCGTCTGTCGCGTTGATGGCTTGTTGCGTAGCGCCTTTGTAAATTGGGTCTTCGACCGTATGCTCAGTAGTTGTAGTGTAGATTACTCCGTTGCCGATAGCCATTATAGACATTGGGTATGGACCTGGAGTTTCAAAGCCGCTGTTGGTGCTGTTGCCTGCGCCGCCGTTACCGTAAGTCCACAGCAGGTTTCCAGTTTGCAAGTCGTAGCAGGACATTACTCCTCCGAAACCATCATAGTAAAGTCTACCGTACGCGTATGCTGCTCCGTTTTCGTTTCCGCCGCTATTGTAGCCTGAATTGTAGTACATTAGCTGGTTTTGTGATTGATTACCTATCGGACCCCACATTTGATGCCCGTTAACTAAGCTGTATCCTACAAACTGCATTGTCTCTTTGTAAAATTCACAGAAGACCCCGTTTGTTGGGTCACCGTTGGCTGGTCCTGAGTAGCTGACAGTGATGTTACCTGCTGGTGGGTGAATGGTGTTGCTCCACAGCATGCTGCCGACTGTGCCTACGGAGGCATTGAGGTTTACGGCGTAATATGTGTAGGGGGTTTGTGAGCCGCCTAATGCTGGGTAAGAGCCGCTTCTGAGGAGCACTTTATCTCCTGCCCAACCTGCAACTATAGAGGGCACTGGTGTAATAGTGTTGAGCCATGATAACGAGACGTTCCAGTCATAACTGTACAATGAACTACTGGAGTTTACTACATTACCATAAACTACGTAGTTAGAGGTTGCTGGTTGGTTTGGGTCGTTGCCTGCAGGTGTGCTTATTGCTGGTTGTGTAACGCTTGCATACTGCGCTTGAGTGGTTGTTAAACTGGCGCCAGTAGTTATTGAGTCGTTGTATAGCGTTGGGCTTGTCATAACGGCTGCGTTAGTCCATGGGTTCTCCCATGTCTCCCAAAGCCTGGATGAATTCCACTCACTTAAGTACATCACCGGATTTGCTGCGTTGCCATTGTTTGTTAAGATAAGCTTCAGCTGTTCTCCTTGAGGACCAGGGACTGCTGTGCCAGAGGGGACACCGGTCACGTTAAAGAGAGGATCTCCTGTGTATGCGTCAAAGGCTCGGGCAAAGTTGGCCGTGAAAAGTATCGGTGGGTAAATGCCGTGCTGGTCTGGGTCCTCAAGGTCATAGACGTAGCCGAAGGATAATGCAGGTATCTGGGTGCTGCTCCACACGATTTTGCCTGTTCTAAGGTCTTGGCAGACAGTTGCTCCGGTACTGGCACCTGCAAACGATACAGGTAAAGTGTAGTAAAGGTATCCGTCGATTATTATGGGGTTAGTGAATCGGCCGTTGTATGCTGACCCTTCAAAATATGAGGCACCTTGATTTGCAAATGTGTTGCCTCCGACGACTCCGCCCATATCAATTGGATAGGTCCACATGACATGGCTGGTTTGAGGCCCTGAAGCTTCACCTGGAGGGTAATTGCAGCCTGCTGCACCGTTACCATATCCTGCTGAACCCGTGCCAAGCCAGTTTGAAGATATAGTGAACCAATAGGAATTTTCACCGTAGATGGGACGTGTCCAATATGTGGTTGGAAGTGGGGTGGTGGGGTAGTTTGTAACAGCTGCCTGCTGCACTGTGCAGGTGCATGCTGCTGAACTGGGTAGATACGTGTCGTTGATGGATGCTGAGGTTGTGAGGTCATTGTTGACTGT
This sequence comes from Bathyarchaeia archaeon, assembly GCA_050012755.1. GTDB lineage: Archaea > Thermoproteota > Bathyarchaeia > Bathyarchaeales > Bathycorpusculaceae > Bathycorpusculum. The sequence continues at coordinate 19,580 of JBEKGO010000017.1, forward strand.
CAGGGTTTGTCCGGGGAAGGTAAAGTTGAAGCTGTAGGTGCCTACTTCGGTGGGTGTGAAGTCGTAGAACTGGTTTGAGGTTGAGTCTGAGATAAATGGAAAAGTTATTGTGTTGGACGTACCGTTTGGCGCTGTGATGGTGAGCTGGTAGTTGCGGAATCTGTAATTGTTGATTATCGCTGCATTGTCATAGATATTGGTTAGCCACATGTATACGGTTGCTGTCTGGCCGATTCCGATTGGGTTAGGAACAACCTGTACGTAAGCATATGTTTCAAGGTTCCATGGAGGCGTATGCGAACTAGCATTCGGTATGAGCATTACTGAAGCACTCATTGAAACGGTCAAAAGCAAAGCGATCAGGGTTGCAAATGTTTTTTTGTTTATTCTTTGTAATTCTCTTTTGATTTTTAAGTTTGTCATTTGTTTTTCTCCTAATTTGTGGTTTCTTCATTGAGGGGAACGCTAATAAGCCTCACTCACGTATTGTGAGTGCAAAAAAATGATAAGTATTTTTTTGAGATTGCAACCAATCTCGTTAGTTTTAGACTATTAGTCGAAAAAAGCGAAATTAAATAAAGATCAAACACCAACAGATCAACACCATGTTTGCTACTAATATGTATCCTACCGAGCGGGTTATAATAGAGGTTGTTTCGACACTTCTTTGCTTTATTCTTGTCCGGTTCATGTTAAAGCCTTATAAGCTCACTGGAGAGGGAAGATATCTAGGTTTACCGCTTGGATTTGGTTTTCTAGGCATATCATTCGCCTTAGCAGCTCTATCATATTCCCCTCTAGCTCTAGGTCTTAACCCAAAATTAATGTGGTTTACACTTTTAACAAGAACATTCGCGTTCGTATTCATTGCAACCACTTACTTATTTTCAAATAAGAAATCAAAAAATAGCCTGCTATTGGGAGAGATAACTATTAGTCTGTTATTCATTGTTCTCGCCAGTTTGCTTTCATTGACATTTATCACTACGCAATTTACTTTCAATAGTTATAGTCAATCTAATGTATACTTCAGAATTTTTAATGTAATCTGCCTGTCTTACGTTGCTATCTTTACGCTAAGGAGTCATGTTAGAAATCCTGATCCAACAACGATTTGGATTCCTTTCGGTTTTATTTTTCTTGCAATAAGTCAGTATTCGTTGATATTTTGGTATGTTGATACAAGTTTCTCGGCATTTATAGGATCCTTGGTGACTCGTTTTGCAGGTTTAGCTATCTTTCTTTTTGTTGCCTATCGAACCTTCTATGGTTCAAACAAAAAGGATGGATGAAATGAAGAAAATTCCTCGGAGGGACAAATTAAAGATTTACGGGGATTTGTTGTCTGTACTGAGGAGCGAAGCTAATATTGAAAAAGTTGTGTTAACTCATATTCAGGTGCGAATTAACGTGCCTTTTGATCGGCTTAAAAATTACATCACAGAACTTAAGAATCTTAATTTAATTGAAGATGAGACGTCGCTTAGACTTACTGAAAAGGGTAAGCAGTACCTCCAGGAGTACGAAAAAATTCTCGATTTCATGAAATCCATGGGACTCACCTATAGCAACAAGCTTGACTAGTTCACTTGCAAGCAACCACCAAAGCAGGCAAGTATGCTCAATATTGTAAATTTAAAAATCTGCTTTTTCGGTTGTTTAAAAGCTAACCAAATTTAATCAGTTATCTTTATTATGTTACTGAACTGTTTTTTAAAAGAAATTCGATAAGAATTTATTCATTTTGATGGAAATATCAAAGTGCTAAAGTGCGCAATAGTGTAGCTCTGGAACAGACTTAGGAAGAAAAACGATTAATGGCAGGAGAGATTCAAACCTGTTGCTTTTCAAAAGTTTTTGCTTATTTCGCTCTTTCAGCTCTTGTGGTTTGAACCCATTAGAGACTGTGTGAAAACTCAAATCGTCGTCAAAAAAATTGCGTACTACATGTAAATTACGGAGACTGATGCTGTCAATTTGATCTTAAAGATAGCATTTTTCTAAAATCTTTTGGAGTTTTTACACAGTCTGATTAGGGTTCAAATCCCACCCCCTGCACCAAATCCTCATTGAAAATTAACTTTCAGAGTTCAATGAAACTCATATCATATCGATTGTTTTCAGCATGGGATGGGATAATGGGTGAAACTGCGAGCGCAAAGCGGCATCATATCTGCTCCGCTAACTTGACAATTTATAAAATAAAAAAAGAAGAAGAGGTTTACAGCTTTGTGTACTTTGAGTCAGCAGTTTTTGGTCGTTTCAAGAAGTAGCTGGTTACTACTGCAACAGATGACAACAACGCAACCAAGCCAAATGTTAAGCCCTCTGGAACAGCGGTACTCACGGTAAGTGTTGAAACGCCTTTGTTTCCTATTGCATCTACTGCCGTTACAGAGTAGCTTCCGCTAGCCAAAGCGGCGGGCACAGTGATGGAGGCTGTGAAGGTGCCTGATGCACTTGTGGTTACGTTAGCAGCAGGAGTCACTTTATACTGATAATAAGTGTAGCTGCAGGTGGCCGTTAAAGCATAGGTTGATAAATCCAATGTGGAAGTACGACCAAATACGCCTGTTACATAATTCACAGTGCCCCCGGCAGAGTAGCTACTTGTGCTTGATAGTGTTCCATCGCCATTATCGGTCCAATCGGATCCCGTACCAGCAGTGTCCCAGTGCATGCTGAAGGAACCTGGTTTGATCGGATAATGAGCTAATGTGGCCGTATATGGACCATTACCAGTTCCTGAAAAGGTGGTGATTGTTTCGTTAGTTACCGTTATCTCTTGTCCAAGTCCTATGCCTACAGCTTGTGTTGCCCCAAAGCCTGTGCCTGCGACTGTTACTGATCCGCCTGTTGTTTGTGTTGTTGGCGTTAGGGTTATCGATCCTGCCGCCGCTGTTACAGAAGCGAAAGCAAAAGATAGCATTAAGATTGCCATTATACATGCGATGACATGTTTTGTTTTATATTTCATATTTTTTCTCCTAGATTCTTATGGAAAGTTGATATCATTGGACTTTCTAAATAAGCCTCACTCACGTATCGTGAGTGCAAAAAGAGCTAAATTTGCGAAATTGCCCTTAGACTTTTTTTAGCGTTTTCAATAAGAGTTTATCGGATTTTGTTTCTTGTTGACTCAAGATTCGCTAATATTTTAAGCGCTCCCCATCGGAGTCGCCGTAAAACCAAACTCAACCTGAAAGGTGACCAATATTCAAATATTTGCCGAATGAAAATTATTAATTCATATTATTTTCAATTTAGTTATAGAGGTCTGCCGCAAAATAGTTACCATGTTTTTATGTTCAAGTCGACTGAAGAGATTGATAAATAGCTTAACACTAATTATGCAAAATCTAAAGGTGTTTGGCAAGACCTGCGATGAAAAATCTTGGCTGAGAAAATTCACTCCTGGTAGACCAAATAGTGTTTGGTCAAAAATCAACACAGAAATTGCAGTGCTTTTAATCAAAGAAGACAGGATGAAGCCACCAGGTCTAAGTCAAATAAAGGCTGCAGAATAAGATGGCAGATGGAAGATAGCTTACAAGCCACAGAGAACAGCCGTGTCGTCTACTGATCTTGGAAATGAACTGGAGAAACACAAGGAAGCAGCGGATTTCCTGAAGACTCTTAACAAATCAGACGTTTACATAATTATTTTTCTGATTGAGACTACCGCAAGAAACGTATTAGTTCAAAATCAGCTTTGAAAAAAATCAAATTACTAAAAAAAGGGAAAACTAAAATCTGACCTTGAGAGCCTAGTTACCAGTATTAGTTTCTGAGTCTTTTGCGTTTGATTCTTCGGGGTTTTGTTGCTCAGAGTTTTTGTGGTGCATTGCTATGACTTCATCTGTCAGCCTCTCTAATTCATCTATGTCTTCATTGAACTGTGTTTCGTCGTAGCCTTTTGCCAAATTGCCCATAACTTGTCCAATATTCGCTGTGACTTGTGCCCACATTTGCCGTTCTTTAGGTGTTATCGACTGCAACTTGCTTCCAACTTGCTGCTGATCCACTTTGCCCTTAGCTATCAAAACGGCTATCTCAAATAATTCGTCAAGTTCAGTTATCCACTTTTTTCTCAACGTCTGTGTTTCAACTGCAACTGTGTGTTTAAGCCGACTAATGCGTGCTTCAATCTGCGTAGTATACTCAGGATTTTGTTTCATTTTGTTTTTTCACCTCCAAAATTCCCTTTTTTATTTATTCTCTTATGCGAGAACCAAGACTATGGAAACTATCGTATGGGTATTAATCAAGCAAATCGATTTTCAAATCTCGTTCACAAATACAACTGGACTATTCAATTTCGACGCAGATAATTTCGCCAAAAAAAGTGGTTAAGTTTCTATCCGATGCAAAAATTACAAAAAGATAAAGGCAGAGTCTCCACCCAACACCACTCTTTAGGCGGCGACAGCGACCAAACGCGTTTCTTGCGAAAAACGCTTGCTCACTGCAATATTGCTCCATACTATTCTACAGGCCACTCTTTGGGCGGCGAGGATAGACGAGATGCTTTTACGCGGAAAAGCAATGGCTCGTGTGTTTCAGTTATCCTGTGAGTTTAAAAAGATTCTGGCATCTCCAAAGAGCTGTATCTGAAAACGGACATATTGCCTCCAGAATTTTGCCGGATACTTTTGATCGAAATTACATAAGACAGATTTACGCTGGTTCAATCATGACTTCTAGTGGATATCCAGGCAAACTCGTTTTCTCATCTTCAAAGAGGCCCAACACCAACTTTGGAATAGATATGCGCCCGTCTTTTCGCATCTTTGCATAAAAAAACTGCCAGCCTTTATGCAACTCTAAAAAATTCACTCCCACCTTCAATGCCTGATCAGTCTCCATTTTGAAGCGCCACCGAACCAGTTTTGGAATTTGCACCGTGTTGGTTTTCTGAAGTGTTGCAGTAAAGGTAACTTTCTCTGTTAGTGGCATATAGATTCTTGCTTTAGACACTTGTACTTAAGGATTTAGAGAACGCAGGGAAACGGGAATAAACGCAGACAAACGCGATTAAACGGGAAAACACTCAAAACAACGCAGATCAACGGGAAAAAACGCAACCTGCAAACGGATCACATTGTAAATCAAAAAAGCAAACTGGAACACAAACAACAAAATTTACCCCTGCTTCCCCCACCAGGAACTCAGCCTACACATTAATAAAATGCGCAATTAATAATTCAATTTAGAAGGTCTCTAGTTTTGCAGCCAAGTCATGAAAATAAGCCTAATCGACTCATTAAAGAAAAAAGCCCTTATCTTCTCCAGCATGCCTACAACCCAGTAGACTGGTACCCTTGGAGCCGAGAAGCCCTAGAGAAAGCGAAAGCTGAAGATAAACCAATTTTTCTCAGCATCGGCTACTCCAGTTGCCACTGGTGCCACGTTATGGAGGAGGAATGCTTCAACGACCAACAAGTTGCAGACCTCTTAAACAAGGTTTTTGTCTGCATTAAAGTTGATCGCGAAGAAAGACCCGACTTGGACGCGGCTTACATGGCTGTTTGTCAAGCTATGGGCAGAAACTGCGGTTGGCCACTTAACATAATGCTTACGTCTAAGCTTAACCCGTTTTACGCTGCCAGCTACATACCAAAATTCAGCAGAGCAGGCTTAGTGGGCATGTTGGATCTTGTTCCTCAAATTATGAAAATTTGGAAGGGACAACGCCCTCAGCTTGAAGTTGTGGGAGCTGACATCAAGAGCCGAATCGAATACTTGGAAAAGAGAACTCCTCAACAATCTTTAGGCAAAGAAGTGCTAAGAGACACTTTTGAGCGCTTAACATTAGATTTTGATAAGGAAAACGGTGGCTTTGGCACTTCTCCAAAATTTCCAACTCCCCATAGGCTGATGTTTCTAATGCATTACTACGCGAGAACGCAAGAAACGAAGGCATTAGCTATGGCTGAGCAGACGCTAAGGCAGATGAGGCTAGGCGGAATCTTTGATCAGATCGGTCTTGGATTTCATCGTTACAGCACAGATCCGCGATGGCTGGTGCCCCACTTCGAAAAAATGCTTTACGACCAAGCTCTGCTCACATTAGCTTATGTTGAAGCGTACCAGGTAACAAAGGCTGGAAAATTTAGGATAACCGCAAAGGAAACGATGGATTACTGCATGAGAGATTTATCTTCGTCAGAAGGCGGCTTTTTCTCAGCTCAAGATGCCGATTCAGAGGGTGAAGAGGGCAAATATTATCTGTGGACCATGCAGGAAGTCATGGATTCATTAAAACCGGCAGATGCAGACTTGGCTGTTCACCTATTTGGGTTAAAGGCTGACGGCAACTTTCCAAATAGCAGAGGACAAAATATTCTTCACCTCGCCGAACCCCTTGACGAACTCGCAGCATACAAAGGCTTAACACTGGATGAACTCATAATGAGGCTGGGCAAAATTCAACATATATTTCTTGAAGTAAGAAAAAAACGGGTGCCCCCGGCGATAGATGACAAAGTTTTAACTGACTGGAACGGCTTGATCATAGCAGCTTTGGCCAAAGCCGGCGGTATTTTTAATGAATCAAAGTACCTTGATGCTGCAAAGAAAACAGCAGACTTCATCCTAAACCGTCTGTTCAAAGAGGGCACGCTGTTTCATCGGTATGCAAAAGGCGAAGCAGCAATAGATGGCTTTCTAGACGACTACGCGTTCTTCACATGGGGGCTAATTGAGCTCTATGAAGCAACGTTCGAAGACAAATATCTCGAAGCAGCCACAGCACTAACAAAGAGTATGGTAGCGAAGTTTTGGGATGACAAAAACGGCGGATTTTACCACACACAAACCAGTGAGGCGGGACTGCCAAAACTCAAGCAGCTGTATGACGGAGCAGCTCCCTCAGGCAACTCTGTGGCACTTTACAATCTGTTGCGGCTAAGCCGCTTAACCAACGAACTTACCTACGAAACAATGGCAACCCAAATAACAAAAACATTCGCGCAGGAAGTAGAAGGAGCGCCTGAAGCATACACATTCTTTCTTTTGGCTTATGATTTTTTGATCGGCCCATCTTACAGCGTTACTTTAGTTGGCGAACAAACGCACAAAGACATCGCGGAAATGCTTGATGAATTAAAGAAGCGTTATCTTCCTACAACCACTGTGTCAATTAAGAGTCCAGAAAAATCTGCTTTCGATTATCAGCAAATCGAGGGCAAAGCAACGGCATACGTCTGTCGAGACCAAATGTGCCTTCCACCCACCAATAACGTCACCCAAATGCTTGAACAGCTAGGTGTGAAATGAGATACCTTTTCCAAACACTAATCGTTAAGTTAAAGACTAAACCCTCATAGACTCCTAAGTTAATAAGAAGAGATTTGGGCAAATGCTTAAATTCTGATTTCATATTAGTGTGAAATGTGTGAAAAGTGTGATTTGAAATGGAAAGAAAACGTAACGTACAACTCTATGGAACTGTAAAAGTCGGCGACAGAGGACAAGTAGTCATACCAGCTGATGCCCGCAAAGAACTCGACATTAAACCAGGCGACCTCCTCCTCGTTATGTCAGGCAGAAACCGACGAGGCGTCACTATGGTCAAAGCTGACGCGATGAGAGAACTTGCAGAAAAAATAATGCAAGGCTTAGAATCTCCAGAAGAAAAAAACGAATAACTAGGAAAAACAAATGTTTAGAAACCCAGAAGAAATACGGCGACGAATAAGCGAGATAGTGGAAAAGTTCCGTCAAAAAGGAGCTACAAGCCCCGAGAAAGCAATGACACTTCAGGAACTGGATCTGCCGCCCCGTTTCGAACAAGCCATGCATCGTAGGCTCGGTCAAACAGGAATTTTTCTTGAAGTAAGCGGCAAATACTACCTAAACGAAGAACGGCTTAAACAGATTCAAGAGCAACGTGCAAATTCATCGTCTGGCAGCTATGGCGGCGGGATGAGGCAGCGTCCTCCGACTTGGCTACGTTACGCCGGAATCTTACTTATGTTACCAATCGGCATAATCGTTGCTGTTGTTCTGTACTTCTTTTTTGTCACCACGGGATCAGGATATTATCCAGGAGAATTCCTAATCATACTTTTGGTTGTTATGTTAATTGTGTTTGCGGCTCGAATGATGCTCTGGAGGTCACGAAGGCGATACTGGGGTCAACAAAGAACAGGCAACGGACCTTACGCATGACTGCCCTTATGTCCTTTCTATTTTTGCTCAAATAAGATAAAAAACTGAAAAAAACTAAATTTTATCCAGATTAAATTCTTGGTGAATCGCTTTCACTACTGCTGCTCCATCCTTTTCCTTGACAACGAATGAAATGTTTAGCTCTGAGCTACCTTGTGCAATCATGCGTATGTTTATCCCTTTCTTCGCGACGGTTGAGAATATTTTTGATGCGACACCTAACATGCCTTTCATGTTTGCTCCCATAACAGCAATTACTGCAACATCGTCCTCGGCTGAGACTTCGCTCACTAACCCCCCTCTGTCCAACAATGCGATTTCAAGGCTGCTGATTGCCCTGCCAAGGAGACCTCGTTTGATAATCATTGAAATATTGGCTTCTGAAACAGCGGTGGAAATCATCATTACGTTTACGTCGTTTTTGCCTAAAACATCGAACACTTTTGTGTAGCTGCCTGGTGCACCTACCATTCCTGCACCGTTAACGTTCACCATGGCTACGTCTTTTATCAAAGCTACGGCTTTGACTACTTCTGTTGCTTTGGGATCTGGTTCTTTTGTTATGAGTGTGCCTGGGTTTTCAGGGTGGAAAACACTGCGTATTCTTACTGGGATATTTTCTTTCATTACTGGTTCCAATGCGCGTGGATGCATGGCTTTTGCGCCGAAAATTGCCATTTCAGCGGCTTCTTGGTAGCTAAGCTGAGGTAGCATTTTAGCAGTTGGCACAATTTTGGGGTCAGTGGTCATTATGCCGTCAACATCGGTCCATATCCAGACTTCGTCAGCCTCTAATGCTGCGCCTAGAATTGTGGCTGTATAATCTGAGCCGCCTCGGCCAACAGTCGTAACAATGCCATCCTGATTTGCGGCGATAAATCCTGTTACGACGGGGATTACGCTTTTTTCAAGCAGCGGTACGAGACGTTCTCGGATGAGATGAGTGGTATAGTTCATCAGTGGATCGGCTTCGCCAAAGTTGGAGTCGGTAACAATGCCTGCTTCTTTGCCAGTGAACCATTGAGTTTCAAGTCCTTTGTCTTTTATTGCACCCCAAACTATAGGCGCAGATAATCGTTCACCAAAAGAAACCACATAATCTTTAGATTTGGGCGTCACTTCGCCAACATAGCAGATGCCTGTTAAAACCTTCTCTAGCTCAGCTAAGGTTTTCTCAGTGGTCTGAGTAACTTCCGTTTGAACCTCTTTGCTGCTAATTGCGGATGAAACCACCTCCAAATGTTTCTTCAACAGCTGTTTGATGAAGTCTTCGATGTGTTTTTCATCGCTTTTTTTAGCTTGCTCGGCTACTTCAATTAGGCTGTTAGTTACACCTGCTAATGCTGAGACAACCACCGCCACTTTGTCTTTTTTCGCGTTTTTAGCTACTAAGTCAACTACATGGCGTATGTTTTCGCCCGTGGCAACGCTTGTGCCGCCAAACTTCATTACGATTTTCATTTTTAGGACTCCGGGTAATTATTTAGCATTCGATTTGCTAACTTATGTCTTATGTCTAGGAGGTCTCTTAAAACTGCGCTTGCTGTTTCTATTCCGCCTGCGCCTCTGCCGATGAGAGTTTGTTCTGCGGCGTATTCGGTAGAGTAGGTTATTGCGTTTAGTACTCCGCTGACGCATAATGGGCTGTTTTTCGGTATTTCCGTTGGTTTGACTGACGTTTTGTCGCCGTCTATTGAGCCGATGAGCTTGATCGTATTGCCTCTCTTTGAAGCTTCATCAAGCGCTTGCAAAGACACATCGCGAATGCCTGTTCTTTCCACGTCTTTTAGCGTTATTTTCTTATTCATTATCCAGTTCGCTAGAATAACCACTTTGCACGCGGTATCAAATCCGTCAATATCCATGGAAGGTTCTGTTTCGGCGTAGCCAAGCTTCTGCGCATTTTTGAGGGCTTCTTGGAAGGTTACGCGGTTTTGCGACATTTCTGTCAGTATGTAATTTGTCGTGCCGTTTAGTATGCCTCGTATGGAAAGGATTTTGTCTCCTGCTAGGCATCGTTTGGCAAACTCAAGCATGGGTGTTCCACCGCCTACCGTGCCGCTGAACCGCAGGTAAACATTGTTGTATTCTGCTAGTTCGGTGAGGGCTGGCATTGCCAGTGCTAATGGTCCTTTGTTGGTTGTAACGACATGTTTTCCTGTTTTAAACGCAGTGGTGATATGTGATAGGGCTGGTTCTCCGTTTTTAATGTTGACAGGTGTGACCTCTACAACTACTTCTGCTTCAACCGATGCGATAACGTCTAATGCAGGCATTCCTGGGTGTCCAAAGTCGGGGTCTGCAGATATTGGGTAACCCCGTTGCTTAATTGCTTCCAGCTTTTCAGGGCTTAAGCCTCTTGGGTTTAAAACCGCACCATCAATATCGGCAATTGCAACTATTTTTGGGTTAAACCCGTAATCCTTGACCTTTTCAGTATATCGCTGAGCCAGAATGGTAGTTACACCTTTCCCAACTACCCCATACCCAACTAAGATAATCCTCATTCATATTCACCTAGCTAAAATGACCCTTCGCGTTTGTAAGCCCAAAGCTTCTTCGATAGCAGATATTTCAGCATCAACCTCAATAGGTCTTTCGCTCTGCTTAATAGCAGTATCAGGATCTTTAAGCCCATGTCCCGTCGTTATGCAGACAACTCGTTCGTCCTTATTGATAACTCCATTCCGAACAAGTTTCCTTAATCCTGCAATAGATGAGGCGCTCGCTGGCTCCACGAAAATTCCTTCAATCCGTGCAAGCATTTTCTGAGCATCTAAGATTTCCTCGTCGGTTACGGTTTCAGCTGTTCCATGCGATTCATGGATAGCGTTCATTGCTTTCTTCCAGCTTACTGGGGCACCGATTCGGATGGCTGTAGCTATGGTTTCTGGTTTTTCAACTGGAATTATTTTGGCGCTGCCCGTTTTGATCGCATGCGCTATGGGGGCTGAACCAACAGCTTGTATACCAGTCATTTTTGGAAGTGTTTTTATGAAGCCAAGTTGATGAAATTCCGTTAATCCTTTCCAGACGGCACTTATATTTCCTGCATTGCCAACAGGTATAATGATTCTGTCGGGTGCTTTGTTGTTTAGTTGCTCGCAGATTTCGTAACCCAATGATTTCTGTCCTTCGATACGGAAGGGGTTAATTGAGTTAAGTAGGTAAATGCTCTTGTGCTTCTCTGCAAGTTTAAGCACGAATTCTAAGGCTTGGTCAAAGTTGCCCCTGACCTGCAAAACTTTGGCTCCGTGAATCATGGCTTGAGCCAGTTTTCCATATGCAATTTTGCCAGAGGGAATTAAAACTGTGCATTTTATTCCAGCTCTTGCAGCGTAAGCGGCTAAACTTGCAGAGGTGTTGCCTGTTGAGGCACAAATGACGCGTCTTGCGCCAAGTTCAACGGCTTTTGTCACGCCGACAGTCATGCCTCGGTCTTTGAAGCTGCCAGTTGGATTTTCGCCCTCGTTTTTAACGTATACTTCTTTGAGACCTACTTCTTCGGCCAAACGTGGGGAACGATGCAGTCCTGTTCCGCCTTCGTTTAGGGTGACTATGTGGGCGGCTTCGTGGATAGGCATGAAGTCCCGGTATCTCCAAACGGATAGGGGCTTTGTTTTCCAGTCACTTTCTTTAAGCGTTTGGGCTAGCTCTTTGAAATCGAATTTTATTTCAAGGATGTCTCCGCATTTCCTGCAGAAATACAGAATTTCATCTACGTCATATTGTGTTTTGCAGTTTATGCATTCTTGATGTGGCATATTGAATCTCCGTTAAATTGTCTTTTGTGATTGGAGAGTTGTAGCTGAACTATCAGTCTAACATTATTAATTTTGTTGTTAGCCATCGTGTTTCTTAACCCACCATGTTGGTTAAAGTTTCGTAGGTTTTGAGGCTGTCTTTTTTCTCAACAACAATAATTGTTTCAGTCCAACAGGAAATGAACTCGACTATGTTCACGTTTTGCTCTGCCAACAAAGTGGCTAAGAATGCAACTACTCCAGGTGTTGCCTCCAACTCCTCAGGTGAATGAACAACAATCATGGTGCAGTTGTCATGCTTAACAAGGACGTTTATGCGTTCGGGCAACTCGCTTCTGTCAAGCAAATAAACAAATTTACCGACTAAATCAACTTTCATGCCTGTTTTTGTGCTAATCTCTTTGGCTGTTATCATTACTGATTTTCGGTCGTAAACAGCTATGCTGCTATGCTTTAGCAGATGCAGGACTTTTTCTTCTCTTTTCTGCTTGTGCTTTTGCAATTCCTCTGAATAGCGGCGCAAGGCAGCTTTTATCGCGGATGTGTCATTAGTTTTTATTTCCTTCTGTATTTGCCGCGACAGTTCGCTTAGGTTTACTATGCCTTTTTCGAGGGCTTCCAGTAGGTATGGTTTGTTTCGCAAGTGGTTTCGAACGTTTTGAGCAATAGTCATATTGGGACTCAATGTATCAAATGGTACATTTAAATTTTATTAAGTAACAGAAAAGTCAAAACCTTTAAAAATACAGCGTTCAAGGTAACGGGAACAATTTAACCTGAAAAATGAGGGAGCAACAATAACCGAAAAAATCGTATTAGCATATTCCGGCGGATTAGACACCTCCGTATTAATCAAGTATCTTCAAGAAGAATACGATGCACAAGTAATAACAGTAACTGTCGATGTTGGTCAAGGGGAAGACCTCAAAGCAGCTGAAGAAAAAGCGAAAAAGCTCGGCGTTCTCAAACATTTTTCGATCGATGCAAAAGATGAGTTTGCAAAAGACTATATTTTTCCAGCCATAAAAGCAAATGCGCTCTACGAGGGAAAGTATCCTATCAGCACAAGCCTCTCCAGACCATTAATCGCTGCAAAGATGGTGGAAATCGCCGAAAAAGAGGGCGCCACTGCATTAGCGCACGGGTGCACGGGAAGAGGCAACGACCAAGTACGGTTCGATGTGACGCTGGGTTCTTTAGCGCCTGACAGAAAAATTATTGCTCCAGTGCGCGAGTGGGGCATGACGCGTGAAGAAGAAATCGCTTACGCAAAAACCAAAGGCATCCCTGTCTCTAACGCAGCCAAAAAGTATAGCATAGACGCAAGCCTTTGGGGAAGAGCGATCGAATGTGGATTGCTTGAGGATGCAAATCAATCGCCGCCAGAAGACGCTTATGAATGGACGGTTTCTGGCGAAAAAGCACCTAACAATCCTGAAATTGTAACCATTCAATTCGAAGCCGGAGTCCCGGTAGCTGTTAATGGCAAATCTATGTTGCCGCTTGAACTTATTGAGGAAATGAATAAAATTGCTGGCCGAAACGGTGTGGGCAGAATAGACCATATTGAAGACCGCCTTGTCGGTATCAAATCCCGTGAAGTTTACGAGTGCCCCGCTGCGACGGTGATTTTGGAGGCCCATAAGGACCTTGAAAAAATGGTTATGACCCGTCATCAGGTCCTTTTCAAGCAACAGGTTGACGCCGAATGGGTTTTCCTTGCATACGCTGGATTGTGGGTTGACCCACTCAAAGATGATCTGGACGCATTCATCAACAAGTCCCAAGAAAATGTCACTGGAGAAGTCAAACTCAAACTCTACAAAGGCAGCCTGCAAGTTATCGGACGCTCTTCGCCAATGTCCCTCTACGACAAAAATCTAGCCAACTACAACATCAAAACCTCATTTAACCAGTCCTACTCTAAAGGCTTCATTGAGCTGTGGGGACTACAAACAAGAATGTACAATGCACTTAAGAAAACAAGTAAAAAGACGGCTGAAAGAAACAGGTCTGACCGGACTGTAAGCAAATAGGTAGGCAAGAAGATGTCAAAAATACTGCATGGCGGAAGATTATCGTCTATGCGTGAGGATGTAGCAAAGTTTACGTCTTCGCGAAAAGATGATGAACGCTTAGCTACTGCTGTTATTGACATCAACAAAGCCCACATTATAATGCTCATAGAACAAAAAATAATTTCACGGCAAGACGGCGCAAAAATTCTAGAAGCCCTATCTAAACAACTGTGCTCAAAATTAGACCCTTCTGCCGAAGACGTCCACATGGCAGTAGAAGAAAAAGTCCTTGCGGAAACTGGATCGGAAGTTGGCGGGAATCTGCATATCGCAAAAAGCCGAAACGATCAAGTTGCAACAGCCATCCGAATACAACTAAGAAAAGAACTCATCGAAACAATGCTTCGTGTTCTTGAGATGCAGAAAAACCTCATATTCACAGCCAGCAAACACGTAGACACGGTCATTTTGGAGTACACTCATCTTCAAGCGGCGCAACCCGTTACATTTGCCCACTATTTGCTTTCACATGTTCAAGGGCTCGAGCGTGACTTAGAGCGTCTGCAGGGCGCTTATAAACGGGTCAACTTGTGTCCTCTTGGCGCAGGAGCATTGGCAACTACAAGTTTTCCTATAAATCGCAAACGAACCGCCGAGCTTTTAGGCTTCGATAGTGTGTTGGAGAATTCTCTTGATGCGGTAGGCAGCAGAGACTTTATACTTGAAACTCAAGCTGCATTGGCTTTGCTTGCAATTAATTTGAGCCGTTTGGCTGAGGACTTGATAATTTGGAGTTCGCAAGAATTCGGCACAGTTGAGTTGCCCGACGAATTCACATCAACCAGCAGCATAATGCCACAGAAAAAGAATCCTGAAATGCTTGAGATAATTCGCGCACACGCCAGTTACGCACTAGGCGATTTCGTAGCTTCAACCGCAGCAGTCAAAAGTTTACCCTCTGCATATAACCTTGATTTCCAAGAGGTAACCCCGAAGCTTTGGGCTACAATAGACAACTTATCCCAGTCGCTCACCATATTTGCAGTCCTAATACCTAACTTAAAAGTGTCATCAGATATTGAAAGCAAAGCCGCCGCAGGCTTCGTTGGCGCAACTGAACTCGCTAACATGCTTGTACGGAAGTACAATGTTGCTTTCCGCACCTCGCACAAGATAGTCGGCGCTCTTGTCAAGGCATTGATTGATTCTCATGAGACTCTGCTGGATGCGAATCCTGAAATGCTTAAAAAAATAGCTAAGGAAGACGCTGGAGTAGAATTAACAGTAAAAAAAGAGGATATATCTGAATGCTCGAATCCGCGTAAACTAGTCGAAACCTATAAAGTGCAAGGCGGTCCTTCAGCCGTTGAGGTTGAAAAATCAATCGCAACAGCAAAGGAAAGCATGGCAGATGCAAAAAACAACATCGCTAAACTTAAAAAGAACCTTGCTGATGCTGAAAAGAAACTTAACGCAACCTTGGACTCTTACGCTGTTTCAGTCAGCGCAGAAAACGTAAGACTTAAAAATTCAAACGCGCAGGTAGAATAGGGCTTTGGTCCCACAACATAATACGTTCAACAAAAATAAAAAAGCGATTCTGCTTCTCGAAGACGGAACGTCATTCATCGGTAATGGTTTTGGAGCAACGGGAAAAATCAGCGGCGAAGTAGTTTTTTCAACACAGATGGTTGGTTACCCCGAAGCGTTAACTGACCCATCGTATAAAGGCCAAATTTTAACGTTAACTTACCCGCTTATAGGCAATTATGGCGTTCCATCAAATGAATTAAACCTTGGTCTTCCTTTATATTTTGAATCCGACCACATTCAGGTTCAAGGGTTAGTAATTCACGAATTATGCCACGATCCCTTCCATTGGGCATCAACAAGAACACTTGATAAGTGGCTTCTAGACGAAGGAGTACCTGGAATCTACGGAATTGACACCAGACGCTTAACAAAGAAACTTCGAACCCACGGTGTGATGCTGGGCATTTTGCAGGTTTTTGAAAAGGGTGAAGAACCTGATTTGGATGCTATTTTAAAGAATGGCAAAAACATTGTTGACCCGAACTTAACTGATTTAGTTAAGGAAGTTTCAGTTAAAAAACCCATCAAATACAGCGTAGACGGCAAAAAAACCGTTGTCCTCATCGACTGCGGAGTAAAATACAGCATCATCCGAAACCTGCTTAAGCGGGGAATAAACGTTGTGCGAGTGCCTTATGACACTTCAGCCAGCGAAGTAGTGGCATACAACCCCGATGGAGTATTCTTAAGCAACGGTCCAGGCGACCCCAAAAAATGCACGGAAACAATCCAGTGCATAAAAGAACTAACAGAGAAAGTGCCGCTCATGGGCATTTGCCTTGGCGCTCAAATATTAGCCTTATCGATGGGCGGAGATACTTACAAACTCAAATTTGGACACCGCGCCCAAAACCAACCAGCCCTCGATATAAATACTAATCGCTGTTACATTACAACTCAAAATCACGGTTACGCTGTTGATTTGGAGTCCTTAAAGAAAACGCCGCTGGAACTATGGTTTGTAAACCCCAATGACAAAACAACCGAAGGAATCAAACACAGAAACAAGCCAGTTTTTGCTGTGCAGTGGCATCCTGAAGCTTCACCAGGACCTTATGACACCGAGTTGCTTTTTGACAAATTCGCTAAGGCCTTGGAGGTTAAGTAATGCCCAAGTTTGACTGGATAAAGAAAGTGATGGTTCTTGGAAGCGGTGCTATAAAAATCGGTGAAGCAGCCGAATTTGATTATTCAGGAAGTCAATGTCTCAAAGCTCTAAAAGAAGAGGGCATTGAAACAATCCTGATTAACCCTAACATAGCCACTATTCAAACAGACCCACGTTTATCTGGCAAAGTCTATCTTCTTCCAGTCACTCCTGAATATGTCGAAAGAGTCATCGAAAAAGAACGCCCAGACGGCATACTCTTGGGTTTCGGCGGACAAACGGCCTTAAACTGCGGTTTAGAACTTGAAAAAAAAGGCATCCTGCAAAAATATAATTGTAAAGTCTTAGGCACCCCTGTCAAAGCTATAGAAGACACTGGTGACAGAGAACGGTTCCGGCAAGCGATGCTCAAAGCAGGCGTTCCCCCTTTACAAAGCAAATCAGCTACAAGCGTGAATCACGCGTTGGAAGTGGCTGAGGAAATCGGTTATCCCGTCATAGTGCGTGTTGCATACACTCTCGGTGGGAAAGGAGCAGGTGTAGCTCACAACGTTGCAGAACTAAAGGAGATAGCAACTCGTGGGATAGCTCAAAGCCGTATAGGTCAAGTGCTTATCGAAGAGTACGTTGGGCACTGGAAAGAAGTCGAATATGAAGTGATGCGTGACTACTCTGATAACTGCTTGACAGTTTGCAACATGGAGAACTTTGACCCTATGGGCGTTCACACAGGTGACTCCATAGTTGTCGCACCATCACAGACCCTATCTAATCGTGAATACCATCTGATTCGTTCCACCTCGATAAACGCGATCCGAAGCTTAGGCATTGTTGGCGAATGCAATATTCAATGGGCACTAAACCCTAAATCAGAAGAATACCGCGTTATCGAAGTTAACTCACGCATGTCTCGAAGTTCTGCCCTAGCAAGCAAAGTAACAGGTTATCCCCTAGCCTACATAGCGACAAAACTGACGCTTGGGTACACGCTTCCAGAATTGATTAACAAAGTAACTGAAGTTACAACCGCCTGTTTCGAACCAGCCTTAGACTACATAACCGTCAAGATTCCACGTTGGGACCTGCAGAAATTCAAGAATGCAGACCGCCATATTGGTCCCCAGATGCGTTCTGTGGGCGAGGTTATGGCGATTGGACGCTGCTTCGAAGAGGCACTGCAAAAAGCCGTTCGCATGTTGGATACCGGCAAAATAGGATTAGTCGGTAACCCAGAAGATTCTGAACCTGAATCTGAAGAAAGACTAAGAGATGCAATGGCTAACCCCACCGACGAGCGACTCTACAAAATTGTTAAAGCATTAAAAAAAGGCATACCTATCTCTGAAATATACCGTCTAAGCGGAGTAGATCCATTTTTCCTGCATAAAATCCAGAATATTATTGATATGGAAGCAGAACTTCACGCTCTAAATCTTGCAGAAGGCTCCGCAACAGAAATCATTCGTGAAGCTAAACGTTTAGGCTTCTCAGATGAACAAATCGCTCTGTGCCAAGGCACAGATGAGTCAACAATTCGGGCATTCAGAAAAGGTGCCAACATCATACCAGCTGTAAAGCAGATTGACACTTTAGCCGCTGAGTGGCCAGCAAAGACAAACTATCTCTACCTGACTTACGGCGGAGACGAAGATGACATTGAATTAAACACTACAGAAAGCAAAGTTATTGTTCTTGGAGCCGGCGTCTTTCGCATCGGTTCAAGCGTAGAGTTTGACTGGTGCGGTGTCAACACTATATGGGCACTTAAGAAAAACGGCATAAAAGAAGCCATCATGGTCAACTATAACCCAGAAACCGTTTCAACAGATTATGACGTTTCGGACAAACTTTACTTTGAAGAACTAACAACTGAACGCATTCTAGATATTTACGAAAAAGAAAACCCGCTTGGCGTAATCACCAGCGTCGGCGGACAAATCCCGAATAATTTAGCCATGAAACTCGCGAACTCAGGCGTAAAACTTCTAGGAACATCTGCTAAAAACGTTGATTTAGCTGAAGACCGCTCAAAATTCAGTGCCCTTCTAGATCAATTGGGGATTTCTCAGCCGGCTTGGAGCAAACTATTATCAATTGCTGATGCGAAACGGTTTGCTGATAAAATCGGGTACCCAGTTATTGTTCGTCCAAGCTATGTGCTTTCAGGTTCAGCTATGCGTGTAGCTTACAATGAAACGTCTCTGGAGAATTTCCTCAACTTAGCAGCTAAAGTTTCACGTGATCACCCTGTAGTTATCAGCAAATTCATAAATCGTGCAAAAGAAGTTGAGGTCGACGGGGTTTCAGACGGCGAAACCGTTTTTATCGGTGCCATAATGGAGCATGTAGAAAACGCTGGGGTCCACAGCGGCGACGCAACCATGACTATTCCGCCTCAAGCATTGAAACTTGAGGTTCAAAAGAAAATCGAGGATTGCACACAACGTATCGTTAAAGCCCTCACCATTCATGGACCATTCAACATCCAGTACCTTGTCAAAGACGACGTTGTAAACGTTATAGAATGCAATCTGCGGGCATCTCGTTCAATGCCGTTTGTCAGCAAAACACGAGGAATAAACCTAATTGAACTCGCGACTTTAGCGATGTTGGGCAAAAAAATCGATGGCGTTCAACTTTCACCTATGACTGTTGCACCGCACGTTGGAGTTAAAGTTCCACAGTTTAGCTTCATGCGACTAAGTGGTGCAGACCCAGTTCTCGGAGTAGAAATGCTCAGCACGGGCGAAGTGGCATGCCTGGGAGAAAACTTCTCTGATGCATTCTCAAAGGCTTTGCAGTCTGCAGAATTTAATATTCCGCCAAAAGACGGGGCAGTGTTCATAAGTGTAGGCGGCAATGAAGAACGCAAAAGACGGGTTGTGCCTATCGCTCAGGCTTTTGTTGAGATGGGTGTCAAAATTTACGCAACAGCGCACACAGCGAAGGTTCTCAATGACGCAGGCATAAATTCCACCATGCTCTTCAAAGCTAGAGAGGCTCAAGCTAACCCAAACATTTTGGATTACTTGCAAGAGCGTAAGATAGATTTAGTTATTAACGTGCCTATTGCTAATCGGCAGAATAGTTTCTCAGACATCTTGACTGACGGCTACATAATTCGACGTCAAGCAGTCGAATTCAACGTGCCAGTCATTACGAATCTACAGTTGGCCGCTGCTTTGGTGGATGTGTTGAAGCAGAAGGGCAAAAACGGAACCTCAATCCGATCCCTTAACGAGTACATGGATGAGCTACCCTGGAAACTCTGGTAACACCGTAAATGTTCCAACTGCATACCCTGCGAAATCGTTGACGATGACTTTTCTAGTCAAAAAGGGTCAAATGTAGTCAATTCTGGTCAAATCTAGTCAAAAAGAGTCAAAACTAGTCAAATCTAGTCGCAACCTGCAAACGCTGCAAACCCTGAAGCAACGAAGCAAACTGAAACACAAACAACAAAATTTACCTCCCCTGCCTAGGCGCGGCAGACTTATAGCAATTCTTTTTTGATATTGACAAATTATTAAAGTAACATCAATTGTAACCTGCAGTTGGGAAACACATTGGCAGCTAAGCTAACGTTTTACGGAGGAGTCGACGAAATCGGCGGAAACAAAATCTTACTTCAGACAGAAAACGGCTCCGTTCTTATGGATTTTGGACGCAGAATGAATGAGTTCGGAAAGTTCTTTTCAGATTTTCTTCAAGCACGCAGCAAAAATGCACTAAGAGACATGCTTAGGCTGGGGATTCTGCCTAAAATTGATGGTGTTTACACGCCATATTTGGTTGATATGACTGTTTTGTTTGAGAATGATCAGGTTAAAGATAAGGTTCCTTTAGGTGAAGCTTTGGATTATTGGAAAACTATAGATGTTTGTCCCTGCAATTCAGAGCATCCCGCGGTCGACGCTGTTTTTGTTTCACATGCTCATTTTGACCATATTCAAGATGTCAGTTTCCTTGATCCCCACATTCCAGTTTTCTGCACAGAGAAAACGAAGGTTTTGGCAAAGGCAATGACTGATGTTTCAGTCTCAGGTGTGGATGATCAATACTATAGAGTTGCCAAGAAAGTAACCATAAAGCAGAAAGATCCGCTGTTTAAGACGCTGTGTCCCGGCGAATGCGCATGGTGTGAAGAAAAAGAAGAGGAGCACCCGATTGTTGAAGATCCAAAAACCAAATTCAAATTTACCTATGACATTGCTCCCCAATATAGAACCTTTAACACAGCTTCTGAAGGGCAGATTAAGGGCATTAAGTACAAGATGATTCCTGTTGGGCATTCGGTACCGGGCGCCTGCTCAATACTTCTCACCCTTCCGAACGGCAAAAGCATCCTATATACTGGAGACGTGAGATTTCACGGAGCAAATGAAGTTTCAATCGATGACTATGTTCACTCAATCGGCGTAACAGTTGATGTTTTAATTACTGAAGGAACCAGAGTCAGCCAAGAAGAGGTTTTAACAGAAAACGAAGTTGAAAAAGAAATCAGAGCAGACATCAGTCATGCGCAAGGGTTGGTTCTCATAAATTTCGGTTGGAAAGACCTAACACGTTTCAACACCGTTTACCAAGCAACAAAAGAAAATAGACGAACCCTCTTAATTTCACCCAAACTAGCATACCTGCTTTACGAAATGCACTCCAATTTTCCAACAGAATATGCAGACCCAAGAAAAATACCTAATCTAAAAGTCTATTTGAAAAGAGAAGGCGACTTACTATACTCTAAAGCCGATTATGACAAGTATAGCATGGGCTACCTACATTTTCATGGAAGAAACATTGCACAAGATGACCGAAATATTGTGCGTGTAGCAGAAAGACTTGGAGTAGGCGGCAACCCAAACAACCCCAAAAACCCCTTACCGAAAACAAGCGAGAAAGAACCCTACGATTACAAAGAACTCTATGAGTTAGCAACTCATCATTTGGATAATGGAGTAAGAGCATATGAAATTAGGAAGAACCCTAGCAAGTATGTTTTGATGTTTTCTTATTGGGATAAGAATGAGCTTTTTGACTTAATTCCGATAGATAACAACTCGAAGACTCTGTATGTTTCGGCTTCAACTGAGCCCTTTAGTGAAGAAATGGAGATTGACGAATCTAAAATGGTGAATTGGTTGGATTTCTTCAACATTAATTATGATTATGAAACAAAAGATAAACAGATAATTTTCGTTAGAAGACATGCCTCGGGACACGCATCAAAAAACGAGTTGAAAGAGCTGATAAAGAGGATAAACCCGGAAAAAATAGTGCCCATTCACACAACTAATCCAGAGCTGTTTGAGGATATGTTTCCTGGGAGGGTAATTTTGCCCAAATATGCCCAACCAATTGAAATATAGCAAAAAAATCGAAGAATGCGCTTAGGGGCTTGATTATGGAAAACCTTTATTACCTAAAAAAGTCATCAGGGATTCACTCCAACTAGAAGTGAACTTACTTGAAAAAGATAGTAGCCTTCGTAATTATTGCAGCTTTGGTTTTAGCTGCTTTTACTGTGCTTGCAGGAAATGTGAAAGCGGAATCTTCTGAAACTATCGTTTTAACTTACAGTCGGTATATTGCTCCTTCAACCTCAACTCTTGCATCTGCGCCTGGCGATTTAATTGTGGTCGGTGAGTTACAGAATATCGGCCCAAACATCATTGAAAATATGACTGTTCAAGGAACCGCGATAGGCGCCAATGGACAGACTTTGGCTGTCACCACTTCGATAGCTTTTGTGTATTATATGGCTCCTGGTCAGAGAGCTCCTTTCTATCTTGATTTTACAGCTCAAAGCAGTCAAACTCAAGACCTAACTTGGATTCCCTCAGTAAGTCAAGTGGTGTTTACATTTCCTTCTGTTGTGCATGCTAATACGAGACAGTATTCAGATGCAAAAGTGGTTCATGAAATAAATTACACTGATAATTCAGGTCTTTATGTTATTCGTGGAATAGTTGAGAATGATGGTGGCCTTGTAGATCAGAACCCTTGGGTTGTTACAACTTTTTATAATGCTTCTGGATCGGTTATAGGTTTGAACTACACGAATTTCTTAACCGACACGCTTTCGCCTAACGGCGGAGTTCCGTTTTATGCGACACCTGTCGACAACGATACGCAATTAACAAGTCAAATAGTAAGTTATGCTTTTCAAGTTGACTCATTAACCCTTACCAACTCCTCAACATCCTCGCCAACGTCTACACCTACCTCCTCCGGCTCAGCTTCACCAGCCGGGCAAATCCCAATTCTGCCAATAGTAATCGTTGTAGTGCTCGTTGCAGTTGCTCTTGTCGCTTTGATGCTGTTTAGAAGCCGCAGAAAACCGTTGCCGCCTCCTCCTCCAACAGAATAACTTTGTTTCAAGAAACTGCTGACTTATTTTCTCAGTTCTTTTCCATACTTTTCTATACTTTTTTGTACGTTCCTATCCTTTTCCATACGTTCCCATACGTTTCTGTAGGTTTTCATACGTTTTAGTACGCAACCTGCAACCAATTCAAACCTCAAATCAAAAAAGCAAGCCAAAACACAAGAATAAAATTTGGGGATGGTTTGCTTAGGTTTGCGTAGGTTTGCTTGCTTTTGCTTCTGTTTGCATGTTTTTGCTTTTATTTGCTTCCTTGTACGCAGCCTGCAAACGATTTAAGGTTAGATTCAAAAAAGCAATCCAAAATATAAAGAAAAAATTTGCGTGAAAATCCGCCAATAATTAACTACTACAAGTTTATTAGATAAATTTTAGAAAAGTCAAAATGAATCTAAAAAAGTTCTTACTGAAAATCTATGGGAGAGCTTTGCCTAAACTAAGCAGAATATGAACAAAAGCGAAGCCTCTCAAGTAGCCTAATTGCTACAAGATGAAAATGTAGTCGCTTGATATATCTAGCAAAGAGCCTTCAAATTCTTGAAAAGTATTCCAGTGGCGCATACCAGTAAATCATTATCGCTTTCTTGCAACCGGGCTTCTCGCATTTATGAATCTTCCTAACAATTCTACCGTAATAACTCTCAGGCATAGGCTTCACCAATGAAAAAGCGTTATGCAGTTTATCCGGCGGATCAACTTCCAAAATTTCAAAACAGAAAGGGCATTCTATAGTCGCCACAATACACCCTCACAAACACTTATGTATGTCTATGCTAAAAGATTTTTCGCATCAAAACAAAAAGAACCAAAAAATTCTGTTAGAGCTGAAACACCTGCAAATTCATTTTTGAAAGCTTTTTAAGACTTTTCTTTTATCCAAATAGCTTATCAGAATCACTCCTAAAAAAACAAGTAAAATTGCAGCCAAAATAGTTGAGAAAATGGCGAGATAAACATCGATATAAATTTTAAAAAATATGTACCTGTAAAAATTACTCACTGAACCAAAAATAAAAAATGACTCCAAAGCCAAAAGCCCAACTACCGCTAAGCGATCTTTAGTTTTCTGGTTAAGCGGCTTAATCTTCCTTCTCTCCTCGAAGACTTTACTTGGCAGACGACATAAATAAAGTTACAAAATTAAAAAAGTTAACTAAAAAGAACTGACCCTAAGCAACATCTACCAATCAAACATTTTTTTGCCATGATCTCATCCAAGAAATGTCTAAAAGGCGACAAACTGCGCTTAGAAAAAGGTCAAAATCAAAAGATTTACAGACGCCCACCGAGAACGCCCGCAACTATTGAAATTATAAAAAGCACAATAATACCAACAACTATGATTTTTTTAATTGAAGACTTCATTTGCTCTATTTCCGTGATCCTTTGCTGTGATATACTCGGCATTTGAATTTAGGCTTTGTGAATTCAGAATTAAGCTAGATTTTGGGTTTTTTAGCAAGTCTCAAATTTGCAGGGTGATTTCATTTATTTTTCAACCTTCAAAGCCCAAATGTTTCCTAAATATTTCTTCTCGCCATTTCCCTTCCCAACTTGCCCAACCAGTCTTCACAAGACTCTCCCGCAAATGAGGACTCTCAGCAACCCAATCAAGAAAACTCCAAAACCGGCTCTTATCCTCAAGCATTTCCCGCGGCACACCTTTTTCAACACACCACCTAACATAGGCATCATCCACCAATTGCCTAAGCATACCAGTAGATGGGACTTTTTTGACTTTGAACCCCAGCTTCTGCAGATGCTCAATTACGGTGGACAGAACGTATTCTGAGCAAACATCAAAGCAGGTTTCACTATCAGGCTGCATCACCGCCACAATTTCATCTGCAATCTTTACAGCATCATCCAAGTATTTCTTGTTGCGAAAGTTTGGCGGCTGAAATGAAGAGGTGGAAATTCTGCGTTCCAAAAGCATCGGCGCTGGTGGCTTAAGCGCGCCCACAACAACACCCAATAAGAGGTCACTCCATCCTGACGCATCAATCAAAATCATTTTGCCTGGAAGAAAACAATCCAACGCCATATCTATTCCGCCAGCAACTCAACGACCTTTTACAATACTTTCTAGGCCTCAGATATAAGTTAATTTTTGTTGTTTGTGTTTCAGTTTGCTTCCTTGATTTAGGATTTGACGCGTTTGCGGGTTGCGTCTCTATGCGTATCTGTGCGTCTCCACGCGTCTCTACCCGTCTCGTAGCGTCTCCTTGCGCCCAGAAAGTCGTGAAAGTGCAATTTTTTTCTTTGTGTTCCGGGTTGCTTTTTTGAAGCCGAATCTGATTCCTTTGCAGGCTGCGTCACCATACGTCACTAAACGTCATAGAAGTCATTAAACGTTAATACACGTCACCAAACGTCACTATAAGTCACCACTCATCAAAAGCTAAATTATCAAAAAAGTTGACATAATTAAAAGGCCAATGTCATTTAGGGTCGTCCAGCAATTTAGCCCGCAACAGACGCCTCTCAGTCAATAAACCAACCATACTCTCGCCCTTAAGAACCACCAATCTTCTAACATGATTATGCAGCATAATTTCAAGCGCATCCTCAACAGATCTGTCAAACGAAATTGTAATCAGCGGCGCAGTCATTATTTCCTGAGCAACAATCTCTCGCGCATCCTTCCCAGCATAAATCACCTTTCGCACAAGGTCTCTCTCTGTCACAATACCTAAAGGTTCAGTATCTCGCATAACGATAACAGCGCCAATGTTACTGTTTACCATAAGTGAGGCGATTTCAGAGACGGTTTCTGAACGATTAACAGTTGGAACAGGCATCCTGGCTATTGAACCAACAGTTACCCTTGATAAAGTAGAAGGTTTTCCATATGTGCTTTCGCCGATTTTCACAATCTTAACCTCAAATAAGATTTTCACTGTTTGACTTAATTAACTTACGATTGCACACTAACTAACTGATGCGGGCAACACGCATATGGCAAATTAGTTAAATATTTGATTCTTCTCTGTATTTTTGGGAGTAGTAAACAGCTTTCGCGGCGAGCTTAAGGGCAAACAACACAGTTGGGTTCAGCATGTTAATATGCTTGTTAAATGCCCCAACAATGACCGTCAGTAAACCCTTCAATGGCTTGCATGCCAAAGTTTGCGAACCTCTCAAAGTGAAAAGGAGAAAAACAAAAAATGAAAATCTTAACCAAAAAAACAGCCGTAATTTTATTGGCTACAATTCTAATGATTTCAATGACGACATCACTATTACCCAAAACACTAGGCCAACTCACTAATCCAGCAGGAACTGTGCAGACATCATATCCTTATGTTAGAGTCGGTCCTAACCCCATAGGCGTCGGCCAAACTGCAACCATTATTATGTTTGTTGCTCAACCCACCTTAACCAGTGAACCCGTGACTGGCTGGACTGTCGTAGTAACTGATCCCAACGGAGTTAAAACAACACTTGGACCATTCGTATCAGACGCAACAGGAGGCACAGACACGCTGTTCACTCCATCAATTGTTGGCAACTACACATTCCAAGGTTTCGTAGCTAGACAAGTGTTGTCCGATGGCACTATCTGGGCAGCCGGTACATCTAACGTGGACACGCTTGTAGTACAATCAGCGCCTGTATCGCTTAGTAATTATCCGATAACTCCGCTTCCGACTTCATGGTGGCAAACTCCAGTTACCGCTGAAAACGTACAAAACTGGTATGCAATCTCTGGACCTTGGCTTGGATATGGTATTAACGCTTTTGCTATCACTGGAGGATACAACAATACACAAAACCAGTATAATCCCTACACTCTACCAGTAATGTCTGGTCACATCCTCTGGACGAAGCCTTGGGCTACCGGCGGTGTAGTTGGAGGAAACGCAGGCGGAAATGAGGTAAGCAGCCACTTCTGGTCAACCGACCAATACTGGCCTAAATATGCACCAGTTGTAATGAACGGAATAATGTACTCCACCCAATTTGACACAGACACATCAAACAATCACGGCACAATTGCAACAGACTTATACACTGGAAAAACACTCTGGACACTCAACAGCACTAGTGGCAACTTAGTTTGTGGCATGGAAACTTTCTATAAGAATGCTAACCAATACGGCACAGTCGGTCCATACATCGTTACCATGGGAGTCCTCCCAGGACTTACGTCTCCGAGCGGGACAGCATACAACCTTTGGGATGCAATGAACGGACAATATGCAGACAGCATCATAAACGCGCCCGCAATGGGTTCATTTGGTCCGTTCGGAGGACCAGAATGGGGCGCAGATGACAACGGAAACTTAATCGCGTACTACGTTGACAGCACTAATGCGTCTCAACCGATGCTTCAATTGTTTAACATGACAGTTGCTCTTGGTGAGGCCTTTAATTTCGGGTGGAATCCACCGCAAGGCGGCATTTTCAATTGGACCGCTGGACTAGAATGGTCTAAACCAATATTCACAAGCGTTAATGGCGGAGCATTAAAGACAGGACTCGCAGTAAACGGAGTAACAGACAATACAGTAATATTGACTGGCGAATACACTTTCGGACAATTCTACGGCGGATTACAACAAGGCTACAACATTGTAGCAGGCATGGACGCAACAACAGGAGCTCAATTATGGATTAAGAACTTCACATCAGCCGATACTCCATCGTTAGCACCGTGGACAAGGACACAAATGCAAATTTTCGACGGACTATGGGTTCAAGTAAACCAAGATAATGATGCTATAATCGCAGTAAATGCAAGAGATGGCAGCATTGCATGGCAATCAACTCTACCTGCTGGCATAAACAGTAATGGCTACGACGTGTTCAACCTCAGAACCTACAACGGACTAGGTTGTCTAGTATGCGTAGGCTTCGGAGGAGACATCTGGTGCGTTAACGAAACAAACGGAAAAACGATATGGCAAACGAATACCATCAGCCTACTAGGCAATCCAGGGCTTGAAACTCCCTACGCTACATGGCCACTATGGACTTTCATATGCGATTGCATAACCAACAACGTAGGATACTTCGCAGTCGGCCACGAATACAACCCACCGCTATTCCACGGAGCACAACTAATAGCGCTCAACATGACAAATGGACAATTCATATGGAGCGTACTGGACATGTCCATTGAATCCACAGAAATCTCATATGGCATCATGCTATCACGCAATGCTTACGACAACCAAATATACGCTTTCGGCAAAGGGCCAAGCACAATGACTGTTACAGCCCCCAACATCGGAGTTACAACCGCTACCCCAATAACCATAACTGGCACAGTAATGGATATCTCTGCAGGCGCATCGCAAGATGCAGTTGCAAAGAACTTCCCCAATGGTATCCCATGCGTTTCTGACGCTAGCCAGAGTCACTGGATGGAATATGTATACGAGCAGCAACCGATTCCGGCTAACACTACTGGTGTTCCAATCACTTTAAGCGTCATTGATGCCAACAACAACTTTAGGACAATCGGCACTACCACAAGCGATGCCAGCGGCACTTACTCATTTACATGGACACCTGACATACCTGGCGCATACGCAGTCATCGCATCATTTGGAGGCTCCAACTCATACTACGGATCAACAGCTGAAACCCACTTCTACGCAAGCTCGCCAGCAGCAACGGCTACACCAGCAGCTACACCAGCAACGGGCCTAGTAAACAACACAACGCTAGAATACGGAATCATAGCAATCATAATCGTCATCATCATAATCGGCGCAGTCCTAGCACTGTTGATTATGAGAAAACATCCATAAAGTGGAAGCAAACACAAAAAACCACTTTCCCTTTTTTTGTTTTGTAAAATAGCCAAACTGTAGAATTTATTTCGTCCCGAAAAGACCTTAAAAGTTGACTATTGAGGAACTTGAAATTTCTTCAGTTGTTACTTCAGAAATTAAAACACCGCAATCAAGTTGTTGATGTGTTTTGTAGCATGTTCTGTTCTTTGTGTTTTGAGTTGCTTTTTCAATTTGGGGTTTGATTTGTTTGCAGGTTGAGTCTGGAAAAGTCCAAAAAAGTCTAAATAAGTCCAAAAATGTTCATGACAGAAAAATGAAATAAAGTGAAGGCTAGCTGGGGTTCCATATTTTTGACTAAATTTTGTTCTTTGTGTTTGGGGTTGGTTTTTTGGTTTAGGGTTTGTGGTGTTTACAGATTGAATCACTAGAAGTCATAGGAAGTCACCAAAAGTCATAGAAAGTCACTAAAAGTCCCTACAAGTCATAAAACGTCACACAACGTCACTATCCGTCAAAATCTCAAAAAGCTATTTTGAACCCCGATCAGACTCGCCCCAATCCAAATCCTCTAACTCAACAACACTAAGAGACCTATCCTTTCCAACCTCAAGTTCAGTTCCACAATCAGGACACTGAATAATTTCTCCCGGCTCAGCATACCTCAAAAAATCTGGCTTACTAGAAAAATCAAACCCACACTCAGGACACCTTTCACTCATCAATCAAACCCCCACAACCCAAACAATCATACCCAGGTCACAATCACAAATCGCTCTAATCAAATAAATAACCTTGCACTCTACCCTTCATTTGTTGAATCGTGGACAGCTTTCTTCATGTTTAGGCGTGCATGAGAAATTTTGTGGAAAATGTTTTGACAAATACAGCAACAGTAATGATTTTGAGACTGTGGGGTCGTTGCAAAATTGATAAGCCAGTTAAAGTGTAATAGATTATCCGATGTGGGGGTTGAAAATGCAATATAGAACAGTACCAAAAAACGGAGACATGTTGTCTATCCTGGGATTTGGCACGATGCGATTACCACTAAAGGGCGAGAACATCGATGAAAAACGCGCCATAAAACAAATCCGCTACGCAATAGACAACGGCGTAAACTACGTTGACTCAGCCCCACCCTATCATGGCGGCGAAAGCGAGAAAGTGCTTGGAAAAGCGCTATTAGACGGCTACAGAGAAAAAGTGAAGATCGCCACTAAACTCACGTCTTTTCTGCTAGCCAAAGCCGAAGACATGGATAAAATGCTTAGTCTTCAGCTGAAAAAACTCCAAACAGACCATATAGACTACTACCTTCTACATGGGCTTGAAGAACAATCTTGGAACAAACTGCTTGGTTTTGGTGTTTTTGAATTTTTAGAAAAAGCGAAAGCTGCTGGAAAAATCGTTAACTTGGGTTTTTCCTTTCATGGTTCACTTGAAACTTTCAAAGAGATCGTTGACGCCTATGATTGGGCGATGTGCCAAATACTCTATAATTTTTTGGATGAGAAATTGCAGGCTGGAACTAAGGGTCTGAAGTATGCTGCTTCTAAGAATCTTGCGATTATGATTATGGAGCCGCTAAGAGGGGGAACGTTAGCGGGCAACCTTCCAGATGAAGTAAAGCGGATTTATGATAACGCTAAGATTAAAAGGTCTCCGGCTGAGTGGGGTCTTCGGTGGGTTTGGAATCATCCGGAAGTAACTTTGGCGCTTTCTGGAATGAACGAT
>JBEKGO010000018.1:0-47327 GCA_050012755.1 Bathyarchaeia archaeon
CCAGGTCCTTCACCTCCTCTTCTAATGGTGACGAACCTATCGGATCAAAAAGAAGATAGGATTTGAGGACGCATTCATCCTGCCGCTACCGCGGCAGGTATTCTGCTAGGTTTTTTATAAAATTCTTAATCTTTAACAGTATTTTTTATCGTCGTAGCAGTAGTAACGTTTGTATTTTGGGATCCATTTGAGTGGTTTATTACATGTTGGGCACAGTGGCGGAGTTTTTTGCTTCGTCAGTATTTGTTTTGGCTGTTGGGTTGTTTCTTGCGGTTGGGTTGTTTGTGTTTGATTTCGAGTTTGAGTGAGACTTTGAGATTGAGCTCTTAATATTATGAAGTCGGATGCCGCTTGAACTTCTGACCATTCAACTATTTTGGTTTCCCCACTCTGAGTCTCAACTGCTAGGGAAACACCTGTCTTTCCAACTTCAAAGGCGATGTCCGCAACTTTTCCAACCAATTGTCCATTAGAATCTATTACTTGCATTGAAACTAAGGAATCTCTTGTTAGAGGTTTACGGGTTTGTGCCATCTTGATACATCCGTGACAGAGTTTAGGGTTTAACTTGTTTAAAGAATTTTCCCCAAATTACTCAAGAGGGATTTCCCAGTAGCTTATGATGTCGCCTTTCACCCATTTACCGCCTAAGCTTCTAACAACCTCGTTGATGTCATCCCATTCAGCCTTCAAAAATTGAATAGGCTTCACAATAACATAGTCGCCCTTTACTGTGAAACTGAGCACCTTACGCTGTTCAGGACTAAATTCATTTTCCATCTTAATCTCTATTTTCCTTGGCTGAATTGTACTCGCAGTTGCAATTTTAGGTTCAGGCTTCGGTTCCGGTTTAACCGTTGACTCCTTCGGTGCAATTTTAGCGTCTTTTGAACCTGTTAGGTTAAATTCTGGGATCGGGTAAGATTCAGCAATGTCCTCGAAACTATCGCTTCTAACTACTGCAAGGACTTGTTTTGAAAATAAATCAAACTTTAAATCTAACAGTTCTGTGTCGATTGGAAGATTTGATGTAAAATTGGTTGTTTTTCCCTTTAGTAATTCAACAAGCATTTCAGGGGTTAGTTTTACTATCCTCATTTTCATGTTCTGCACTCAGAACTGGTTCTAAGGGTCCAAATAACTTAAAAGCCTTGCTAATTGTTTAGGCGTCGAATATTTTGAACGTTAAGTGGAAGAATTAGCCGATGTTTCAATAAAAACAAAGAGAGTATGGTTACTTTGCTTGGGATTTGGCTCTGAGTCGTCTCCATTCAACAAAGTTGCCAGAGTAAACGCCCCAACTTTTCAATCTTGGCGTAACCGCTCTTAGCAATGCAGGGCACACGGCAAGTTGGATGACCAAGTTGAGACCATAGGTTGCTAACAGAACGACTACAAATGAAAAACCGCCTAGAATACTGAATGCCATAATCCCGATGCTGAAGAGATAGGTATATTGCCATAGAATGTAGGCGGTCCCAATGAAAAGAGAAATAGTGTAAGCAGATAGAAGAAGAATAAGGTTTCTTTTTGTTTTATTTTCTACAGCATTCCGAGGTATAAGAATCCAATTTAAACCAAATATGATTAGTGCAGTAACCGATTCAACCCATGCAGCGTAAGGAGCTACTTGCTCGACATATACTCCCCCGATAAAAGCTCCAATCATGCATCCTGCAAGTCCACTCCATCCGAACCATATTGGAAAAACGCCTAGTAAAATAACTGGAAGGTAGAGTAACGTAAATCCTGGCAACATGCCTGGGGCTGATCCAAAAAACAATACTGCATACATGGCTGCTACCATTGCGGTTATTGCAACTTGTTTGGCTTTGCTTTGTTGCCTTATCATTTCATCCTAGATCCTTGTTCTTTTGGCGTTTGATGGCTTGAATGGAAAGATTGAATAAAAGCATTTTCATCTGTATGACAAACGTAATACATTAATTCGTCAAGACGAAAAAAAGTTCATCAGTAAAAAATGAAAAATCCAACGGATAACAATCAAGTATAAATGCTCCACAAAAATATTAGATTCCAAACTGCAGCGGCTGTTGTTGTAAAGATGGTCCACCGATCACACTTAACCAAAATTGTAATAATCGCAGCCGTCACAATGATTTTGCTTTTGAATCTGTATACATTTGTTATTGCTTACCCAGAAACTTACACAGTAAACGCAGGCATAAACACTTCAGGCACCCCGTTGGCAAAAGATTTTTCAGCCTACTACATGGGCGCTTGGAGACTCTGGAATAATCCAGCACACATTTACAATTTTGGAGCCTTAAACGATGGGGAACCAACCATCCTCCCATATCCTGAAGAATACAAGTATCTGCCATCCTTCCTCCTAATCGTTTCTCCCCTGCTGGTGCTAAATTATCAGCAGGCCCTTCTTACCTTCGACATAATTCAGTTTATGCTTTTTCCTCTCATGGCGTACATACTGTATAAGCTCCTCGAGAACAAGCACATTGCAGTTGCTTTGGCGGTCATGGTTGTCGTTTTGCTGCTGCCTTTCCCCACACTGAATCAGGGTTTATCTCCAAGTTACTACTGGCAGTGGGGTGAAGGACAAGCCAAAGTCTTCCTCACCGTCCTACTTTTACTCAGCTTTTACTTCGGAAACAAAGGCAAACCTTACCTGTCGGGAATTGCTTTAGCCTTTGGATTTTTTGACCCAAGATTCGGATTGCTTGCGCTGCCACTCTTTATCATGTATAATCGTAAAAACCTCAAAGCTGCAACGATAAGCCTAATTGCCTCATTAGCGTTATCAAATGCAATGCTTCTTTACCCGGGAATGGTGCCAAACTTTCTGAGCATGGTTTTTGCCTCCGCCGTCACCACGCCGCTCTACTACTATGCACTAATACCTTTCTTCACTTTGCTGGCTCTAATCATTGTTAACTTTAAAGAGTTGGTTGCCACATTCGATCGCAAAGGTACCTATGCCAACTTCACAGGTTCGCCAAAACCTCCAGAGAGACAGCAAAACATTGCAAAATCTTAGAAACCGGTTGGACATTCTGCCTAGGTCAAGCACGAAGTATGAACCGGCACCAAATTTTGTTCTTTGTGTTTCAGTTTGATTTCTTAGTTTAGGGTTTGATTTGTTTGCAGGTTGCGTTTTTTCCCGTTGTTCTGCGTTGAGGCGCGTGTTCCTGCGTTTTTCTGCGTTTAGTTGCGTTTGTTTGCGTTCTAGAAAAGTTGATTAATCAACAAAAAAGAATCGTCATAATTTTCTAACGATGTTAGTGGTACCGCTGAAATGCCCTTGAACTCCTCCACCTGTCGAGATATCCCTGCAAAACCTCTCCTTTTTCTACAGTCTACCAATCAATGAATCATGAGAATACGAAGAACAATTTCCCTATTTTCCATCCCTAACCTTTCGGATCTGCATTTCCTCAGTAAGCAGCCAAGTCTTTCCGTTATCATGTGTTTCCTCGGAATGCCATCTAAAAGACCGAGGTGTAATTTGAGAAAATATCCATTTCTCTGGGTAGCCTTCCGTGGTTTTGCCCTCAAGAACTATTTCATCATTCACTTTTCGGGCAATGAAAGTCTGAACAAGTCCCTTGATCGGAGAGAGCCAAGTGCTTCGCCAAGCATCAATCTTTGAGTCATAGAATCGGATAGTCGTACCGAAAAGAGTGACCTTTTGAGAACCTTCCCGGCAACCCATCCAAACATCCTGAATGGCCGTACCGCCAAGAATCCATCCGAAGTGGACCTCTCCTTTCATCTTAACCCAGGTTCCATCTGCTTGTGTATATCGGGCTTCGATAATCTCCCAGTCGCCAACGAATTGGCCGAAGAGCATCAATTTCTTTTTCAAGCTGGGATCAGGACCGTCTGCTCCCAAACCTTTGATCGCCCACACGTTACTTGATTCATTGGACTTGTTAGCCATTTGAAATCACTCATTCAGATATGACAAAGAATATTGTACTGGAAAACAAAATAAATTTTCCCTTGAAACAAAGACCGAGCCATCCACTTATGAGGAAAAATCGATTTGAAACACAATTTAATCGGTTCAAACGCTCTAAATTCAGCGATTGATTAGCTTAGGATTTATCAAGACCGATAATTTGGCTAAGGGTAAAACTTGAACCCTCCATTCGACGACACCTTCTTAACGTCTTTTTATCTATTAATAGGCAATTAGGCACAAACTAAATACTTCAAGAGTGATACGTTCTGTTATGGGATACCAGCCTCACGCAAAATCGCCTAGACGCGCGATTCACGAGTACAGGAAGTCTCTTCGCGAAAAAGGCAAACACAGAAAACGCATTCAAAGACATGTTAACAGACCAAGCCGGGAAGAAAAGCCCACCGCGACTGAAAAAGAGGTTTCAGACGGAACCCTCAAGCAGCTACATACTTTGGGCAACCAGAAGTTTGGTTCTTCACCATTCAGCCAGCACTTCGAACGTTGGCTTACAGACGTAACGATAGTTCTAAACGAGTTTGAATCTAATCCTAACATAATTGTGGATGACCAATTTGTAAGGGAGCGCTCACAAACATACTCCATTATTAAGCAGCAACTTGAAGATAGACGCCGCAACGAAGCTTCACTTGAACAAGAAATAAAAAATCTATCAGACTCAAGAAAAAACCTTGAACAAATCAACAAAGAATATGTAACTATGGCGAGGGCGATTAAAACCCGAAAAAACCGTGAAGCCAAACGCCTAAACAGAATTTTAGATAGCCTGAAAAAAGAGCAGGAAAAGGTCATTCAAATGAAAACGGGATTTTTCCGAGGTATTTCAAGAAAGGATAGAGAAAAGAAGGAAATAGAGGTAGTGCAGGAATTAAACAATAAAGAAAGGGAATTTGAATTACTTGTCCTAGATTTTAATACCAGACAAAAAAAACTTCGAGAGGACTACGAAACTAGACGGGAGCCAGTTTTGGAGCAAATAAAAAAGTTCAAGAAATTATTCCAGAACCTGGAGACGGATGGTTCCTTAGAAGAAAGATGGTTTGCTTGTGAAGCCTTCGTAGATTCAGTAAACGCATTTCTGCAGAGAAAAGCAACCCAGTCCACACGCGGGTCAAACTAAAAATCTGTTTTTGCCACGCGATACAAATACCACTCCAACCGTTTGGCCCCGTTCTTTTCATAGAATTCTTGTGCTAGCGTGTTCCATTTCAAAACAGTAAATTCTATCCTGCCACAACCTTCACTTTTAGCTACATCTCTCAAGAAGTCAAACATTCTTTTGCCTACTCCTCGTCTTCTGTACTCATCAAGAACAAAAATATCTTCAAGAAATAGAGTGGGCAATGCAAGAAAACTTGAATAAGTGAAGAAAAAAATGACGTATGAAACATATTTCTCGCCAACTTTCCCGATAAGGGCTTTATATTTAGGCTTGTCAGACAAACAGTCCCTCCTCAACCTTCTTTTCGCTTCGTCATCAGGCGGAGCCAGTTTCTCATATTCAGCCAGTTTGTCAATTAAAGCCAAAAAATCATCAAAGGTTTCTGCGTTAACTTCTTTGATAACTACCGAATTCTTTGCTTCATCCATGCGAGTTATTGGTTGCTTTGAGATAAAAAATTAATTGTTAAAAACATGACAAAACCATGCTGTTCTTCAAAGCAGAGTGGTGCCGGGGGTGGGTCTTGAACCCCACTCCTTTGGTGATGTATCGCCATCTTCGTTTCTCCGCAGACCACTTTCCCTTTTACCTTTTGCATAAGATGACCTCACGTTAAGATGCACAAAACTAAACTTTAGCTTCAGCTTTGGAAGACGTTTCTTGAATTTTAGGGCGAAACTTAGCTTACTTACTTTGGCGTTATCTTATTGTGCAATTTGAAAATTCTTTTTTCAGTTCTTGTTTAGTTTTGGAATGGTTATGGTGAATTTTGCTCCTTTCCCCGGTTCTCCAGTTTCAGATATTGTCCAACCGTAGACTCCTATTATTTTTTCTATTAGTCTCAATCCCAGACCAGATTCATTGCCGGACGTGAAGCCTTCGCCGAAGAGTTTTGGTTTTTTAGCGCTGGGTATGCCAACTCCATTGTCATCGTAGAAAAGTTTTACTCCATCCTCATCTTTGTTGTAGTGCAGTCTTATTTGAGTGACTTTTTTCCCGTGCTTTATTGAATTGTCGATGAGGTTGTAGAAGAGTTGCCCAAGCAACGAGTCAGCGATCACCTCTAGTCCTTGACATTCATTAACAATTCTTACGGTGCCCAAGTTTGAAAATAGGGCGGCAGCTTGATTGAAGCATTCGGCGACATTCACCTTTGACAATTCTTCAACGCCAATTTCCTCGTAAAGACGGCTAAACTCAAGCAGTCTATCTGACGAGTTAATCGCAGAATCAATTTCCTCAAGGTATTTGGCTAATTTTGGATTGTCACCAATTTGCTTCTTAAGTGAATAAGCGTTGGTTTTTATGATCATAAGCTTGTTGCGAACATCATGTCTAGTCAAACCGCCAACAACATGGAGCTTCTCGTTCATAATTTTTAATTTTAAATGATTCTTCCTAAGCTCCTCTTCAGCTTTCTTGCGTTCACTGATATCTACAACAATCCCTCTTATCGTTGCGACTTTGTTTTGAATAATATTTGGAGCAGCCCAAACCATTACAGGAAAAACAGTACCATCTTTCTTCATCAGGGTGTATTCACTAAGGCCAACATTCTCGCCAGATATCATCCTCTTAATATTTGCTGTTGCTTTTTCTCGTTCATCTGGAACAACTAACCGAGCGAAATTGAAACTGTTGCCGATTTCATCTTGACCATATCCAATAATCTGGGAAGCTGTCCTATTAATAAACACAAAGTCACCGTTAACATCAATCTCAAATACAATCTCAGGCAACGATTCAGCAAACTCGCGATATTTCGCAACACTATCCTTTAGCAACTCTTCGTTCTTCTTGCGTTCAGTAATGTCTCTTGTTAGTCCAATTACTAAAGTCTCTTTGCCAATTGTCATAGGTCCTAAAGAAACTTCAACTGGAAAGGTACTTCCATCTTTCCGCTTTTGGTGGCTCTCAAAAGTGAACGTCTCACCTGCGATCACCCTTGGCCATAACAAAACGTGCTTTTGGTTTTCTGCTGGTTCACTATCGATATCGGCAATTGTCATTCTAGATAATTCTTCTTTTGTGTATCCGAGGTTTTTGCAGGCCCGTTGGTTAGCGCCTACGATTCGACCCTTTGAATCATGAACTAAAATGGCCTCTGATGCCTGCTCCATAAGATTGTGATATCGTTTCTCGCTTTCTTCCAAAGCCTGCTTTGCTTTGCTTCTATCGACCACGAGATTAATGCTATGAGTTAGTTCACCATAGACTGTTTCAGGCGAACCCTGCTTATTGTGGTATCCTTCTGCGCCAAGATTTAGCGCTTTTATGGCTACTTCTTCTCTGCCTTTCCCAGTAAATAGTATGAAGGGGATTTCGTTTTTCTGTTCACGCAACTCCTTTAGGAATTGCAGCCCATCTTTTTGGGGCATTTCATAATCAGAAACGACAATATCATAATGCCCGATCGCCAGTTTCCTGAAGGCTTCATCAACATCCAATGCATTGTCAACTTCGAAGTTGCTTTTCAGCTCCAGAATACTTTTTGAAACTTCTAAAAAAGTTGGGTCATCGTCAACGTGTATAATGCGTAAGCGAATCTTGCCATTAGTTGTTTCTGAATCGCTGCTTGAGGGTTGAGACAAGATATTACCAACTCTAGAAGAGCAGTTTATGCGAGCATTTACCCTGCTCACACATCAGCCATAAGTCGGCACAGACTTATATGTTTGTGCTGAGAATCCAAACAACCTTTGCGTACCTATTGCGGTCTGGCCTACTGACAAAACATCTAGAGGGGGCATCTTCATGCTGAGCAAATTTGAGTAAAGTCAAAATCACCGCCAGGACAAGCCCCGGTATTTTTCAACAGTGTGGTGCCGGGGGTGGGACTTGAACCCACGAAGGCCTGCGCCAGAGGATCTTAAGTCCTCCTCCATATCTTAGGCAATCAAATTTATCTGGCCGCCTATTTAGACCTGGCTCGGATACCCCGGCACCAGCACCGATACAGTCAACACTGTATTGTTTAAGTTTTTTGCATCCGGTTAGCTTCTCTTTTTTCTTACTTGCAGCCGACATGCGCCAACATAAGATTATGTGGAGTAATTAGGGAATACTATTTGCCAGTTGAGGAACATGCTCTACGGGAAAATGTGTCCTGATCTTTGAGAGACTGACAAGCGTCTAAGATAATACCACAAAAGGTTTGGTAAGTGCTAACGATACAGTCGATGTGGAAACGGGGTTTAGGCTTAACTGGCACTTTTGACTTTTTTTATAATGCAACTATTTCCATAAGTTTTTACTTGAGTTATTCTCGCGAAAAAATATGTTATGCTTATATTTGCCGATTGATGTATTCTGTTTTTAAGGAGACAAAAAAAGGATGCCCGCTATAGAAGTTGGCAGAATATGCGTAAAACAAGCTGGCCGAGAGATTGGCAAAAAATGCGTCGTCATAGATGTTATGGATAAAAGCTTTGTTTTAGTAACAGGCCCAAAAAAAGTCACTGGAGTCAAGCGAAGACGAGTCAACATAAACCATGTTATGCCTTTGCAGGATAAAGTTGATGTTAAACGTGGCGCGTCAGATGAGGAAGTTGCTTCAGTCTTAGAGGCTGCAGGTAAACTGCAAGAAATGACGCAACCTGTTAAAACTGCATAGTTTAAGCTTTAATACCTCTAATTTCTTTTTCTTACATTCAATTAGGAGAGAAAATACGCAAAATGGCTCGATCTACCCCGCCGTGGAAAATCAAACGTGAAATGTTGAGGAAGGCAGAGGACACTACTGACCCCAAATATGGACATCGACCCTCTGAAAGACCAGCAAAAGAATACATTCAATACGGGACAATAAATTTGGACAAGCCTGCTGGTCCAACGAGCCACGAAGTTGCGGCGTGGGTAAAGAAAATCATGCACGTCAGTGCCATCGGGCATGGAGGAACCTTAGATCCGAAAGTTACAGGTGTTTTGCCCATCACCTTAGAGGATTCAACCAAGGTTGTTCAGGCGTTTCTTTACAGCGGCAAAGAATACGTTTGTGTTATGAAGCTTCACGCAGATAGCAACGAAGATGAAATTAAGAGGGTTTTAAGCGAGTTTGAGGATGAAATTTATCAGCGTCCCCCCTTGCGTTCTTCAGTTAAGCGGCAGCTAAGAACTCGACGCATTTACTACATCGATTACTTGGAATACAGTGGGCGCAATGTTCTTTTCAAAGTCGGCTGTGAAGCAGGAACGTACATACGCAAACTATGCTTTGACATAGGCGAAATCTTAGGCGTCGGCGCACACATGCAAGAACTCCGCAGAACACGGTCAGGATCATTCACTGAAAATAGCGCTACAAAAGTCACTCTGCATGATGTAGCTTATTGGTTTGGCGAGTGGGAACAGAAAAAGGATGAAGCAATCCTGCACAAGTTTATTGTTCCTATGGAGGAAGCGTTGGTTTTGTTGCCGAAAATTGTTGTTCGGGATTCAGCGGTTGACGCGTTATGCCATGGAGCAAACTTGACTGCTCCTGGTGTGTGTCAGGTTGAAAGCGGTTTTGAGAAGGGTTCGATTTTAGCGATTTTCACGTTGAAGGGCGAAGCGGTGGCCTTAGGAAAAGCGTTGGCGTCGACTCAGGAAATTATGGAGTTGAAGCACGGAGTTGTGGCTGGTTTGGAGAGAGTTCTGATGCCAAGGGGTACTTATCCGAGGGTTTGGAAAAGCGGTAAGGCAAATGAACCAGGACAACAATAGCACTGAGCATTATTTTGCGGCTGAGCCAAAGTCTAAAGAGAGGTTCGGTTTAATTCGAACAAGCCTCTGCCGTAGAAATTTCGAGTTTTTGACTGCGTCAAGCGTTTTTTCGAAGAGGCGGATTGATTTGGGCACGAGATTGCTGATCGAATCGATGATTTTGCCGAAAACTGGATGCATCTTAGACATCGGCTGTGGATATGGTGCTGTTGGCATAGTTGCAGCCGCATTAAACCCGAAGCTTCGCGTGATCATGACAGATGTGAACGTAAGAGCCGTGCGCCTAACAAGAAAAAATCTACCGTTAAACAAGATAACCAATGCTGAAGTGCGTTATGGCCATTTTTATGAGCCAGTTGAAGATTTGAGGTTTGAATGTATTCTTTCTAATCCACCTGTCAGTGCAGGCATGGAAACTGTAAAAGCAATAGTGACCCAAGCCCCAAAAGTTATGGCGGACAAAGCCACTTTCCAAATGGTCATTCGATCCAAAATCGGGGCAAAAGCGTTACCTGCCCTTTTCAGCGAAACCTTTGGGAACTGCTCAATTCTCGATAGGGAGAGCGGATTTCGGGTTCTCTTAGGGCAGTATGCATTTCTGGCTAGGGACAGGATAACAACTTGGAAAAAGAAGCCCTAAGAAAAAGAGAAAAAGTCCAAAAGTACTTCTGGAATATAGTTGGCTCTGCTGATCACATTAATTTGCCCAAACTGGAAGACGCATTAAAGAAAGAGTTCAACACGACCGATGACAGATGCATTCAAACGCAAATCAAACTGATGCAGACAGAGGCAAGAATAAGAATACAGAACAAAGTAAAAGTGTGGATTAAACAGCCAAACGCAATTTAATAAAGTGTTTTTCTTCGCTGATTAAGTTTGGCGTAGATTTCGTTTCTTGCGACCGATTGTTCACTCTTTCTTACATGACAGCTGTTTGCAGCACGGTTGCAGTTCCATTTTTTCCAAGGCGCAGTTGTCTT
Source organism: Bathyarchaeia archaeon (assembly GCA_050012755.1). Classification (GTDB taxonomy): domain Archaea; phylum Thermoproteota; class Bathyarchaeia; order Bathyarchaeales; family Bathycorpusculaceae; genus Bathycorpusculum. The sequence goes on from JBEKGO010000018.1 coordinate 10,811, forward strand.
TCACCTTTGAATGTGGAAACTGAAGCGTTCTTGATCTGTACTGTGTCGCCGACGCTAAAGAGTTCTGCTTGTTCATTCCAAAGACAAAGCTTAACTTTTCCTGTTTCATCCTCTATCCAAGCATTAGTTACTTTTGCGCTGTTTCCATACCTTGTTTGAACTGTTGAGGGTGTCGGAATCTCGAGAACTTTGGCTTCCAGATTAACTTTTTTCATTCCATGCCGCAGATCTTGAACTAACACTGATGCTTTAGGCGAGAAACTTTGCCTATTCATTTGTTTGCGTACTTTGTCCGTGTCCATCCAATGCTCGAAACAAATGTCTTTTTTCTGGAGAAGCTCTTCTTCAACACGAAACTGCAATACAATTTTGCCGTCTTTGGTAATTAGAAATATGGCTTCATTCTTTATGCTGCATCGGTATTCAACCAGTAAACTTTGGCATTTGACTTTCCCTTTTTCTCTGGCTGCAACCATAGCTTCGTAAAGTTCTGCAAGGTATATCCCTTGTTTTACTGACAGGAAAGCAAGATGCTCCATTATCGTTGGCTTTTTTTGATTCAAATATTCCCCTCATGAAGTTGTATGCCAGAAATTGTCTTGAAAAAGTCTGTTCTTAGCTCAGGTTGTACTCTTTCTTGAATTATCCCGACAATCATCAACTAATGTAATGTTTACTATATAGGCTAGTCACCCAAAGAAACCTATTTGCTCCATGCGTTTCTGTTCAGCAAGGAAATTGGGATAAAGTTGACGAGATAAATTGAGTGTATTCTGCTTTGCTCCCACACGAACCCTTAAGAGTGCTCATGCTCATATAGTAAGTAACCAAGTTTGGAATCACCTGTCCAATATTTTTTTGGGTAAAGTGAGCGACTAAATTTGGATGGGTGAGCAAAAAATTGAAGATATTTGAGGCCATGGTCTTTAAAAGAGAAATTGGATCAAGCATCAGCTTAGATGTGAAGATGCTTGATACTGTAAATGATGGATTTGTTTTAAGCATTGATCAAAACTTGGTCAACAACAACGATCTTTCTTTTATAACAGATTTTGTAAATCAACATAAACTAAGTCTGTTACTGGAAAGCGAACGTTATTTTATTTCTACAAATGCACTGACTCCATCCAGTCAATACTTTTGGGAAACCTAGAAAAAATTAAGACAAAAAAACTAAATTTCTGAGTCTTGTGGGCAAATACACTCTGTTTATACTCGTAATCTGTGTGAGAAGGAATAGTTTTACCCAAATTTGCTAGGCCTCCGCAAGCCTGTTTCCTTCTTCGTAAGCAATCACTTGAGGCTCAAACACATCGTTTAAACTGCTTAAAAATCAATTGAATGAACTTTGTTCGGAACAATGGAGAGAGGGTGAAAATGAAAGTTTTGTTTCCATTTTCCCAGGGTTGGTTCATCTTGTTTTTGGATTGCCGTAGTTTTTTCTTGTTGCTTCACAAGTTTTTTTGCTTATTGGGCAATTCGATAGTTTTCTTGGCCGTTTTTGTTTAATTTTGGAATGGTTATGGTGAATTTGGCTCCTTTGCCGGGTTCACCGGTCTCTTCAATTTCCCAGCCGTAAACTTCCATCATCTTTTTAGTCAAGAATAGCCCAAAGCCTGTGCTACCGCCTGCGCTAAAACCTTCCTTGAATAGACTCGGTTTATTTTCAAAAGACACACCAACGCCGTCATCCTCATAAACCAGTTTTAGGTCATCTTGATCGACCATTTCGTAGTGGACTTTTATGGTTGTGGTTTTTTTGCCGTATTTTCGGGTGTTGTCAATGAAATTGTAGAATAGTTCTCTAAGCAGTGAATCTGCCAACACGGTCAAACCGTGGCATTCATTATTTATCTTTGGGAGTGGACCGGAAAAAAGAGAGTATGCCTCTTTTATTGTGGTCTCCACGCTGATGTATGTTAGTTCTTCAATTCCGAGTTGTTCATACATTTTAGCGAAGTCAAAAATCTCAGCTGAATCTGAAACTGCCTGCTCCATCCTACTAAGTCCATCCACGATGTCTTTCTGCTCGCCATATTTCTTCTTAAGCAAATATGCAAAGCCAGCAACTGCTGAAAGCTTGTTACGAACATCATGCCTACATAAACTGCCCACTACGCGCAACTTTTCATTAAGGAGCTCAGCCTTATCCAGCGCTTTACTCAACTCGTCATGAACAGTAATAATATCAGAAATATCCTTGTAAAGCATGACAGAGCCAATTACTTTTTCATTTACAATGACTGGCCCTCCAGACATCATCAATGGAATGTTAGATCCGTCTTTCCTTCTTCGAGCAGTGACGATTTCTACAGAGCCTAACATAAGTTTCTGCCGCAGAATTCTTGATTCTTCCTTTGAATCGTCAGGTACTATAATTTCGGTGATAATTTTATCCTTAAGCTCGTCGAGTGAATATCCAAAAAGTCCGGTGAATCGAGGATTTACCTCAATCACTCGAAAATCGGTATCTAAGAATACTGCGGCATCAGGATTCGCAGAAAACAAAGCTTTGAACTTCTGTTGACTCTCATGCAAAGCCACTTCAGTTTTCTTCCTTTCCGTAGTGTCTCTGGCTATCGCTACAAAATACTGATTGCCACTAAGTCTTAGCGCAGTTATAGAGAGCTCCATTGAAAATTCTGATCCATCTTTTCTCAAAGCAGGAAATTCCCAAATTTCGCCAGAAGTACTCTTGTTTTCTGCTTTAGCAAGTTTTGCGGTGAGGCAAAGGTGGTCCTTGCGAGAGCGAGGAGGAACAAGGGTCGCGTTCACTTTTTCGCCGATTATTTCTTTTTCTGTGTAACCAAAAATTCGTTCGGCAGCAGGATTCCAATATGCAATTTTGTCTTCGTCATCATACATGAATATGGCGTCGACCGTGGAATCACTTATAGCTCTAAACTTTGCCTCATTAGCCTGCAACTCTTGCTGCATGCGTTTCCTTTCAGCTATATCTACAACAAATTCCAACGCCGCATTGACGTTTCCATCTTTATCCTTAAGCGGCGTGGCGATAAGCTCAACATAATAAGGCTTGCCATTAATGCCAATCTGGGTATATTCATGGGAATCTCTCTCTACTCCCTCTTCGAAGACTTTTCTAACACCACAGTCTGGGCAAATGTGGTCCAAAGTGTTAAGCGAAGAATAGCACTGCCTTCCCTCTACGTTGCCAACATTATTCTTTATGAATCTGTTCACCCATAGCACGCGATAGTCTTTGCTGATAATACCAAGACCCGCGCCAAGGTTCTCCGTAATTGCTTCAAGCATATCCTGACCTTGCCTAAGAGACTCTTCTGTTTTTTGGCGTTCAGTAGCGTCTCTAATTATTAGGTTATTTTTGTTGCCCTCAGAGTCCGTAAAGACGCCTGAGGAGACTTCTCCAATAAAAGTTGACCCGTTCTTTCGTCTAAATCTAAGATCAGCCCTCATACGGCCTGTCCGTTCTCGTTCTTGCAAGGCAGCTGTCAACTTTTGGTTCTCGATGACTATTCCTTTTCGCCCAGCTTTCCTAAGCTCCTCCTCAGTCATTCCTAACATGTTACAAGCCGCAGGGTTTGCAGAGATAATAGATCCATCAGGCTTTGTTACCATCACTCCGTCGGCACTATTCTCGAATAAGCTGCGGTAACGCTCTTCGCTTTGCCTTAAAGCTCCTTCTGCCTTCTTGCGTTCGTTAATATCTAAGAACATGCCCTGTACAGCTGGTTGCCCCTCGTATTCAACTCGACTTGAGAGTGCGTTCAACCAGATTGTCGAGCCATCTTTTCGCACCGCACGAAACTCAAGGGAAGACTCCGTTTGTTCGCCTCGGAAGCGGTTTTCCAGTCTCTTGAAAAAAACAGCCCTGTCCTCACGATACACTAAACCTCTAATTCCTTCGAGTGGAAGTGACATTAGCTCTTGAGAGGAATACCCCAAGATTTTTCCCATGATGTCGTTGGCAAAAACCAGTCTGAGCGGATCTGCCAGTACAACCAGTATTCCCTGAAGTGATTTCTCAACCAGCATGCGATACTTTGACTCTGACACAGCAAGCAGTTTTCTTGATTTCCTTCGTTCAACAGTCTTGTTTATGGCATCTGCCAGTTCGCAGTAAACCGTTTCTGGTGAACCGTTTTTGTTAAGATAGCGGTCTACACCTAGGTTCAAAGCTTTAACTGCAACGTCTTCTCTGCCTTTTCCAGTAAACAATATAAATGGAATTTCGTTCTTTTGTTCTCTAAGTAGCTGAAGAAATTCTAACCCATTCTTGATGGGCATTTCATAATCTGAAACCACAACATCATAAATTTTATTTGCCAACTTCTCGAAAGCTTCATCAACACAACAAACACTGTCAATCTCGAAGTTGCCCACATCCATTAAAATCTGTTTTGAAATCTCCAGGATAGAAGGATCGTCGTCAACATGAAGAAGTCTAATTACATTGTGCCTATCTTTGCTTGAAGGCGCCAAATCTGTTGTCTCTACAACTATGGCATTCTCATTGAGGTGTTGGATTAGCCATGCCCCAAAGTGAATACTTAATATTTGATTATAAGTCATTTATGAATTTGGAATACTGAATACGTTGACTTGGAAATGTCTGCTCTGCAAGTTCGCCTGCATCCGACACTTCATTAACTCAGTAAAATTTAGGAAAAGAGGAAGAATTTGATGGTGGGGCTGCCCGGATTTGAACCGGAGTCTATAGAGCCCAAGTCTACAAGCCTAGACCAAGCTAGCCGACAGCCCCAAAGTGTTGTAGGGAAAGATAATTTCCAATGCATCATAAAAACCTTAGCCACAGCGATTCATGATTGAAGCAAATGGTTTAATCTAATTGGGCTGCAGTAGAAGAATTAGGTTAGCAATTCTCGTTTCTTCATTAAAAAAATAGCAGGTGCGTTCATCTAGTCAGATAAGCTCGGAAAAGCTCCAAATAAGAAATTGACGCCGGGAGGGGGATACTAGCACCAATTTACCAGTAGATTAGAGCCTATGTGAGCTTTTGGTAGAAAGAAAGCCAAGAGTATTCAGAAAGCGTTTTCCGATTTTGGGAACCATTGAAAGATCATAACCAGGTTAGGCGTCTATAGATATCTGATATCATATCAACAGAGGTCACAAGTGAATCTGCAAATTCTTTTTTTTCTGTTTCTTGAATGTAATGTTTATAAGTAATACGTGTGTATATACCATGGATATATATGGAGCAGGTTAACGTAATTACTGTAAAAGTTCCAAGCGAATTGAAAAAAAAGATGAAGCAAGTCAAGGTGAACTGGAGCGAGTACATTCGCGAATGCGTTCAAAAGAAAATTGATGAACAAAGGTTGAGAGCTGCTTCAGAAAGGCTTGACGAGATTAGAAAACGTACCAAACCTACATCCACACAAGAAATAGTGTCGTGGATACGAGAAGACAGGGAGAGATAAAACTTACGCCTTTGTACGTAGTAGACGCAAGTGTTGCCGCAAAATGGGTTTTGTCTGGAGAACCTTTCGAAAAAAACGCAATTATGCTTAAAGATGATTATCTATCGGGATTTGCTGAAATTTGTGCCCCATCTCTTATTGTGCTTGAAGTTGCTAATGCGTTGTGGAAAGCGATTAAACTTGGCAGAATCCTTGAAGAAGATGCCCACGAAGCTCTGAACACTCTTAACGATTTACGAATAACCCTTCACGAACTAAACTGGACCGAGATATCTCGGGGATTAAATACAGCGAGTAAACTGGACTTGACTATTTACGACGCATCCTACCTTTTCCTTTCTGACAAGATGAAGGCTCAGGTAATCACCGCGGACGATAAATTCTTCGAAAAAGCAAAGAAACACTTCAGGGTATTACACATTAAGGACTATATGAAATAGTTTGTTTTCAAGACAATATGGTTCTATTTCTGGCATCAATCAGTCTCGATTCCTTAGCATTCAGCATACATAAGCTGAAAAAAAACGTCCTGCGTTCAAAAAGTTCTAACCCGAGGCTTGTTGGAGAAAAAACTCCGGAATCAAGAAGCAATAAATAAGCCGTGAATTGTGCCCATTTAGTCATAATAGCCTCCAAAAAATACTTAACTGGCAAAATGGCGCCGGGAGGGGGATACTAGCCCTAATTTACCAGTAAAAAGATGTTGAAGGTGAGTCGGACCGGGTTTACCCCCAAACAGATGGGTTCGTAGCCAAGTCATAAAAGGCGAAAAAGAGCCATTGAAACTTACATTGAATTCAGTTAGTTATGCGGTTACCGTAAAAAAATGGTTAATTTTCGTCTGATCAGAATATTTGCTATTTCTTTTCTTCAGCTGTTTTTTCTATTTCTTCCTTTCCAAGGTTTATTCTTAATACTCCATCTTTACCCACTATTTCCAAGATAATTCCATCTGCGAACGTAGCCTGCATCAATCCACCTAACGAACCCTCTATCAAGACGCTATCCGGAGAACCATTACTTAAGTGCAGATTTTTTAGTTGAGCTTTGGATTTGAGCTCGACTGAGAAGACGCGTTCCTCTTTTTTTATTTAGCATCATTTTGCCTCTTCTATTTTATTCTTATGCAGCAAAGCAGAAATAATTTTATCGAAGAAAAGCACATCAGTTGATACGTAATTTCAAATTAGATATTATTATTTCTTAAATCCCCCACCTTCCAAACGATTTTTTTACTCATGGCTCGCTTGACCTCTTTGTCCTATTCGGTAGTATGATTGCAGTAATTATAGCTGCTATGAAAAGGATTAAAGAACCTACAACGACTGCGGTGAAAACGCCATCCAAAAAGGCCTGTTTTGAAAGACCGATTATTACCTGAGCTGTACTTTCGGGAAGTTGAGCAACCGCAATTAGAGCGCTCTGGAGACTTTTTTGAATCAGGTCACTTATCTGTGTGGGTAAGATACTTATTATTGTCGAAACGTTAATTTTGCCCAGATAAGTTGAGTTTACGATGGAGCCTAAAACTGCCACGCCTAAAGCTGCGCCAATTTGCCGAGAGGTATCGTTCATTGCTGAACCGATACCCGCTCTACTTGCCGGGATAGAATTCATTATGGCGGAAGTAGCAGGGCTCACAATTAGACCCAGACCAACAGCTTGCAATAGGAAAGCCACTAATGTAATCAAATAAGATGTGCTGATTCCAGCGGTAATAGCAAAGAAGAGTAACCCACATCCAAGTGTTACAAGGCCGAATGTTACAGTAAGTTTGGTGCCAATTTTGGCGTCAACTCGAACAGAGAGCATAGTAAATATTAGGCTAAAAATACTCAAAGGTAACAGGCATAGCCCTGTTTCGAGCGCAGAATACCCCTGTATCGATTGGAAATATTGGCTTAAAAAGTACAAGGACCCCATCAAGGTAAAGGTGCTCAGTGTTAAAGCAATAATTGCGCCCGTAAATGACCTGCTCTTGAAGAAATATGTTGGTAATAGTTGATTTGAAGTTCTGCGTTCACACCAAAGATAAGCCGATAGAATTATAGCAGTAATAACAAATGTTGCTAAAACGTTAGTACATAGCCAACCGTACTCGCCTGCATTAATAATGGCATAAACAAGTGTTACCAATGCAGCAGTAAAAAGGATGCTGTTTAAAATGTTTGGTTTAGGACTATTTTTATCGCATGATTCAGGTAGAGAGAAGTGACTGCCGATTAAGCCGACTAGGACTATGGGTATGTTAAGATAGAAAATTGATGACCACTCAAATTGGGCAAGTAGGGCACCTCCAATTATGGGCCCTACGCCTGCGCCTATGCTGAACATGCTTGCCCAAGCGGCGATGGCTTTCGTGCGTTCGTTTGGTTCTCGGAATATGTCGGTTATGATGGAGAGGGTGGAGGGCATCATTATGGCTGCGCCTAATCCTGTGACTATTCGAAAAATAATCAGAAGATTAGCTGAGGTTGAAACAGCTGCAGCTAACGAGCCTATTCCAAAGATGAGTAATCCTGTTTGTAGCATGCGTTTGCGACCATAACGGTCGCCAACTAAACCAAACACGATTTGTAGAGCGGCAACCATAAGTACATAACTATCAACTATCCACAGCAATTGAGTAGCCGTGGCGCCCAAGTTTCCAGATATGGCAGGCAAAGCCAAGTTTAGCACAGTGTCTGATACTGCTAGTATGAATATTGCGATGCAAAGAATTGTGAGGGCGATTTTGTTTTTGTTGTATTTTGGTTTTGACATTTGAGGTCTATCTCTTAGCGGCTTAGTAGTTTGAATTGCTTAGTTATTAAAAAGGTATATAAAATTATACTATATATTTTTCTATACAATAAGGTAATAAGTATCAAGATTAGAATTAAGCGTAGAGAAAACAATGAACCATACTTTAAGTAAACCTGAGTTAGTGGCTGATCGGATACTTCGTTTGTGCTTTGTGCTACAGCAAGAAATAGATAGAAAAATCGTTATTTCCTCAATTAAAGACTGTAATGTCGAAATTACGTTTCAAAATTTATTGATTATGAAAGCGCTTGAAGGCTCTAAGGGAACGCATATGAACGCGATTGGTGAAATTTTGAATATATCTAAAGCCCAAATGACGCAATCTATCGATAAGCTAGTAGCTTTAGGAATGGTGAGTAGACAGGACTCCACGAAGGATAGGCGAAAGATTGACGTTTTTTTAACCAAGGAAGGCAAACGGGTGCTTGAAGAGGTTGACATAATCATCAAGCGTAAAATAATGGAAAAAATAAGTGACTTAAGTAACACAGAACTAGATACGTTGTTTAAGGCATTGGAGTACAATATTCATTTTTTTTGTAAATAATAATTTATTTACGCTCGATAGTTGGGTGAGCGTTAGCTCAAATGCTTTTCTGTTTGGCCACCTTCACCCAAAAGCTGGAAGTGTAAATGTTTAAACTGTCGGTTCTGAACCCAAATCAGGCCGTGCGAAAACTCAAATCCGCCTCCAAAAATTGTGTCAAATATGTTTCGAATAGTTTTTTAAACCACCATTATTTACATAAAACAAGCAATTTTCTGAAATTGAAAATAGTTTTTACGCAGTCTGAAATGGGTTCAAGACCCAGCGGCCCCACTTCTCACCTATTTCCTGCCTGGTTTTTGCTTATTTTCTTGCTTTTCCCCATCGAATCCATTTACTTTCCGTGGAGTGAGGATAAGTAAACCCCCAAAAAGGGCGATTTTACTTTGGGCCGAGTATTAATGCCACATAACCTTATTCGAATTCTATTATATTGATGATTTTTCTTTCGGGGTCCTTAAGAGAAAACTCACCTTCATTATTTGATGCGAAGTGAGAATTATTGATGGGCTGATCACCCACTTAATCACCCTCCTGCTCTTTGCAAGATTTCATATGAAGCAAATCACCAATTTGAGTAAACTTCAAGTATGTCGATTTTAGACAAAATAAGCTCAAAACAACTCAAACTGGTCAAATGGCGCCGGGAGGGGGATTTGAACCCCCGCGGCCCCGAGAGGCCACAAGCTGATTGGTCCCCGCAAAGGGATCTCCAGGCTTGCTCCCTGCCTGGCTAGGATACCCCGGCACAAATGCAAACTAATACATACTGAGTTGTTCGCCACCTTTCTCTGACTTAAGCATAATTTAAAGCTTTATCGGAATACCGTTTGAAGATTATTTTGGAAGAATCAACGTTAAGCTTTTTAGTTGATTTTTGGGGTGGTAAACATTCTTGTTGCTGTTTTTCTGGTTGTTTATTCGCGACAAAATAGAATGAAACTAAAAATCAGACTTTCTTAATCGCACATTCTTAAATATGTCCATGATTCTAGAGTAAATAGTTTTTATCTGGACAAAGTTTTTATTCGCGTTTGAAACTTAAACATCGACCGTTAAGAAAAAGGATGATTCAAAATGACCCTACAAAAAGGAGATTTCATAGTAATCGATTATGTTGCGAAAGTAAAGGAAACAAACGAAGTTTTCGACACAACAAAAGAGGACGTCGCCAAAAAAGAGCACCTCTACAAAGAAGGAAGAATATACGAGCCAAAATTGGTAGTTGTTGGAGAAGTTGGCTGGGTTCTTAAACCCATAGATGAAGCATTAACGGCATTTGAGATAAACAAGCCTTCAACTGTGGAAATTTCACCTGAGAAAGGTTTTGGACAAAGAGATCCACAAAAAATTAAGCGCGTTTCAATAAAGCAACTTTACGCAAAAGAAATAAATCCAGTCGTCGGAGCACAAATAGAGTTCCAAGGAAAAGATGCTACTGTACGTTCAATCGGCGCTGGACGAGTACTTTTAGACTTTAATCCTCCATTAGCAGGAAAAACTCTGATTTACGACCTCACGGTAACAAAAAAGTTCGAGAGCAAAGAAGAAAAAATAGGTGCACTCATTCACCACCGAATACCCATAGTTGAAGAAAACAAGTTCAAAATGACGATACAAGACACAAGCTTAACTATTGACATGCCAGAGGACGCTTTCTACATTGAACATATCGAAATTTACAAGCGAGGCATCGCCCAGGATATTCAAAAATTCATCCCAGACTTGGTTGAGACTAAATTCGTTGAAACCTTCAAAGCCGAGCCCAAACCAGCACCAGCATCGACAGCAGTACCAGAAGCACAGCCCAGTACGCCATAATAGTAGCCAACCAACAATTCTTTTCATTTTCCATTAAATTTAAGTAAATTCTTGTTTAGCACAAAGACTAAATTCGCCTTAAGGTCACAATTGTATTTTGCATCTATGCGGTTCCGATTCGTCTTCAGGTCTAAATTAGGATGGAGGTGAAAAATCTGGATGGATCATACATTAGTTCATTTTGAAATCCCAGCCCAAGATGTTGAAAAACTAAAGCAGTTTTACGAACAAGTTTTCAATTGGAAAATTATCGAGTACCCTTCTCCATTGGAATATTTGGTTATCCAAACCGTTCCTGTCGACGAAAACGGCAGACCACAGAGGGCAGGAGTAAACGGCGGCATGTTTAGAAAGCAACAGCCTGGAGTTAAACCAATCAATTATTTTGCCGTTGAATCCATTAACGATTATTTAGCAAGAATTCAGAAGCTTGGAGGCATAGTAATTTCGCCTAAACAAGAAGTTCCTAATGTTGGGTGGATAGCTGCTGCAGAAAACCCTGAAGGAAACCAGTTTGCACTAATTCAGCAATTATGAATTCTATTTCAAAACACCTAACTGATTATTTCGGTTGCCTTAGCTGTTTTCTCGCAAGCATCAAAATCGAGATTAAGTTTATTCAGAATAGTGTAGCGTTCGGGCCTTATTTTTGCTGCTAACTCCAACGCTTTAACTATCTCAACGTCTTTGACGCCCAATTCGGCGGCCGATGTTGGTGCACCGATCTGTTTGAGGGTTTTTCTTATTTTTTGCCAATTTGATTTGTAAAGGTAAGCAGTTAAGATTGAACCAACTCCACATTGTTCGCCGTGCATACCGTGATGATGATTAATCATATCTAAGGCATGACTAAACAAGTGTTCTGAGCCGCTGCATGGGCGAATGCTTCCAGCGATACTCATTGCAACTCCGCAACTGATTAAGGCTTCAAGAAGTATGCGCAACCCTTCATCTTCATGAGAAACAATTAACTCTGCGTTTTCCATTACGAGTTTTGCACTCATTAATGCTAAGCTTGCGGCATATTCACCGTAGTACTCGTTGACTTTCTGATGCGCCAGTTTCCAATCTTTAACGGCTGTGAACTTAGCAATGACATCCCCGCAGCCACTTATGACAAACCGCCAGGGCGCTTGGGCAATAACGTTTGTGTCAGCTATTATTGCTAGTGGCGACTGTGCAAGCACAGAATAGGGCTTATCTGAACCTTTAATTGAAGCTAAGGGGCTTGCAATGCCGTCATGCGCGACGCTGGTGGGTATACTAATGAATGGGATGTTTTGGCTTCCGGAACTAACTTTCGCAGAATCAATTATTGTTCCGCCGCCTACCCCGAAAAGAACTTGCGGTTTTAACTTTTTGATTTGATCTTGAATATCAGAAATGTCTTTTGGTGTCATACTCTTAACGAGAAGAAAATCAACCGTCAAACCTGCTTGGACAAGAAAATCAGAAACTGCTTTCCCAGCCAAATCATAACATATGCGGTCGGACATCACCAACGCTTTCCCCTGAAGACCCAGCCTTTTTGCCATTTCAGGAACACGTTGCAAAGTTCCTTTTCCAACGATGACTTCGCGAGGAAGCTGCATGTAATGGTAACTCAAAGTCAAAGCAATCACAGTTAACTTAAACTCATAATTCCCATTACAATGGTTTAAAACTTTGGGAACTCATACAAGAAAAGATTACTTTTTCCGCAATAATACAGCTGAAAAACAAAATTCTAGTTATGGTAAAAGTAAAAGAAAGAATAATTGACATTGATGAAATATTAAACACTCTTCAACCAAAACAAAAAGAAACGGTGCAGAACCTACGTGCACTAATCAAATCCGCTGTTCCAGAAACGGCTGAATTTGTAAAAAACAAAAATATCACTTATAAACTAAACAATAAAGACTTTGTTTGGATACGCCACTTCCAAAACCACGTTGACCTGGATTTTTCTATGGGGTCAAGGCTAGACTCGGATCTTCTGAAAAGCAGAGGAAAAAAGAAACCAGAAGACGTCAGACACACAAGGGTGAGCAATTTTGACAAGTTGAAACCAAGAATTGTAAGGCTGTTGAAAGCTACGGCATTAATTTGATTTGAGTATTGTCCACATTCTGCATAAAACAGCGGCTTGGTCTTTTTTGGCTTAATTGCTATTTTCGAAGTGAAGACAAGTGTACTCTCCATTCAGTTTAGAAAGCTGTTTTTGAGGACTTATGGCGATTGTTTTTGACGGAATAGTGAAAAAGCTTAAGAAATCTGTCACATAATTAAAAACTGTGATGATGTGTGTCAATTGGCACTTTCCTTGCTTACTTGCTTTTTGTGTTAGCTGACTCTGCAATCTACATTGCTATGTCCTGGTGGTTAGTAAAATCTTTTAGGTATCATCGATTCGGAGTAACTGCTTTTCTAATTCTGATAATTCCATTCGTCTATCCACTTGTTTACGCTGGTAGCTTATATGATGTTCTGTGGATGTTAATACTTACTCCATTTTATGGGTTAGCTGTCATGATTATAGTCTTTCCGACATTAATGCTGTTGTACTACACCATAGCTTTTGGAAGTCTACTTGCTCTATTTTTCTTAAGAAAAAAGTTAACGCGATTCATAAGGCGCAGTTGACATTTTACACTTGGCTCAGGCATCTTTTTTTGCCTTTGGCGTTACGTTGTTTTTTAGCTCTATTTTTTGTTTTCTGGATGTGCTTTCAAGAGGTCAACTCAATATTAATCCCATTTTGACAGCATCATGATACTTGCCATCTCGACCATGGAAGCTATCTTTGATTGTTCCTTCAATTTGGAAACCGCATTTCTCGTAAAGGTGTATTGCAATCTTGTTTTCCGCCACGACGCCTAATTCTATTTTATGCATCTTTTCCTTTTTTGCGAGCTTAAGAATCTTTTTGGTCAATGCCGTTCCCAAGCCAACATTTTGGAAATCGTCCCGTAAATAAACAGAAAGCTCTCCAACTCCCTTCTTGCATGGATGAGGAAACCTGTGGATGACTGCTTGACCTACGATCTTGCCTTGATATTCCGATACGAGTGGAATCATGTTTGGAAGGTCTCTCATCCATCGCTCTATGACATCTTTTGTATATGGAGCCATACTCCATTCAAGCGATTTCTCAGACATTGAGGAAAACATCTGAAAGAGATTATCCGCATCATCAGTTTTTCGGAACCTAAGCGTAACCTCTTTGCCGTTTTTCAGTTTTGTTTTCCACATAGGTGCTTCTCCTGCTTGGTTCTGTGTTTACTAATAAAAGCAAAAACCTTAAAATCAAACATTATTTACAAGGCTCCCGAGATTTGTTGAGCGTGCCTAAACCAAACTGCGTTGCAGTTTTTTTAGAAAAACCTCTATCGCGGCTTTAGAGAGAATGCTATTGGCTTTCCAAAGGTAGGCGTCGTAAAAAAGATCTAACAGTTTCTTCAGAGGCATCCCATAAATTTGTTCGTCAGAGAAGCCTTCCTTTCGCATAACCCCGAGAACTTCAACTTCAAGAAGCTCCTTACCAGAACTCCCACCACAACTTGGCTCTTCCAATCCCTGCAAGAACGATCTAAAGTTCTCGTGCATATTATATGCCTTCTACCTTTCTCGGTTCTTCAGTTCCTTGTTTAAGTATATAACGTTTTTAGTGAAACTCTGACAAAGTTCTGGAACGCGCAAGGCGGAAACGAAGCGCCGAGCGCTTGAAAGCTCTCTTTGCTTTTTTATGTTACTGTGAAATTTAACGCTGCGATGTTCATGGGGGTTACGCCGTCTGAGTAGAAGATTTGTATTGATGCAGTCGATGTGCCTGCTGGTACACCTGCGGGGATGAGTTGGTCCTAATAAGAAAAATTGACTAGTCTGAGCTCCAAATGATTAAGAAGCCTTAGAACTAAGATATTGTCTAGTTATGAGCTTTTATAGAAATATTCTTTGGAAAAAAATATGCATGGCAAGTTTTTTATGCAAAAATAACAGAATCAAATTGATACCTAATGAAAAAATCAATGACAGTATTGGAAATTCTCTTAGGATTGTTAGTTTTAATAATAGCCATCGTCAATTTGTATCCTTTTAAGTTCTTCAATATTCAAACTGGCGCAGAAATTATGATGTACGGAATTATACTTTCAGGGGTGTCAATGCTTATCGTGGGAATTTTTAGACTAGCAAGCGTTTACTCATATGAGAGCTTGAGCCTAGCTGAGAAAATCAACGTTGTTACGAGCATATTAACGATGGCAATGTCTGTTGTGATTTTCTTTTTTCAATTATTTATGACAGGATCGCGTTGGCTTCATCTCTTGTTTGGTATTGGATTATTAAGTTATGCGATCGGTCGAGTCACTATCGGAGTGTTGACGAGTGAGATTAACTCGGGTTTAAGAGCTTATTATTCAGCGATAGGCATGGGAATTGCAGTTTTATCAATTATCACTATATCATTTCAAATGGTTCAGATTTCTTCAGGAGTCAATGGCACAGTTTACATAACCTATGGCTATTTCGTAGACGCAACGCTCATCATGATAGGCGTCGATTTCTTAATATCGGCAATTCTTGGCATAGTTTTGAGAAGGCAAAAACAGAGTCCTTAGGTGCAAAAGGTGGTGCTCTGCACCAAAGCTGTTCGCTCCAGTTTGAGTTCTAACAAAGATATTATAAGCTAGAAACGACTTCTCAAAAAGTGGTGAGATATTGAATCTTAGAATAGCCAATTGGAGGCTTTTTCTATTAAAGACCTCAATTATTTCAGCAATCGTAATTTTGGCTAATTGGCTCGTTGTTATTTATTACGGCTCGACTATATGGTTTTATGCGGGCTATCTCTTTGGAAACGATATCAAAACAACGCTGAGTACTTTGCTATTTATTGAAGGAGCAGCAATTTTGGCTTTAGGGTTTGTTTGGGCTTCAGGTTCAATGGAAATAAATTTTGATGGCTCTAATATTAAAACAAATATCTGGAACCGAAATGAACAATGGAAACAACGCTCTAATGAGTTAGGTCAAGAAAATACAGCAGGAAAGGTCATGATTTTTGTAGGACTCCCAGTTCTAATCCTATCACTTATTCTAATATTTGTCTAAATGTTGATTTCTCTTGTTTGCTGTCTTTTATTGCAAAAACAGAGTCCTTAGGTGCGAGGGGGGTTCCCTTTAGGGAGGTGTACTCGCTACCTGAGGTGTTTTTGCATTATAGTCCCCTGTGTTCCTTAAGATAGAGAAAGGGGATTTAGGGGTCAAAATGTTAGCTATGGATAGTTTTGATAAGGCTTTCAACATTAAAGCCATTTGACTTTACAAATTCTATTAATTGCGAAAATAGTTTGTCATCCATTTGTGGAGTTCTGCTCAATATCCAAAGATACTTGCGGTTTGGTGTGCCTACAACAGCATAATCATAGTCATTTCCCAATTTTATAATCCAGTAGTCACCATAAAACGGCCACAAGAATGTTACTTTGAGCTTAGCGTTGGTGGTTTTGTCAACAACTTTGGCTTTGCCTTTTGCCAGTTTCACTTTGCCGTTTCTTTTACACGTGTTGAGCACAGAAATAGCGCCATTATCTAATAAAGTGTAAGTTGCGGTCGTTTCATTGCAACCGTCTTGAAATTTAGCGGGAAGATGCGCAATCTCATACCATTTGCCTAAATATTTTTCTAGTTCTACATGTGGCACAACTTCAAGCGTATCATATTCATTTTTAGACAAATAAACCACTAAGTATGATTCAAGTGCCACACACATTAACGTTTCTTTTCTCGCTTATTTGCTCCTTGTGGAAAAACAGAGTCCTTACTTGTGAGGGGGTGCCATGCACCATAGTTGTTTGCTCCAGAGATGTTTTTGATTGGTGGCTCCATTTGCCTCTAAACGCAACGATAGTTTTTCTATCTTTAACAAGGTTGAAATAGGGATTTGTTGACTCTGGTTTATTGCGTGGGCGAGTAGCTCAGTACGGATAGCCGCTAACATTGGATTGACTCCCAAAATTGTGGGGGTCGAGGGTTCTTTCGTTGGCGGCACGCAGAGAGCACCAGCCTCCTAAGTTGGGGGTCGAGGGTTCAAATCCCTCCCCGCCCGCCATTGCTTAGACCCTAAATCGTTTGAAGCAATAGGATTAAACATAATAGAATTTGAAAAGTTTCTTTCACTTTCATAATGTTGACGGTTTTAACGGAATGCACTATTGGATAAACCACCGACCTTCAAAACGATCGGGGTTTCCTGCATGACTTTTTCAGAAGAGTCCCATATTTCTTCGACTATTTTCTGAAGTTCCTGCAACACTGAAGCCAACTTTCCACCTTTACATGTTAAACCATAAACTTTCGGTGTTCTTCTTGTAAAGATCAGTTTTTTGCCTTTCAAGCCTCTCAGAGTTTTGTAGGTTCTTCTCATAGAAAATCCTGTTTTCTTTGCGAGCATTCCAGCGGAGATTCCGTCTAATTCGATAGCATCGTAAATCTTCCGTTCCGCAGTTTTGAAAGTCTCCTTGTTCGGATCGCGTTGTGATTTAAAGAAAAATATATAATCTCTCTTGGCTCTGGTTTTTATCAAACCAGTTGAGCGTAAACGTTTGAGTGTTCGTGAAATGGTTTTTGGCAGAATAAGAGTTTTTATGTCTTCAAACGTTTTAGGTCCTGAAATTAATGATTGGAGAAGAGTTTCTTCGTAGCCTTCTGAGCGAGCAGGTAATGATTCAGCAAATTCTGGTAAGTCTACGAGCATTTCAGCTATGCGACTGCCGAAAGTGGTTGCGTAATACTCGTTTCGTTCTTCAGCCGCTAAGCCTATTGACATCAATGGATTCAAGTATTCTTCGCGGATATTGTGTTGGCTGATTCTGTGCCCTGTTTTATTTAGTTCCTGCTGAAGCTTGTTTACTCTGTATCTGCCTTTTGCTATTGTTTGAAGAATAAGAAACCTTGCTTCGTTTTTTAGGACATTAAAGAGTTCGTTCAGGTAGTCAGGGTGATTCATTGATGCGTGTAGAGTTCTGAGCTCATTCTTTAGTCTATATACTTTGCATCGTGTTATGCAGTGTATTGGGGTTATTGGAGTGCAGTTTCTACACTGTGCTTCAAGGGATTTTGAGGTTTCAGACAGATCTGGGATGTTTTCAGTTTTCCGTGTTATTGCTAAGACATTGCTCATAGTTTGTTCCTCTAACAAGTATATTCCGTGTGCGAGAAGGGAGGGAGGAGAGGTTGGGCGCAAACGTCTTGCTGCAATTGATAGCCAGTCGACAGATACTCAGCGTTTAAGCAATGATTTGTTTTCCAGAGGGCAACCGCAATAAACGCAGTTGAGGGAGTTTCAACTACGATTTGTCCTGGTAGGGCGAGCTTTGGGACAAGAGCAAACATAGTTGGGAGATTTGTTAAAACCAAACTGAGATTAACCAATTTGCCCATCCACTTTTCCTCCGAGAACTTCTGAGTAATATTTTAATGTAAAAGCGTTTTCGTCAAGGATTCTTGACCACTGTTTAGTCAAACTTTCTTGACTAACATTTGCTGTCTTTTTTATGTTTTGATTTAAGAAAATAGTGCTTCACAGAAATTTGAGAGACAAGATCAGGAAAAGGAATTAACATTTAAGCCGCACAAGAGTGTTCAGACGAGAATTAAAATCAATTCCTACCCTTAGCAAACAAAACTCAAGTTTTTTTGCTCCTTATTTCGATAGTTTCAATCAGCACCAGCTGAAGAATTAATTATTGTCTTAATCTCTGCATTCAAAGCGTCGGGTAAACCTAGAATGCTTACATCCATGAAACCGCGTATTATGAGCGAAACGGCTTGCTCGCGCGAAATCTTTCGGGTCATCAGGTAAGTGATTTCTTTTTCGCTTATTTTTCCAACTGCTGCCTCATGTGTTATTTCGACGCCTTTTTTCTCGGCAATAAGTTCTGGAATAGATTGCATAAATGACTCGTTATCCATAATTAATCCTCTGCATTCCAAGTGTCCCTTGCAGTCGGTGTTATCACCCTCTATCATACCGCGGATAATCATTTTTGAACCTTCACGGGTGATGGCTCGGCTAATCATCTCTGCTTTGCTTCCTTTCCCTGTCAGAACTGCTTTGGAACCGATATCTAACTGACTATTTTTGTTCCCATAAAGTATACTGTTGAAACTAACGCGGGAATTTGTACCGTTGCAATAAGCCGCTGGGTACATTTGAACGTCGCGAACGGGGCGCATACAAACATAATTCGAAATAAACGTCGCGTTATCTTCTACTTGAGCACCACTTCGCGGACGAACCAGCGTGTTCTCACTCCATTGATGAATCATCGTAAAGTTTAACAGGGCTCCTTTCTTTACGTAAATTTCAGAGATACCTATGTGGGAAGCTTTAGGAACACTCGAATGTTGCACGCAACTGGTGATTATATGGGCTTTCGAGTCTTCTTCGGCAATTATGATGTTGTGTACTTTCTGTTCCAGATTCCTCTGAGTAATCAAAAGGCATGATTGTAGAGGAAACGATATTTCTGCCCCTCGAAGAATACGCATAAAATAACCGCCACTATAGTCCTCCGCTACCTTCTTTGTATATTCGTCTTTGTCTTTGTTCACCAGTTTCCAGCGGTATTCTTCAAGCCACGGATACTTTTTTAATGCAGCTTTAATATCCATAAGTTCCAGTTTTCCCTCATAGAGCTCATTGACTTTAGCCGCGATTGTTTCCTGATTTAGATGAACGAACGTGGCTGAACGGTTTTTTCCTTGAGTTTCAAGACCAGCTTTTTGTGCTTCCTCAAGGATTTGGTGTGGTATATTTGTTAAATCATTTTCTTTGTCCATTGTTTTTCCATCCTACACTTGCCCTTACCCTACATGATACGCATTCCTCATATCCCAAACGTTTGATATCTTCATAAATCCGCATGGGATCCTTGTAACAGTGAAATTGACCGTTAAGCAATATACATCCATACGAAGCCTTAATGTACTCCAAAATGTCGCCCTTATGAGTGATAATCAACGCTGAACTGCCTGAACCCTCTATGTACCTTTGAATCTCTGTTGCAATCATACGCAAACTATCAACATCAACACCTGAGTCGGGCTCATCAAGCAGCAGCAGCTTGGGTTTTAGGAAAATTAATTGAAGAATTTCCGAACGCTTTCTTTCGCCACCGCTAAAACCCAAATTTACGTCACGATCAAGAAAACTAGTCAAATGGAAAGATTCAATCTGTCTTAGCTCTTCCTCACTAAATTGGTCGGACGTTGTTTTGCCTAAACAAAGCTTAAGGAGGTCGCCCAGTTTCACTCCGGTTATCTCTGGGGGGTTTTGGAAGCTTACAATCATACCCATTTTAGCCCGTTCGTCAACGGTTTTGTCCGTGATGTCGATGCCGTGCAAAAAGATTTTGCCTGATACTACCTCGTAGCCTGGTAGGCCCATAAGTGTACTGATAAGCGTGGTTTTTCCTGAGCCGTTTGGTCCAAAAAGAATATGACTAGCACCTTCTTTGAGGTCGAAGCTCAAGTTTTCAAGTATAAGTTTACCTTCGACCTTTACTGATAAACCTTTGACTTCAAGCACAGCCAAAAATGGTCAACACAAATTATTTTCAAGCAAAACTAGCCTTATTTAGATTTGCTTCAAATTTCAAACGCAGAAAAATTAGAAATAAGTTCGATGGTATTAGCGTTTGATTGTGAGCATGTGCCCTTTATGGCTAACCATTCTGTGGATTCTTAATTCTTCAGGATTTTTAAAATGAGCTGAACATATTCTGCACTTATAACTTTCGCTAAACACGTTTTTGTAACTGTTATACATAAATTTCTCCCTTCTTGCCTGCTGTAAAAAATTATCCTTTACAACTTATATTATTAGATATAGAGATGAATATAAATCAAACAATCCTTTTTCAAAAAACCTATGCAGTAAACCCTATTATTGAAACAGCACTAAACCGTTCCGTTTGGGTGCTTCCCCATCCAATCGATGGCGAAGGCTTCAGTTTTAGACTCTGTGCGAAAATCAGGTGAGATCTTTTTACCCTCTTTTTTATCAGTCTGCTCTCCAACAAACAGGAGCACATGGTAGTTTTGGCTGAATTCTTTTTTTGAAACAATCAAGGTTTGGCCAGTTGTTTCGTTAACAAAGCCGCCTTCATTACTTATCTTTTTCCAGCCTTTAATTAACTTCATTTGTTCTCACTTTAGCAGTTTAGGCTTATAATTTAAAGAATAACATAGTTATCTTCTTCGTGCCCACGCTTGTTTGGGTTCAAAATTGTGGCTTGCATCTGTCCTTGTTGTTTGAGTGGTTAAGCGTTTGGCAAAGCATGCTTTGCAGTAAACTGGCTTGCCTGGAGTAGGTTTGAAAGGTACAACCGCTACTTCATTACAAACTGAACATTTTGCTTCGTAAAGAGTTCTTTGAGACATTTTTTCACCTCTATTGACCTATTTTTTTCGGAAAAGAAAAACTAAGGAGTTTTCTCGCCCTTTTTCTTATTATCCGAAAAGGTTTTTTGTCTAACCTTTTTTCTATAAGTGCAATTTAATCGCACAGACGATTTGCATCTGCGACAGTTTTTTACTAATCCGGCTCTTAATATACACAAAGTTATTTACCTCTCTCTTGTTTTTTTGAAAAGAATCCGTTATACAGATAGGATGTCCCAGAGGATAAAAGAGACTCTTCAACAACTACTCGATGGAGCTTGCGCGCTTATAAACACATAGATAAGAAAAAGACTTTTTTGCCAAAACAAAAGAAAGTTCTTAAGATTTTAGAATTAGCGCTTCAAAAAAAGCCGTAATAAGAAAAAGCAAGGAAAAAAGGGTTTTTTTTGATTAGCATATTAATATAGTTGGCACAACCATATGTTTCAATTGTTAGAATTCTTAGAGGAAGAGTAAGGACGACCAAGTGCTTTCAACTTTTTCTCAGACTATTCTGATTATTTACCTAAAAATGGAGAAAAGAGGTTTGAAAAAATGATTCTAAAATGCTTTGAATGCGGAAATACATTCAAAAAGGACGACCTTAAAAATGGCGATATAGTGGCTTGTCCAATTTGTGAAGCCGACTATACAGTCGTAAATAAAGAAGGGAAAATCCATTTGGAAGATTACGTTTATGAAGCCAAAGACCTGGGCGAACTTTAAAGATTAGTCCTCATGTTTGAAGCTTCACAAATTAATTTTAGATTTTTTAAATTAGAAACATATCGCTGAAAAAGCATTTGTTTTTCAAAACAAAAATTAGCTTTTTAATTCAACTATTGATCCTATCGCTTGGCCTGGAACACCATGCGGAAATCTGACTCGAACTATACCGTTTTTTCCGTGAGCTCCCCTAATTTTTCCAAGAAACTTGCTGTTGCCGTTTTTCCAAGCTACCGTTTGCCCGATGAGTTTGCATGCCAAAGATGCTGAGGTGACTGTTTCAAATTCGATTAAGCATTCTCTTGATGTCTGCGATTTCGGACCTGTTCTGTAATTAGTTATTCTTCCGTGAAGTGTTTGTGTCAAAAATATTCACCAATCAGGTTACTGTGTTATGGTGGACCAGCTAATAAAGATGTTCTGCTTGGGTTCAATTCTACAAAAGAGTGATGTAAAATGAGATTAAACGGCAATCACTTTTTCTTATAAATTAAAATGTCAAAAAAGAAGTCGGTGAAAGAGACAAAGAGCTCGTTTAATAGAAGCTCTTAATTGGCGAATCGTCGTTCTCGACGGCGCCTGATTTGATCTCTTCTATTTTGGTTTTGGTTAAGGCTTTGATGTTGTTGAAGTCTGACATTTCGCCGTAGCTTACTAAGGTTATTGCTGTTCCATCTTCGCCTTTGCGAGCGGTTCTGCCTATGCGATGAAAATATATTGGTGCATCCATTGGTACGTCATAGTTTATTATGTGTGTTATTCCTTCGATGTCTAATCCTCTTGCAGCAACGTCTGTTGCTATTAGAAGGTTAAGTCTATCACAGCGGAAGTCGTTGATTGCGCGGTCTCTTTGTGCTTGTGTATAGCCTGCGTGCAGTGCTTGTACCCGGTACCCTTTTCTGTATAGTTGATCTGAGAGCCTGCTTGTTTCTCTGCGTGTTCTGCAGAAGACTATGGCTTTGTTGACTCCTTCGCTGTGGATTATATCGCATAAAGTGTCAAATTTGCCATGTTGATTTACGATTGTATAGTATTGTTTCATTTGTGTTAATGCGATTTCGTCTTTGCTGACCAAAATCTTCTGCGGGTTTTTCATATATTTGTTACAGATGCGCATCACTGACTGATCGATTGTCGCGGAAAAAAGACTTGTTTGTCTTTCGTAAGGTGTTTTTGAGAGGATAAATTCGATGTCTTGTATAAATCCCATGTCTAACATTCGGTCGGCTTCATCGAGAACCACCATTTTAACGGTTCCAAGGTTTAATACTCGCCTTTCCATAAGGTCGATTAATCTGCCAGGTGTACCGACAACAATTTGGACACCGTTTGATAGAGCATGTATTTGTTTGTTGATTGATTCTCCACCGTAAACAGCCAAAACTTTGGCTCGTGCATATTTCGCAAAAGAAGACATGTGTTCGGCTACTTGGACGGCTAACTCGCGGGTTGGCACTAAAATTAAGCCTTGAACACCACGAATTTCACGGTTTAACCGTTGAACCATTGGAATGCCAAAAGCAGCTGTTTTTCCAGTTCCAGTTTGAGCCTGCCCAATGACGTCCTTGCCTTCGAGCAAGGGCATTATTGCTTGGGCTTGAATTGGAAAAAGACTTTCAAACCCGAGTTCTTTTATACTTCTTAGGATTTCCCCAGTTAATGGTAAATCCTGAAATGTTTGAATTTGCATATACTATTTTTTCTCCTGCCACAGAACTTGTTCATGATGTCTCTAAAAGCTTCAGGAGCTTTGGGGTGATACATGAGTTAATGTGACAACTCCAAAAGTGGGTCGAGGCGTATAAAAAGCTTTAGCATGATTTCACGCAATTACATACATCTAAAAGATACGTTTTCGCCAAAGACAGTACTCTTCTCCTCAAAAAGCCCTTTTTTAAATAATATTTCTATTTTTCTTAAGAAAATGCTTGGTTGTGGTTGTGGAGGCTCAGTTACATAATCATAAAAGTAATTGCAGTGTAATTTGTTTTAAGAGAAAGAAAATGCTTGAACATTTAAATTTCGAGGAATAAAAATGAGTAAAACAAAATCGAGAAAAAACCAGCTCCATACTTTTACGAAGGGCCGCCATTAAGTAAAGAAGAAAAGGAAGAGGAAACAGACGACGTCTACGATACTGAGGAGAGGGAGACAATGTTGGATGATGATGAAATGACTGCGGCTGAAGAAGGATTCATGAAGGGCAGAGAGCAGGAACCGCCAAGCAAAAAAGAAACAGGGAAAAAAGCTGTCAGCCATGATGATGCAATTTCAGTTGAATTAGCTAAAGAGGACAGCGAAGACGACTAAGATCATTAAATAGAATCATCAGCAACGAATTTTTTTCCCTTCATAACTTTTATGTTGTAAATTCAAACGTTTTTTCAGTTTTCTTTACCATTAACCATAAAAGCCAGAAAGTAGAATGATTTCGTGAGGCTTAAAAACAAAGAATGTCGTTTAGAGATCCAGTTTGCGGCATGGTACTTAACGAGGATACTGCAAAATTCAAAATCACCTATGAGGGTGAAACTATCCATTTCTGTAGTCTCGCGTGCAAGAAGAAATTCAAAAGACATGCAACTAAATTCATAAAATAATTGTTTATTTTTGAAACAAAAAAGAAAAGAATTGGTTTTTTAATTTTATTTGAAAAGTTTCCAAACTACTGCAGCAATGATTCCACCAATTATTGGAGCCACCCAAAAAACCCAAAGCTGACTTAACGCTGTGCCACCAACAAAGACTGCTGGTCCAAGGCTTCTTGCAGGGTTAACCGATGTTCCGTCTATAGGTATTGCAACAATGTGGATAAGTGCCAAGCTTAAACCGATCGATATTCCTGCGAATCCTTTAGGTACCCTTTCATGAGTTGAGCCATGAACTACAAGCACGAATATGAAGGTAAAAACTATTTCAGCAATGAGTACAGCAGTCAAGGAGTAACCAGCTAGAGAAGCACTGCCGTAGCCATTTTGCCCTAGGCCATTAGTAGCTAATCTGTAAGCTGGGTTACCGAGCGCTATCGTATAAAGTATGCCTGCTCCAATTATAGCGCCGATACATTGAAAAACAACGTAGAAAATTGTGTCTTTTATGCTTAGTTTTCCAGCAACCAACATCGATATTGAAATTGCCGGATTTATGTGGCAACCTGAAATACCGCCAAACGCGTAAACCATAGTTAACACAGAAAGACCGAAAGCAAGAGCTATCCCCAAGTAAGCATATTGCACTCCAAGGATTTGGCCAGCAATAACCGCGCTGCCGCAGCCCATCAGCACTAACACCATAGTTCCAATTAGTTCAGCGATGTACTTCTTTATGGGATTAATTTGAGGTGTTACCGGAGGTGGTTGTGGTATCTCGTTTATGCTTTTTTCCATTTCTTCGACCATTCTCTCTTTCCTCTTTAGTTTTGGCTTTCTGTTCTCTAAGTTAGCGCCTATAATTTTTTCCCCGAAGATGGCTAGCTTAAAGTTTCTCGCTGGCTGAAATATCCATCATCATGAAACCTGAAGCCATTTTAGGGTAAAAATCCGTGCTTTTTTCAGGCAACAATTCATGTTGCTGCGCTATCTCCATCACAGTTTTTGAAGTTATGGGGTTAACTAGAAATGCGATACTGGCTTCGCCTCGGTCCACTTTCTCCATTGCCTCCTTTGTCCATCGAGCATAGATGAGGTTTTCATCCATGTTTAGTTGCCCCGTTTTTAAAATGTGCTTGAAAACTATGTCACGAAGTATGACGACGTCAAAAATCTTGGTCTCTTTGGAAACGTTAGCAGTAACAAAATCATAAACCTCTTTGTTATGTTTCAGCGTTAAACCGTAAGCCTTTGTGCTGCCGTACACGCAGAAAGCATGCTCATTAAAATGGGTCTTCAAAAATTGCTCCAAAACATCTATCGTTGGCTTGATTTCTGTAACATCAAAGAAGCGTTTGAACCCTTCTAAAACTTCATCAGTTAACTTAACTCCTCTTAGAAGCCTGTGCGTGGGCAAAACAACAAGCCCTTCTTCTTGAACCAGAACCATATAACTCATGTGAAAATTAAACGCTGAATCCTCAGTCCAATTTCCCTTCTTGCGCATTTCATCTCGATAGGCCAACGCACTCTCGTATCTGTGATGACCGTCGGTTATCACCATAGTTTTGCTGCTCAAATCGGCTTGCAACTGTTTTATTTTTTGTTTGCCAGTAACCTTCCAAACCGTATGCTTAACATGGAGGGGATCAGTGACCTTGATTATTGGTTTTGTCTTAGTTACTTCAAGCAGAAAATTGAGCGTTTTTCTTTCAACATCAGAATAAATCAGAAAAACAGGTTCCAAATCTTTTTGCACAGCTCGCAACATGTTTAGCCGATCAACTTTTGGCGATTTATAGGTAAATTCATGTGGAAATACCATATTTTCGCTGTAATTGTAGATTCGCAAAGCTGCAATTAATCCAATGCGCTCACATTTTTTTCCGTCTAAAACGAATTCTTGGCGTGAAACGAAAACGACAGGTTCATTTTCCTTGGCTAATATGCCTTCTTTTTGCCACTCTTTAATACGTTGCTTTGCTACTTCGTACTTGTTTTCTTCCATGGGCAAAATTATTCGGCAATAATTGTAGGGTGACTTCCGATAGTATTCTTTCTGCATTTCTTTGTCGATTTTATCGTATGGTTGACTTATGAGCTTCTGTAAATCACCGGCTTTCTGCGTATAGCGAATTGCTTTGAAAGGTCGAATGTCAACCAAAGGTTTCAGCTCAAGACTTTTTTTCCAGCGCTTCTATAACAGACTTAGCTATTTGTATACTTGCCCTTAGCTGGGCTTCATATGTTTGAGCGCCCATATGTGGCGTGGCTATCACGTTGCTTAACGTCAAGAGTTTGCTGTCTTTAGGAGGTTCCTCTTCGAAAACGTCTACTGCGGCGCCTTTAACTTTTCCCGAAACCAATGCTTTATACAGCGCTTCCTGATCGACGACTCCGCCGCGGGAGCAATCAATAAGCATCACGCCATCTTTCATCAGGTTAAATTCTTTTGTCGAGATCATATGCCGAGTATGAGGCGTCAAAGGAACATGAATTGTGATAAAGTCTGCTTGGTGCAACATTTCGCCAAGGGGCACAAATCTGTCGTAGACGCATTCTTCAACAGGCAATACCTTCATGCCTAACGATATGGCTAAGCGTTCAACTGTTTTTCCAATATAGCCGCAGCCAATGACACCGAGGGTTTTGCCGTTTACTTCTGTACCAATTAGTTTTTCTTTTTCCCACTTACCCTCACGCAAACTGGTGGTACCCTGTACAATGCCTCTTGCAAGCGCAAGCAAGTGACCTATTGCTAATTCGGCCACACTCATGTAAGAAACATGCGGAGTGTTTACAATTGCGATTCCAAGTGAATTCGCTTTTTCATAGTCAACGTTGTCTAAGCCTTCTCCTGCGCGTCCGATTACTTTGAGTTTCTTTGCATTATCTAATAATTCGCCTTTGACTTTCGTTGCTGACCTAACAATTAACGCATCATAGTCACCGATTATTTTTGGAAGTTCATTTTTCGGCCTATCCCATGCACGGGTTACCTTATAACCTCTCTTTTCAAGAAGCTTTATCCCCTCTTCGAATATCTTGTCACTTATCAGGATGTTGAAGGTCACTTTAATCCCCAAATCGAATCAATTAAGCCGATAGCTTCCTTGATTCCAGATAAGTTCCATTCGCCCATGTGCCCGATGCGGAAGGTTTTATCAGCCAGTTTGCCGTATCCGTTGGATATCATGTAGCCTTTCTCGCCAAGTTTCTGGTTGAGTTCTTTAAAATTTTTGTCTAACGTGTTTTTTATACAGCTTACCGTTATGGATTCGTAGCCTGGTTCAGGGAACATCTCAAAATGTTTCTTAGCCCACTGTTGAGTGTATTTTGCCATTTCTAAGTGGCGTTGATAAACATGGTTGTAGGTTTCCTCAAGCAATAGGTCCATGCGTTTATTCAAGGCATAAAATAATGGTATGCATGGAGTGAAGGGAGTTTGGTTTTTCTTCTCAAACTCGAAGATTTCAACCAAGTCCGTGTAGGTACCTCTGTTTGGCACCTCTTTGGCTCTCTCTATTGCGCGGTTGTTAACCAATGCGATGACTAATCCGGGTGGTAGAGCGAAGCATTTTTGGCTTGAAGCAAAAATAATGTCGCAGCCAATTTCACTTGGCAATGTTTTGTCCCCGGCCATAGAGGAAACAGCGTCAATCGCGTAAATCACATTTGGATACTTCTTACGTATCATTTGACCAATTTCTCTGATTGGATTTCTTACACCTGTGGAGGATTCATTGTGGCATACTGTCAATGTGTCATATTCGCCGCTGTCAAGTTTTTCAGCTATCATTTCGGGTTTGACAGCTTTGCCCCATTCAACCTCCAAGAAATCGGTGGTTTTGCCGCTTGCACGCAGGGTTTCAGCGCATCGTTTAGCAAAAGCGCCATTGACGCATGCCAGCGCTTTTTGTTTAACTATGCTTCTTCCTGTGATGTCAAACCACAGTGTGCCCGATGAAGTCGTCACCGTCGGCTTGATGTTTTCAGGTAATTCAAAGTATTTGGTTAGTTTGGATAGAATTCCAGCGTAAAGGTCTGAGAATTCTTTGTCTCTGTGACTAATAAGCGGACGAGTTTGCTCGTTAAGTATTTCTTGGCTGACTTCCGTTGGGCCGGGAATTAAGAGTTTTTTGTGCATGCCTAAATCCTTCCAGCAAGAAGTTTGATATTAAAAATATAAGGGTTATGTGGAGCGAATAGCGCCTTTGGCTTCAATAGTTTCTGTTCCTTCAAAACTGGTCACCTGAATGGTCGAGTGATAACTTGATATTTTAAAATAAGAATTTTATGTTGGATAATAAAGTCATCTTGAAACTTTAGAATCTTGGTAGCGTATTTTTTCATCGGAATATATCGAGAAACGAAACTTGATTCATAAGCAATCATTGTGAATCTCTACTTCAGAGAGAAAGGAGAAGGCGATTATGTTAAGATCACAGGTAATTCCGAGTATACTTCTAATCATAATGGGCACCATAGACTGCATAACAACAGTCATAGGGATTCTTTGCCATGGAGCCACCGAGTTAAACCCACTAATGGCAGGTATTGTTAGCACAAACATTGGAGCCTTTTTAGTTGTTAAGCTTGTAGCAACAATGATTGCGGCAACATCATTTGTTGTTGCAAACAAAACGTTAATGAATACACAAAATAAGGGAACTAAAACTTTCATCTACTCCTCAAAATTAATAAAAATCGCCAGCGCCGGTCTTATAGTCTTTTTAGCAATTGTTGTAGCAAATAACCTGTTAGTTTTGTTTGGGTAAACAAAAAATCGGTTCAGAAAAAGTTGGAAATGAGTGAAGCACTTACTGGTAAAACACAAATCAAATATGCAAGTGCCAATAAATGTAAAATATAACTCCACACAAAAGTAACGGTTAAGAAACGCTTAACTGTTAAAGCCTAGATAATAAGGGGTTGAGAGAGGAAAATGCCGTTTAATCTATTCCGCAAAAAGAAACAACCAGAACAGGAAAAACCAGCCATGCCTCCTCAAGAAACACCCAAACAGGAAGAGTCTGTACAGCCTAAAGAAGAGATCAAACAAGAACCAGCGGTACCTTCTCAAGAGCCTGCACAAGAAACCTCGGTACCAACAGTGGAAGAACCAACTCAAACAGTTGCACTGCCTCAGGAGCAAAAACAGGAAGCCGCTGAGCCTCCAAGCAAAACCTACCTCAAAGCCATGCCTCTCCGCGAATTGTCTGACCTCGAAAACATAAAAAATGAGGTCAAAAACGGAAATATCATAATTTTACGTGTTACACCTCTTGCTGCAAAAAGCATTGACGATGTAAAAAACGCCGTTAACGAGTTATATCAATTCTCTGAATCTGTAGGCGGCGACATCGCCAGGTTAGGTGAAGAACGAGTTGTTATCTGCCCAAAAACAATAAGAATTTGGCGTGAAAAATCGCCGACGAAAGTTTCGAATGAACCTTTACCTACAGCAGCCTAAAAGTTTCCAGTATTGCTGGAACAACCGTATTTATGCCAGCTTTGCTATCCATAAAGTTAGCAAATGCGATAGTTTTCTGTTTTTCTCCGTGAACAACAAAGATGCGTTCTGGCTTGGGTGTTAAATGAGTTAAGTAATTAACCAGTTGCCGCCTGTCTGAGTGGCCTGAAAAGCCTTCAATTGACACATTTTGCATTTTTACCTGCAGCGCCGCCATTTTGCCTTCGTTATCCATCATGGTTACTTCGCCTACGCCTTTCTGTACTCGTCTACCCATGGTGCCTTCGATTTGGTAGCTGACAAAAATTATTGTGTTTCGCTCGTCGTTAGCCCAGTTCTTGAAGTACTCTATTACTGGTCCGCCTTCAAGCATGCCCGACGTCGCCAAGACAATGCACGGTTCTCCTTCGATGATGCTTTGTCGCACGCTTGGATGCTCTACGATTGTGAAGTAGTCGCTTTGGAATGGGTTGATGCCTTCGTGTAGGATGCTGTGGCGCACTTCTCTTCCTAGGTATTCTGGGTAGGCTGTGTGGATAGCTGTTGCTTCGCTAATCATGCCTTCAATGAAAACGGGTGCTTCTTTCATTAAACCGCGTTTCATGTATCCGTCGATGATGAGCATGATTTCTTGTGCTCTGCCGACGGCTGGGACTGGAATTAGAACTTTACCTTTCCTTTCCAATGTCTGGTTGATTGTGCGGGTCATTGCTTCTTCCGCTTCAATACGTGAAGGCATAATATCATCTGTGCCACCATAAGTACTCTCAGTAATCACCGTTTCAATTCGTGGAAACTCCGTGGCCGCAGCCTCCAGCAACATAGTCCTAGCAAACTTGTAGTCGCTGGTGTAAACAATGTTGTGCAAGCCCTCGCCTATGTGTAAATGAACCATGGCACCGCCCAAAATGTGCCCAGAATTATGCAAAGTTAAACGAATATCAGGCGCAATATCAGTAACAACTCCATATCTGAGCGGAATCGTGTGTAAAACGCATTCACGCACGTCCTTTTGGTCATAGTAAGGCGTGACACCTTGTTTTCCAGCGACATCCAAATAGTCCAACTGCAGCATAGTCATCAAATTTGAGGTTGGGGCAGTACAGTACACTGGGCCATCATAGCCGTATTTGTAGAGAAATGGTGTTAAACCGCAGTGGTCAAGGTGGGCGTGGCTGATAACAACAGCATCCAATGAATCGATCTGGAATTCTGGACAGTCAAACCTTGGAAAACTTTCAAAAGGTCTATTTGAACCAGGATTAATACCACAGTCAAGCAGCACACTGCTCTCTCTTGTCTTAATTAGAAATGCTGAACGACCTACTTCTTGTGCTCCACCGAGAACGGTCATTCGAATGTCTCCAACATCATAGGTTTTTGGTCTAAAGATGCGCTCGCCTACGGTGCGAAGAATTCTCTCACGCTCTTTGCTTTCAGAGTGCAAGTAATGCCGCATGTGAGTAACAATCTTTGATTTGATAGGTGGGCTACGCAAAACATGTGGGCGCCACTTGGTATTCTTTATGATATCCTGTAAAACAGCGCCGTTTCTTCCAATAACCAAACCTGGCTTCTTGGTTTCAATAATTATTTCGCCAAGACTTGGATCAAAATTAATATCTGTAATTTCAGCTTCAGCTGGGATAAGTTCTCTTGCGATTTTCTCAGCTTCAACTTCAGGCAACCTAACCGATGGGTCGGGACGAATAACAATTCTTTTTCGGATAACACCGACAATTTCCGCGACTATCCCGCTTTGTTCAGCCAAAACCTCGGGTTTCTTAGTGTAAACCGCAAGCATAGGTCCTTCATATTCAATTCTGGTAACCTCTGCTTCTCTTGGAACTTTTTGCAAAATAAATTGACTAATTTCTATCTTATCTTTTTCTTTCTCTTGAGTTCGAGCCACAGTAATTAACTTCCTGCTTTGAGAAGTTTGCCTTTCTCCTCGCCAGACAATTCGCGATAACCATTGCTGTCGATAACAATGATATTGTAGTTGTTGCCACTAGCAGCGTCCCGTTTCATAGCTGCGTTAACTGCTTTAGCCATGGTTGGAAGCAACTCTGCAATCGTCATACCTTCACGGTACTTGTCTTCAAGAATACCATAAGCGATTGGTGAACCGGAGCCTGTTGAAACCGACTTTTCCTCAGTCAAGCTGCCATAGGGATCTAAATTGAAAACGTGTGGTCCAGTGTCATCTACGCCGCCGACAAGCACCTGTGTTGCAAGGGGTATGTAGCGTGCAGAAAACAGCAAATTAGCAACAAGCCTTGCTGCTGAACTAATAGGCATTGGACGATTCAAGTTGATTTTGTAGAGTGCGGCGTTAGCTGTTAGAATATCTACGACTCTTTGAGCATCTGCGACTGTACCCGCAATTGTCATGCCGATGTGATCGTCGATTTTGTATACTTTTTTGCCGGCTTTATGAGCAACATAGAAGCCCATGGTTACTCGCGTGTCAGAAGCCAAAATTACGCCATCTTTACAGACGACGCCTATTGTAGTTGTTCCTTTAAGGACTAGTTGACTAGCTGAATTATTTTGTGACATAGTTTGATGCTCCCTAAAACTTCGTTTCGCGGAATGCCATCCACTAGGAAGTAGCAACATGTAATCTTTCCGAGAGATTTATTAATATTTCGCCCCTTGGTTCTGGTAACTTGTCTTTAGATTCGGGTTCATGTTAAATCCCGTGGGGTAAGCTACTGCCACATTTTAAGGTGCTAACAATCGTGGGATACCGATTGAGGGAAGGAACAAGTGGAAAACCCTGATACAAAATGTCTGGAAAGTTATAAATTATAATTTAGAGCAACCCAAATTCTAAAAGGTTATTCTGCGCTTAAAACATGATTAATCAACAAGACGCATCAAGTTGCATCTTTAAACCACGTACCAATTGCTGTGGTCTCATTTTCTTAGAATGTTTCTCGTAAATGTCCCAATCGCTACACAGCTTTTCTAAAGTTAGAAAATCATCTTTGCCAGACTCAAGTTGTATTTGCATTTTTTCAACAGCTCTTTCTTAATCAAGTATTGTGTAGGATTATATAAGATGCTTATTTCAGCGTAAACAATATTACGATTTTTGGAATAATACGAAATTGAAAAATAAACTTACCACGACAGTTGACAGAGAACTACCCAAAAGCAAATCCCATGAAGAGTTAACAAGACCCGCCCATTACTCCTTTTTATGCAAAACTGTAACTGTTTTTCCTAAAGGTTTTTAGGCAACTCTGAAGTTTCACAGTGCAATTGGCGGGTGAGTGTGGTCTCCTACCCGTTCCGCCAACGTAAAATAAAACCCGGGATAGGGAGGCAAATTGAACTTGAAGTTAAAAACTAAAGATTTAGCTTTAATAGCCATCTATGCCGCACTCTACGCAGCTCTTGTTGTTGTTCTCGGAGGCATCTCTTATGGACCCATTCAAGTACGCATTGCAGACTCAATGGTTGCCGCAGTTCCACTACTAGGTATACCTGGAGTTTTGGGTCACACGCTTGGAGTATTCATCGGCAATATATTCTCTCCAGACGGCATACTCGACCTACTAAACACAATTCCCTCATTTGTCATGTCATTTGTAGTCTACTATGTTTACAAACGAACAAAGAATGACTATACAGTAA
Source organism: Bathyarchaeia archaeon (assembly GCA_050012755.1). GTDB lineage: Archaea > Thermoproteota > Bathyarchaeia > Bathyarchaeales > Bathycorpusculaceae > Bathycorpusculum. The sequence continues at coordinate 44,270 of JBEKGO010000018.1, forward strand.
TCGGAACCAGTGTAGCTTACTCTGCTGTTTTAGGCACGACGGTTGGATGGATGTTATCTTACCTGTACCATTTGCCGTTACTTCTAACTATACTATATGTAGCCGTTGGAAATGTCATTGCGACTGTGCTCATTGGATGGCCAATATTTAAGTTACTAAAAAGAACGGGCTTGTTCCAAAATGATGTTTAAATTCGAGACAAACAAAATTCAGCCTAAATCAGTGATTGAAACATGACTCAAAAACAAAAACCTAAATGCGTGGTTGTTCTCAGCGGAGGACCCGATTCAGCGGTTGTGGCATACTGGGCAAATAAAGAAGGCTATGAGCTGTACCCTATAACTTTCAATTATGGTCAAATCGCTGTAAAAGAAACAGCGGCAGCACAAAAAATCGCAGAAAGCCTTGGCGCAAAAACAAAAATCGTTAACCTCTCAGCCTTGAAAGAAGTCTTCGGTGATGTGACCTCGCTTTGCAACAACAACATCCCCCTAACCTCTGAGTTTAGCCAACCGATAATCGTGCCTTTCAGAAATGCAATTTTCCTCTCAGTGGCAGTTTCTTATGCAGTTTCGGTCGGCGCTGACAAGATTTTTTATGGCGCACATGGCTCAGACGAACCCTTCTATCCAGACTGCAGACGTGAATTCTACGAGGCATTCGAGAAGGCAGCAAAGCTGGGCACGGGAGAGCATATCAGCATCCAAGTGCCGTTTAGCAGCAAACGCAAATCCGAAGTGATCAAGAAAGGAGCAGAACTCGGCGTCCCCTTCAAGCTTACGTGGTCCTGCTATCGCGACGCGGAGAAGCACTGCGGGAAATGTGAATCCTGTGTAAACCGCAAAAAAGCCTTCAAAGAAGCAGGCATACCTGACAAAACAAAGTACGAATCATAATTCTGATAAGAAAATGGAAACTGAATCACCGACATCAGTAACAACCTTCAAAACGCCGAAAATCAAAAACAAATCTTTGTACTCTCGAACGTCTTACAACCTGTACAATTCTCATAAATAATTTTTTGACAAGATAGAAGAATTAGGATAGGGTGCTAGTTCCGATTTCGCTTCTTCTTTCAGAAGAGTTCTCCGTTCAGCGATAGTGTAAATACGGAAAAGACGAGTGACCCCCCCGGTACATGAAACTATGTTGACATATGTTGAAACCTTATGATTTGTACATGAGAAAAATCAAAAATTCATTGAATTTAGTTGCACGGTGCATAGCGAATAGGCAGCGTGGAGAATCTAAGAGTTTGAGAGAGCAATTTCAGGCCGCGAAATGGAACTGTTTCAGGAGATCCCCGGATCATGAAACCATGTTCACCTATGTTCAAAAACAGTCGCACGAAAACCATGAAAGGTATCACTCTAAGCGTACTAGCCTAGGCTCATTTTTCTCCAGTTAATTGGGTTATCAACCAAAGTTCTGCATCGTGTCCGTTCCAGAAAAACTTTCAGCGAAGTCACCGACTAAGAAACTATTGGCAAATCCTTAGTCCCACAAAAAGTCGAAGAACCTTAAACAAGCGTTTTTTGCTTTGCCATGGAAATCAGACTTGAAACTCTAACGCCGATAAGCCTGACTTTACGGTTTTTATGCAAGTAAGGAGCAAGGAGTTCTCTTGCGGTTTTTTGCAGATCATAGATGCGGTTGGTTAAAAAGGGTAAGGTTTTGGCTTTGGTGTGGGTTTCAAAATGTTCAAAACGAATTTTCAATGTGACGGTTTTGAAGAGCAGGTTTTGGTTTTCTGTTTCTTTTTGAACGTCGATGCAAAGGTCATTTAACGCTTGCAAAATCACAGTGGAATCAGATGTGTCTTCTTCAAAGGTGGTTTCGTGGCTTATGCTCTTAACACCAACACGCTCTTCAACCTCGCTGCGGTCAATGCCCCTAGCCATAAGATGCATCTGCCAACCCATAACGCCAAACATCGAAGCTAACGATGAAGCATCATACTTTGCCAAGTCGCCGATTGTGTCAACGCCTAACTGTTTAAGTTTAGCCTCAGTTTTACGGCCAACCCAAAGAAGCCTTCGCACGGGCAAAGGCGCCAAAAATACCTCTTCTTCTTCATCTCGGACAACTGTCAAACCGTCTGGTTTCTGAAAATCGCTGGCAACCTTAGCCACAAGCTTGTTCGGACCCACGCCAATAGAGCAAGTCAAATTTTCCCTTTCTTTGATCTCTTTCTTAATCTGCTGAGCCAAAGCCTCCGCCGCAACATAATCCTTCACCTTGCTCGTTACATCCAAAAAAGCCTCATCAATTCCCCACTGCTCAAACTTATCAGCATATTTGCGTGCGATTTCCATGATTTCTTCTGAAACCCTGATGTAGAGAGGAAAATTCGGCGGCAAATAAACTGCTACTGGACACAGCCTCCAAGCGTGCGAAATAGGCATGTCTGAGCGGACGCCGACTTTTCTAGCTATGTAGTTGCTTGTGCTAACGACGCCTCTGCCTTTGCCCCCTTTTGGGCCTGCGCCTACTATGACGGGTTTGCCTAGGATTTCTGGGTGCTCCCGCTCTTCCACAGCTGTATAAAAATGATCCATATCCAAATGAAAGATGAAGCGCTGCTTCTCACTCATTACTAGTCAAGAAGCCATTAGCAAGCTACTAATTTGAATTTATCGAAGACCAACACCTAAAAGAAATCCGAACAAAAAAACTATCAGACAGAAAATCTGTTGAAAAAAATCTCGGAATTTCTTAAAATGCAATATAGATACGCCATGCATAGGCCAAACAAGAACTCTGCAACTCACATCGAGAAATATGCGCTCACGCAAATATCGCTCAAACACCACTTAGAGGGCACGACATCTCAGGTGATTGGTGGCCGCAGGCTGAGCTAGTCGATCGAAATCTTCTAGCTTACACCCCGGCTCCATCAAACCCATCTTTTATGGGAACCTTCGTCCAGTGAAACTGGAATGGCTGCCTCTTTTCGGGAGAGGCTTCGAGCTTAGATGCTTTCAGCTCTTATCCACAACGGCGTGGCTGCCCAGCAACTGCCTTATCAGACAACTGGTTAACTAGAGGCCACAGCGTC
>JBEKGO010000019.1:0-46896 GCA_050012755.1 Bathyarchaeia archaeon
TTCATTACTCAACTATTCCATGCTCCTTATAGAAAATCCAGTAAATCTCTGGAGATAGCCTATTCAATGGTCGAAGATAAATTTAACTCTTACAGTCAACCATTGAAGGCGACTTCGGAAAGGAGATATAGGGAAAATAAACGCGAAATTACATGTTACTCTATAGCCACTTTTTGTTTAATTTTATAATCAATCACAACTCTAATTCCATGGGCACTAAGCTCTCTATCCAGCGCCAAATCGCCAGTGTCAACCCTTAAACTCCTAAGCCTATCCAATTTGCTTTTAGTCGCAACCACAACAATATTGTCTAAACCTACTTGACGAATAACTTGGGAGCTAATCTGCTGATTACCTCTGCCAAAAATGAAACCTTGCCCACCGATTGGAGTGACAATTATTTTCGTTACCTTGCCTTTTGTAGCTGCAAGTATTTGTTTTTCATTTACGTCGCTTGCGATTATTTTCTTGCCTAAAAAGAGGTCTACTCCAAGCAAAGTTTTTTTCTGATCTAAAAGATCAGCAATAGTGCGGGTGGTTGTTCCAGGACCCGTAACGTAAATGATGTCGGGTTTCATTTCTTCGATAACATATACTGCTATCGCCGCTTGATTACGCACTTCATTCTCAGTCATCGGACTCTCGAGCTTATTGCCTTGAATTAGATGAGGTTCAAACGGACTTAGCACATACCCGTAGAGTTCAGCGGAAAGGCGACCTTCTCTGAAGGCTTGCTCATCAACATCCATTACTTCAGCTTCCCTCAAGGGTAATCCACTCCAAAGATAGTTCATGGCAACTCTCGCGGCAGCTTGCGGGTTTACGGCAAATACGGCGCTGTGCATCTTAACGCCAGTTGGAACACCAAGCACAGGAACTTTTAAGCCGATGGCTTTTTGTATGTCGCGGGCTGTTCCGTCGCCTCCGCAGAAAACAAGCAAATCAACACCTGACTCAACCATTGCTTTTGCAGTACATTGAGTGTCTGCCGAACTAGTTTCTTTTTTGCTTTCGCCCTGAACATCAAAGCTGAAACTGCATTTTTTAGCTTCAGCTTCGCCCATGCCACCAGCGCCAACCATTAGCTTTAAGTTCTTTTTTGCTTGAACCAATTCAGCAAGGAACGTTTCTGCCCTCTGTGGAGCCATAGGCTTAGCTCCTAGAGATATGGCTTTGTTCAAAATTATTTTGCCATCTGTTCCTTTTAACCCGACGGCTCCGCCCATACCAGCCACTGGGTTGACGATGAACCCGATGCTTTTTGTTGGAAGAGCTTCTTCAGCAGAGTTCAAGGAAATAGCCTAGTTTAGTATTATTTGTTGATAAATAAAAAGAAAAATAAGAAGAGTAATGCGAGTTTCTCTTATTTTAGTATGTTTCGCAGCCGATGTATTTTTTGTTGACTTCGCTTAGCCATGGATATAGCTTGTGCAGTTTCTTCATTGATTCCTCTACTTTCTTGGCGGGGTACTCGTATGCTTGCAGGTTGCCGCTGAAGTATTCGTCGTATGCTGCCATGTCGAAGTAGCCGTGGCCGCAAAGCACGAATAGGATGGTTTTTGCCTCGCCTGTCTTTTTGCATCGTAGTGCTTCGTCGATTGCGCCTTTGATTGCGTGGGACGGTTCTGGTGCTGGGATGATGCCTTCAGTTTGAATGAAGAGTTTTGCTGCGTCGAAGACTTCTATTTGGTTGAAGGCTTCGGTGGTCATTTGTTTTTCTTGAACAAGGACGCTTATGGTTGGAGCAATGCCGTGGTAGCGTAGTCCGCCTGCATGGATGGGTGCTGGAATAAAGTCATGTCCTATGGTGTGCATTGGCACGAGAGGAGTCAGTTTTGCAGTGTCACCGTGGTCATATTGATAATACCCCTTGGTTACTTTGGGGCATGCAGTGGCTTCTGTGGCGACGAACTTGGTTTCTTTGGGCGCTTTCTTTGCTACTTTGTCATGGTAAAACGGCCACATTAAACCTGAGAAACTACTTCCTCCACCGATGCAGCCGTAAATTACATCTGGGTAATCGTCGACCATTTCAAGTTGTTTTTTAGTTTCCAAACCTTCAACAGTTTGATGTAAACATACATGGTTGAAAACGCTACCTATGGCATAGTTGGTCTCTTCCTCATTGACTAATGCGTCTTCAACGGCCTCGCTGATGGCTATGCCCAAACTGCCCTTGTTATCTGGATCTTCAGCAAGGATTTTCCGTCCTGCCTCTGTTCTGTTGCTTGGGCTGGCAAAGCATTCTGCGCCAAAAGTATTCATCATCATCTTTCGATATGGTTTCTGGTCATAACTTGCACGCACCATGTAAACTGTAGCTTTAAGTCCATACATCATGGCTGCAAATGCCAAGGCAGAACCCCATTGGCCTGCGCCTGTCTCTGTTGAGAGGCGTTTTGTGCCTTCTTTCATGTTGTAGTATGCTTGAGGTACGGCTGTGTTGGGTTTGTGGCTTCCAGCTGGGCTTACGCCTTCGTATTTGTAGTAGATTTTTGCTGGTGTTCTTAGTGCTTTTTCTAAGCCTGTGGCTCTGAAGAGTGGAGAGGGTCTCCAGATTCGGTAGACTTCTCGTACTTCTTCAGGTATGTCTATCCATCTTTCTTGGCTTATTTCTTGGCCGATAATTGCTTTTGGGAATATTCGTGGGACTATCCCGACTCCCGGCTGCCCTGTTGCTGCATCTATGAATGGTGGCAGTGGATGTGGTAAGTCGGGAACTATGTTGTACCATTGCTTTGGAATTTCGTCTTCTCTTAATAATATTTTTTTAATGGTCATTTCTTTCGCCTTCTTGTTTATAAAGCGATAAAATGTACCTGATAGTTTTATTTAAGGCTTTTGTGTACACTTTTGTTCATTGGGAAGCAACGAAAACAGTTAACAACACATTTATACTTAAACGAACAAAAACACGCACTAGCGAAATAATATGTGGAACCAAATAAAAAACCAGCTTCAAGAATACCCCGAACGACTGAAAGTCGCACGCGTATTCATAGAAAATGGACTAAGCGTCCAAAATGACAAAATTTGCCTAAACCAAATTGAAATTCCACCCGTTCGCATAGCAAGAGTTGCTGGGGTCGACAGGCGTACGGTGAACGAGACATTGAACAGCATAAAAGCCAGCCCTGAGCTCAAATTGATTTTTGAGGAAATACGTCCAGCAGGGGCTTCACTAAAGGAAATTGCCAAGCACCTCAATCTTGGTGTGCTAGAAATTACTCCTGTAAACGCAAAATCGCCAGGAATCTTATCTAATGCAGCTATGATTCTAAACAAAGCAGGATTAAGCATTAGACAAGCAATCGTCGATGACCCAGAACTCTCACCTGAACCCAAACTTACCTTAATAGTCGAGAAAAAAATTCCAGGCGAACTTATCCCCGAGCTACTCAAGATTCCTGGAATAGCTAAAGTTTCAATATATTAAGCCATGGCAAAAATGAAACGAAGCAAACGATAAAAGCGGGCTAAATGATTCAAAAACCGCTCGCCTAGGCTTTATTAATCATTCCCTGCCTAGAAAAACTTATATTGTTAGGGACATTTTGTTGTTGTTCGCTATTAAAGGAGATTACTTGATTTGTCATCATTCCCAACACAAGCGGGCGGTATACCTATCATGGTTTTGAAAGAAGGTTCAAACAGATCCCGCGGAAGAGAAGCCCAACACGGAAACATTACCGCCGCTAAAGTGGTATCGGAAAGTGTCCGAAGCTCTTTAGGACCAAAAGGCATGGATAAGATGCTTGTGGATAATTTTGGAGATGTCACAATAACGAGCGATGGTCGAACCATTTTAGATGAAATGGATATTCAGCATCCAGCCGCCAAAATGATGGTTGAAGTTGCCAAGACGCAGGATAATGAAACTGGCGACGGTACAACATCTGCAGTCATTATTGCAGGTGAACTTTTAGCCAAAGCAGAAGAATTGCTAGACAAGAATATTCATCCAACAATAGTGATTGATGGCTATCGAATGGCAGCTGAAAAAGCGCTAGAGACCCTTGAGAAAATAGCCATACCCATAGACCTCAAATCCTCAGACTACCTCAAAAAAGCAGCCACAACCTCAATGGGAAGCAAAATCGTTGCCGAATACAAAGAATACTTAGCTGATATAGCAGTAAAGGCAATGCTTGCAGTCGCAGAAAAACAAAACGGTGGCTATAGAGTGGATGTCGACGATGTTAAGGTTGAAAAGAAAACAGGCGAATCGCTCAAAGATACCAGCCTGATAAACGGCATTGTTTTAGATAAAGAAATTGTTCACTCAGGAATGCCTAAGCGAGCGGAAAAGGCAAAAATTGCTTTAATTGATGCTTCCTTAGAGATTGAGAAAACTGAGTTAGACGCTAAAATAAGTATTGAAAGCCCAGACCAGATTGAAGCGTTCCTGAAGGAAGAGGAAACAATGCTGCAAGATATGGCCAACAAAATCTTAGCTTCAGGGGCAAACGTTGTTGTCTGCCAAAAAGGTATAGACGATATGGAACAGCATTTTCTTTCCAAAAAAGGAATAATTGCCATTAGAAGAGCCAAAAAATCAGACATGGAAAAACTCGCAAAAGCCACGGGCGGAAAAATCGTAAGCAACCTTAACGATATTTCATCATCAGACCTTGGGTGGGCAGCTTTAGTTGAAGAACGCAAAATCGGCGACGACAAAATGACCTTCGTTGAAGGCTGCAAGAACCCCAAAGCCGTAACCATTTTAATTAGAGCTGGAACTCAACGTATGACCGCGGAGGCAGAACGTTCAATACATGATGCACTCTGCGTAATCAGAGACTTAATCCAAGAACCAAAAATTGTTGCTGGAGGAAGTGCTCCAGAACTTGAAATGGCAAGTGCGCTTAGAAAATATGCTGAAACAATGTCGGGAAGAGAGCAACTTGCAGTCCGAGTATTCGCAGAAGCCCTTGAATCTATAACGGTTACGCTTGCTGAGAATGCAGGCGTAGACCCAATCGATATACTTGTAGATTTGCGTTCGAGGCATGATAAGGGAGAAACATGGGCTGGCATTGAAGTCCTCGAAGGAAAAATTCAAGACATGTCAAAGGTAAACATCTTTGAGCCTCTTTCAGTCAAAAAACAAATAATCAAATCCGCAAACGAAGCAGCATCCATGATCCTCAAAATCGACGACATAATTTCGGCCACCAAAATGAAAGCACCACCTATGCCTCCAGGAGGAATGGGCGGCGGCATGGGAGAGTAAAAAAAAATATGTCAAAACAAGAAATAACTGTTGGACCACCAAAAATGACTCGATTCGAGAAAGCAAGAATTGTTGGAGCTAGAGCACTTCAAATCTCGATGGGTGCACCAATTTTGGTGGATGCAGCTGAAAATACAAACCCTATTGATATAGCTCTAGTTGAACTTGAGGCAGGCATACTTCCGATAACTATCAGAAGAACCTTGCCGGATGGCACGTTCCAAGATATTCCGCTGAAATGGCTAACCTAAGTTTCTTCTTTTAGTTTATCCTGTTTTTCTTTGGCTTCGTTAATTGTATTTGTTATTTGTTTCCAGTGTGCTCCTTGCCAATAAACTTGCCCGCAGTTGGGACATTTCCAAAATTTATCATAATAAGTCAAAGTGTTTTTCTCTAATTCGTTTGCAAGCTGTTCTTTGGGCGTGACTTTCAGTTTAGTGTTACATACTGGACAATGCGATTTTTCCATATCTACCGCTAGCGTTAAGTCATATCGCGGGGCAAGTTCTGCCAGCCGGTCAGATTCTGTTTCGCCCTCAATATAGAAAGCATCTATTCCCCTAGTGATGGCTCGTTTGTAGAGCTCCAAATCTTTAGTCAATAGGACACGGTTTTCTTTTTTTGCCACTTCAAGAAGCTCAGAGTCACTTAACTCAGTGTAGTACAAAACATCTTGCCCTAGCATTCGTAGCCAACGAGTTAATTTTCCCAGCATACTGTCCGCTAGGAACTTCACACATCGCCTCTCCCAACAATTGAGCCGCTGCCCGCTTTGGCAATTATTTCGCCTTCTTCAAAAACTAAAAGCCCTTTAACGTAGGTTTTTATTGGTTTGCCCGCAACTTCCCAGCCGTCGTAGGGTGAATATTTGGCTTTTGATTTGAATTTTGAGGCATCGATTTTGAATTTTTGATTAAAATCTACAATTGTTAGATCAGCACTTTTTCCTTGTTCTAAGCGACCACAATCATTCAAACCATAAATTTCAGCTGGCTTCTCAGCTAGAAGTTGAACGACTTGGGTCAAAGACAATTGGTTTTTTCTAACCTGAGTCAACATAAGTGGCAATGTAGTTTCCAAGCCTGGCACCCCGACTTTAACGTCCCAAACGCTGCTTGCCGATTTCTCGCTTAACGCATGCGGCGCATGATCAGATCCTAAAGTGTCAACCGAACATGTCTCCAAGCCTTTCCATAACGCTTCAACTTGGGTTTTGTCGCGGAGAGGTGGCGCCATAATCAGCATTTGACCGCTTCGCTGCAATTCAGAAGTCGATAGCAATAGGTGATTGGGGGTAACTTCGCAGGTTATTTTTCTTTTTAGTTTTTTAGCTTCCTCTATGGCGTTTAAACCTTTTTCAGTTGAGACATGGCAAAAATGTAGATGCACATTAGCCGAGACGTTTATTTTTAGTAGGCGTTCTATGGCTTTCTGTTCAACTTCTTCTGAATGTGCCGCTTGAAAAGCTGCAGGACTGTTTTTTTTGGCTTGTTTTAGCTTTTCCTCATTTTTTGTAAGTAAAGCTTTGTCTTCGGCATGCACTGCCACGGGCATATTAAAATTTGCGACCTCTTTGAATCCTTCTCCTACGGATTCGTCATCGTCAATGTTTAATCCGCCAATTTGGCATCCCATAAAAAGCTTGAATCCTACTGCCCCTTCCGCGACTATATCTTTAATTTCTGAGGTTTTTTTGGGAAATTCAGAGTAGAACCCTACATTTACCAGAATTTTTCTTGAGGCAGTCCAAATGCGGTTTCGCAGGGTTTCAGAACTCATTGTGACGGGTTCGTTATTTGGCATATCTAAAACGGTGGCGAAGCCTCCAGCGGCTGCGGCGGCGGTTCCTGTTTCAAAATCTTCTTTGTAAGCTTTTCCTTCATCGCGAAGGTGAACATGCTCATCTATCAAGCCGGGCAGGACTAAAAGGTTTCTTAAGTTATTTTTTTGGTCAGCATTTGGCATTTGGGTTTCTTTGCCGATTTTGAAGATTTTACCTTCTTCAATTGCTATGCTGCAGTCGACGATTCGCCCGTTAAGGTAGGCTTTCGCATTTGTCAGGACAGAATCGACAATCAAATCAGTTCACGGTCATATTGATAGCAAGTTGATTGGTAATTAAAGTTTATTTATAGTGGAATCGGGTTTGAGGAAAGAGAAAATCTCGTGTTCGTCGATTTATAGAACTATCGAGAAATTATTTTTCTTGTTCAAGTTCTATTCTGCATTCATCGCATATGTTTTGTCCGTTTCGTTCTTTGAGGCTTTCAGAGTATCCGTTGCAGCGGTCACAGTATCCGGAAAGCGGGACTTCTTCAGTTTCTTCAGTTCTGGCTTCTCCTTCGATGCGTGATCTTTCAAGAATTGTCTCTATCAATTCAGGCATTACACCTAAAACATCTTTACTGGAGATTATGCCCACAAGGTTACCTTTGTAAATTACGCCTAGACGTCTGATATCGAGACGATTCATTCTTCGAGCGGCTTCAGTAATTGTTGCTTCAGGCTCAATCGTGACCAGTGGCGTAGTCATAATTTCTTTAAGTTTAACAGTGTCTGGTTTCAGGTTTTTAGCTAAAACCCTGAGCACTAAGTCACGCTCAGTAATAATGCCGATTGATTTTCCTGCTTCATTTGTAACTATAATTGCACCCAAGTCCCCACGGTCCATGGCAACTGCAACCTTGTTTGAGCTTTCGTTCTCATTCATGGTTACAACTGGACTGCTCATGACATCTTTTACCAGCATTTTTGTTCTTAATCCCAGTTCGGACATGGCAAATTTCACTTCCGTCACAATTTATCTAAGCTTAACTTCATGCAACAAATAAGAAACGATAATTTAAGATTTGCTTAATGTTAAGGTTGGCTCGTGAAGTTTTATTAGATGCCTTACAGATAGGACACATTGACTGATGAGGAACTTTTATGCTTAGAACAAACGTTGATAAACTCATAAAAATGTCAGTTGTAGGGGAAATTGCCAGTCCAACCATCAGATCGGTCTACAATGTTTCAGCAACAGGAAAACCTATGGTTTTGCCTGGAGTAGGCGGCGTAACCTACAATCTTAGAATTGGCGACCTTGCATGTGGCTGGGAGGCTGACCATGTTGAGCCAGGCGTAAGTGTGGAAAACAAAGAAAACGATGCTCGCTCCGGACCAGCAGCTAATACTGCTTTTAACGTATTATCATGTGTTGGAAATAAAGCGACGGTTGTTAGCGGTGATGCAAAAGGTGCTGAAGGAGCTGTGACAGGTAAACACGGTGGAATCGAGCATGTTTTAATCGATTTTCCCATGGAGATTTTGGAAAAACTCGTACCCGGAGATAGAATTCTAGTAAAATCGTTCGGCATAGGCTTAAAACTTTTAGATTTTCCAGAAATTAAAGTTTTGAATATGGATCCAGCGTTGCTTGAAGCATGGAATCCTCAGCCGAAGGGTGACAAGCTTGAGGTAGCGGTAACACATATTGTTCCAGCAGCCATTATGGGATCAGGCTTGGGAGCTAACCAAGTTAACTCAGGTGATTATGATATTCAATTGTTCGATGAAAAAATAGTTGAGCAATATGGGCTAGCAAGCTTAAGGCTTGGCGATTTAGTAGCGATCATTGATGCTGATCATTCGTTTGGGAGAATTTACCGCCAAGGAGCCATTTCAATAGGGGTAGTTATTCACACGAATTGCATTACAGCGGGACATGGTCCAGGAGTAACAACTTTGATGACTTCGCCAGATGGAAAAATTATCCCTCAAATAAATGCAAAAGCTAATATCGCTTCTCTCTTAAACTTAAGAGCATATATATAAGATAGTTTAATGAATAAATGGAAAAATAGAAAGAATAATGAGGTTAAAATAATTGCCATCTAAGCGTAAAAGCCGAGGAAGATCGAAAGGAAGCAAAGGAAGCAGCAGCCTTGTTCAATGCGCTAATTGTGGTGCGATGGTTCCGCGTGATAAGGCAAAAAGAAATACTCGCCGTGTTTCGTTTGTTGAGCCGCAGTTAGCTAAGGAGCTTAGGCAAAAAGGCACGTTTCTAGCTTCATGGGTGGACACTAAATATTATTGTATATCTTGTGCTGTTCATCGCGGAATCGTTAATGTTAGAGCCGAATCCGAACGTCACTCACGAGCCAGAAGAAGATATTAAGCGGCTACATCTTTTTTCTTTAATTCCTTGTAAACGTGAAATGCTCTTTGTATAACGGTAAGGTTTGAAAGCACTGCCAACAAGAATATGCCAATACCTAAGGCGGGTAACCAATAAAATGCTATTAAGCTGACAACGGCTAAAATAAGCATTCGTTCTGCGCGTTCAGCCAAGCCTACTGACTCCATTTTTATGCCTGCGGCTTCGGCTCTTGCACGAGTGTAGCTTACCAGCAGAGAACCTAATAGCGCGGCCAACCCCCAAATTGCACCCCAAGTTGATCCCCAAAATCGATTGCTTAATCCTGCAATTATTATGGCTGCGTAGACTACTGCATCCGCGTACCGGTCTAGAACCGAATCAAAAAAGCCCCCAAATATTGTGGTTTGACTGAAAGTCCTTGCAATGATTCCGTCAAGTGTATCGCAGAATCCTGAAGCTAAAAGCAGAAGCGTTGCCAAAAGAAGAAGACACTGATAGTTTTGGGCCATGGTGTAAGCGGCTGCGGATGCTAAAGCTAGAATGAATCCTATTATGCTTACTTTGTTTGGAGTTAAGCCTATTTTATGTGCGGCTGTTGCTTGCGAAGTTAGCATTTGCTGAACTTTTTTCTTCAGTTTTGTAAGCAAGTTAACTCTCAGCTTGGTTTACGTGTTAAAGCTCATTATAGATTGCCTGCAGAAAAGCCTTTCCAGTTAGAATGTTTAACATTTATTGCCGTTGGGTGATTCTTCAATTGACTTATAAGGAAGTACTATTATTATTTTGCATTAACGTTTCCGTTGCACACCAAACGCGTGTAACAGCGACGTTATACAAAGCAAACAACTAAAAGGAGTAAAAAGAAAATGACTGAAAATGCAGATGTTATCTTCGTAGGAAACAAACCTCCAATGAGCTACGTTCTGGCAATCATAACAAGCCTCTCAGCAGGCAACCTAAAAGAAATTACTTTGAAAGCCCGAGGACAAGCCATAACCACCGCTGTTGACGTAGCTGAGATCACAAGGAACCGGTTCGTCAAAGACCTTAATGTTGCAAAGATTGTTATCGGAACGGCCGAGATGCCACCTCGTGAGGGAGAGAGCAGGTCCAGAATGGTTTCCACAATGGAGATAACCTTAAGCAAAAAGTAAAACTGGACAAGCAAACAAAAAATCGAAAACAATTCCAAACTTTCTTCTTATTTTTTAACACTCTATAAACGTTTTCCGTTGATTGATTAACAATGCTGCACATAGAAATGCTGTGCATCGTAAGGTTAAATAGCTGATTTTGTTAGTAAAAGAATTACTCGTGTGAGGGCAATGTTAGATATCAAGCTAATTCGTGAAAATCCCAATCTTGTCAAAAGCAATTTAGCGAAACGCGGTAACCCAGAATGCCTCCAAATGCTAGAGGATTTAATCGCGGTTGACAAGGAATGGCGAATGAACCTAACTAAACTAAACGAACTACGTCACCAACGAAAGCAAGTAACCATAGAAATAGCTAAACTCAAAAAAGCCGACAAAGAAGCCGACCGCGAAGTCCACAGCGCACAGGACATTGACCTAAAAATAAAAGAAGCAGAAACGCAAGTAACCCAAGAGGAAGAAAAAACTCATGCTTACCTTATGCAGCTCCCAAACCTGCTTGACGACACTGTTCCGCCTGGAAAAGACTCAAACGATAATGTGCAGGTAAAAACATGGGGAACAATCCCAACTTTCAAATTTCCAATAAAAAATCACATAGACTTAGCATTGGAACTGGATCAAATTGACATGGAAAGAGCAGGCAAAATCTCAGGTGCCAGATTCTTCTACCTCAAAAACCAAGTTGCACAACTAGACATGGCGTTGATGAGCCTTGCCATCGAAGAGCTAACAAGAAAAGGTTACACCCCAATTATTCCGCCCTATTTGATGACGCGGAAAGCTTACGAGGGAGTAACAGCCTTGGGTGACTTCGCTGATGTCCTCTACAAAGTGGAAAACGAAGACCTATACCTAATCGCAACTTCTGAGCATCCTATGGCTGCAATGTACATGGACGAAGTGTTAAAAGAGCAAGATATGCCACTGAAACTGGCTGGCATAAGCACATGCTTTAGAAAAGAAGCAGGTGCTCACGGCAAAGATACGAGAGGAATATTTCGCACACATCAATTTAATAAAATAGAACAATTCATCTTTTGTAAGCCTGAAGAATCAGCCAAGTTGCATGAGGAACTGCTGCAGAATGCGGAAGAGTTTCTTCAAAAACTTGAATTGCCATATCGGGTCGTCAACGTTTGCACAGGCGACATAGGAACTGTAGCAGCCAAAAAGTATGATATTGAGGCTTGGATGCCAGCACAAAATGGTTACCGCGAAGTGGTGTCTTGCAGTAACTGCACAGATTATCAAGGAAGACGGTTAGGCATTCGTTACAGGGAAAAAGAAGGTGCACCGACAAAAGGATTTGTCTACACCTTAAACTCTACAGCCGTAGCGACCGGCAGAACCATAGTTGCCTTATTAGAGAATAATCAGCAAGAAGATGGCTCAATAAACATCCCTGAAGCTCTAAGGAAATATATGGGCAATACAGATAAAATTGAAAGAAAACGCTAAACCTTTTAATATTTCTATGAGTATGTTGATGCGCGTTTGGAGAAATTAATTTGTCTTCAAAAACTAAACATATACGAGATAAATGGCGTGGAAAAGGATGGTACATGGTTGTTGCACCATCCTTCTTTGGCAACATTGAGTTAGGCGCCATTCCAGCTCAAGAACCAGAGCAACTCATCGGTAGAGTTGTGGAAGCAACTTTGTTTGATATTACAGCTGACTTTTCGCATCATTTTTTGAAAATGTTTTTCCAAGTTAACGAGATTGACCAAAAAACCGCAAAGACCCTGTTTAAAGGGCATGAATATTCAAGGGATTATCTTCGAAGCCTAGTGAGAAGAAGAACAACCAAAGTCGATTCATTAATTAACTTAACCACAAAGGACGGATACAAACTCAGGATTGCAGTTTCTGCATTGACACTTTCTAGAATAAAGACTTCACAGGAAAAAGTAATTCGTAAAATAATGGATGCGACAATACATCAAAAAGCCGCGGCTTTATCGCTTGACCAATTCGTTCAAGAAATGGTTCTTGGAAAAATCGCTTCAGATATCTACAATCAAGCCAAAGAAGTTGCTCCATTAAGACATGTTGGCATAAGAAAATCCAAGCTACTGGCAGCGCCCCCACCACAACCGCAAGCAGCACCCAAAGAAGAAGCACCAGTTCAAGCATAACCAAACCTTTTTGTTTCATTTCTTTTTTAGCGCAAAATACTTTAAACCATAGTCTAAACTACAATTCTTCAAGTTAACAGTAGGAAGAATCATACTTGTCTGGAAATGCGGGAGTTCACGAAAAAGGGACTTTTTCGGCTCAAGATACTATAAATAATATTAAAAAAGATCCCAATTACCATAAAGCTGGTGCCATAGGACTTTTTATCGGAGTGGTAAGAGGCGAGACTCTCAAGGGAGAAAAAGTCGAAAAACTAGAACTTGAAGCTTACGAAGAAAAAGCAAGCCAAGTTCTCACCAAAATCTGCGGTGATTTAACACAGAAACCTGGAATAGTTAACGTTCAAATCCACCATTTACTCGGCGAGTTTAATGTCGGAGACGATTTGGTTTATGTTGCGGTTGCTGGGTCCCACCGTACAGATATTTTTCCAGTCCTAAGAGAAGCAGTAGAGAGATACAAAAACGAAGCACCAATGTTCAAAAAAGAACAAATAGTTAACGCAAAAGGGGCTTCCTCGCAATATTGGGTTTCTGAAAAACACAAACATTAAACCTCTAAATACCCAGATGTGAAGGCTATGATTACGGCTTTAGGAGGCGGCGTTGGCGCAGCAAGATTTCTAACGGGCCTTTTGAAGATTGTTAAAGAAGATGATGTTTCAGTAATTGTGAATACTGGCGATGACATTGAAATGTTCGGCTTGCATATTTCGCCAGATATCGATATTGTCGCCTACACTTTAGCCGGCATTGTAGACGAAGAAAAAGGTTGGGGAATAAAGGGTGACACTTTTCAAGCCTTGGAAATGCTGAAAAAGCTTGGCTTAGAAACATGGTTTGCATTAGGAGATAAAGATTTTGCGACACATATTTTTCGAACTGATTTGATAAAAAAGGGCTTTACGCTTTCTCAAGCAACCGACGAAATCTGCCATGCCTTAGGGCTTAAAGTTAAGCTTTTACCGATGACCAATGACAAATTTGAAACAAGGATAAAGATTAAGGAAGAATCGGTTCATTTTGAGGAGTACTTTGTTAAAAGAAGATCAAGCGAAGAGGTTTTGGGCGTTGAGTTTGTCGGCGCCGAGTCAGCAAAACCCACGCCCAAAGTGATAGATGCAATTTTGAATTCAGATTTGATTATTATTTGCCCTAGCAATCCGATAGTCAGCATTGGCACTATATTATCGATTAATGGAATAAGGGACGCGTTGAGAAAGACGAAAGCAAAAATCGTTGGGATTAGCCCTATTGTTGCGGGTGCTCCGATTAAAGGCCCTGCAGATAAAATATTACGCGGTTTAGGTTTTGAGGTTTCAACTTTTGGTGTTGCTAAGCTATACAGTGATTTTCTAGATACGTTTGTCATCGATAATTTGGATGCTGCCGAGAAGAGTCGAATTGAGAATTTTGGCATTCGAGTGAAAATGACAAACACTATTATGAAGACGTTAGAAGATAAAGTGCAATTGGCTAAAGTTGTTTTAGAAAAACCATAAACTGGAAATATATAGACTAAATAAGAGACTATATACTATTTGGATACGTTAAATAAGCCGGAAAAGAGCCTTTTTATTCAAGAGCGCCATGCAAAAGAAAAAAATGAAAAACAGTACCGAGAAATTGAAGTTCCATGGTACTTCAACCACATCTGATGCATGGATCAGCATGTTGGATTTAGCGAGGGGAAAATTATGAAGGGAAAAAATAATGAAAAAACCAAAGCAGAGACTAAAAAGGCCGATTTGTTGGATTGGCTTTTAGCAATTGATGCATCAATGCCATGATATACTCAAAAACAATTGCGTGGAGGAAAAGATTTCTGTGTGCGGAATAGGCGTTACTACATATTTAGAAGAAGGGTTATATTTCAAACCCATTAAATAATTACGTGGTGACAATAGTGGAAAGAAAAAGCTACGATTGGTTTGAGCAACGACGCAAAACAAGAGGATTAGAGCTTGCTCATGACCAAATAACCAAAGCTTTTGATACTGTAACTTGGCTACATAAAGCAACCAAAAGCTTTTCTGAAAAGAACTTCAAAGAAGCCCAAAAATACATTGATAACTTGTATAAAACAGAAGAAGGCGTTGACGCACTTCGAACTGATGTCTTTATGGAGTTATCCAAGGGTGCAGCTCTCGTGGCAGACTACCGTGAAGATCTCTTACACCTTGTTAAACGGTTAGATACGTTAGCAGACCACAGTAAAGATGCTGCAAGATGTCTTGAAATGCTCTCGGGAGCGGATATCCCACAGGAGCTAACCGACAGAACGGTTGTCATGACTGGAAAACTTGTCGATACCGCTCAAACCTTAAGAAGCAGCATAGAAAAAATTTCATCTGACCCTAACGAAGCCATAAAAGAAGCAAAACAAGTCGGCGACATCGAACACGCTATAGACATCGAATATCTAAAAACCAAAAGCTTATTCGTAAAATATGGCGCAAACATAAACTGCGGAGCCATGGTAATATTCGATGATTTAATAGAATTCATCGAGCAAGCAGCAGACATGTGCGCGGACACAGCAGACTACATCTTAATACTCTCAAGCAGAGAATAAGAAACTCATTTCTTTAATTCAACCCAAGAATTTTGGGAAAATTAGTGGCGGGCCCGCTGGGATTTGAACCCAGGACCTCCAGCTCCGCAGGCTGGTGTCATAATCCGTACTAGACGACGAGCCCCTACAGATTTACCCAGAAACAAAAAAGGGCAGAATAGTAAATACTTTGCTTAAACTTAAAAATAGTGGTACAAGCTTTCCTTTAAAAGTCCCGTCTTAATCTAAAACGCTGAATTGCTAACTCTTGTTTACAACCCTCTTCAAAGCTGCGATGACGTTCCGTTTACCCATCGCAAGCACATATGGACCTAAACGTGGACCCTGCGGCGCCCCCATCAAAATCCTATAGAGCGTTTTGAAGAAACCATTGGGCGCGATGCCGTTGTCTTTTGCAGAATTGAAGATGGCGTTTTGGATTCTATCAGGTTCATCTTCAGTTTCCAATTGCGTGATTAGCTCGGTTACCGCCTTTTTCTCCTCGTTTGAAAGAGTCACGTCTGTTTCCTTAATTTCCTCAAAGTCTCTAGTCCAGTCTAGAGCGTATTCGACACGCTGTTTCAAATTTGCATCCGATGCTTGTCCCTTTTGGAGGTAACCGTAGCTTTGCAGTTTCTCAGCAACGTAATCTTCTAGGCATTCTTTCGGCGCCATTTTGACTAGAAACGCCATCAAATTATAGGGCACATGGATGCTGAGTTTAGTTGGCAGCTTCAAAACATAGCAGTACTCAAATAAACCCCGAAGTTTAGAAGCTTCTTTTTCGGCAGCTTGTTTCTTGCCAAAGTAAACATCTTCAAGGTAGTCAAGCTCATTCATGTAAGCAGGAATGTCTGATACGTCAACTGTTCGAGTTCCCACAAATCTTTTGAGCATAAGCAAAAGCAGCGATTGTGGAGAACCATATTGGAACCAAACTTGTGGTGTAAAAACGTTGCCTGTGGATTTAGAAATTTTCTTTCCGCCTTTATCAAGGAACATTTCGTATTTAGCGTGTGAGGGGGGTTCAAAACAAAGGACTTCGCGGCAAATTCGGTCGTTGATTCGAACGGAATCAGCTATGTCTTTGCCGTAAGCTTCAAACCTAATGTCTAACGCTTTCCAGCGGGCTGCAAATTCGCTTTTCCAAGTGAGTTTGCCTTCGCCGCTTTTTATGTCCACTTCGCCTTCACACCCGCAACCTGGAATCAGTTTGCCTCGGATTTCAAGCCCTTCACATTTATATGAGACTTTGTCGGTTTTTGGATCAAACTTGTAAGCTCTGGTCGTGTAGAGGTGGCCACATTTCTCGCATACTGCAAAAAACGGCAAAACCTCGGTATATGTTTCTTGACCCACCTCTTCCTTCACGATTTCGCCGACTTTCTTGGCATTTGTAAGAATGGTTCGAATCTCATTCAGAAGCAAGCCTTGTTCGTAGACTTCTTTTGCTGAATAGTACGTGTATTCTATGCCGCACTTATCCAAGGCATCCAGGAGCAGTGAACTCATATGTTTGCCGTAGCTTTCATGGCATCCAAAGGGGTCAGGTATGGAAGAAACGGAGTAGCCAAGGTATTTTTCCAAATCCTTAGATAAACCTGCAGGAACCTTGCGTAAGCCATCTTTATCGTCGCAGAAGGCAACAAGTTCAGAATTACAATTCAGGTTCTTCAATGCCAATGTTACCGTGTAGCTACGGGACGCATCACCTAAGCTGCCAATGTGGGGAAAACCTGAAGCGCCAAGACCCATCTCTGTTCGCAGTTTACTCATGTCTCTGTTTAGCGATTGCTCTCTTTCGATTACTTTTTTCGCCATCATGTCATACCATGTGCCGCGTCCAATAGTTTCTTCACTCATAACGTTGAGCCTTCAGAAACATGACTGTGCATTGGAATAGAAAAATGTTTAGAGCCAAAAAAAAGGGCTCAAAGGGTTATTTCTTTCGTCGCATGGATGAAACGATAGCTATGAGGCCGAGCGCAAGCAACAGCAAAGCTACCGAATAAATCCAGCTGTAGCCAAACAGGAACCATGCAGCACCTAAAGCCATGAGAAGCACGCCCATTTGAACTGTGCTGTATGGCGAGCGCTCGTATTTTTGAGGGCCCGCGACTCTAATGCCTGCAAGAACCAACATCCACACTCCGAACAGAACGAGGATTAACTGTAGAATGTTCCACCAGTTATGAGTTACATTGGCAGGGTAGAGCAATATGGCAACGACTACGATTATTAGAAAAACGCCAATGGTTAGCAGTTGACGTCTGCTTTCAGACATTGCCAGGCCAGCTTACGATATTGTTGCTCCGCATTCGGGGCAGAACTTTGAGCCGGCAGGTATTGAGTGTCCGCACTTAGGGCAGTTTATTGTTGCTTGTGATGGTGGCGTAAGGTTGGTTCCGCATTCAGGACAGAACTTTGAGGTTGCTGGAACATGTGCACCGCATTTGGGGCAAATTACGAGGGCTGCTGTGGGGGCTTGAGCCTGAACTTGACCTGCTGAATTCATTATTTGAGGTATTAGCACCATTCCTGTACCTAAGCCTGCGCCGCCGCCTCCCCCTGATGCACCAAGAGACGCTGCTGCGCTCTTCACCGTTTCCATGCGCAAGACTGTGTCTGCTGGTGTGCTGCCAGTTTTGAGCCAGAATAGCCGTTCACGGTATTCAGGTGTAGTGTCGATGCCTTCAAAACGCAAGTCGGTTAATTCGATGCCTAAGCGTTTGAAATAGTCTAAGACCGAGTTTTTAACAATTATTGACGTTTCTTGGAGTCTTGTGAAGACTGTAATTAGATCGTAGTGGGAGAGTTCTGAGATTATCTTTTCATTTAGAAAACCTCTCAGGAAGTTGTTGACATCATCTGTTGTGAAAGCGTTTTGTCCACCTACAACTTCGTTAACGAATAGAGTAGCATCTTCAATTTTGAATAAGAATTGCCCGAATACTTTGAGTGGAGCCAATTCAGTAGTTTGTGCGCTTGTGCCCCATTTGCCGTTGAAAACTTTGGTGCTAATGTAGAGGACCATAGCCTTAAACGGTTTATTGCCGCCAAACCCTGCAATGCGAGTTAGCAAACTAGTAAGCAGAGGTAGATTCAGTGTTGTTAGCGTGTGTCTGCCAGCGCCGAAAACGTCATAGGCTTTGCCATCCCTGAAGAACACTGCCATTTCGTATTCATGCACGATTAGTTGTGCACCCCAGGTGATGTCTTCGACTGGGTACTTGTAGATAATAGCATCTGGGCTTGCATTTGTCCATTCTATTACTTGTGGCATTTTAACTCGCTCCCATGATTACTTCATTACGTTGATCAAACGTGTTTTCTAAACTTTCAAGCTTGTCAATTACATTTTGGACCCGGGTTTTTAGGTTCGCAGTTGCGCCGCTGGCTAAATCTGCTTTAAAAGCATCAATTTCTGTAGCCAAGGCGGTTACGCCGTCCAGAAGCTTATTATCGAAATCTATCATGCGGTCAAGACTATCCTCTCTGACTTTTACAGCGTCGAAAAAACCGCTGTACCCATAAGAGGCATGATTCACTTTCTCCACAACACGGTCCATCTTAGCTAACAGTCGATCCATATCTGTTAAGACATCGAAGTAGCGGCGATCAGCTAGCTTCTGCTCGATTTCCCTCAAATCATTCTTTTCAATTGACAGTTTCAGGTACAGATGATTTCTGATTAGCCTGTCGCTTTCGCGGCGTATTTCCTTTTCTTTGTAGCCGTGGAAACCTGGAACAAACGCGGCTATGCGCTCGGAAAGGCGCATTTGACCTTGAACATTTGAAGTTACATCGTTCTTATCGCTCATTTTTTCATATCCGCCTTATTTTATTATTCGTTGATAATAAAAGGTCACTTTTAAAGTTTGTTAAGCTAAATGAAGCTTAGAATCGTGAAGATGGAATATCGCCTTTGAGGGCTGTTCCACCTGTCCCTTCAATTATCAACTGGTACACTTTACCCTTGTATTCGTATTTTACAAACCAAATGGGCGCATGCAAATAGACAATTTGTTTGGACGTTACTTCGGTTTGTATCTCAACTATTTTATCTACGTCCTGCTGAAGAAGGAAACGATGATGATCCTCGATTTGTTGCTTGGCAATTTCCAAAGCAGCATCACGATCAATTTCACTATTGAGGAGTTTCGCGAAGCCTTCGATTTTGCGAAAATCAAACGGAATCTTTCCTTCTAGCGGCACTTCGTATTCATGCGTGGGAAATTCTGAAGCTTCACGTGCCAAAACTAGCCAATCGTACTCTTTAGAGATTGTGCCCTCTTTAACTATGGCTGGAGCTATGCGTTCGAATATTCCCTTGTAAGTGCTCTTAGCTTCAACTGAGACCAGCCAAAACGGCAAATAAACCAATTCTTTTGAAGAAAGTTTTGATTTCTTGGCAAGATCGCCTGGTTTTAAAAAACCACCACTCATCCAATCCTGAATTGGCTCATCTATACTTTTTGGGTCAAACCTGTTTAGAATAAGTGAGTGTTCAAAAGTGAAAGCTTGCCCAGTCTCAATAACAGTGGTAAATCCACAATATTTGCAGGTAGCAACGATTTCTCCTGGTTTAAACTCAACAGGGGCACCGCAATGACTGCATTTGATTTCTTGGGCTACAGCATCCATTTCTAAGCCTTCAAATGTTCACGTTTCAAAATTTCTCTTGCAACAATTATGCCTGAGGCTGATGCTTGAATTAAACCCCGTGTAACTCCAGCGCCGTCGCCGATGGTGAACATGTTTTGGATTTTAGTTTCTAGTGCATTGTTCAGTTGCAGGTGTGAAGAGTAGAATTTGACTTCTATGCCGTAGAGTAGTGTGTCTCTTGAGTGGATTCCAGGCGCTATCGTATCTAAGGCTTGAAGCATCTCACGTATGTCTGATAAGTAACGGTAGGGCAAAACGAAACTTAAGTCGCCTGGTGTAGCATTCTTCAATGTTGGAACAACTACGCTTCTCGCTAAGCGTTCAGGTGTTGAGCGTCGCCCCACAACTAAATCGCCTAATCTCTGAACCATCACCCCTCCACTTAAGAGATTTGAAAGCCTAGCAACATATTTGCCGTAAGCGATAGGCTCTTTGAAAGGCTCAGTAAAAGACGTGCTTACTAGAATCGCGAAGTTTGTGTTAGCAGTTCTCGTTTCAGCATGGCTTCCCCCGTTAACTGTTAAAACTCCGTCATAAGATTCTGTGGTGACTTCGCCGTATGGCGATACACAGAAAGTTCGGACTTGGTCATCGAACAGACGCGAGAAATAAACCAATTTTGGCTCGTAAAGTACTTTGGTAAGATTTTCCATTACAGAAGCCAAAACTTCAACCCGCACGCCAATATCAACTGGATTGTTTATGGTTTTTAATCCTCGAACTTGAGCCTCTGTTTGAAGCCATTCTGCTCCACTTCTGCCAGGAGCAATTATGACATATTTCCCAAGAAATTTCTCGCCATTAACAGTCTCAACGCCTTGAACGGTGTGGTTTTCGGTGATAAGCCCTTTCACGTCTGTTTTTGGCATAAAAGTGATTTTGTCGTTGAGTGCTTTGCGCATTCTATGTAGAGTTTCTAGGCATTTTTCTGTGCCCATGTGGCGAACTTCTTGTCTGATAAGTTTTAAACCGGCAAGTGAAGCTTGGCGTTCAATTTCATCTACTTTTTCGTTGTCTCCGCCGTAAACTTTGTCGCTTGCCCCGAATTTGATGTAGATACTATCCACGTATTTTACTAACTCTTGGAGCTCTTTGGTTGAGACGTATTGGTTTAGCCAACCACCAACTTCTGTTGACAGGGTTAGTTTTCCATCACTGTAAGCACCTGCTCCACCCCAACCTGAAAGTACTGAGCATGGTTCACAATGGACACATTCGAACCCTCGGCTGGATGGACATTTGCGTTTATCAATGTCGGGTCCTCTGTCCACTATTAGGACGTTGAGGTTTGTTTTTTCGGTTAATTCGAGCGCTGAAAAGATGCCGGCTGGTCCTGCCCCCACGATTATTACGTCATATTTCATAGGTACTGCTTCCCGGGAACCCAGAATTAGATGCAATAGGTAAGATATATTTGTTGGTGCAAAAAAAGGATTAGGCTGTTTGGGCTTATCGAATAGGTATTTCCAAGATATATCTAAATAACATTTATAATCTATAAAACACGATTAAAACACGAAGAAAAACAACATGCCAAACAAAGAACCCGAAAATATTGATGAATTAATCTCTGACTTCTCACGCTTTTACATACTCACCATACTATACGAAGGACCCGCATATGGGTACAGCATAATAAGCAGATTCAAAAAAAGAGTCAAAAAAGAAGTAAGCCCAAGCCTAGTATACCCCTTCCTCCAACAACTAGAGCAAAAAGGCTTAGTTACACACACAAAGAAACCAGTAGGCGAAAAAGAAAGAAAAGTTTTTGAACTAACACAATCAGGAAGAGAATTATGCACTGACCTTTTCAAACGCTTCGCAGAACTAGTATCAATCGCTATTGAACCAAGCCTCTACATTTGCGCTCACTGCGGATGCAAAGTTTACGAGGGCGCCTACCGAGAAGTTATCGATAGCAAAGAAACAGCGTTCTGCTGCATACATTGCGCTCGCTCCTACAAGGAAGCAAAAAAGTTGGCTAAACAACTAAGTGGGGCTAACAAACAAGCATAATATAGTGTGAAGCTTGAAAAATAGAAATTAATGTTGAATGTTACTAATCTTTTATAGCTTCAATAAAACTCATGACATTCCAAAGTTTAACCCGTGTGTAAGCAGGCATATTTGGGTCTTGAAGAATTTCATCAAGAAGCGAAACAGCGTTTGAAGCACGCACTGCAACTGTAAATTCGCCGCTTTGCAGGGTGTTCATAGCGTCTTTTGCTGAGCGTCTAATGTTTCTTGGCGTTGTGCTGTCCTCAGAAACTTCTGCAAGCACCGTTAACGCTTGTTGAATTTTTGCTTCGTATTCTTCAGCTTTTTTCTTTCGAACCATAAATACACACCTAACTGAAATTCACGCAGTAACCCAGTTATATAAGTATTGATACGTATTTACTTTGGGGTTCTGTATGGAAGAAAAAAAAGAAATCACACCTATCAAGCGTATGGCTGATTTGTTAATGAAGGGCGCCACTTTAACCGATTTATCCTGCCCTGTTTGTGGTTCACCGCTTTTCAGATTGCAAGATGGCACTTTGTGGTGTGAAAAGGATGAAAAGAAAGTGATAGTAGTTAAAGAAGGCGAAGAACCAACTAAACCCTCAGGTGTCGGCACAGTATACGATAAATTAGAAGCAACACTTTTAGCGAAGATACAAGATATACAGGGCAAAATTGAAAAAACCGAAAATGTCGACGAATTGCAAAAGCTTACTGGCGCATTATCGGAATTGCTAACCAGTCTTGATAAAACACAGAAAATGAAAAAATGCTGAGCTCGAACCTTTTGACCCTTGGATTTTATGAAAACTTCCCTTTACGGATTCACTGGATTGAAAAGTTTACCTCAAATCTTCCTGCCAGACAACTTCAACAAAAACTCATACAAATTTTTTATGAAATAAATAAAAAAGAATTAAGCTTTGAAGAGGTCACAAACCCAACAATTCCAGATTGTAAAGTAATTTTTGAGTTCGGTTTGGCTGATTCTGAATGCTTCAGCTACATTGATAATGAAGAAGAGAAAGAAGCAATTGACCTGATCGGTAAAGAGCTTCTGCATACAATTGATTTCTTCTGTGGAATACGTTACTACAAGGGCAAAACAGAGAAGAAGGTACCGTTAAAGTTTGATTATTACCTTCTTCGCACGATATATGACAAAGGCACTTTTGAAGTCAATATTCATCACGAAAGGGGGCCAAGATACATTTCTCCTCAAGATCTAACACAGTTAATCTTTAAAGAAATAAATGAGAATTCAACAAAGAAAGTTTTGAAAAAAATAAAAACTTAGTAATTCACATAACATTTAGAAAATAAATAGAAAATGCTCAATCTATAGCCGAAAGTTATATTTCTCACAAAAAGTAAATTCGTAAAAGCATAAGCTAAAAGCGCACACTCCGGAAATTGTCAGGTAATAGGAGTTAAATGTCATTGATTCCAATTGAAGTTTCATCCCTAAAAAAGTACTATGGAAACTTGAAAGCTGTAGACGACATTTCATTCCAAGTTAACCAAGGCGAAGTCTTCGGTCTTTTGGGTCCAAACGGCGCAGGCAAAACCACAACAATCGAAATTCTGGAAGGTCTGCGTGAAAAGGACGGTGGAGAAGTTAAGGTTCTAGGTCTTGATCCATGGAAAAACGGTTATGAACTCCATAAGAAAATAGGTGTCATACCTCAAGAGTTTAATTTTTTTGAAAAAATAAGACCTCGAGAAGCAATAAAATATTATGCCGATCTCTTCAATGTCGATGTTGATCCAGACGAGATTTTAAAAGAAGTTTTGCTGGAAGACTCAGCCAAAACCAATTTTGATAACCTATCCGGAGGACAAAAACAAAAAACAGGGCTTGCGCTTGCACTTGTAAACACGCCTGAAATGCTCTTTCTTGATGAACCTACCACTGGATTAGACCCAAACGCTCGAAGAGCAATCTGGGAAGTCATACGTGGATTAAAAGCAAAAGGCAAAACAATCATTCTGACAACACATTACTTAGATGAGGCACAGCAGTTGTCCGATAGAGTAGCTATCATGGATCACGGACACATAGTTGCCATGGGTACCTCCGACGAAATCATAGCGCAGCACGGTTCGGGAGAGAGACTTGAAATCCACGGATCCGAAGAGCTGGCTAAGTACATTAAAGCAAACACCGACTTGCATGTCGATTATGACGCCGCCAGAGAAGTAATTAGCATACCAATTAAACAAAAAATTGATGCGCTCGCAGCCTTAGCAGCGGCTGAACAGTCAAAAATGGACTGGGGAGACATCCAGACACGCCGTGACAGTTTAGACGATGTTTTTGTCAAGCTTGTTAGCGGAAAAGTAAACGAGCATGGAGAAATCATCGATGGATATGTGCATAAGGAGGGAATGAAAGATGCCTAGTGGGAAAAGAATATTTTCAGATTTCAAAGTGTTCAGCCGTGGATACCTAAGAAACTTGTTCGGACTTTTCTTCGGTTTAGTATTTCCAGTAATTCTAATCGTGATTTTCGGCGCAATTTTTTCGGGAAGCGGTTCTGGAACACTCAATGTTTATGCTCAAAATCATGACACTGGTCCCTTCGCCGTACCACAAATGGATATGTCCTCTCAATTCTTGTCAGCTCTGAACAATTCAGGCACAATCAAAGTTATAACAGTAAACGCTACTCAGGACTTTCCAAAATATTTGGCAGATCATTCAACATCTGATGGCATTGTTATTCCAGAAAACTTCTCTGCCAACTATTTAGCGGGCAGAGCCGTGAACATAACAGTCTACGGTAATCCAGCATCAAGCACAAGTGGCATCGTAAGTGGAACCGTTAATGGATATGCAAATTATTTCAACTTACAATATTTCCGGCAAAAATATAATGACACCACACCAGCAATCATAAGAATATCACCAGCAACAGTCAACACTCAGCAGACAAAATACGTTGATTTCCTAATTCCTGGACTGATTGGCTTTAGCATACTTGTTAACCCAATGTTCTCGCTCGTAAACATATCCTCGGATTACAAGAAGACAAAATTGTTTAAGCAACTCTCTTTGACGCCACTTACTAAAATGGAGTGGCTAACGTCTAAAGTGTTATGGTACATTGTTTTGAGTGTCATCAGCTTTGTTCTCATGGTAGCCGTAGGTGTCTTGGCTTGGGGTGCACATGTAACTTTAACGGTTTGGCTTATACCGTTCCTAATTATTGGTCCAATGCTTTTCGCTTCGCTGGGAATGCTTGTGGGCACAGTAACAAAGAATCCTGAAACGGCAGGTGTAATAGGCAACATAGTGACGTTTCCAATGATGTTTCTCTCGGGCACATTTTTTCCCATCAGCATCATGCCAACCTACCTACAGACCATTGCTCACGTGCTACCGTTATTCTACATCATTGAGGGCTTAAACAACGTCATGGTTTATGGGAACATCATGGGAGCACTAATTGACCTAGCAGTCGTCGCGGTGATAACAGCCGTAATCTTTACTGCTGCAATTAAACTGTTCAAGTGGAGAGAAGACTAAAACACAACCGATTTTTTTCAAAAATTACTTGACCGTGCTTAGTAGACTCAAAACTTTCGAGTACAACCCCTCCGCCACATCGTCCTTTGGCCTGTCACCATCAATAAGTATGAGCTCACCTTTCGCAACATACTGCATGTAGATTTCTCTAACTTTTTGCTGAGTTTCCAAAGTTTCCATAACTGACTTCTTTCTTTGCAAACGCTCAAGCACACGTTCTGGGGGCACATCAATAAAGATGCTGAAGTCAGGCTGCAAAGCACGAGAATTAATAGTTTTAATCCAATCCAAGCTAAGACCAGTGCTGCCTTGGTAGGCCAAAGACGAGAATATGTAGCGGTCGCAAATTACTATTTTATCTTCGGCTAAAGCGGGAGCTATCTCATTTTGAATGTGCTCAATTCGGTCTGCCGCAAATAACAATGCTTCCGCTTCTATTGGAAGACGTTTTTCTTCATAGAGACAGCCTTCTCGTATGAAAGTACCGATTTTACCATCGCTGGGTTCGGCTGTGCAAAATACCTTGTGAGTTTTTTGGAGCTTTTTAGTCAGTAAGTTTGCTTGTGTTGTTTTCCCGCTTCCGTCTAAGCCTTCAACACAGATGAAAATGCCCTTTCTACTCATGTTATTCAACTCGGCAAGTCAGCGTTACACATTATAGGGAGGCACATAAATATAACTTACAACTGCGAGGCTTGCTTGTGCCAAAGGCTTACTGGGGAGAAATAAAAGATCCCGTACACGGATACGTGTACATTACTGAAGCAGAAAAAAACATCATTGATTCCTATCCAATGCAGCGGTTAAGGCGGTTGCGGCAACTTGCCGGTTCAGAATATGTTTATCCAGGAGCAAATCACACGCGCTTTGAACACTGCGTTGGTGTTATGTATTTATCAGGTAAAGTCTTGGAAAATCCATACATTTCACGTGTTGTAAGCGATGAAGAAGTGAATGTATGCAGAATCTCAGCGTTGCTCCATGATGCTGGACATGGACCTTTCTCACATGTTTTTGAACAATTACTCATAAAAGATTTAGAAAAAACACATGAAGACATTACTTCATGGATTGTTCAGAAAAGCGAAGTCGCTGATAAACTGTCGAAAATGGGTTTTGATCCTAAAGAAGTCGGTGAACTTGCCGTTGGAAAACTGCATAAGCCGGGTAAAGCATTTCTTGACCAGATAATAAGCAGCGCCGTGGACGTTGATAAACAAGATTTTATCGTTCGAGATACCTATCACACCGGCGCTGAATATGGTTTCATCGATGTTTTCCGCCTGATTCATGCGCTTGATGTTTTAGGCGAAAATTTAGCCGTAGAACTCGGCGCGTTATCTGCGCTTGAAGCTTTCATGATTGCCAGAATTGAATCGTTTAAGAGCATTTACTTCCACCGTGTCGGCAGAGCAGCGCAGATTATGCTTGCAACCGCTATGGAAAAGGCAAACAGCGAATTAGGATTGACAGCTTTTAAGACACCTGAAGAGTATTTGGCGCTTGATGATTATACTGTTTGGTCAGCCCTCAAAAAGTGTGAGGCATCAAAAGGAATAATTGCTAACTTAGAAAGCAGGAAAATGTTAAAATGCGCTTATGAACGAACCTTTTACGAAAAAGACACTATGATATCCAACATTTTTGGTCGGGAATCATATAGGCGTCAAATGCAAAGTGAAATTGCCAAAGAAGCGGGCGTGGGCATTGAATCGGTGATTATTGATGTGCCCACTGTGCCATCTGTACCTTATCATCATGCAGTTCTGATGGAATCTATGGAAATTCCAGTCTTTACAAGAAACCAGGCAGGCGACAAGACACCGCAACGGCTTAGTGAGATTTCAAAGATTTTTGAAACACTCAAAGGGTTCATGAACATACTTCGAGTATACACTGAAGCAGTCGACCGCGATCAAGTTGAGAAAGCAACAGCGAAAATCTTAGGTAAGATTCCGTCCGCCGCTAAAATTTCCTTTTAATACTTTTTCTTAAATACTAGTCATGCTTAAGAACAAAAGTGGAAGCACCGAAAAGTCTGCGGAGGAAAAATGCCGATGGATAATAACTCAGAAGAGAAGAAAATCATAAGTGTAAGGATCAAAAAGAAACCTGAATCCAAAACAGATCCAGCTATACTCTTTAGCCAAGCTGATATCCGAAAATTCGTTTTCGAATTTGTCGCTTCTTGGATAAGAGGAGATATCATAATCCGTTTCCCAACTGCTGCTGAATTAGCAAAGAAGACCCCTCTTAGTATTGCGTTTCCAACTGATCCGTCGGTGAATGCTGAACTGAAAATTAAAGAACATTATGTGGACTTGGCATCAGTGATCGCAGGGATAAAACCTGCTTCTGTAGATGAGCAAGAAAAAGCTATTTCTGAAGTTTTCAAAATGTTAATGATGTTCCGATCGGGCAACAGAATAGAAGGTAAAATCCTTTCTAATGATCTGGAAAAAAGAATTGCGGAGCTAGAGAAAACAGTCGCAAACCAGAGTAAACTAGTTGATCAGATAACTGGATTTCTATTTAAGCCAAAGCCCTCAACTAAGAAAGCCCAAGCTAGCTAAAGGCTAATTCTGGAAGGGTAAGGTTTATTCGAGGGAAAAAGCATTCTGCTTGATGCTTTTAGGAAAAGCGCTCCGGTAGTATAGTCCGGTCAAGTATGCCGGCCTTTCGAGTCGGCGACCCGGGTCCAAATCCCGGCCGGAGCACCAACTTATTCTATCCTGTATGGTCCAGTATGAGTTTTTTCTGGGGTGCCATGCTCGTGTTCCATGTGCCTGTCGAGTTGAGTATGAGTCTTGAAAGCTTTTCCACATATTTTGCAGATTTCTTTTTCTGAACTTAGCCCCTCTATGGGTTCTTCATGCAGCGGTGGAGCTTTGGGAAGATCGGAGCGTGTTTTTGTTTGTTTACTGCTAAATGGATTACTTATAAAAACAGCACTTAAACACAATTAGTGTTGGCGGTTTCACTTATAGGTTAAGTTTGGGAGGTTCTAAGTTTTGGTTTTCGCAAGTATAAGCATCATAGACTTTACCCAGTAATCATGAACTTTCTTGTTTGGGATGCCGATGAGAAGTTTTGCTAGCGTGCCCATATACAATGCTGTAAAAAGTTCAGCCAACACGCGAGCATCAACATCTGTCCGCATAACTCCCTGCTTCTTTTTTTCCTCTACAAAAGCTTCAACTGCCCCAATGTCTTTTTGGTAATCTTCAAAAACTATTTTCCGAATTCTCTCGTCATGTGAAGATAGGGCTACAATTTCAAATTGCGTGTGCAGATTGCCCTTGTACTTCTCTGTTATCATCGTGTAGACTCTTTCCAACGCCTCTTCTAGATTGCTGCAGGTGCCTGTTTCACTAAGTATGGTTCTTAATATTTGATGACCATTGAGGCTGATTTCTTTTAGGAGGTCTTCTTTACTTCTGTAATAAGAGTAGAGGGCACCTTTGCTTACTCCAACTTCTTTGGCGACGTCATCCATTGTGGCGTCGTGATAGCCTTTTTTTGCGAAAACTATGCGGGCGGCTTCAACAATTTTGGATTTGGCTGCTTCTTTGTATTCTGGAACTACTTTGGGCATTTCTAACCGCGTAATATTGATGTGTTTTACTTTAAAACTGTTGCTATTGGCGACGATAAGTATATTAATTGACTGATAGTCGCTATTTTGAAATACGAAGTGAAAATAACATGGGCACAAGCAATCCCACTAACGCGAACTCGGCTACTCTAAAAGGTGGCTTCGGCTCAAGTTACACAACTAGAGTTCTCTTAACAATAACCGCAGTCTCGCTACTGATGAATTATGTTGAAACAATGGTTATTCCCGGTATATACGATATCCAAAAGGACCTATCAACTACATCCACAATCGCATCATGGATCACTTCAGCCTTTCTAATTGTCGGAGCTGCCGTCTCACCGTTATTTGGAAAACTCGGCGACATTTACGGCAAAAAAAGAATCTTCCTCACGGTTCTACTCTTCTATATTGCTGGAGTAGGCTTAGCTGGATTTGCCTCAAACATATACATGCTTATAGCTGCAAGAGCTGTCCAAGGCATCGGCTTCGCCATAGTTCCATTGGGATTAGCCATAATTACGGATGTTTTCCCCAGAGAGCGAGTAGCCACCGCCCAGGGCATAATCAGCGGAACCTTCGCCATCGGAGCCGCCGCAGGCCTAATCATAGGTGCCTACATTGTAGAAGACTTGAGCTGGCAATGGGCTTTCCACACAGCCTTCATTCTAAGCATAATTCTATTCTTTGTGGCTTTAGTTGCACTAAAGAAAGATGTACCTGGCGAAAAGAGCAAAGTAGACGTCACAGGAGCAGCTATGTTAATGTCAGGCATAGTTCTTGTACTGTTGTACTTAACCGAAGGCCCAACTTTAGGTTGGTTATCGCTTGAAAACATCGCGCTCCTAATACCAGGTATTATCTTAACTGTTGGCTTCTTTGCCTTCGAAAACAAACAAACCAGCCCACTTATCCAGTTGAGTTTGCTTAAAATCAGAAATGTCCTGATTTCAAACTTGGTGGGCATACTGTCCAGCATGTCCATGTTTTTAGTGTTCTTTGCAGTCATTTACTACGCTCAATACCCAACATTTGGGCATTATGGGCTGGGTCTGAGCGTTATCAATACTGGATTGACACTTGCGCCTGCGACAATAGTGATGCTTATCGTTGGGCCATTGATGGGTAGGCTTGTAACCAGAATAGGGCCAAAACCCATCCTCATTTTGGGGGGATCAATCAGTATTGTAGGTTTGCTGCTGTTTATTTTCTCAAGAGGAACCACAATGGAACTAACTATAGATGTAGCTGTCGCACTGGTAGGAGTCGTATCCCTGATTATACCGATAGTGAACATGATTTCTGTGTCGGTGCCTAAAGAAAACACAGCGGTCGGTTTAGGGATGAACACCATGTTGCGAAACCTCGGAGGCGCTGTAGGTCCAGTTCTCGCTACAACCCTAATTTCCACATACTACGACAAAGTTGGACCGCCAATACTGCCAACAGTCATGGAGTTCGGGAACAAAACTGCCTTTAACACAATATTCGCCATAGGCATCGGCTTAATGATAATGATAATTGCACTGAGCCTAACAGCCAAAAACTATACATTCACCAAAAACAACGGAAAAAAAGAAGAAAAACAATAGCAAACGGCCTGGTAAGAGCCTTTCTTTTCTTTATTCCATTCCATACCACAGTGCAGATTATTTGAGACCGCTTAAGGGGGGCTACTTTTGCTTGGTTATTTAGCTGGCTAAAAGCAGTTTTTTTAGGGTGTCAGTGGTTTTCCGCAATTGGGACAGAAAGCAGTGTTTGGTTGTACTGGTGCGCCGCAGTTCGGGCAGAACCGAGTTAATTGTGCAGGCGGTGGAGTTGCTGCTGGTGTTGGTGGAGGTGGTACATAAGAGGTCGGCTGTGAAGCTTCTTTTATTGAGAAGAATGCAATTGTGGCAAATATCCAAGCGATAAATATTAGCACTAAGCCGATGAATACAATTGTTAATATTGCGCCTATCCAAAGTAGGAATCCAGCTGTTTCAAAGGAATGCTCTCCTGTTTTTTGGGCAAGCGATGAGAATGCTCTCTTTAGGTACATCGCGGCAATTACGTAAAAGATGAAAACAACTACAAGTACCGCGAATATAGTAAATATTGCACCGATTCCAGGCGTAAATATGCCGATTGTAAAAGCTAATATAAGGCCTGCAGTTAGCGCAACCAGCGCGATAATTCCGAATATTAGACCCATAAGCGCGTTTTGGTAAATGCTTGGTTCCTTATAGTAATCTGCCAGCCCTTTCATGCCGATGAACACTAGGATTAAACCTATGATTCCGACTACGGGAATAAAGCTGAGAAAAAGTAATATTGCGCCAATGCTAGCTAAGTTCTTGCTTGATTCAAAGCTACTCATTATTCTTTACCTCGATAAAACCGCATTTATGTTGTGGGCAGATAAAAGCTTTTGCAATCATGTCAGCGCTTGTCCACTGGAAACGAGCTTGCCAAAAGCGTAACAGTAAATAAAACGTCTTCCTATAAAACAGTAAAGGAGACACTCATTTGACTAATAGTATAAGCTCGGTTTACAGTAATCTTTTAGCCAAAATTAAAGACGTTACCGTATTGGGAACGGCTGGAGGCATTATTCACTGGGATATGGAGACAAAGATGCCGCCAGGAGGTGTAGAGCAACGCAGCGAGCAACTTGCATTGTTGAGTCGGATCCAACATAAATTAGCTACTGACCCAGAAATAGGAAAACTCTTAAACATCATAAAAACAAGCTCAGAATACGAAACGCTGAGCCAAGTGGAAAAACGCAACCTTTACCTTATCAGAAAAAGTTACCTGGAACAAACCAGTTTACCAGAAAAACTAGTTGCCGATCTAGCCAAACAAGAAGCATTAACAGTAAATGTTTGGAAAAAAGCCAAGGCTCAAAAAAACTTTAACCTCTTCAAACCCAACTTGGAAAAGCTTTTAGACTTAAACAAACAAGCGGCAGAAATACTCATGAAAGTTAAAGAAACCAAAACACCATACGAAGCGTTGATTGATAATTTTGAACCTAAAATGACTGCAACTCAAATTACAGCAACCTTTACTCAACTCCAGCAAGGCTTAAGGAAGCTAATAAGCCGAATTCAAGCCAGCCAAAACAGGCCAGATACAGCGATGCTTAATCAGTCGGTTTCAACTGAAAAACAACGCAAAATAACGCAACTCATCACACAAACACTGGGATACGACATCTCCTCACCAGAAGCTCGCGGAAGAGTAGACGAGACAGAGCATCCCTTCACCACAGGCTACTATGATGATGTCCGCATAACCACCCATTACCACTTAAACAGCTATGCAAGCTCCATCTTTTCCGTCCTTCATGAAACAGGACATGCACTCTATGAGCAAAATCTGAATCCAAAATGGAAGTATCAACCTGTAGGGTCAGCATGCTCATACGGAATTCATGAGTCACAGTCTCGTTTCTATGAAAATGTAATTGGCCGCTCGGAAGAGTTCTGGACATACTTTATGCCAAAAATAAAGAAAACTGCTTCTAGTCTTGCCAATGTTGAATTGGAAAAGTTTGTGCGAGCTATAAACAAAGTTGAGCTATCCAAAATACGTATTGAAGCGGATGAGGTAACTTATAATTTGCATATAATTATCCGATTTGAAATTGAAAGAGACCTCTTCGCCGAAAAAATTTCAGTAAAAGAGCTTCCTCAGGTGTGGAATGAGAAATATTCACAGTATCTTGGTGTCACGGTTGAAAATGACTCTGAAGGAGTAATGCAAGATACACATTGGGCAAGCGGATTATACGGTTATTTCCCAAGCTACGCACTCGGGAACATTTACAGTGGGCAAATAGTCGCCGCCGTTACCAGAGACCTGCCAGACTGGCGAAAAGAGCTTACTAAAGGAAACCTACAGCACATTAACGAATGGCTAAAGACTAATATCCACAGTCAAGGCAACCTCTTTGACCCAGAAGAACTCATAAAAAAAGCAACTGGAAAAACTCTGGATGCCCAACCTTACCTAAAATACCTAAATACAAAATACTCAAAGCTTTATGGGTTTTGAAGAGGCAGTTTCTTAGTCAATTCCTTATAAACATAGATGATGATGTAAGCTGCGATTGCACCGATTGAAAGATAAAGACCTGTGAATCCAATAGTCTCATATTGAAAAGGCTGCGCACTAGTGCCGCCCCATAAAGAAATGTTAGCGCCTATCACAAACAGTAAAAAGCCAATTATGAATGCGCCTAAACAGGTCCAGTCAGTCCATGACACCGAATTACCTCACATCACGAATTCAATAAAACCTATGATATATAGACTTACCTTTAATTTTTCAAGAAACTGCGGCTACCGCAAAAATGAAATATAATATTTTCAAACGTAGCATATAGTGGCGGCAGATATCCTTAATATTTTTTTCTGAGCATCCGACATTTTTATATATAAGATAAACTAAGAGAGCGCTGAGGCTAGAAAAAATGTCGGGATCAGAGGTAAAAAAGCCAGAAACAAGAGAAGAATTTATCAAAATACTTACAGAAGCAGCAAAAAAAGAAGCAGGCCTAAAAAATAGGCCATCAAAACCGACAGTTATTGGAACTGCTAAAGAAATGGAAATTCACAGAGACACCCTCTATACATGGCTAAAAGAATTTAATGTCGATTTCAAAGAAATCGTTGACCGCATGCCGACAATCGCTGACGATGTGGAGGAAGATTCAGGACCCACCTACCTAATCGGCGAATCATTGCTAGGGGAAGGAAACGAAGTTGCACACATTGACCTGATGATAGGTGACAAGAACGGACCTATTGGACAAGCATTCGCCAATGGCATGTCACAATTATCAGCCGGCCACACACCAGTTCTTGCAGTAATCAGACCTAACCTGCCGCCAAAACCACACACACTCATCGTGCCAAAAGTCACCATCAAAAACATGGAAGATACGGGCAAGATTTTCGGTCCAGCACAAGCAGCGGTCGCAAAAGCCATCGCTGACTCAGCCGAAGAAGGAGTTATCCCAGCAAACAAGCTAGACAGTTGGGTTATTATTTGCAGTGTCTTCATTCATCCAAAAGCTACTGATTTTCGCAAAATATACCAATACAACTATGGCGCAACAAAAATGGCGCTACAACGAGCCCTAAAGAATTACCCGTCACTAGAAAAGATCATCTACGAGAAAGACCGCTCGAAGCATCCAATCATGGGATTCAAAGTTCCGCGCCTGTGGAGACCACCATACCTACAAATCTCGCTTGACGCACCCTCACTTGAAAACGCCAAGAAAATCCTATCTCAACTTCCAGGCAGCGATAGAATCATCATTGAAGTTGGCACACCCTTAATCAAACGCTACGGAACAAGAGTAATCAATGATTTAAGAACAGTCGCTAGAGACTTTTTCATGGTTGCAGACCTGAAAACACTTGATGTTGGAAAAGTTGAAGCAGACATAGCTTACGAAGACACCGCGGATGCAGTAGTTGCAGCAGGATTAGCACCGCCAGAAACCCTTGACGCATTCGTTCATGAAGCTAAGCGTCTTGGAATATACGCAGTTATCGACATGCTAAACGTTGAAGATGTACTTGGGAAACTCAAATCACTAAAAGAATTTCCAGACATTGTCATATTGCACAGAGGCATTGATCAAGAAAGTGGAAGAACATGTGGACTTGAACGGATAAAGATTATACGTCAAGCATTTATTGGCAAAAAGTTCCTAATTGCAGTCGCGGGTGGCATAGTGCCAGAAACAGCTAAAGAAGCATTAGAACAAGGCGCAGACATACTCATAGTCGGCAGATACGTGACACAGTCAAAAGACGTTGAACATGCGATACGAGACTTC
Organism: Bathyarchaeia archaeon; assembly: GCA_050012755.1. Classification (GTDB taxonomy): domain Archaea; phylum Thermoproteota; class Bathyarchaeia; order Bathyarchaeales; family Bathycorpusculaceae; genus Bathycorpusculum. The sequence continues at coordinate 34,856 of JBEKGO010000019.1, forward strand.
CTTGAGTTAACCCCAAGCATGCGCGAAGACATCGACCTATTCAGAGTACACACAGAATAAACCAAGAATTTGAGCCGAAAAGGCTCGCTCAATTTTTTTCTTTTCCCAGTTTTTTACCGGAATATTTTTAGTGCTATAAAGGCAACCAAGAAGATTACAGCTGCGATCAGAAAGCATGGAACGTAATTAAAATTGTTAGGAAGATAATTAAAGCTGTTCGCAAGGAAAGGTCCAAGAAAGGCACCTATTGCAGCGCCTAAACCAACCATTCCATCGAAAAAGCCGGCTTTACCCTCAGGAATTATTTCCATTGACAGCGAAAGCATCATAATATAATACATTGCATAAGCGAAGCCAATACAAACAAGAAGAACACATGTTAAGATTGTAGGTGCAACGGCAAGCAAAATCACTCCAACCAGAGTAAAAACGATAAGGCTACGCAATAGTATGAACCGAGGCATTTGTTTCCTTATATCCATCGACCTTGCTCGCCCGCGAATTAAGAAGTAACCCGCGGTTGATCCAAGAGAGTTAAGAATGTAAGCCAGATAGACATACTGCTGTTGACCCCCGAAGATTTGTTTGAGGTAAATGGGCAGAGGAGTGAAGAAAAGGCTTGTTGCAAGAGCAAACAAAACTATTGCGAAAGCAAATCCTAGGAAACTTTCCTCTTTTAATGAGCCGTCCCAACGTAACCCATCCATAAGTCTAGATGATCCTTCAAAACCACGATTTGTAAAATCAAGCTTCCTCTCTATGCCAACCAAGCGTCTTTCAAAAACCATTAACGGATCAGCTATCAACAAAACTGCTAGGACAAAAGCAACCACGCTTAAGCCACTACAAAGATAAAAAGCGTAATTTGACAAAACAGAAAAGCTAAGAGCAGAAGCAAATAGAAACATTCCAGCGGCTAAGCCAATAATAAACCCAATTTCAGTGAGCCCTTCATAGAACCCGAAAGATTTCTCCCAATCATTGCGACTATAATGTTCAGTAACAAGCACATTTTTCGGTGATTCATGAGCCACATGAAGCATCTGCATAACAACATACAAGACAACAAAAACGACCAGATTTTGAGCGAATGAAAGTGTCATAAGGAAAAGAATTACAGCAATCGAAGCGAAAGAAAGCAGAATAAAAACCTTGTAATGACGTGTCCTATCGCAAAGGTATCCCCAAAGAAATGAAGCAGGTATCGAGCAGAATATGGCTATGGAAGTCATGACTCCAAGAGCAAGCAGTGGTCCGCCTAAGATGCTGGTGTTTTTGAAAACTATTACATAAAGCGGTATGAAAACTGTTAGTAACCCGAACGCCATGTCATGGAAGAAGAAACCCAACCGCCACATAGCAAAAAGACGACTTCAAAGTTGCATTAAAGCTTTTGGCTAAACAAGAATAGTTTGCTTAGAAAGTAGGCATGAAATAATATTTTCTCATAAATCCTTAATAGAGAGTTGCCCAATTTCATACAGCGCTGGAGAGTTAAGCAGCAAAATGGCAAAATTTAAGGTAATAGTATCAGATCCTGAAGCAGGAACTTCAAAAGTAGTTGAACTTGAAGAGGTACGTGCAGTTCCATTTATCGGTAGAAGACTTGGAGAAATAATAGATGGCGCAATAGTAGATCTACCAGCGCATAAAGTGCAAATAATGGGCGGCTCCGATAAAGATGGTGTTCCCATGAGAGGAAATGTTCATGGTGGTGTCCGTCGAAAAGTTGTGCTTAGCGGTGGAGCAGGCTTCAACCCCAAAAAAAGTGGAGAAAGAAGACGTAAAACAGTTCGCGGAAGCACAATTACAGATGAAATTGCACAGATTAACATGAAGATTGTTGAAAAACCTGCCGGAAAAGCTGCCGAAGCGAAACCTCAACAAGTTGCAAAATAATGAAAAGCTTGAACAGAGTGCTTAAAACTTATAAAGTAGCCAATAGTTCATTCATATTTCATCAGTTTATGTTGAGAAGAGAACAAAATGAGTAACACTAGCAAAGCCTTACCAAAGCAGCCAGAAGTCAACGTAGGCACCATTGGCCACGTAGACCATGGCAAAACAACTTTGGTACAAGCATTGACTGGTGTCTGGGCTTCTAGGCACAGCGAAGAACTCAAAAGAGGAATCACCATAAAACTGGGCTATGCTGATATGCCTATTTACAAGTGCCCAAAATGTGAGACCCCAAGAAACTATACAATTAAGCCTTATTGCGAACAATGTAATTCTGAAGCAGAATTTGTTCGAGCTATAAGTTTTGTTGATGCTCCTGGGCATGAAGCATTAATGGCTACGATGCTTTCTGGCGCGGCAATCATGGATGGGGCAATTTTGGTTATTGCGGCTGATGAACCGTGTCCTCAACCGCAGACACGAGAACACCTTGCAGCTGCTGAAGTTAGCGGTATAAAGAACTTGATTATTGTTCAGAACAAAATCGACATTGTCGATGAAAAAAGAGCACTAGAGAGTTATAAAGAAATCAAAAATTTCATCAAGGGCACTGTAGCTGAGAAAGCTCCAATTATTCCAATCTCAGCCCAACGCGGAATAAACATAGACGTCTTGCTTAATGCTATTGAAACAATTATTCCAACGCCGAAAAGAGATGAGACCAAACCGCCGCTCATGTTCATTATCCGCTCTTTCGATATTAACAAACCTGGAACCACCATTGAGGCGCTAGAAGGCGGAATCATCGGTGGAACGATTGCTCAAGGAAAATTCGTGGTTGGAGAAGAAATAGAAATACGACCAGGCATCAGCGCTGAAAGAGAAGGAAAAACAGTTTATGATCCATTAACCAGCGAAATAGTTAGTTTGAATGCAGGCGAAAAAAGCGTCAAAGAAGCTACATGCGGAGGACTAATTGGAGTAGGAACTTGCCTTGATCCCTCTTATGCAAAGGCAGACGGCTTAACAGGCAGTATAGCTGGAAAAGCAGGAATGCTTCCGCCAACATTAACAGAGCTCACTTTAGAAACTCACGTTTTAGAACGTGCGGTAGGGACAAAAGAGTTATTGAAAGTTGAAAAATTTAATCCAGAAGAAGTTCTCCTGCTTCACGTTGGCGCAGCAGTAAACGTTGGCAAAATTCTCTCAATAAAACAAAACGTCATCAAAGTTAAATTAACTAGACCCATTTGCGCGTTGCCAGGTTCCAGAGTTGCCATCAGCAGAAAAATCACTGCTCGCTGGAGACTCATTGGATATGGGCTTATTTTAACAAAGTAAAAAAATTGGTTAATCTGTAGGCTTTATTATGCCGTTTTTCTTTAAAAATTCATTTGCCTTTTGCAGCACATCTTTAGCGTTTTTGAAAGAGAGTTTTTCCATGGCATGCTGGTAATCCAACCAGATATAGCCAATATGCTCAAAAGACAACTGCACTTTGTCAGTGTATGACTCCATTACAAAAAACACCACTTCTTTGTGTACCGTCAAGCCTTGCCTTCTGTAAAAATAAGCAATTGGCTCTCTGAAACTTTCCACAAACTGGGCGTCAATTATTCCTGTTTCTTCTTGCAGTTCACGAACGACAGTTTGCTTTTCAGTTTCGCCTGGTTCCACGTTGCCCTTAACAAAATCCCAATGTCCCGCCGCATAATTGAGAAGAAGATACTTTGTCATCTCATCCTTCTTAAAGAAGACAACTGCACCACAGGATTTCTCACGAAGCATACATTACACCCAACTGTTTCTCAATTCATTTACTTATTGTATTTAAAGTGATAGCAAGTTTGAGGTTATGAAGCATCTAAATCAAACATAACGTATTAAAAATTTTTAAGCATCCAAACAAATTTTTAATGAAATAGGAGACAAATCAACTGTCAATATCACCAAAGAAAAAAGAGACACTAAAAATCATTCTAGATTCAAATGCATTGTTTGTTCCGTTAGAGCTTAAAATAGATATTTTTTCGGAAGTCAAACGCTTACTAAATCGAAACGTGAATTTTATTTTACTTTCTCCAGTTAAACGTGAAATTGAACTTCTGGCTGCCAAGGAGTCTCCTAAGACGCGGAGGGAAGCTGCTTACGCCTTAAAGCTTGCTGAAAAATGCCAATACGTTACCGTTGATAATGATGAAAAATTGAGAACAGACAACATCATTGTTAAGGTGGCTAAAGCTTGGAATTCCCCCGTTTTTACCAACGATAGTCAACTACGGAGGAGGCTAAGAGATATAAGCGTCCCAGTTATTTATGTGAGACAAAAATCTCGCCTAGAGATTGACGGATTGATATAAGCATGTTTAAGCTCATAACACTTCAGGACACTATCCGCATTCCACCTGAAACCTTCGGCAACCCACTGGAAAAAGTAGGTCGCGAACAAGTAAAGCAGAAGTACGAAGGCGTTGTCGACGAGGAATTAGGATACGTAATTTCAGTTACAAGTATAGAAGTAAGCCCCATCGGCAAAATTATTCCAGGTGACGGCGCCACTTTTCACAAAGTAACATTTTCATTGTTAACATTCTACCCAATAATCCAAGAAATCGTGGAAGGAGACGTAGTTGAAATCGCAGATTTCGGAGCATTCATCCGCATCGGACCAGTAGATGCATTGCTTCACGTTTCACAACTTATGGACGACTACATCTCTTACGATGAAAAGCAAGGAGTACTGCTTGGAAAAGAAAGCAAAAGAAAACTCACAACAGGCGACCAAGTACGTGTTAGAATAACTGCGGTTTCGCTTGGAAGGGCTGGAAGCTCAGGAAAAATCGGTGTCACGGCCAGACAACCATTCCTAGGTAAACTTGATTGGCTAAAGGAGAAACCGCCAACATCAGAAAAGAAACAAGCTGAAAACAAAGAAAAAGCAGCATAAAGAGGAGTGAAATTGAATGAGTGAAAAATCATGTACTAACTGTCATTTCATAACAAAAGAAAACGTATGCCCTAAATGCAAATCTACAAATTTTAGTGAAGATTTCAGCGGTTTAGTGGTTATGTTCGATCCAGAAAACTCAGCAATTGCCAAAGCGATGAACATAAAAGAAAAAGGCAGATATGCACTAAAAGTGCGTTAAGTCTTTTTTAAAATAGCAGGGTAACTTTGACGATCTTAATCTCAGAGCTTACAAGGTGAAAACCCATGACTATAGCATACAGTATTACACCAAAGCTTCGGATAAAATTCAAAGAACCCTTCGGAACGTTAATTCAAGGCTCGTTTCATGAAACAATGATTAAAATGAAAGAGTTGGTTGAAAAAGAGAAACCCCAAACGCTAATTTCCGTTGGAGACGTGGTTTCTCACAACTTGCATGAATACAATATTCACCCGCAAATAACAATTATTGACTACAAATTTCTCAGAACCCAGACTTTGCCTGAAATGGATCCGGTTGAAAAAACAGTCAATGTGAATAATCCTAAAGGAACAATCACTGAAGAAGCAATTTTGGCAATCAAGGAAGCCATAGAAAAAAAACAGCACACACACATAGTCGTTAAGGGCGAGGAAGATCTACTTACATTAATCGCCGTTCTGTATGCTCCAGTAAACGCTTATGTGGTTTATGGACAGCCACATTCAGGCATTGTTGTTGTCAGAGTAACAGCTGAAAAGAAGGCTCAAGCTCAAGAATTCCTAAATGCCATGAAACCCTTAGAAAAGCTAAATAAGAAGAAAACTGTATGAACTTTACGCCTTAAAGTGAATATTAATGCAAATCAAAATTGAATCAAGCAAGAATAACCCGCTTCTGAAACGTAAAGAAGTAGTCTTTACGATTGTTCAAGGTCCAAAAGAAAAAACGCCCCCGAGGCTAGAAGTAAAAAGAGCCGTAGCCATTGAAATGAAAGTTGCTGATGAAGTAGTTTTCATTAAGAGAATGCACACAAAAACGGGAACGAGCATTACAACAGGAGATGCTAACGTTTACCAAAATGTCGCGCAAGCTACAATTGTGGAACCCGAATATATTAGAAAACGTAACAGTCCACCTGAAAAACCTAAAGAAGAGGCACCAGCATAATGTCCAAAAAAGCACCAGCAAAGAAAGAGGAAGCACCTCCGGCAGCACCGCCAGTAGCAGCGGCAGAAGCAGCGCCAGAGGCAAAACCTCAAAAAGCTGAGAAGAAAAGAGAAAAGAAACACAAACAAGAGAAAGGGATTCATGCGATGTATAAGGTTGAAGGAGACAAATGCAGTAAAGCCCGTCCAACTTGCGAACGATGTGGACCTGGATACTTCATGGCCGATCATCATGATAGGTACACTTGCGGTCACTGCGGTTTTACTCGTTATAAGCAAAAATAAGCAGTTTTAAATTCACCCTAGCACGATTAGGTTCTGATGACCAGTAATGCTTAGAGTTAACGTGGTTATAACCAGCATTTCTGCTGAACGATTTTGGGATATCAGAAAACCGATTCCTCCTATTCAGATAAACACAAACATTAATGTTGTTGGCATGGAAAAGAAACAAGATGAATCTCTAGAGGTACCTTTTGTTTTATCAATTGGATTTAATCCATCAATCGCTCAAATGAGCATAAAAGGAAATGCGCTTGTTACTGGTGAAAAAAACGAGATAGATAAAGCCATAAAAGATTATGAGCAGAAAAAGCCGCCGCCACAGATAATAATTCAGTCAGTGTCCAATGTTGTCTTCATCGAATCTGTGCTTATATCTAGAATATTGAATCTTCCGCCCCCGATTCCGCTACCCCAGATTCCTGAAACAGGAAAACCGCCAAGCTCCAAGCCCGAAGGTAGAGATTACAGCGCTTGAGCCATTCACAGGAACCCTTTAAATTTTCTAGCCACAGCATCAATCATTTTTAGTTCAATTGGAAAACTAAAGTTCCTTCGTTTCCATCTGTACGTAGCAATTCTATTCATAATGGAATAAGCAAGCTTGTAAGTGATAGCCCGCTCCTTAATTCTTGATTCCGGATAAAATGCCAGACGCGTAACAGCTGAAATAGTATGCAATTTTTCCACTTGTGCTTTGCTATGCCAAGGTGGATCAAAATGGAAAACATGAATGCTTCCCCACTCTTCAAGCGACTGAGGGGATTCAAATTGTCCAGGCAAAAGATCCATAACTGGGCTGGGAAACGGAGTATAAACAAATATACAATAATGCTGCGTTTTAGGATTTACCTCTGACATTTTATCCATTAAATCAAAAGTTTGATTCAAGTCCTCATCCGTTTCGCATGGGAGACCACTCATCCATGGCATTCACTTGGAATTATTCATATGAAAGCATCAAAGTTACCTAAAAATAGGTAAAAAATTGAAAAAACAAGTTTATTTTAGTGGTACATACATTGATGAACGTGACGCACCGATACCTGGAGTTCCATGCCTAACAGGCTTGTTGGTTATGGCAAATTCGCCAAGGTAGTGGCCAATCATTTCAGGCTTGATTTCCATGGCAACAAATTCTTTGCCGTTGTGCACCTGAATTTTCACGCCGACCATTTCGGGCAGAATAATTAGGTCTCGGACGTGAGTTTTGATGCTGGCTTCTTTGCCTAGTTTTTGGGCTTCTTTAGCTTCCCGCAGCTTTTCTAGCAGTATGCGTTGTTCCGGAGTTAAACCTCGCTGAAGACTTCTTCTTTGACGCGAAGGAAGCAGATTAATGAATTCATCCATAGACATTCCTGTCAGACTATTCAAGTTGTGTCCGCGGTAACTAAATTCCTTAGGCATTTTTCATCTTCACCTTAAACTTATTCTAAATGCTATAAACCTTCTGCCAATTCCTACCGAATTGCCCGCTTCTTCTTTTGTCCTGGACCTCTAGCTGCAATCAAACCGACTTTCTGTCCTGGTGGCGCTCCATGTGAAGTTGTTGTGCATCTGCGTGCGCTTCGTTTGCTGCTACCGTATGGGTGGCAAGCTGGAACCATTTTGCGTCCGCTAACTCTAGGATATTTGTGACCTTTAGCTTTCATTAAGTGGAACATTGAGCCTGCTTTAAGGAAAGGCTTATCAATTCTTCCGGCTGCAGAAACTACGCCTACAGTTGTTAAACAGTAGTCATCCACATATCGTGTTCTTCCTGAGGGCAACCGTATCATTGTGCCTTGTGGAGTGTGACCAACTACGGTAGCGTAAGTGCCTGAAGCCTTTGCTATTTTTCCGCCGTCGCCTGGACGTAGCTCTAGATCGCAGACTATGGTTCCTTCAGGTACTTTTCCTAAAGGAATAATGTTGCCTATTTCAGCTGGAGCTTTTCCGCCGTAGCAAATTTGTTGCCCAATGAAGATGCCTTCAGGGGTAGTTGTGTAGCATGATAAACCATTTTCAAATTTAACCAAGGATAAGGGTGCTCCGCTGCCAGGATTATGCATGAGAGCTTCTATTTTACCTAATAAAGAAGCTTCAAAAGATAGTTTGGGCGCCATTATAGGATATTTTGCAGGCGCAACACGTTTGTGAGTCGAAGCTCGCCAGTTTTGGCCGCCCCGACCACGTCTTTGAACACGAATTCGTTTTCCCATAAGTCATGCCTTCTAAATTTATTTTATAGTATTCCTAGTTTAATTGCGACGTCTGATGCTTTGTATTCAGGAGTTAGCTTTACAAATGCTTTTTTTACGCCTTGAGGGGTGATAAGCAGGTTGACTTTGCTCACTTTGACTTCGTAGAGTTCTTCAACTGCTTTTTTGATGTCGCTTTTTCCTGCTTTCAAGTTAACAATGAATATGAGTTTATTGTCTCGTTCAACCATTAAGCTGGCGGATTCCGTCATTAATGGGAATGAAATTACTTCGTTGGCGTCCATTATGCTTTTTCTCCTTTGCCGTAAATTTTGTCTAATGATTCAAGTGCGCTATTAGTCCATAGCGTTAGTCTTCCTGGGTGAGTTCCCGGCGCCAACATTTCTGTATTAAGATTAGCAACCGAAGTAACTTGAACACCTGGTACGTTGCATGCCGCATCGGCTAGGCCTTTACCGTTAACTACAACAATTAGTGGCCCAACAGCTTGCTTCATTTTTCTGCCTCTGTGTTTGCCTTTGCCTGCACGGATTTTACGGCTGTTTCGCACACGAACGATATCTTCCATGATGCCTAAGCTTGCAAATGTTGCCTCAACTTCCTTAACCTTTGTTAAGCCTTCGATAGCATCATCAACAATCAAGGGTATCTGGAGTGCATTCGCAATTTTGTGACCACGTAAAGCGACTGTTTCTTTTTGTGCTGTAGCTGCGATTGCTGAGAATAATGCTAGTTTAGCCTCTTTCTTCGGGATGCTTTTCAGGATTTTCTTTTCGGCTCTTGGCGGATGAGGCTGTCTTCCTTTAACTGTACTTGGTGCAAAAGCGGCTCTTCCACTGCCACCTTTTATACGGGGAATTCTTGCGGTTCCGCTTCCTGTTCCGCGTGATTCTGCAGTTGTTCTTTTTCCAGCCATCGGGTCTCTTCCTTGCGGTTGTAACCTGCTGGATTGTATAGCTAAGACTGCTCGTTTTATCACATCTGGTCTCAGCGGTGTTGAGAAAATGTTTGGAAGTGTGGTTTTTCCAGTTGATTTTCCTTGTAAATCAAAGATTTCGGCTTTTTTTTGCTGTGGCATGGCTTTTCATCCTATTTTCCTTGTGGAGATTCCAGAGATACATATGTCACTTGTGGTGGGACCTCTGGTATTTCTGTGGGTGGACGTGCTGGAACACGTAAGCGGATTTGGCGCTTTTCCGTACCCGGTATGCTACCTTCAAGCAGTATGTAGGGTCCTTTTACTTCGCCATATCGGATGAATCCGCCTTTGACGGTTACTTCTTTGCCGTCTTTGCCGATTTTTAATATGCGTTTGTTGAATTCTATGCGTTGGTGATAGCCCATTTGTCCTGCTCTTGGAATTGAGTACATTAGGTGATGTGGATTCCATGGTCCTAAAGTGGCGATGCCTCTTTTTGTTTTTCTGCCTTTATGCTGGAGGCAAGTTACTCCCCAACGTTTAACTGGACCTTGGAAGCCTTTTCCCACAGTAATTCCAGCAATGTCGATGAATTGTCCATCTTTGAATACTTCTTCAGGCGCTATTGTTTTGCCTAAAAGTTGTTTGGCATATTCAAATTGCTGCTGAATTGTGCCTCCGCCGATTTGGATTTCGCATACTTCGGGTTTTTTCTTTGATAGGCTGGTTTGAGAGGGCTGTGTCGCTGTGATAATTCGAATAAAGTTTGTTTGGTCAAGGTTTTGCTGGATTTTTTCAAGCATAGCTTCACTGTTAAAGCTTTCTGGAAGAACCAACAGTCGGTCTAAGATTGCTGGTGGATCTTTCATCCATGCTTCTCCGATGTTTTGGAGCCCGTATGGTGTTTTTGTGTAAGTTCGAATGCCACATGCAATTATCGGTGGCGTTTCTAGTACCGTTACTGCTCGCACGACTTCTTTGCCGAAGTTAGGTGAACGTTTACGATCTTCAATGGTGAAGACGTATGTCATGCCTGCTTTGTAAGCTGAAAAACCTAAAAGTTTAGGAGAGTCAGATTTGATTTTTGGCCAAAATCGGATTCGCGCAGTTGGTTTCTTGGCGCGTTTCCTAGGTAAATAAGCAAGTGAACCATGTTTTGGAGCGTGAGTTTTACGATGTCCCATAGTACTTCCGCTTCGCGCCTTCAGCTAATAGTAAATTAAGTTATAAACGTTACCATTTAAAATGATAAAGCAAAGAGCAATCTATTGTTTACTTAATTTTTAAAGTTTTTCTAATTTAAAGTATGACATCTTTCTTTTAGCTGAGATTTGCGGATCTATTTTTTGGTTGTGACTAATCTCTGCCTAATAGTTGCGACCTTGGAAATCTAATTTTACTCAGTTGGCACCTAACTTTCACCACGCGTCTAGTTGCGTCTCTTTGCGTCCCGAAAAGTCCTGAAACGTCGCTTGTTACTGCCCAAAAAATAGCACTTATTATCTGATTGTAACCTTGAATAATCTTGCTGTAGTTTTAAAACGCTTTTCCTTTGACTGGAAATGTTTTTACACAGCAGACACAATCGTTGTATTCAAGCCGGGGTGGCGGAGTGGTTATCGCGCTAGCCTCGAGATCTAACAAAAGAGGGCTAAAGCCAGAAAAGGCAAGACAGCTAGTGGGCTTCGCGCCCGCAGGGGTTCGAATCCCTTCCCCGGCGCCACCAACATACTTTTGGACAAACACCCGGCGGGTGGCAGTTACTTGGGTTTTCTAAAGATTTTGCCCTTCTCATAATCGCAAACGTACTGGAAACCTGCTTCTAGTAGCTTGACTGCTTCTTCAAGTGTCCACGCAACTTTAACGACGTAGTCTTGATCTCCGAAGTCCACGAGTTGAGTGTACCGCAACGTGTTCTTGATGCTTTTGTGGCCTAAGATTTTCATGACGTGAAGGATATCTTTGGTTTTATGGTATTCCATCGTTGCTTTCCAGTGTCGAAGGGTGTGGAAGGTTATTTTCAGCAGTCTTGGGTTTTTGCTCTTGTTGGCTGCTATTTTTCTGCTGCGATCAAACAGTCTGGCTGTCGTTTCCAGGTTTGTTCCACCGAAAACGTACTTGTTATTCTTGGGCAGGTCTTGTAAGCGCTCCAGCAATCTTTGACTGATCCTTAGCATTCTTGGGTTGCTGTGCTTCTCTGGTGTTATTCTTACCGTTCGGTTTTCAGAGTCTATATCTGTCCATTCTAGTTGCCATGCTTCGCCGCGTCTTGCGCCTGTTTCTTTGAGCAGTTGAGCAAAGGTGCCTGTTTTGTTTCCCAAGCAAGCAATCAAGTAGTCGATTTCGCTCTCAGTTGGAATGAACGGCAGCTTTTCGACGGCTTTGTATCTTGGTGGATTCCAGGTTCCCCCAACGCATAGTAGATAGTTGCTGTAGCATTCGACGACTATTTCTTTGCGTCCTAGTCCCCAGCTGTCTCTTTTTGCGATTAGCTCTTTGATGTTTTCGGGGTCGTCTATGTTGGAGTTTTTGGCGAGGAATTTTATGATTTTTACTCTGTCAAAGAATGTAGATTCAGCGTAGCCTTGCTTCTTTAACCATAGAAGGTAGTTGACGACTTTCTCAGGGATGTTTGCACTTG
>JBEKGO010000020.1:0-46587 GCA_050012755.1 Bathyarchaeia archaeon
GGGTTGTTTTCAAAACCAGCTTTTTGACCGTATTTCTCTGCAAACTTTGCAAACATTAAATACTGCCTCGCTTTCATAGACAATCTCGGTCTCAGTTGAACTGCAAGAAGGGCATTCATCGTTAGTTTTCATTTTTAAACACTTTCTAAAATTTGCTTGCGCCTAATCTTTTGGCGTTTCTTTTGGTTTTTCATTTAGTATTCTCTTGATGGAAGCTTGTAAAACATGCTTTCGTGTTCCAGTTTTTGCGTGTCTTGGTTAATTCTTTGAGGTTTAAGGAAAATAAGTCTTATGAATCAAGAATATGAATCACGCGTTTTCTCCAAGAAATGTCCGTTCTAGTGCAAGGTGGGGCTTCCTAACATGAGCGCCTCATAAGCTTTCTTTCAAACACAAACAAGATGCTTCTTTTCCAAAACAAATCTGCGTCAAGGAAAACAAGAAAAGAAAAAATTTGAAGGATTTTTGCCGATTTCGGTTTTTCCTTCAATTGAGCTTTCGGATTTTTGGTTGTTCCCGGAAATATCTGAAGCTGACTAGCGTTACAAAAGTCGATAGTACTACGACGACTCCGATGGTTAAAGTTTCTGGAATGGCGCCGGTTACGGTTAGAGTTGAAGTTGCACGGTTTCCGCTTGTATCTATTGCCGTAACGGTGTAGGTTCCAGCAGCCACGTTGGGCACAGTAATGCTAGCTGTGAAAGCACCTGAGGCACTCGTGGTTACGCCGGTAGCAGGAGTCACGTTATACTGATAATAAGTGTAACTGGCAGTAAACACTACAGTATAGCCATCCCATGCCGATGTGGTAGAACGGCCAAATGCGCCTGTTACATAGTTTACAAATGGGTTAAGAGCGTAGGTGCTTGAGCTTGTTAGTGTTCCATCGCCATTATCGGTATAATCGGATTCTACAACGTTGGAGGATGAGGTAACGGTGCAGTGAAAACTAAAGGAACCTGGTTTGAACGGATAATGATTTGCTATGACTGTAAACGGACCAGTACCAGTGGGATTGTCAATGGTATGGTTTTCGCCAGTAACTACTACCTCTTGTCCAAATCCTATGCCCACAGCTTGTGTAGCGCCAAAGCCTGTGCCTGCAACTGACACTGAAGCGCCTGCCGATTGACTTGCCGGTGTCAACGTTATTGATCCAGCACCTGCCACTACGGACATCATAGCCAAAGACATCACTAAGAAAGCCGTGATACAGGTGATATACGCTTTTGTTTTGTTTTTCATTTTTTCGCCTCTTCAAATGATTTTAAAGTAGATATTGTTTGGGTATGAATTTAAGATTTGCTAGCCCGATAACTTGCTCACAGCGCATCATAATCGTCTTGACCGAACGTTTGTAGGATTAATTATAGCAGAAATAATTCAGTTATGTCAGTGAAATTAAAGCTAACCCCGCTATTATCGCTATTACCCCGATTTTTTGATTGCTAACGATCTTTTCTTTCAAGAAGAAATATGCAAGCACCACGGTCACCGCTGGATATGTCGCCGCTACTGGACCTACTATTGACAAGAATGCGGTTGATATGCTAAAGTTAAATGCTACAAATCCCAGAAGATCAAGCAACCCTGCTGCCGCAATAAAAATGAAGATCAATCGGGTAGGAAACGAAATTCTTGTTTTGCTGATTTTTGTGTAGGAGAATAGAATTGTGATTGCGGTTATTCTAAGAAATAGAAGTGCAATGATTGGTCCAAACGAGAGAGCGATTGGTCTTAAAAGAGTGTAGGTTATTCCCCAAGCAACCATTGATATTAAACCGTCTGAAACACCGCTTGATCTTCCCAGATGGATGCTTTTTTTCAATTCCGCGAAATTTGTGGATGCACAGAATATTCCAATAAACACGGTAATTATGCCAGCGATTTGCAGAAGCGTAAGTGTTTCTTGAAAAAGAAAAACAGCCAGAACTGTGGTTATGACTGACCAACTTGCAGATATCGGAGAAACCACTGATACGTTGCCCTTTTGAAAGCCCCTGTAGAGGAAAATATAGGCGATTATTCCCAAAATTCCTGCTGAAACAGTTATTAAAACTAGCTCGGCGGATAGAGGCGGCGACTTGAAGAATATGATTGATAAGATGAGGAGAGGAACGAAGGCCACTAATTGATTGAGGAGTAAAGATGTTTTGTATCCAACTTTGTCTATGGCTTTTTTTGCGAAGAAATCAGCTGTGCCCCAACTCAACATTGCAGTTATCGCAAAGAGGATTCCAACCGCCAAAGCCATGTCGTCTGAACCTAACTAAAACATGATTTATTTGACTGGAATTTAAGCTTAAAACAGACAACTTAGATTATGTAAGCCGTAATACACATACTCTACCGGCTTTTCTAATTTGTTGAATTGTTGGCTCTAAAAGCGAACTTGTTTTCGAGCGCTAAATTCCAACAACGTAAACTCTTAGAGCCAAAACAGGCAAAACGGTCACACCAAACAGTATAGAGGATAATGTCATAACCTTCAAAGCCCTATTAATGTGGTCTGGCGATATTCCGTGGTCGTCGCCCAAAGTATAGTAACCTTGCTTTTCCAATTGAGTATTCAACGCGCCTGCCATAGCGGAAATTGTCCAGCCTGCGTTAATGCTGGCAGTTTTGTTGTGGTCTCTTTCTAGAATGCGCCTTGATTCACGCCAGTTTTCCTTCAAAAGAAATGATGCGGCAACCATCAGGTAAGCTGTTAATCGGGCAGGGATATAGTTGGTTATTGTGTCAAGTTTTGCGCTAAACCAGCCGATGTTTTTGTTTTCGACGTTTTTGTAGCCGACCATCGAATCCAACGTGTTGACTGCGCGGTAAGCAAATGCGCCTGGCACGCCGAACATGGCGAAGAAGAAGAATGGGGCGGTTACGCCGTCTGTTGTGCTTTCGGCAATCGATTCTACAGCTGCAGAAATAATTTGTCTTTCACTTAACGTGTTTGGATCTCGTCTGACGATGAAGGGTAGCCATTTGCGGGCTTCTGCCAAATCGTTCTTCTTGAGAGCCAAAGCGATGGGTTTTGTATAATGACCCATGCCTTTTATTGCGAAAGTAGCTTTGAACAAAACTGCTCCAACAATAATGTAGGCTATTTGTCCATAGAGTCCAAAGGATTCTCTAAGCCAGAAAAGCAGCACAAACACAGGGAGCGCCACAATCAGGATTACGATTATGGCAAAGAGCACGCCGTTTGCTTTTTCAATTCGCGGGTTTGGGTTTTTTATTTTGGGTTTGAGGTAAGTTATTATTTTGCCTATTGCAATTGTTGGATGAATTTTATCAGGGTATTCGCCTAAGATTGCATCTATTAGAAAGGCGATGAGAAAAATGAGGGCAGAATCAATAAACCAGGAGAAATCAAAAGCAAACATAAGTCAATATCAAACCGCGCTAGTTTTTCACTATCCGCTTCAGAACTTCAATCAACCGCTCATTCTCCACCCGAGTTTTAACTGCTATGCGAACAAAATATTGGTCAACTCCTCTAAAAGAGGTGCAATCTCGAATTAAAATGCCCTGACTCAAAAGCTTACTTGTTAACTTAGCTGCTGTTAAGCCAGATTTCTTGACGTTAATGAAGAAAAAGTTGGCGTCTGCAGGATAAATCTTGAAAGAACTAATTTTAATTAATTCCCTCAGCAGTTGTGCTTTTTCTTTTTTTATAAGATCCCTCGTTATCTGCAAATGTTGCTCATCTTTCAATGCGGCAACAGCAGCGGCCTGTGCTAGACAGTTAACATTCCAAGGAATCTTCGCACATGACAGAAGATTAATAATTTCGGGGGAGGCAATTCCGTAGCCGATGCGTAAACCTGTTAAACCAAAAATTTTGGTAAACGACCGTAAAATAAACAAATTGGGATATTTCGTGATTTTGTTAATCATCGATAGGGCTTTTTCGTTTTCTACGAACTCCAAAAAATCCTCGTCCAAAAAAACAAGCGTATTCTCCTTCATTGCACGCTCAATTATTTCTGTTATTGCGTCTGTTGAGATGAGCATGCTTGTTGGATTGTTTGGGTTACACAGAAAAACAAGCTTCGCCCCCGCCATTTCACGCAAAAGAATAGAGAACTCAATATTGAAATTGCTGTTTAGCTTAACAAATTTGGGTGTTTCGCCTGCTTTCCTAACCGCACTCTCGTATTCGCCAAATGTTGGGGCAGGAATAATTACTTTGTCGCCTTTATTTAGAAATGTTTCAGCGAACAGATACATAAGTTCCGTTGAACCGTTTCCAACAATAACGTTGCCTTTGGTCAATCCGTTGAAATGGCTGGCGATAGCCTGTCGTAACTCGGTAGAATTCGAATCGGGGTAAGCGGCGATTTGGCTGAAGGCTTTTTTTGCTGCTTCAAGCGCCTTTTTTGATGGACCCAAAGGATTGACGCTTGAGCTAAAATCCAAAATTTCTTCTCGCGTAAACCCGCTTTTGCCTGCTGCATCTAAGACCTCTCCGCCGTGTACACATGGCTTGAGCTTCTTTATGCCGTCTCTGACTAAATTCTCTACAGGCTTCATTTAGCTTCAATCCTTCAGCTACGAGGCTGAAATGCTGAGGTTTCTCTTTAACGTAAATGATATAAATGTTTGGTTGGGCGGTTTATCCAAAAATCAAAAACACTACTCAAACTCTACATAATATTCCGAGAAGAAAATTATCAACTTGCTAGCTACTTGCGGGATGAAAAGAATAACTTGATTCCAAGAATATCCTTTGTGGGGTTTTGATCATACTCATTGGAAATGAGTTTGACTTATATTCACATCTTCCTTGTATTTCATTCATGAAAAAACTCTGGCTGCTCTTAGCATTAATTGTAATCTTGACGGCCCAAGTTGCAGTTGTAGCTTCATTTCGCACTATCAATGTTGACGCTTATGCAAATGGTCTTACAGCTGTAGTCATCTCAAAAGCTTCCTATGCTAATCTCAGAGTGGAAATTGACATAATCCCCCAAGTTTACAATGGACAATCTAATACAACGTTAATATTCCCAAACGGCACGCAAACCGAGATACCTGCAGTTGCTCACTACAAATTCTCAGTAAAATTATCCAGCAATGGACCCTCTTATGGAAGCTTCGCAATTCAAGGTTTAGGAATCAATCTTTCTGACAATCATCCAATAGATGCAGAATTCGTATCAAACAGCACCGACTTCCAACGCCTTCTCTCCTTAAATCAATTCCCAGAAACTTTTCCAGGATTTGACTCGAGAATTTCGGTTTATTGGTTTCTTATTGAAGGAAACGCGCAGGTAAGTGTTCAGGGATATGGTGTTGGACTTTGACAGAGGAGAACCTTAACAGCAAAATGGTCGAGTTCATGAATGCGTTGGATCGGGTTAAAGCTTACAAAGAATTCGCCAATGCGATGGCGGATTTTGTTATAATTTTTGTGGCTTCATTAGTTGCTTCAGAGGCAGTAAACATTGCCATTAACTTCCTGGACGTTTTTTATGGGGATAGCTTTGTTTATCCAGGAAATTCAGTTGTGCTTCCTTTTTACAGTGTTACAATTCTTTTCTTCGGAGTGATTATTGGAGCTTTATGGGTTCGAAGAAAACTGAACTCCGTTGAAATTATGCAGTGGAAAAGCACATTGAACGAGGGAACTCCAGGCGCATTAAGACTACTGCAAGAAACAAACTGGGAAAAAACCTTTAATGATATAAGGTTCGCCAAACTCGGATTCGCAGTTTATGGAGCTGTGAAAATAATAGCTTACTGGATATTGGCTTCTATTTTGTTTGGTTTTTTGTCGGGGGTCATGGGAAATATTGCACATCTGAGCCTTGACCCAATTTCGCTTTTGGTGATTCCTCTTGTTCTTGTTTTGGTATTAAGCATGAAGGATCTTCGCTATCGTTTTGACCAGGTTGGGCGTCTTGATTCGCTTTTGTGGGAGCTTCGGTGGTTTGACAGTGAATTCAGGAGAGCCGATTTCAAAGCCTGATCTCTATGTCCTGGCAAGGGTAATTAAGACCCTCAAAGACCACGGCAGAACGAACAAAACTGCACTAGCCACAGCTACGGGTATGTCTTATGATCGGCTTGTAAAGTACCTTGTTTGGATGTCGAATAAAGGATTAGTTGAATTCGATTCAAACGATGATGTTTTCCTGACAAAACTTGGAGTAGACACCTATGATGAGCTTGTGAAGTGGATTCTCCAGTATGTTGGAAAGGTTAAATTTCCCAAATTCAAATGATTTCGACCCTTTTTGGGACAAAATCCCGAGTCAATTTATCTGCCTTTGGGTTTGTGGGTTCAATCTTAATAAAAGAGCCTGAGAATATTCAAATGAACGATTTATTGAAAAATTGCGAACACGAAGGAAGATTCTATGAGTGAGAAATTTGACAAGCAACATAAAGCAAAAGAACTGAAAGACATGATCCAAAATAGAAAGCCAAGCGAATCAGTAGAGGAAGTTCTAATCAAATACTGTCAACGCCATGGAATCTCAGTAGATGACTGCCGCAATTATTACGACAAATTGGTTAAAGCAGGCAAAATTAAAGAAAATAACGTTTAAGTTGTAACCCCCGAATTACTTACACGGGTTCAACAGTTGAATGAACTTATCTTCGTAGGCTTAGGATTAAACGATGAAAAAGGCATCAGCATCAAAGGATTAGATGAGACCAAGAGTGCAGACAGCGTTTTCATGGAGCTCTACACCAGCCTCATGCCTGACTTTAGCATGCAACGTTTCGAATCCTTGTGCGGCAAAAAAATCACATTAGTTTCTAGACGTGAATTAGAAGAAGAAAATGGATCGGCAATTCTTGAAGCCGCCAAGAAAGGCAAAGTAGTGTTTCTTGTTTCAGGTGACCCTTTTATTGCCACAACTCATGTTACTTTGCGGGTTGACGCGGAGAAGCAGGGAATCAAAACCAAAATTATCCATGGCACATCAATAATTTCAGCCATAGTCAGCTTGTCGGGACTGCACAACTATAAATTTGGAAAAACAGTCACCATACCTTTTCCCGAAAATTTTTCTGAAACACCCTACAATGTTATTGCTCAAAACAAGAATTTTGGTTTGCATACACTTTGCCTTTTAGATTTGAAAGCCAACGAAAAACATTTTTTGAGCATCAACCAAGCCATCGCAATGTTACTTGAAGTAGAAAAGAAGAAAAAGCAAGGCATCGCCACCCCGGACACGCCTGCAGTTGGTATAGCACGGGCAGGAAGCGACAACCCAACTCTGAAAGCGGGTTTTCTCAAAGATTTAGCCATCTATGATTTTGGTGAGCCGCCTTTTAGCTTGATTTTTCCCGGTGAGATGCATTTTATGGAAGTTGATTCCTTGATTGCTTTTGCTGGTGCACCGGCGGAGTTTAGGAGGTTTACCAAATGAGTTTAGAAACGCTCGCTTCGAAGTACATTTCTTCAGCAGAAAAGGTTCTGAAAGACCTTGAACGATCAAAAGTCCAAATTAGCCTAACAGAGGACGCGGTTGGCAACATTTTGCGTTGGGCAATAGATTATTTGGAGGACGCAAAGTATTATAAAGCTCAAGGCAAGCTTGAAACAAGCCTAACCTCTGTAGCCTACTGTGAAGGGCTCTTGGACGCGTTAAGATTATTGGGTGCTGTGAAATTCGAATGGCCAACAAATCAGGAAAGAAAACCGTTGTCTTAGCTTCAGGCGTTTTTGATCTGCTTCATCTGGGGCATGTCAGGTTTTTGGAGGAAGCCAAGAAGGCAGGCGGGGAAAACGCGGAGCTCGTAGTTATTATTGCGAGAGATAGCACAGTTGAGAAGACAAAAGGCAGAAAACCAATAATGTCTGAGGATCAACGTTGTTCATTGGTTGAATCTTTGAAGGTTGTTGATAGAACGGTTCTTGGTTATGAGAGTCTTGATATCGGTGAAGTTATTGAAAACATAAAGCCAGACGTAATTGCGCTAGGATATGATCAAGAGGATATGTATAGGCAGGTTAGGACTTACTTGGATATGCACAAGTCGAACGTTAAGATTGTTAGAATAGGCAAGTTTGGAGAGAATACTTTAGATAGTTCCTCGAAGATAAAACAGAAAATAATCGATAAACTCTCCAAATAAACCGGTTATAGCACATGAACTGTACCAAGTACAAGCCCACCTACATCCTAATCGCATTAAACGTTGCCATCTACATTTATGGAGCAATTGTAGGCGGAGATGCTTTGACCACTGGCAACAACGTCATTTATCAGTGGGGGCAAGTGAACCTTTTCGTTTTTCAAGGTGCATATTATCAACTTTTCACTTCAATGTTCATTCATGCCTCAATAGTTCACCTCGTCGGCAACATGCTATTCCTCTTTCTATTCGGTTTAAGAGGAGAAGAAATGTTTTCGCTTCCAGAATTCTTAGGAATCTATCTTATCGGCGGTTTGGTAGGCAATCTTCTTTCTCTTTCTTTCGGACCACTGTTTGTTTCAGTTGGAGCTTCAGGCGCAATTTTCGCTTTGTTTGGTGCAGTAGTGATTTATGCTAGACGCTCCGTTCGGCAATCTATTCTTGGAGCATTAGTTTATGCGTTCTTTCTGTTTTTTATCAATACAGGTGAAGGCGTTAACATTTTGGCTCATTTGGGTGGCTTAGGTTTTGGTTTGCTCGTTGGTTATTGGTTGGGTACAAGACGTAAACCGCAGGAGCAGTACTCTGTTAAGTACTCTCCTAATTCTATGCCGTTTTAAAACTAGGGCTGGATGTAGATTTCCACTTTCACTTTGTTGCCGTCTTTCAGGTTTAATTGTTTTCTGAGGCAGACAGGCGCAATTATTTCCAGAACTGAAACGTCATAGTGGCTGCGGAGTGCAGTTATCAGGGCTCCTTTTACCTTGTTGTCGACGGTAGCAGGGTAACATTTCACTAAACCGAAGGTTCGGTCTTCATTCTTGAAGCCGGGAATTTCGATAGCTGGGTAGGCTTCTATTTCCATCCTTGTCTTAATGTCGTAGTCGCTTGACAATTTCAAATTTAATGTGCCCGGATAAGGTTCAAACCCTAGTTTTTCAGTTAGCTGTTTCCGATAAGGCTCCTTTGAAATGTAGTAGGCACCTTCACCTAAGCCTGTAAAAACAGTTCCTTCAAGGGTTACTGAAGGCGGATAAGATTTCTCCATCAGCAATTTCAGGTTAGAATAAAGTCTCTGAAGTTCCTTGATTCCAGCGTCTTCAATTCTGATTAAGCTCCCTTCTGGAGTAATATTTCTCTGTATCCAACCTTTCCGCTCAAGATCTATGAGGTAACGGGAAGCTGTCTGCTGTGAAATTCCAAGTTTTCCCGCTAAGTATTCGGTTGAGATTTTTGCGATTCGTCTGTAAGCACCCATCTCTGCAAGTTTAAGCAGCATGTAGAGGTGTTGCCAATCATGTTTTTCACTCAAAGCTTGATTCTCCAACAGATTAGGAAATAAGCGGTTGGATATTTAAGCGGCTCGAAAAAATTTACATCATGTTAACCACGGATAGCTAAATCTTTAGATCGCCATAATATGATTTGAAATAATTCTAAGAAATGAGGGCGAGAAACAGCAGCATGAACGTTTTTAACGAGATGGGCAAATACTGGGCAGAGATAGCTGACCAAAACTCAACGGATTGTCAAGTAAAATTCGTAAAAAGCACACTAAAGCCAGATGGGCTTGTCTTGGACCTTGCATGTGGCACTGGAAGGCACATAATTCCTCTAAGCAAGGAAGGGTACAACATGGTCGGTTTGGATGTGTCATCAAATCTTCTGAGAATAGCGAAGAAACAAGAAGGAGATGTTCAACTGATCAAGGCGGATATGCGGTTTTTGCCCTTCGCGGCTGAAGCATTTTCGGCTGCGGTTAGCATGGACACGAGTTTTGGATACTTGCCTTACACATCAATCCAATCTTAGATTCTTCTTCTGAAATTTTTTCAGTCATTGTTTTACCTTCTTGAAGTATTGTTCTAATGCTTGGTTGATTATTTTTGACATGTCGCCTTTGTATCTGTTTTGTTCTCTTAGTTTTTTTTCGTTTTCTGGGGTTATGGTGAATGTTAATTTTTTGTTTTCCATTTTGGTTTTACCTTCATTTATTAAAGGTATAATGTAATAGTGGTATATATGTATTATACCTCTATGTAAGATTTTTTTTTAATTGTTTCTGCTGATTGATGCTTTGCTTCGATTGGCTTTGCGTGGGGTGTTGCCTGTCTTGGTATGGCTTAGGGCATTTGTTTGAGTTGCTTAGCTTTGCGGTTTTTGCAGTTCTACGTTTACGCTTCTGCCATGCTTTCCTTTGCGCTTGTTTGTCTTTGCGGTGGGTTCGTGGCTGGTTTTTTTAGGGTTGCCCTTTTGTTATTTTATTTTTATTGTTTTTTTGTTAGGTCGGTGTCGTTGTTGTGTTCTTTCTTTATCGGTTCGACACACAAGGCACCCCTCTTCACGGAAGGTACGGTAGGGAACCCTTAGATGATGGGCTCGCTCGAGCCCTGATCTGACGCGGTTCCCTGTTTATTCTTTTCTTCTACCCTATTTTTTGTTTTTGTTGGCTGTGCGCATCGGTTTTGGTGAGAACGGCTTTGCGTATCGGCTATCTTGAATTATAAGATTGCTTTATTTATGTTGTATTACATGTGATTGATTTAGTTGTTTGTGGTTTTTCTGCCGTGTTGATGTATATCAAGCTTTATTACTAGCGATTGCTTGTTAGGTTAGTGTGAGTATCTTGATAGCTTTCAGTAAGGTAAGTTTAAAATTTGGCTGTCGGAAAGGTACTTGTTATGGTTTGATTTTGTCTTCGCTTTTTTGGAAGAGTTTAGGTAGTAGTTTTTTGGGTAAGTTGGTTGTTAAGTCGATATTTGTCCGTAGTCTTTGTGGAATACGATTGACGGGTTTGTTGGGTGTCCGTTGGTTCGGGTTCTGTGAGGGCTATGGATATGGAGAAAAATCCTAAGCTTTTTAGTTTTTCTAAGGATGATGCTCGTTCTGTTGTTGGGAATCCTATAGTTGATAGGTGTCGATATCAGTCACGGAGACCGTGTTTCCATAATGGTCACTGTTCTATTTTTCGGTGTGAGACTTGTTGTGTTGAAGTTTGTTTTTTGCATTTGAATCCTTCAGGTTGGTTTCAGAGAAGGAAGTTTAGAGAGGTTGTTTTTTAATGGTTGCTTTTGCTGTTTTTTTGTGTTCCCCTTTTGTTGAGGTTGTTGCTTTGATGGTTAGCAGTGGCTTTAATCAAAGGCAAACGGTGACTTAGTTGGTTTCTTATATTAGTTTTTCTAATCAGTTCAGTTTTTGTGTTGTACGTACCTCTATGTTAGGGTGTTTCTGTAGCATTTTGTCGGTTTGTGCTTTGGGAATATTCAACATAGGGGTACGGTGTTTTCACCTATGATTTTGTTTTTTGCTTTTTTAGCGGTTATGTTTATTGTTTGCTTAATAGTGTTCTGGCTGGCTGTTTTTAATTGGTTTGATAGTCCTTTCTATTCGGATGATTCATTGGGTTGTCGTTTAGGCGGTGGCTTTTGGTCTTTATATACTAAGATTTTTATTTCTGGTTTTAGGGTATATAAAGCTCTTCGATTTTGTTTTCGAGTGTTTTTGCCTTTTGGCGGTTTTGGTATTGTAGGCGATAGTGTTGCTTCTGTTGCTAAAAAACGTGTTGTCCATTTTAAAGATGGTACTTTTAAGGAGTACTCGTCTGCTACGAAGGAGCAGTTAGATTTTGCTCGGTTGGCTTTTCATGGTGCTGATACGTTGATTGATGATTTTGGTGAGAAAACTGTTTTGGGTTATTTAGGGGGGTTTGTTGCTCCTGTTATGGATATTAGTCCTACGTTTTTTAGGGATTTGGATTGTAATGGGCATGTTTTTGAAGTTGTTGGGCATGGTATGCCGTTGAATGGTGATTGTGATGGTTATGTTATGACTAAGGGGTGTTCAAAGGTTGAGCTCCATAAGGAACATGTCGGTTTAGGTTTTTTTCATAAGATACATCATCATTGTTTTAATTGGCGTTGCCCGAAATGTTTTTTCTATGGAAATGCGGTTCGCTCGGCTCAGCATATTGCTCAGAGGTTAGATAAGAAGTCTAAGGAAACTGGGTTAGCTGTGGAAGCTGGCATGGTCTCAGTTCCTCCTGTTTTTTATGGCTTGTCCGAGACTGATATGAGAGCTAAGTGTATTGATGCTCTTTTTGCTCGTGGCTTGTTAGGTTTTGTTTTGGTGTTTCATCCTCTTGCGTATAAATCTTCGCGTTGGGTTGATGGTGTTTTTCATTTGTCGAAATTCTACTATAATCCGCATTATCATTGGCTTGGTTTTTTTAAGGAATCTTACGAAGTTTGTCGGAATTGTGAGCATTATAATGAGTGGGGTTCTAAATCTGTTAAGGGGAAAACGAATTATAATAATCATGGTGGTTCTGCCTGTTTGAGTTGTGAGCATTTTGAAGGTTTGTCGCGTAGGTTACGTGAGAAGGATAATTTTTTGGTTAAGGTGTTCAGTAAACGAGATGATAATCTTTCCGTTTTTCGTACTTGTCTTTACGAATTATCGCATTGTGGATTTGAATCGAATACTAAGCATGTTCATATTGTTACTTGGGTTGGGAATTGTAGTTCACGTCGTTTTAAATCTGGTTATCAGTCGCAACAGATGTTGTGTCCTGAGGTTGAGTGTAAATCTCCTTTGGTTCGTCATGTTTATAGTGGTACTAAGTATGAGATTGTGAAGTTTCGGGATTCGCCTGATTATAAGATGGATGATTGGCTTCCTGTAACCGAGGATGGTAAGGTTGTTTGGTCTGAGGTTGGTGTTATTAGCGGTGAATAGTTTGTTTTTTCGACATATTATTTTCCCTTTTTTTTATTTTCCGTTAGGTATTTCTATTGGTAGCTTTGTTGTGTTAGGTGGTGATTATGGATGATACCTTCTAAGGTTTCTAAATCTGTTAAAGGGATTTGCGTTAGCTGTGGTTGTTCTTTGACTGGGAAAAATCGAGATTTAGCTTTTTGTTTGTGTGAAAATTGTTCTAAGACTAAAGAGGTTGTTCTTGGTCTTGGTTGTTCTACCGTTATCGTTAAAGGTACTTGTGTTGGATGTGGCTGTGTTTTAACTGGTATGAATAGGTCTTTTGATTCTCATATGTGCAAAAATTGTTTTATGGTTGAATCGGCTGATATTGAGGCTGAAGATAAGGCTGAGGATTCGTCGTTTTTGGACACGGAAAATTTTGCGAAGTTTCTTGGTTGTGGTTTTTATGAGGCTCAAGACCTTATGGGTGAATTCGTTAAGTATTCGTTGGTTAAGGTTGAAGAGCGTTTGTCTGTGTTTTTTAAGTGTTCGGTGATTGAAGTTAGAGAGCGTTTGTCTGTATTTTTCAAGTGTCCATTAGATAAGGTTGAAGAATGTTTGGCTGTGTTTCTTGGTCGCTGAGTTTTTTTAGGATTGGTTTTCTTTCCTTTCTTTTTTTATGCTTTTGCATGGTGTTGTTTTACTGCTTTGGTAGTGGTTTGTAGTTTTCATTTTTTGTGTTTATGTTAAAAGTGTTCTTGTAGATTTTGTTTTATGTTTTGTTCTGCTTGTTGTGTTGTTTGGTTATGTGTTAAGTTAGGGTTTTTCTCTTGGTGCTCTCTTTTGTTTTCAGTGTGCGAATATTCTTCGAGGGAGCACCGCAACAGAGTGAGGAGCGCACCGAGTTTGTTTGCGGTCTGGTGGATAAGAGAGCTTTGGGTGATTTGACATTGTTGTGTGTGTTGTTTTTATTTTTTGTTTTTCTTTCTTTCGCGTGTTATTTTTGGTATGTCTTTTGGGTCTATTATTTCCATTATGTATTCAGGTTTTCCGTTTTGGTTGAAGCGTATTATTAGTTCTTCTATTTTTGGTTCGTGTATTTTTTTCCATATTTTTTCTTCTTTCTTCATATCTTTTTTCTCCTGTTTGTCATTTGTTGTTTTTTGGTAGTTTTGGTTTCTATTTTCGTTTTTTGTATGCTTTTATTGTTTCTCCGTTGAATGTAAGTTCGGTGTTAATGAATCCTTGTTCTATGAGGTTTATTGCTTCTTCTTTAGTTGATGCAATTTTAACTGTCCATTCTTCTTCGTTATTGGTTTGTGGCATTCCGCTTAGGTAGTGCATTGTTGTTTCAAGTTTTTTGTGTCTTAGGTGTGCTTTTACTGCTAATGGGTCTAATAGTTTGTAGTAGAGTTGTCCGCCTGAGTAGTTTCTAAGGTTTTTTAGTGGTATTTTCTTTAGGTCGGGTTGGCTGTATTTTTGTATAGCTCTTTCTCGTGTTTCTCCCCAAACTTGTCCCATTATTGCTGATTTTGGGAATGGGTATTCTTCTGTGTGTTTGGATAGGTATTTTCTTAGCATTTCTACTGTTTGGTTTGTTAGTTTGTATGTTCCTGAGAGGTGTCCTTTGTGTCCTTGTATGCTGATAATGCCTTGCTGTTGGTCTATTAGGTTTCTTGGTGTGCATTCTAATTCGTGTGGTTCTGCTCCTATTTCGGCTAAGATTGTGAATATGCA
Source organism: Bathyarchaeia archaeon (assembly GCA_050012755.1). Classification (GTDB taxonomy): domain Archaea; phylum Thermoproteota; class Bathyarchaeia; order Bathyarchaeales; family Bathycorpusculaceae; genus Bathycorpusculum. The sequence goes on from JBEKGO010000020.1 coordinate 14,527, forward strand.
ACAGTATTTTTCGGTTGCTGAATTGATGATTTTTGTTACGTTGTCTTTTGTGGGCATTAGTGGTATTTTGCGTTCAAATTTGTAGAATGGTTTTTTCCATTGAATGGTGTTTAAGGTACAGAAATAATCGTAGGCGTATGCTAAGCTGTTTTTTGTTTCTCCTGATGTTTCTTTGCCTTTTTTGGTTTTTAGGTTTGCGATAAAGTTTTTGACTGTTTCGGGGTTCATTAGGTTGGTATATTTGCTTATGAGTTTTAGTGAATAGCTAACTCGTTTTATTGTGTTATCTGCTTTACCGTCGTTTTTTAATTGGATTAAAGTTTTGACGATTAGGCATGTATCCGTATTGGTTTGGCGTGTACTTGAGTTTTGGATACTTGCCCAATGAGCACGATGATGTGCAATGCCTAAGAGCTCTTCGAGAGGTGCTTAAGGACGATGGGATGTTGATTGTTGATGTCTTTAACCGCGAACGTCTAATCTCAAAATACCAAACAAATTGGCTAAGGCAGCTTAAGTGGGCTCTCTTACCAATTATGTTTAGGGCTAATCGCTTTGGCGCATGGTTGGTTTTCCATTTTTTCAAGTGGAAAGAGTACCCTAGCTTTTTTCTTCTGCAGAAACGAACAGTCGAGGCTAATGGTGCGCGACTTCATGATTTATGGGTAATTTGCAACAAAGAGGATGGGCGGATCAGGGTTTTTGAACATAATGCACGTTTGTACGAACTTAAGCGGTTGCAGGTGTTACTTGAGCAGGCAGGTTTCACCGTCAAAGCAATTTACGGTGATTATAACCAGCAAAGTCTTAGCCCCAGTTCTAGTCGACTTATTTTGGTAGCCAATTCAGAATGAACTAATCTTAAGGGTTTTAATGTACTTTTGCACATAAAAGTTATAAGTGCCCATGGGAAGACATTGAAGCTATCCGTGACCGATGCATGAACGCTTGGAAACTTCGAATTTCTATGGCTGGAACTCTAGCCATCATATTTGGTTTATCTACACTCGTGTTCGCAGTAATCTTAACTGTGGCTGGAATAGGCTTTACCCTAATAGACATAGGAATCCTCGTGGTAGCCCTCAACATAGGTCAATGGTTGTTAGCACCATATCTTATTGGCTGGATATACAAAGTTAAAGAACTTAGACAAGACGAGAAACCAGAACTGCACCAAATGGTCAATGACATAAGCAGAAAAAGCGGAATAGCCGTTCCCAAGCTAATGTTGGCGAACATTCCTCTTCCAAATGCATTCGCATACGGCTCACCATTATCGGGAACACGAGTTGCCGTCACTCAAGGGCTTCTTGATTCTCTTGACAGCGGCGAAGTTGAAGCTGTCTTGGGCCATGAACTTGGCCACGTTAAACACCACGATGTCCAAGTCATGATGGTAGCTTCTTTCTTACCAGCCTTATTCTATTATATTGGTTACTCCATGATGCTGTCAGGTATGTTTGGTGGAGGACAAAAGAAAAGCAGCGGAGGCAGCAATGCACTCATAGGCATAGCTTTCATGGCGTTCTCTTGGGTACTAACCTTATTCACATTGTACCTTAGCCGGTTGCGCGAATACTATGCTGACAGGCATAGTGTTTCAGTGGTTGAAAACGGTGCAGTTAAGCTCTCAACTGGCTTAGTAACAATTGTTGAAGAAAGCAAACGTGGCGGCCAACAAAAGAAAGAAGACCAGAAAAACCAAAGCTCCTTCAGAGCATTATTCATCACTGACACCAACAGAGCAAGCGCCGACTCTGCAGAACTTCACGCGGCACAAATTAGAAGCAAACAAGATTTGCTTCGAGACACACTTGCAAAGCAACCAACCAAAGGAGACAAGTTCGTCGAAGTCTTTTCAACTCACCCAAACATCATCAAACGACTAAAGGCATTACAAGAATTAAGCATTAATCAAGCAATCAACAGTTAAATCAAAAATCATTGCCAACTAGGAAAGGATTTTTCCTTTTTTCTTCACCGATAATGGATGTTGGTCCATGCCCAGGATAAATCAACAAGTAATCAGGCAAGCGTACAAGCTTTTGCAAAGACGCCTGCATGTCTTTCATTGAGCCTTCCGGAAAATCTGTTCTGCCGATTCCTTCATTAAACAATGTGTCGCCTGTAAAAACGAGCTTCTTGCTTACAAGGCATATGCTGCCAGGAGTATGTCCAGGCGTAAGCATAACCGTAAGAGATTCATCGTCAAACTTGATTAAGCTCCCGTCTTCTAAAAGGACAGGAGCGGGGAATTTGCTTGTTTCCAATTCTTCAATCGATGAGGCATCATATTTGTGAATGTAGATGGGAACGTTGTATTTTTCTTGGAATATGACGTCGCCGCTTATGTGATCTTGGTGCCCGTGAGTATTGAGTATTAATTTTATTTTTAGTTTTTCTTTCGCGACATAGTCAAAAATTTGTTGGGCTTCAAAAGGCAGGTCTAATCCTGGATCAATTACAATTGCTTCTTTACCCTTTTCTGAACTAACGACGTAGCAGTTTGTTGACAACATGCCAACAGTGAAGGTTTCAATCATCATTTTAAATCTACTTCGAGTAATGTATCATAACAAAAATAAACTATTTGGCTAAACCAAACTAGTGTTAGTCCAACTGGTTAGCAAGAGTTGTTAAGCTTGGCATTAAAAACCTTGGAAACCGGTGAGTTTTATGACGCTTCTGCATTTACTACAAGTAATAATCAGTTCGGATAGCTCGCCGTTTACAAGTTTGGTGTCTTCGATTTTATAGTTGTTTTCAGTCTCGTCTTCCGGTGAGATTGACACTTTGCATTTGGGGCATTGGAAGGAACCGTCTTCTTCGCTATTGGCTAGATTTATTGTGTATGCAGAGTCTCGTTTTTCCAGTTTTTTCATCATCATTTTCCTTCACATCTTTTTCTTTTTGTTTTTCCAATTAATCATTTTTGTTAATTAACGGTTATGAATTATTAGTCAATATATTTGATCTGTTTAAAAATCTGACGCCAAAAAGAGGTAAAACTGGATGTTTGCGATTCATCAGTTTGTTCAGTCTCCTTTTTCAAAGCTTTCTGGCGAAATGTAATCACCGTATTTTTCTTTAGCTTCAAGCAAGCGTTGACGTTGCAGATACAAAATGCCGAAAAGTTCCAATGGCGTGTCAGTAACGTTTTCTTGGTAAAATCGCTGCACCCGTTCAATCTTGGCAAGATTTTCCGGAACACGAATAGTGAATTGCTTAATGTAATCTTCCTTCGCGTAGTTTTTGCCCAGCACCTGCTTGAATAATCTGCGTAAATCCTCATGTTTTGGAATAAATCCTGTTGGAGTAGCCAAAGCGTCTACTTCGTTATGCACTCTTAGCTCCATCCATTTTATCCAAACATGTTTATCCTGTGTGCCGTTTAGGTATTTGCCGTTGCCAACTTCTTTTAGGAAATAGTTTACTCCGAAAATGATTGGTCGTTTTTTGAGTTTCCGTCCAAAGTTCAAGTTGTTGTGAACGTTTTTGCCCATTGGAATTGAAATGAAGTCTTGGATGCTCATCATGTTAATTTCAGGGATTCCCTCTTTGCCGACAGTAGCGAAAGTGGTTTCTGTTTCAAGTGACGCACCGTAGGCTATTATGCCATGTTCCCAGCTGAAGCTTTGTTGAACTGGCACGTAGGCTTTAGCATCTCGTCCGCCATACATTATGCCGGCTAATTCAACACCTAAGGGGTTGTCAAGTTCAGGGTCACAGTTTTTCAATGCTTTAAGCGCTAAGGTGTAGCGGGCGTTCTTATTAGCTGGTGGGACATCGTTGCCATCCTCGTCTTTTTTGCCTTCAAACCATGCGCCAGTATAGTTGCAACCGTCTTTAGGAAGCTCTTCGCCCATGCCTAGCCAGTATGGTTTGCCATCCTTAACCAGAATATTTGAGAATATGGTTTCTCCCGGCGCTGTCAGCAGCTTGTAAATCAAAGCATCGTCCTTGGGGTTGACGTCTTGTACGAGGCCAAATATGCCAGATTCTACGTTAACTGCACGTGCACTAGAATCGACATCTCTTAGGTACGCAATGTCGTCGCCGAGAATAGTCTCGCCTGGAAGCATAGCAGTTGAGGTTTTTCCGCAAGCGCTTGGAAAGGCTCCTGCAAAGTAGGTTTTGCGTCCGCCTGGACCAAAGACACCCATTAGGAGCATGTGTTCGGCTAACCATCCTTCGCTGCTTGCTTTACGAATGGCCAAGCGGAAGGCAAGTTTTTTGAAGCCGACAGAGTTTCCAGCATACTGTGTGTTAACACTATAAATGGTATTGTCCATCTGGTCGATGTAAATGCATTTTTTATTCCAATCAACACTTACCATGTCACCATTTACTTTTCCAGATGAATGTAGCACGCGCAAGAAGTCACTTTTTGGTCCCGCCTTAACAAACTGTTCATATCCAGGTCGATAAAGCAGGTTTTCAGAGTGAGCAACGTACCATGAATCTGTACATTGTAAACCCAAAATAGTGAACACAGAATCTTGGGGACCCAGAGAGACAAAGCGTACAATCATCGTTTTTCCCGCCATTGAATCTCTAAGTATTCCTGTAACTTCAGCTAAACCTTCTTGGCGGTCCATTTGGTTAAGGGCTTTGCTTAAGGTAACTCCTTTCGGTACGAGATACTTTGTAGCTTGGCGATCTCGCCCTTGGTCGTGTTCACCGTCGAAATGGACAGTTTGCCCCTGTAGAGTTAAGATTGCTTGTTCTTCGCCTGAGGCAATTGCTTGCTTTCGGATACGTGTAATATCTTCAGCTGAGTCACTGCATATGAAAATATCCTTTGGGTGGCAGAGGTCATTTTCCTTAGCGATAAATTCGTGAACGTTTGGATTGTTTATCACGCTTAGTTTTTTGAAGTCTGCTGCGCTAAGTTTCGGTTGAAGCGCCTCGAGATACGGATTCATTATTACTGAATCTACAATTGTTGCCATTTTTTCACCTTAAATGTTGCCTGCTCTGTGATTGAAACCCAATGTTTTCAGGTTTAATCCAGATTTTTTTAGCATTTTAATTGCTTTCCTTTCACAGTGGTGCATAAGTCAATTAAAAACTTTGTGCATGACAAAGAAAAGTTGTGGATTGTATTGTTCTCAAGTTGGTTTCTTTACACATTCCCTAAAGTTCGTTTACAGTACCAGGAATTCTAGGGAAAGGTTGACATTCACCAACGTGTTTAACGCCTGCAATCCACCCTACTAACCGTTCCATGCCGATTCCGCCGCCAGCAGTAGGTTTCAATCGTCCTTCCTTAGCCATCTTCAGAACTAATGCATAGTTTTCTTTTTTAATTTTGTCACGTTCAATTTTCTTTGAGATTTTGCTATATTCCCATTCACGTTTAGCTCCTGATAGCACTTCACCGTACTGTGGCAGGAACAAGTCATAGTTATCCCATTTTCCAGATTTGAAGTCTTCATAATCATAGAATTCTCGTGGAATGTTCATTACCCAAACAGGCTCTGTAATGTCTTTGGCTATCCCTGCTTCCCAATCGTCAACACCGTACTTTGCTTCAAGTTCAACGCGGTCATAGACTTTGAAAGGAGCCTTAAGAGCTTTCAGTGTATCACATCGACAAAGTGTAGTTAATTCACTTTTCATTTCACGTTTCAAATCCTTCACAAGTGAACAGAGGGCATCTTCGACCAAAGTCATGATGTCTTTAGAAGTTGCATCTCTTGCTTCAAAATCAAGTTGAGTAAACTCGTAGGTGTGCTTGCCTGTTTTGGCGCGTTCTGCTTTTTCAATGCGTATGTTGGGTGAAAGTATAAAGAGTTTCGGGTAGGCGGTGGATGAGGCGACCAGTTTATGGATGATCATGCTTGCTGTGGTTCGTACAGGTTTGCCGTAGATGTCTACTTCGATTCTTTTCTCGATGGATGCGCCTGGATCTGGCCAGAGCGGATCAGTGCTTTGGCTTAGGGCTACTGGAAGCAGCCATTGGAAACCATTATTCACAAAAGTGTCTGTGAGACTTTTTAGTGAGTAAGTCATAATTTTGCCTATGCAGGCTTTTCTTTCCAATTCGGTTGGAGTAAGTTGATCTAACGGTTTTGGTGTTTCAATTAATTCTTGTTTCAATTTTGATCACTTTACTTAATATGGTGAAAATACACTGTGCAAAGGAGATAATAAATTTTTTATACTAAAACATGAACAAATTACGAAAAACACAAGGTTTTATAGCTAAAACATGTAATATTTACATATGAGCATTAAACTGGATGAAAAAGATATAGCTATACTCAAACTCGTACAGGAAAACAGCAAGCTAACAGCAAACCAAATCGCCAAAAAAATTGGTTCACCAATAACCACGGTTTTCGCAAAAACAAAACGTATGGAAGAGCTTGGCATAATAAAACAGTACCGAGCCATTCTTGCCCCTGAAAAATTGAATTTAGGTACAGCGGCATTCATATTGGCATCCGTTTCCTATAGATCAAAATCCGATGATACTCCAGTTTCACAAAGAGTTGTTGCTGAAGAGATTGCACGTTTTCCCGAAGTCCAAGAAGTTTACATAATTACCGGTGACTGGGATTTACTGATTAAACTCCGAGCTGAAAATGTTGATGCCATAGGCAAGTTCGTAGTCGATAAGTTACGGTTAATTAACGGCTTAGAGAAGACACTGACATGCATGGTTTTCGAAACCGTTAAAGAAACGACAAGTCTGGGACAATCCTTTAAAAGAAACGAGAAGTAGCGATCAAGTCTTAACTTCGGATGAGCTGGAATAGTACAGAAGAGGCAGCGCCAGGAGGACCGTGTTTTTTCCTTTGGAAGTTAGCGCATACTCCACTCGCAGGGGTGGACCAACAGTTACCTTTCTTGTGATGTAGCCATGTTTCCGAAGCATCTTAAGCTTGTCTGAGAGGGTGCGGGAGTTAACGGTTAAGATTTTTTTAATTTGACCAAAGCCGATGGCGTCTTTAAGCAGTAGGGTGTAGAGGATCTCAAGGCTCCATTTCTGAAACAAAAGATTGAAGGTTTCTTGTAGGCTGTCAAGTTCTTTTTTGAGTTCGGTCGGTGTTATTTTTTGGGTTTCTATGATTTGCTTGAAGGTTTCTTCAACACCCTTTAAAACCTGGTTCATTCGGGCTTCCACGATTTTGCGGAATTCAGCACTCAAAGTCAAGGGGGCACTCATCTGTCTTACACTCAGTGTAGGTTGGCTCACTTCACAATTTATAAAGGTTTACTAATACAACAAGGTATACAAATTACATCTACTTGGAGGATAATATCTTGGAAAAATATGACGCCGTAGTCGTTGGCGCAGGAACAGCAGGCTGCTTAGCAGCAAAAACCATGTCTGAAAAAGGCTTAAAAATTTGCATCATCGAAAAGAAAAAACGTGAAGAAATCGGCGAAAAAGTCTGCGGCGACGCCTTGGGTGAGCATCATCTTAAATTTTTGGGGCTGGAAAAACCCACAGGCGGCGAGTTGGAAGCGAAAATTGATGGGATAAAAATCTATTCCCCAGACGAAAACACAGTCTTCACCATAGCCGACAAAGACTTCATCGGTTTCCTTTTGAACAGGCGACTGTTCGGGCAGTGGCTGCTTAAGAAAGCAACCGACAAAGGTGCACTCCTGCAAGATAACATGAATTTCCGTTCACCCATAATTGAGAAAGGCGCAGTAGCAGGAATAACTGCGAAAAACATGAAAACTGGCAAAGTTACGGAGATACGAAGTAAGGTTGTGGTTGACGCTACTGGCTATTTTGGCATGGTACGCAAGCAACTACCTGCCGAGATGGGCATAGACCGCGATATAGCAAACGAAGATGTGGAAGCATGCTACCGAGAAATTCGCCAACTCAAACAAGAAACCGAAAACACCCGCTTCTGCGAAATCTACCTTAACCAAAAAGCCTCACCAGGTGGTTATATCTGGATTTTCCCCAAAGGCGGTGCCCGTGTCAATGTGGGCATAGGCACCTGCATGCACGAAAACTATCCTAACCCCAAGCAGCAACTCTATGAAACAGCCTTTAAAAGATCAATTTTTGAAGGTTCCACGGTTTTGACTGGTGGCTCTTGGTTTGATCCTGTACGCAGGCCGTTAGACAACATGGTTTCAAATGGTGTCGTTTTAACTGGTGATGCTGCTTCGTTAGTTAATCCAATTCACGGCGGAGGCATCGGACCCTCAATGCTAAGCGGCTATCTTGCAGGGCAACAAATCGTTGAAGCCCTAAACAAAGGAGAACCGACAAAAGAGACACTTTGGGGTTACAACAAAAAATACATCGACACATATGGCAAAAAACAAGGAACCTTAGACATTTTCAAGATGTTCCTTTTATCTTGTAGCGACGCAGACCTCAACTATGGTATGAACGAAAAACTGATGACTGAAGATGACGTTCTCAAAGCAGGCATGGGCGACGATTTCCACCTAAATATCACAGAAACCGCAAAACGCGTGTTCCGCGGCATACGACGCGTAGGATTCCTCAACAAACTCCGCTTAACCGTTACAATGATGCGGGGACTCAGCGCACACTACAGCACATACCCAACCTCACCCCAAAACTTCGAGCCATGGCGACTACAAACCGTAAAGCTCATTGAAGAAGCCAGGCACAAACTCGTAGAATAACCAGCCAACGCGCACTTTCCTTAATTCTTTCTTCTTTTCAGTCCAGTAAAAGCTTAAATTCCCAGTGTAACATGCGTATCTACGGTGAAAAATTTGGTTTACTGTTCAAGCTGTGGAGCACAAATAGCTGACGACGCTTATTTCTGCCCAAAATGTGGCACAAAAACCGAAAAGGGCAAAGCTGCAAAAGCAGTTTATCCAGCAGATGAGTTGCGGGATACTTTTTACCAAGTTGGAATAGAGCTTGAGAAAGTCTTCAACATGGCGGCGCGAGAGACGCATTCAGCTATCCAGAAAGCAAGAGAGAATTGGCAGCAAAAACCTCCTCAGGAGCAAATTGTTACTTGCACTAAATGTGCTACAAAAAACCCAGAAGGCTCGATTTTCTGTCGTAGCTGCGGCACAAATCTGGCTCCGAATGAAGAGTCGCATGGTAGCGCTTAGAGATGGATGCAAATAGGACACTTATCGCCTACGAGACTAAGGGCGGTGCAACTGAAGAGTCAGCGAGAAAAATCGCTGAAGTTTTGCGTTCAAAATTCCAGATTGAAGTTGATTTGGTTGATTTGAAAGAGCAGAAAGTGCCCGACCTAACGCAATACAAAAACGTTATCGTCGGCGGAGGCGTTAGGAATGGCAGAGTTTACAGTAAAGCAGTAAAGTTTCTTGAAAACGACTTCACTGGGAAAAAGGTAGCTTTTTTTGTTTCTTCCTCTTGGGCTGGTACTCCTAAGCAGGATAGCTATGATGCTGCAAAAGCCAAATTTGTAGAAAACACCATAGCGAAGTTTCCAAAAATCAACGCAGTAAGCGCAGAAGCCTTCGGAGGACGCATAAAGATTCTTGGTAAGCTCATGTTGGATAATACGGATTTGAGTAAGGTTGAGGCTTGGGCTGAAGAGCTTGGAAAAAAATTCAATCAATAAACAAATTGGCATAAAAGCGGAGGCTCTGCTTTGCCCGACCTGCTGCGTGGAATACGTTGAAGTAGAGTTTGACTTTGAAGTCGACGGCGTTATACTAAATAACGTTAAGGCGCTTAGATGCCCTGCTTGTGAAGAAGAAGTGTTCACACCCCAACAGGTCGAAGAAATTAGAAAACGAATTTCCACTTAATTCTTGCCTTTCCTGCGTTTTATCGAGGCAAATACAAGCGCAATAGAGACTGTTAATGCGATATTCTTTTTAGCTGGAGTTTGTGTACCATTTCAAGAGCTCATCAGCAGCTTTTTTGGAACGCCCAGCATCGACTAGTAATCGCTCAAACCCGAGCTCTGCTTTTTCGCTCTCCTTCGGAATATCCTTTTTTCCTGAAGATTTAGTAGCAACTATATGTTTGTTTTTCATTTCGATTTTTTCTCCGTGAATGTGTTGTACTCGTGTACAATGTGTCTTCCTAAGACGTATTTTTCACGTCTTCACTGTGATTAAAGCGCCACATAAACCCTCGCACATAACTCAAGCATATCAGGAGCCTCATTTGTCGAACACAAAGAACACATTAATACGTAAAATCTTACCCGGGAAGCGATATTCCAAACGTACATTTTGTTTGACAGAACCTGCACAACAGATCTTCACAAAAACATGAATTTGCACCATTTCACATAGTAAAATAGTCAGCACTTCTTTTCCGAATTATCCGAGCTATCTCTTCCTTTCTGATCAGAAATAAAACAGCCCAGCGGTCTCACTAAATGTAAGACGATAAAGAAAAAAACAGCGACGATAGGTTTTTATGTTTGCCTGAAGTCTCTAAGGTGTCACCAACATATATTAAAGGCAAAACAAATTGGATTGATGGACCAAAATGGTAAGAAAAGCGCGAATACGCCTCACAAGCACAGATTACTCGAAATTGGAAGAGGTATGCGGAGAACTTAGAAGCATCGCCCAAAAAACAGGTGTAAAAATCAATGGTCCAGTACCACTACCGACAAAACGGCTGCGAGTTCCAGTTCTAAAAGCGCCTTCAGGTGAAGGAACAGCAACATGGGACAGATGGGAAATGCGCATTCACAAACGCTTAATTGACATCGATTCAGAAGAACGGGTCATGAGACGAATCATGCGCATACGTGTGCCAGAAGAAGTCCACGTAACAATCGAGCTCATCTAAACATAAAGCAGTTTTTCAAAAGCTTCTTTTTTGTTTGTGCTTTAGCTCCAGTTCTAAAAAATTCTCTTCATTAGCTGCGATTTCGAAAGCCACCTACAATTGCGTTGCGGGCATGCTTCCATAAACAATCAACTTCATCAAACCCCGCTTCCTTTAGCCATTCCAGATGGTTCATAACCGTAGGCGCACCAACAGAAAATATTTTATCGCTTTTTTCAAAGAAAGTCTTGTAACTTTTGCTGCGGTCGCTTAAAAGCTGTTCAACTTCTTGGAGGCTTTTCTCGACGCCAGTTTTCGTTTTTATCAGGTATTGAAAATCCACAAGCCGAGATTTATGATAAATCCTCTCTAGCTCAGAGCCTGGAGGAGAAAAAACATCACAGGAGAGAAAACATCCACTGGGGTTGAGCAATCGGAAAACTTCCTGATACAACTCTTTGACTCTGTCAGGGATGGTGTGGGTTACAAAAGAAGATACTACTCCATCATAGGTTCCCTTAATAGTTTGCATCCAATCGGGTCCTCTCAGGTTGCTTTGTACGAAAGTTACTTTTCCCTCAAATTTTGTCAGTTGCTGTCTGGCATGAGAAAGCATGGCTTCTGAGAAATCCAAGCAAGTGAGGGATAGGTTTGGGAAAATGTTTAGGAGGGCTAAGCTGAGGGCGCCTGTTCCCGCACCCAGATCGAGCACACGAAGCGCATCGGTTGGTTCAAAGGGCAGGAATGAAATTAATTTCTGGCGCCATATGTTGCGACCTGCTTCCATGCCTTTATCAGCCATCCAAAAATCAACATATTTTGAGGAAAGGTAACGATTTTTGAAAGAACCTGAATCTGCCATCATATACACGCCTGTTTGACATTATTATGATCTAATTAATTATTAAAAGGAATTTATGAAACCTTCTGAAATCTGAATCTTTCTAAAAGGGAAAAAATGTTTCTTTGTTATTTAAGTTCAAGGGAATACTTTAAAGTATGTAAATACTGCAAGAATAGCGCTAGGAACGAACGCTAAAGCCCAAAGTTTCTTGTTGAAGCTGAAAATTTTGTAGCCGTCTAAAATTCCGATTGGTATCAGGTTGAAGACTGCCATGAAAGCATTGATGTAAGCGGCAAAAAACAGCATGGTAACAAACGAACTAGGCGGTAGAACAACTGCAACTCCTAGAAGCGCCGTAGAGAGAATTAAGTTGATGGCTGGGCCAGCGATGGAAATTTTGACGATCTCATCACCGTTGGGTTGACCAGCAAGCATCATTGCTCCTGGCGAAATCATCTTAAACGGCAAAAAGACTGAGATCAAGGTTAAAACTGATCCCCAAGTTGTTAGGCGGAATTCTGCCCATAGACCATTCTTTTGACCAATAATTTTATGGCCAATTTCATGAGCTAGAAAAGAGGCAGTCATTATGACAGCGAAAATACTCATGACGCCCCAAGACCAAGCAGGGTTGAATACATTGAAATAGTTCTCATATATTCCGATTGAGAAACCGATGCCGATGACAAGCGCTGCTGCAACGCTTATGTGTTTGAGTTCTTTATGGCTAAAGTAAACATGATGCTCACGCTTGGGCTGACCCAAATTATAGGTGTATTGATAAGAGTTATATGATTGGGGAGTCATTACTTGTTCTTGTCTTTGTGTACGTGCAGAATTTATTTGTGGACATGAATGGTTTTCTGGTAAACGGTGTGCACTGCAGAATTGTCCCCCGCAATATTGACAGCGGAATGGAAGAAGAGTTTCTTGGCTGCACACTTGGCATTTCATCTAATTAAAGCGCCTTTCCAAGTATCATGCAGAGGGTGCCTTATATTTTTCTCCTTCTAAGAGAAGAAATTTCCCTGATTTCTCAAGAAGATAAACGCTTTAAAATAAGCCAACTACTATGTGAAGCATAAGGGGAAAGAAAGGGAGTCTACCGCTTGAAGCCGTTTAGCTTTGTCCATGCCGCCGATTTGCATTTAGGCTACTCACAGTATGGACTGGAAGCTAGAAGGCAAGACTTCGATGACGCGTTCAAAGAAGTTGTTGACAAAACCATCGAGTTAAAACCTGACTTCATGATTATCGCAGGCGATCTCTTCCATCAACCAAGACCCTCAAACGTCACACTAGAAAACACTATACGGAGTTTCAAGCGGCTAAAAGACGCAGGAATTCCGGTTCTAACGGTTGATGGCTCACACGATTCTGCCCCAAACACAATAACAGGCACAATACTCTACCCTCTTGACAGTGCAGGATTAATTCATCATCTTCCCAGACATAGCGGCGCATGCTGGCGCAAACCGGACAGCTGCTACGTCTACGGCATACCAAACTTCCACAACAAACACAAAACACAAGAGGCACTGCCAAAGTTCATGGCGGAAAATCCTCCAACACCCCAGGAAAAGGTTTGCAACATTTTTGTTTTCCACGGCGCTTTAGACTTGCCAAATGTTAAACCACCCTACATTGAAGCTGAACTTACACCTGAGCAACTGCCAGAAGGCTTCAACTATTATGCTGCGGGCCACGTTCATGAACAGTTCTTATACAAATTCAAAACAGGAACTTTGGCTTATAGTGGCGCTACCGAGACAGCCGATTATAGAGAAGCAAAGAACCAAAAAGGTTTCCTACATGTCAAGGTCAACGAGAAAGGTGAAGTAAACCCTGAGACTATAGAATTAACATCAACCCGAAAATTCGTAATCATAGACCAAGATTTCCCATGCATTTCATCCGCCAAAATTACTGAGTCAGCATTTCAAATGGTAAAAGAAAATGATTCTGAAGGCGCAGTAATAATACCAATTTTAAAAGGTACGCTGCCTGCTGAAGCAAGCCGAGGAGAAATTGACATCGCCAAAATTCGAAGTGCAGGCGAGAAAGCTCTGCTCGTTCACCCAATTGTTCTGCTCAAAGAGAGTGCTGTTTCTGATGAAATAGTGCGTTCAATTTTTGAAAGCGAATTTAAGGATTTGAAAACCAAAGCATTTGAGTATTTTCTGCAGATTTTTTTGGAGCGTTACAGCCGAGAAGAAGCTGAAAAAATCGCGCATTCCGCATTTAGCCTTATTGAACCCCTAACGCGAAAACAGGATGAAAAAATTAAGCAAGCCATCGAGGAGCTGGCAAAATGAAAATTGAAATTGTTCAGCTCGAAAACATCCGCAGCCACATTAAATCTACAGTGCCCTTCACTTATGGCTTTAACTGCCTCGTCGGCGGTTTAGGCTGCGGAAAATCCAGTGTACTGTACGCGGTTGATTTTGCCCTGTTCGGTGACTCGATAGGTAGAAGTTTTGAATATTTACTTCGAGAGGGCGCAGACTCAGGCAAAGTTATGGTTCAGTTTAAACATAGTGGATGCACCTACAAGCTTACTCGAGGATTAAGAAGAAAAGGCAAAAGCATCCTTCAGAATTTTGAAGAACTCAAGCTCTATGAAGATGACAAGCTTGTTGCAAGCATGAAAACCGACGCCATTGCTGAACAGCTTAAAGCTATCACAGGTTTAGACAGGGATCTTTTCAGAGAAATAGTTTGGTTCAGGCAAGAACACCTCAAAGAACTGCTTGATGCTTCACCTCGCGATAGACAAAAACGACTTGATGAATTGTTTGGTTTATCAGATTATGAGGTTGCATGGAGCAACATTGCTCAATACCAACGTGACTATGAAACCGAAAGACGAATTTACGAAAAAGACCCCGACGTCTACGGATTAGAAAAACTCAGCAACGAGTACAATCGGGCAAGCGAAGAATACGTAATTATAGAAATGGATCTTGAAAGCTCAACGCAGAAGTTGACGGTTGCAAAGAAAGCATTGGATGCAACAGATTCAAAACTTAAAGCTCTGGAGGAAAAAAGACAAGCTATAGAAGAGCTTAAGCGAAAAGAAGCAAGGCTACATGCTGACGCCGTTAACATGACTAACACTTTGGCTGCATTGACCCAACGTATTGAAGGCAAAAAAACAATTGTAGAAAATTTGCGTCAACGGCAAAGCTCAATTGATGCTCAAATGAAAATATGCTTGAGCAAACTTGAGCAAGCAGGCCTGCAAATTAACCAGCCAACTGAATCGTTGCATTCATCATTAGTAGCTTTTGATGATAAAATCAGCGGTTTGAGGGCTGACCAAGAAGCTACCTCAAGGAACCTTCAGACAGATAAGAAAAGAGCTGTTTCGCTTTCGCAAGAGAGCAAATGCCCACTTTGTGTTCAACCTTTAGGCGGAGAGTACAAAACCAATCTTCTTTCCAAAATTGAACAAGAAAATAGTGAGCGAGAAAAAACACTCAACCATTTAAGATTAGAAATTGAGTGTCTACAGAAAACAAAAGCCATGGCTTCCGAAGCCTATTCGAGCCTGCAAACATGCATGACAAGGGCTGAAGAGCTAAAGAATCGCCTAAATGAAGAAGAAAACAACTGCAAAAACCTAGCAAGCGAGTTTGAAGACAAAAAGAAACTTGAAGCTGACATCCGAATACAGCTGGAGTTAGCACAATTTGAAATTAACAAATTCGATTTATCCGAACTTGAAGCATCGCGAACACAGCGAGAACAGGCCTTTCAGCTATATTACAGATTAGATTCTGAGTTGCAAACAAAAGAAAGCCGGAAAAAGGACCTCTTCAAGCGTTTAGATGAAATTAAAGAACGAATAAATCTTGCGCAAGAAAAGCTTGAGCGCATGGAGAAAATTAAAAGAACCGTTGAAGTTTTGGCCGCCATTAGGGATGCTTACCGCAGCATCCAGCCTAAGCTTCGCAGCGAGTTCGTAAAGGTTCTGCGCAATTTTGTCCAGCAGGTCCTCGACAGCTTGGTCGGTGGCGAAGCACCCATGCTAAACATCGTCATAGATGAAACCTACACCCCATACGTAAAAAGCGATGCAGGCGTAAACCGTGAAGTTTCAAACCTTTCAGGCGGAGAACGAACGCTTCTAGCTTTTGCTTACCGTTTAGGCTTAGGACAGCTTATTATGCAGTCACGCACTGGTCATGGCTTAAGTATACTTCTGCTTGATGAACCCACCGAAAACTTAGGAAGCGAAGACGGCAGCATTGAGCGGTTAGCTGAAGCCATAAGCCGATTCAAAGCCATTGAACAAATAATTGCCGTGACCCATAGTGAAGCTTTCGCGGGAAAAGCTGACCATGTGATTACTCTCGAAAAAGAGGCGGGACTAAGCAAAACTTCAATCGAACGGTAAGTAAATTGCAAAAAATCGGTTTCTCAAACAGTTCCCTTTATCGTTGAACCTTTACATTTAGCAATAAATTTCAGACTTCTTCAGACAGCTGACCTGTTATTTTGATTTTGTAGATTTTTTTGTTTTAGATTCTGGCAAAAGTTTATATCCTCACCTCAAACAATGGCTAATTAAATGGTGATTTAATGAATAACACAAGCAAGAAAATTAAGATCTCAACTTTATTTTTAATGGCATCCGCACTCTTAATTCTAGCTTTAAATGCAGGCGTTTACGCCCAAACACAGGGTTCTGTGTTCATCTACACCTCCGTAGGTGGAACAATCACAGCAAACGGGACAACTGTAGCTGGCGGAAGCACCCAAAGTTATAATGTCGGCACAACTGTTAACTTCAATGCAGTTTCTGGTACAGGCTTTAAGTTCATAGGTTGGGAAACTGTTACTGCATCTGGCGCTAGCACTACTACTGTTAACCCACTTGCACTCAACATTACCTCAGGCACATGCGCCATACAAGCAATCTTTATCTCAAGCACAAACACCACAGCAACAGCAACGACAACCGGTGCAACCAGCGTCAGCGTTTTTGGGTCAGTAGGCGGAACAACGTCTCCATCCGGAGCAATAACCGCTTCATCATACTATAGCAATTACACTATCGGTACAGTTTCTAACTTCCAAGCAACCGCAGGCGACGGCTTCAAATTCTTATGCTGGGTAACCGCTACAGCAGCAGGAGGCAACACTTACACCACCAATCCATTACCACTAAACCCTACTGGTGCCACTGGCATTCAGGCAATGTTCGTTCCAACAAGCAGCACCGTTACAGTACCTACAATCCCAGAGTACTCATCTGTAAGCATCATTATAATAGCCGCAATATTAGTTGCCGTCACATTCGGAACATTCGCAATCGTAAGAAAAAATAAAAAATAAATTTCTTCCTTTCTTTTCTTTTTTTAACTTATTTTAGCTTCTGAGCAAGCTTTTTCTAGAATAGCTATCAAGAGACATTTAGTAGAGGGACCTAAGCGGTCTTTGTCGTTACGTTTTTTTTCCACATAGGCAAACAGGTTTTTTTCGTCATATAAGGAACACTTTAAAGCTGCCATAATAATTTCCTCAAAAACAGCATTATCAATATTATTCATTTGATCTTTAGGGATCAAGCCCTTTTCCAGATCATCATCAAGCCTGAGGGCAGCAATAAGGAGCGGCACTATTTTCTGGTCCGACAGAATCAAATCAACTTGTCTCTGAAGTTTCTCAGAGCTCTCAAATTTCACCTTTGCCTCATCTGCGAGTGACATGATAAGTTCGGATGATATTCCTCTCTCTGCTAATCTCTCCATGAGGGTTCTGTTTGGCGCAAGCTTTTCTTGTTTGCACATGGCTTCTTTCACCGCTTTCCGCACACATTTGCCAATTAGCTCTCCGAGCAAAGTAAAGGTTCCAGCATACTGTATAGGATCGCCCTTTTTGGTACACGCAACCACAACACTGTCGGTTAAGGTTCCAGTAGCAAGATCCCCTGAAAATTGGCTCCTAATGTCCAGTTCTCGCAACGCAACCGTCTTAGCTTCCGTTAATGTCTTGATGGCTTCAACCATACAGCCCTCTGTCAAATTTCCATCAACTATCAAAATAATGTTTATTGTGCCAACTCGTTCTATTTTGTTTCCTTTAAATGAAGCTGCAGGTTCACCTGCCGTAACAGCCACTGTTGAGCCAGCTGTCGCAAAAACGGTCAGCACTGTTTTACCGCACATCTCACTGTAAACTGCTAAGTTCTGCATCTTGGCAGCAGTCATTAAGGCAACCACTTTTTTTTCTGGAAACTGTAGCCTTTGCGCTTCCTTATTCAAGAATTTTTCAGGGCTCCAGTGCACGTCGGACTTGTCGCTACCAGTTCCTTCAGGAACTTGAACGTTAATTATTCCATTTGCCTCGCGCAAACCTCCATTCAATATAGCTGAACTAAGTATCTTCAATGGAGTTTTTGACCAAATGACAAGGATGTTATCCTTAACTTCGGCAGCAATATCCTCGATTTTCACGTTAAATTTCATTTGCGGACACCAGCAAGTAGATTTTGATTGATGTTGGATTCTGGATTATATAAGCGTTAGCTCTGTCAAGCAAAACCCCGCATAGTGGTTAGACTTGGGGATATTTGCTAAATCGCCTTTAGATAGGAATCAAGAACAAGACCATCATCAACGATATGAAAACCGCGTAGAGAACTGGCAAAAGAATGGGCGACTTTTTACTGCGCGCTGAAGCAACTGTCACCCACCCCATAGTCAAACACAAAATTCCTAAAGGATTAGCGAAGGCATAGAAACCATAGAGCAGGCTATAGTACAACGGCGAGTAAAGTAGCACGTTTAACAGACTTATAGCTTCCATCAGAACGCCTGAGAAAACTATAATTGCACCCACGGCAAGCAAGTAATATCCTGTTTGTCGTCTTTTCCTAACCTTGCTATCGGGTGTAGTAGATTTTGATGAAAGAGCACCGCTGGCAAGTAGAATAACCCAGCCCACGAAACCAGCACACAACAAAACCGGGCTAATCCAGCCAGTTCTCCAGTATATGAGCAACTTCACGATCAAAGAATGCAAAGAAAAGGGGTAAGTAACGTTCAACGCGCCAAAAACTCTGTCGAAAATGAAACCCAATACGCTGACAGTGAGAAAAGAGAAACCTACTGCGAACAAAGGTTTCTTGACAAATATCCTCTCTTCTTTTTTTAGCCTCACCTGAATCGTTAAGCCAACTATTGCTAGCTCGATGCCAACAATGTAACCTGCGAGGAGAAGCCACCCTACATTTAGATTAAACGGCACATTGAAGAAAACCAGCAAAGAATTATAACAAAAAAAGGCAATCAGGACAAAGCCTACTGTTGGAAGAAACAGGCTGCTAAACCGCAGAAGAGATCTTTGCGAAGCCATGATTCCTATTGAATTTGGCGCTTCGGGTTCCTTAGGGAGCCAACCTCGAAATTGTTTCAGATATTTTTTAGGGTTCAAGATTCCACCTCAGGGAGCAACTTTCCGAAAATGATCTGAGCTAGTTTAGCCGGATGAAATTCTGCGGCTTCCGCAATTTCTAAGCCTCTTTCTTTTGCTATGTCAAGCAGGTAGGTTCTAGCTTGTTTCAGAAACAATTCGTCGGTAACATCCTCAGGGTTGTCGTACCAATACCACACTTTGATTCCGTAATGAGTGCTGTAAGTGATTATCGCTTTTCGTTTGAGGACAGGGTGATATCCCAAGAGTAAGCCCACCTTCAAGCTTAGTCTTGTAACTTGGAGACCATTAGCTTGGGCTACATCCAACAGAGTTGCTAAAAGCTTGGCTTCCGCCGCCAGTTTCGTTTGATTGACAAATTGCCGAGTAGTGTTGAGTTTATCCGCGATGATTGACACGGGGAACCCTTCGTTTAACAACGACCAAACTGTTTTCTGTTTCTGGCTAAGTGGAGCTGATAGTGAGCAAGCTGTTCTCATAAGGGTCCAGTAAACACTAAAGTATTTACAAATATTTAAAACTTCACATTCGAAGTAAAAGCTATTTCTTGTTATCAGGCAGGCTTTCTCCCTCCTAGCTGACGCAAGGCTCTGTGGAGGCAAATGTGAGAAACATACTCTGAGGCTAATCAAAAAAGGGATCTAGTCGATTAAGAGTAGGGCGAAGGTTTCCGGGTTTTTCTTGAAAGGCAAAGTAAATTTCAATCCAGCTTTTTCCGCAGTAGCCTTAACGTTAACTCCAACGCCTTCTTCAGAATAACGTTTCATTGTGGGATGAATGCAGAGCCCTTTTTCCACATTACATTTTTCACAAATTGTACATGATCCAGAGACCAGACCTGTTGCAAGAAGATAACCTTTTTCAGCAGCTAATTTTTCAAGTTGAATGACGGCGTCACGCAGTTTTTGTGCATCAATTTTCCATGCAGACCAAAAGTTTTCGACTTTAGATTTTATCTCCTCCGGAATCATTGGGTCATCTGTTTTTGCGAGGTATTTAATCAGTTTTGGATTTAATTGGGCTTGAGATTCAAATTTCATGAAAAGGGCGTAATGGTATTCGCTGACAATTTTTCTAAATTTCTCAGGTGTGGGTGCGTAGGGAGGGCAAGCTAAGGTTTTTCCATATTTTTCGCAGCCTAGTTGGCATTTGAAAACAACGCGGTCTTCAATAACAATTTTCTTGACAGGAATTATTTTTGCATCTGTAGCACCTAATTTTAATGCGTGTTTTTGAAGAAAATCAAACGAACTTATCTTGTCATCTTTTGTCATAAAATTCACGATTCAAGCAGTTTTTATTTCTGTTCCAAGAAAATTTGAAGATTCCATGTCTGGTTTTTTTGGTTGGTAAATGCATGCTGGGTCTTGGTTTAGGCTGTCTTTGGTGTAGATATATGCTCTGGCTCGGCAGCCACCACAAATGGATTTGAAAGTGCATATTCCGCATTTGCCCTTCAAGTTGTTGCGATCCGCGAGTTTCTTAATTGGCTCGGATGTTCGCATGCGATCCATTATTTGTTGAATACTGTCTGTTCTTATATCACCAAATTCCAAGTTGAGGGGAGCACAGGCATATGCCTTTCCATCTTCCAGAATCTCCAGCCATTCATTCTTAGTAAGGTTGTCGCACATGCTACAGGTGCTTCTCAGATTTCGAGAAGGCTCCTTCATCTTTAGCAAGCGGTTGTTGAACATTTCGTAAGGAACAATTAGGATTTTGTCATGTACTTTCTTATTGAGTTCGTAGATTTCTTCAAGTTGGTTTTCCTTTTGTCGAGGCGAAGGCTCTAGAGGTCCCAACAAACGCAGCTGGTTCTCAACATCTATCGGCTGAGGAATTAACGAAGCAAGATGGAAACCGCGCGCCCCTAAGTCAATTGCAAGCTGAATTAAGGCAGAAACTTCGTCAACAACATATTTTGTATTGATGACACTTATCGCAAATGGAATATCAAACTCTTTGCACAGTTTTGCAGCGTTTATGCTAGCTTCGAAAGCGTCTTTTCCACGCAGTCGAAAATCTGTTTCTTTGAGCCCCGCGAGGCAGACGATTGATTTGCAATTCGCCGCAGCAAGTTCTTTTGCCACAGCCCTATCAAAGTGCCAACCGGTAACCTTCACATAAGGCGACAAATTCAACTTGCCAGCAAAGCGAATAAGCTCAATGAAATCTTCCCGCATCAGAGGCTCACCAGTCCAACCTGCACCCGAAATAAACAAGTTATCAACACCGAAATCTGCCACTTTTCTAAGCATCATCTTTGCTTCGGCAGTAGTTAGCTCGTTGGAAAGTGGTTTTCCATCGCCAAGGGAAAAAGCATGCTTAACCGGGTAAGCCCTTGTGCACGACCAGATGAAATGGTCTAGTTTTTTTCCTGTTTTCTCTGCTCCAAAAATCAGTCCTTTGTTTGTTTTGGATGGCATTTTAAGTTGGCCTTTTATTATTTGCAATTTCAATTGTCTTAGGTTCTTTTTTCGTGTGCCCCGGAATCTCTGTCTGCTTGTGTTTGCACAGATCTATCTTGTCTTGAGATGCGTTAACTAGGGTCGGAAGTTCAGAAGGGTGATGGATGAATATGGCACCTTTTTCCCTCAATTCCGCAAGTAAGGCAGTTGCTTTCCCACCTGTAAAGTCGCGCTCATCTATTGGAACTTCATCGACAACATAGGTCCGTATTCCCTGCTTTACAGCCTCAAGGGCTGCCTCCAAATTAGAAAGATTACCATAACCAAAAGGAACAGATGCTAAGACGACAATGGCGGCTTTACTAATCATTTCCAAGTTCGCTTGCTTAGTTTGTTCAGTAATCGGCGAAAAAGGAGCTTCATTTACATTTGGAATTTTCAGAAACTCAGCTGTCTCATAATCAGTGTCCAGCATATTGAGCACGCCAGCGGTCACTTCGTAGCCCTCATCCATCAGAGCCTTCATTATTAATGTGCCTGTACCTGCTCCCGCAATGACATGTATTGCGCAGTTCCGCGGCGGAGAAGGCTTCTGAGGAGACAGAAGAGTAACATAAAGAGAATTTGTGACGAGACTTTTCTTGACTATTGCATCAACTCGGAAAACAGTTTTAATGTTCTCACTTGTTAAAACTTTATCTAAGGTTCCTGCTGCAAATACTTTAGCACCCTTAAGAAGAAGCGCTGAGGTGCAGTAGCGTGCCGCCAAGTTTAAGTCGTGAATAACAGTCAAAACGATCATGCCTTCTTTGACGCATAATTCTTTGACTAGATCCATTATTTCTATTTGGTTGATCATATCTAAATGCGTAAGAGGTTCATCCAACAACAAAATTTTGGGTTCTTGAGCTAGTGCACGAGCGATAACGACCCGTTGTTTCTCTCCACCGCTTAATTCGTTAATGGGTCTATCAGCAAAATGCCAAGTGTTCGTTTTTAACATGGCTTTTTTAACAATAGTCATGTCTTTCTCTGACTCCATTTGGAACCGCTTCATGTGTGGGTTGCGACCCATCAGAACAATATCGAGTGCAGAGAAGCTAAAACCAATTGTACTTTCTTGAGGAACAATGGCCATATGTTTGGCAAGGTCTACACTTTTCATGCTGTAAATGTCAGTTTTATCCAGAAATATAGTTCCTTTGTGTGGTTTGAGCGTTCGGCTAATGCTTTTGAGAAGAGTTGTTTTTCCTGAACCATTTGGTCCGAGGATGCCTACGAAGTCACCTTCTTTAACTGATAAGCTGACATTTTCCAGGATTTTCACTGAACCGTAGCGGCATTCAATTCCATCCACGTTAAGTAATACCATGTCCGCTTCCCTCTCCTTTAAAGTGAGTAAGTAGTTTTTCTTTTCCTAAGCAAGTAGATAAAGAATGGGGTTCCTGCCAAAGCAGTTATAACTCCAACTGGCAGTTCAGATGCTCCCGTTGCAACACGAGCAAGAGAATCACAGAGAATTAGAAATATAGCTCCAACAATTGCAGAGGTGGGAAGAAGAATTCGGTGATCAGGTCCAATAACGAGTCGCGTCATGTGCGGAATAATTAGCCCAACGAACCCTATAACTCCGCTGATGGACACAACCGCGCCTGTAATTAAAGAGCTAATGAGCAAGAGGATTTGCCTCACTCTTTCCGTGTTTACGCCCAAATGTTGCGCTGTATCATCACCCATAGAAAGCATGTTAAGATCTTTAGTAAAGAAAAATGCAAGAACAATCCCTATCAAAACAAATGGAAAAACCGCGTATATGTCCAACCAAGTAATGTTGGAAAATCCGCCTGCTATCCAAGCAACTATCCCTATAAGAGCCTTACCAGAGCGCAACTCAAACACTGTTTGAATCGCCAAAATGAATATGTTCACAACGATACCTGAAAGCAGAAGGGTAGTTACCGGCACCTTATTTCCGACACGCGACATAAAATAAACCAGAAAAACCGTCAAAACAGCACCTGCGAAAGCAATTACCTGAAATATTCCAAGCCCTAGAAAAGTGAGGGCAAGGGAGCCAGCATAAATCGCAGTTAGAGTGTAGCCCAGAGATGCCCCAGCTGAAGCGCCTAAAAGGTAGGAATCAGCCATCGGGTTTCT
The DNA here is from genome assembly GCA_050012755.1 of Bathyarchaeia archaeon. Classification (GTDB taxonomy): domain Archaea; phylum Thermoproteota; class Bathyarchaeia; order Bathyarchaeales; family Bathycorpusculaceae; genus Bathycorpusculum. The sequence goes on from JBEKGO010000020.1 coordinate 38,108, forward strand.
AAAGACGCCTTGATACATTACTCCAGCTGCAGCTAAACCGGCTCCTACAATAGCACCTGCCAAAATCCTGGGGAGACGAATTTGTAGAATTATGGCTTGATTAACCGTTGAAACTGATGAAGAGTTTATTGAGCCGTTAAGAAAAGGAATTTGCTTGCCCAATATTGTAAGAATCTCTGAGAAACTGATTGGCGCGTAACCTATGTTTAAGCAAAAGATTATCGTAGCAACCAGCGCTACTATCAAAACTAATAAGATTAGTTTCCATCTTGAAGAGCGCTTCGAATATTTACTCTCTACCTTGTCCGTCGCCATATCTTGACACAAAAAAAGGTTAAGGTGAAGTGGAGTTAAAAAGGTCTGGGTAGAAAGCTTGAGCAGCAACTGCAATATTGTCAGCGATTCTAGGACCCGCTTCAGCAAATAAATCTCCGTCCACAATGACTATTCGATTGTTTTGAATTGCACTTATCGAACTCCAGCCTGGCCTATCTTTAACCTGCTGTACACTTCCATAGAACGGCGTGTCTCCTGGGTTTGCCATGTCGGTTGGTAAAAGTATAACATCAGGGTTCTTTTGAACAACAGTCTCTGAGCTGACGGTAGGATATTGCTGTGTGACGTTTTCGAAGATATTTATTCCTCCGGCTTTTGCAATTACATCATTAATGAACGACGTTGAACCTGCCGACATTAATGGGTCGGGATACCAGACCTCATAGTAAACCAGCGGCTTGGTCTCATTGGCGGCTGCTATCTTAGCTTCTATGGAATCAATTTTATTGTTTATGGAATTCACTAATGTCGTAGCGTTTTGGTCTGCTCCTGTCGCTTTGCCAACCATTGTGATGTCTTTGAGTACTCCATTAACATCGTTGGGGTTGAGGACCAGCACATTGTAGCCTAGGCTTCTAAGAGTGACAACGTCGGGATCGTTGATGGGTGTTGCGAGAATTAGGTCTGGTTGCAATGAAGCAATGACTTCTTTGTTAGGTGTAGAAAAGCCTCCAACACTAGTCATGTTGCCGGCGGCAATCCAAGCGGTGAAGTTGTAAGGGTAATGGTCGTAATCGGTTACACCTACAACTTTGTCGCCCACTCCTACGGCGAAAAGAATTTGAGTGTTACTTGGAGCTAGCGAAATAATTCTTTGAGGAACTGAAGTGAGGTTGGTTGTGGTGCCTTCGTCATCTACAACAGATATATTTTTTTGCGTATTTGTTGGGTTTGCAGCTGTGTTGTTGTTAAAGTAAATGAAAGCTCCTGAAATAATTATGATTATAGCTATGATCGCGCCGATATAGGTAATATATTTGTTTTTCATTTTTCTTTTAAACCCCTTTAGCTTGGATGGATTATCCAGCCTACCAATATATAAGCTTTGGCTAAAACAAAGCAAACAGAGCAACCTTCGCGTTTAGGACGATTAGGATAGAATCAAGTATCAAAGAACTAAGAATTAGACCATTTATATGGACGCATGTTTTAAGACAAGAATCGGAAAAACTTTGTTTGCAACATTTGATTTTTGTTAAGACTAAATTAATTGATGGTTAACTTTAAATGATAAACGGACATTTTTACTCAAAAGGTGTCACCCTTATTGCATGATGCAGAGAATGCTTGGCCATACAAGAATATTGAACATTGGCCTCCTATGACTTACAGAGATAGGGCTCTTCGTACTTCCAGCGTAATGTCAGATTTTGACGAGTTTCTGAAAACTGAGGGAGCGGTTGATCAAACAAGAGAGTTGCAACCATGGATTCCTTTTTGCGACGGAAAATGTACATTTTGTTATTTCCCCGTAAGCTGCGACAAACAGAGCATAGTCCCGTATCTAATTGCATTAAAAAAAGCACTAAGCTTTTACGCAAAACACAATTACATCAAATCCAGCGTTTTTAAAGAACTTTATATTGGCGGCGGAAGCCCTACCGTTCTTGCAAATGAGCAAATAACAGATATCTTAGATTTTTGCCGCGACAACTTCAACCTTAGTAAAGATCATCAGACCAAATTTGCCGCTTGCACAACGAACCTAACCGAAAGAAAAATGCAACTGCTTTCTTCTAAAAAGGTGAACCAGTTAGATATTGGAGTTCAAACATTTGATGACAGATTCCGCAAAATTCTGATGCTCCGAGACAGCAAAGCTGAAGTTGCATCCAAACTAAAATATGCTAGAAAGCAAGGACTTGGTGTTAGCATTGACTTGATGTATAACTTGCCAGGTCAAACGCTAAGGCAGTGGAAGGCAGACATAGAACAGGCATTGGATCTTGAACTTGAAAGTGTAGATTGTTATCCTTTGGATTTATATCCTGACACTTTTCTTGCAAAGAAAATTGAATCTGGCGAGTTGCCCGTCGCAGGCAATGACAGCATTGAAATGCAAATGTATCTTGAAGCTTCAGATATTTTCAGGAACAACGGGTATTATCCTACTTGCCACAATAGATTTTCTCGAGTAAAAGAAGATTTTGAAAAACCTTCTTCCGAAGTTATAGGTACAGGAGCAGGGTTTTTTATGGGGCATATTGGACGCTTTTTGTATTCTGACTTTGAGAGTGTTCAAGCATATATTGAAGCAGTGAAAAGCGGCACTTTTCCAATTCAGCGAGTTACCAAACTATCAGTTGAAGATGAGATGCGGAAAGCCATGATGCTCATTTACATCCGGGTTCCTTTGGACCGTGAAGTCTTCTACTCAAAGTTTGCTAAGTTTCCTGAAGAAGTATTCCCTGAGGCAATACACCGACTACAAGCTAAAGGCTTAATTGAAACTAAAAACGGGAAAATACAACTCACAGAAAAAGGTGATCCTTGGCGGTTCAATGTTGCTTGGGAGTTTTTTGATAATAAATCTCGGTAATATCGAAGGATAAACTTTTTTTATCCGCAGAAATCGTGCTTAGGTAAGTTTTTATAAAAAATTATGTTGTTGCATGGATACAACCACGTAAGCTTTAAGACAGACAATCATTTACCATTTAAATGACTAAACCGATTTTGATGATTTTCGATTTTGAGGAGGTGGATTTATGGAAGCGGAAAAAAGCGGCAAAGTGAAAATAACTTTTGAAGTTGAAATAAACCAGGCAGCCATGGACTTAATCAAATCGAACATAGAAATGTTGAGTCAAACAATGCCAGGACTTATTCAAAATTGGAGAGAAGTCATGGCTTCGAGACGGGGTCACGGCATGGGCATGATGCATCATGGACAAGAATAAACTAAAAATCAACCCAACCTTTCTCTTCGGTTAAATATTAGACTTAATTTAGGCGCTCTACAAGAGGACTTTTGGAAAAAATAGTGTTTACCACCGAGAGAATTTTTGAATTTGCCATTAGTTCACCGAAAACTGGAGGAAATGGTGCTCGCTTACAATCGCTTTGTCTAGATCTTTGATTAAATCTTAATCTTTCTCTCTTTCGCGAACTCAAACGCTTACGACTACGAACGCTCTCACACTCACCCACGCACGCCCCCGTGAATCGTGTTTGTCACTGTCTCACTGTATCTGTCTTCCAGTCTGTGTCTGACTCCCTTTAGCATGCGACCGAGTTAATGGCAAAAATATGAATTCTTGATTCAAAAGCAAACAATTAAACCTTATAAGCTAAAAACAATAAAGGGGTAACAGGTGAAAAGGGATGAAGAAAAAAATCTTCATTTTGGTTTCGCTTCTGCTGTTGATGTCCATTTCTTGCGTCGCATATCTAAAAACAGTTAAAGCAAACAACAACATAACAATCAACTATAGTTTTTCCTATCCGGATCAAATCTCGGGTAGTACCCCGCCAGCAGGCTCTGGCTTTGTGGTTGTCGACATGACAATTACTAATAAGGGCTATAGCAGTTTTAGTACTGACCCCACATACTTCACAATGGTTGAAACCGGTGACCAATATCCAGCGACTCCTCTTAATAATTACCCTGCACTCAATAATTGGGAAACAGTGACTGTAAACAACGGCGGCACTTACAGCGGTTCATTAGCCTATTTATGGAATCCTAGCGTCTACGAAGCCTATGTCACTTTGGATTATAATGGTACAAGCGCAGGACAAAACTACAATATAGTCTTGAATGCTCAAGAGCACACAGCAACTGCTACGCCTACGCCAACTCTAGCGGTAGCACCTACCACACCTGAATTTCCAACAATTGCCATCTTGGCTGTGTTCTTAGGTCTATCACTTTTTGCTGTTACATTGATAAGGGTAAGAAAACGAAATATAAGCAACAGCTAAAACCAATCCACCTTCCTTTTTTACTTTCATGTGCGCTGCCTTGTCCCGAAATCATGCGCTAAAGAAGGTAAATGAAACGCCGGATTCAGCAGCTCAGAATGAGGCTTGTTCTATGGGTTGGAACAGTCCGTTCTGAAACATAGCATTAAGAGCGTGTTTATGCAACATAATTAATGTAGCTTGGGGCTAAGGAAGAATGGTGCCAACTCTAAGAGGACTGTTGGCAATTGTGATAATCGTTATCATAGTCGTTAGCGTAGGCGCCGTTGGCTGGACTCTAATCAACACCCCCAGACAGAACAGCACAAATTCAAGTACATCGACTCCAACATCGACAGGAACACCAACACCCACAATAAAGCCTGTACCTACGGCAACGCAATCACCGACACCAATACTGCCCGTAGATGTAGTTTCTGTTAATCTTCAGCAACCATACAATCCAGGCGGACCAACAATCAATGTTACACTGCGAAACATCGGAACAATACCCATCGTGGCACTTCAAGCGATATTGTCCCTACCCGGACGCAACTACACCTACATCTTCAGCGGCGTCTCTTCAAACAGTCCTCTTTTGCCAAACCAAGAAACAACACAGACAGCCACCTTACTCGGTGCTTCATTTAGCTCTGACCAGACATATCCATTGAGAATCATCGGAGGACAGCAAGACGGCACACCGTTCGATTTCACTACAAATGTAACAATAGCAACATTGACCCCATCACCCACACCCATAGAAGTTGCGAGTGGTCTCGAAATTACAATGACAGTTGAAAAAACCTACTACGTCCTCGGCGAACCCATCAACATAACACTTACCATCACCAACATCAGCAACCAGACGATAAACTTCACTCACACGGGTCAGGATTTTGATTTTCTGGTTTACAATGACACAAACAACCTCGTATATCAATGGTCAAAAGGCCGCGCCTTCCCATTGTTTATCACAATAATACCTCTCAATCCCCAACAAAATACCACAGCAACCTACGTCTGGCAGCAAACCTGCAACAACCAATCAAACCAAGATACACCGGTCTCGCCGGGAACATACAACATTGTAGGCGAAACAGGTCCAATATACGGACTGCAAACACCGCCAATGCAAGTAACCATAGTAAATTCTCAGCTTTCAACGCAAGAACAAGCCCGAGACGAGGTTATGTACTATATCCAATCCAGCCATCCCGAGACAACGCAGTTCATGGAAAACCTGAGTTGGACTGGAGGACGAACGACTCCTCCAAATCTTTTAGGTGCAGAAACATACATGTACTTCAGCCAAGGATGGAACTTCACTATTAGCTACCCCGTGGTTCCAAACGCCATTTACACTATTACAGCAGACTACTCTGCCCCCTCGATAGGCATACCCTACAGGATAACCTGGCAAGGCGCTTGGCAAAACGAAACCATCAACGAAACAAGGTACACCTTTGCTCAATAAAACGCTTAACACGCATGCGCGCTACGCACGCATCTCTCAATTCCATAAGAGACCCATACACGTGAGTTCGAGAGAGAGAAAGATTAAATTTTAATACACACACAAAAGAAAAATGGATTGTTTACTTTAGGTGGATGACGGTAATGAAGCGGCAGTTCATTATACTATTTGTCTTGTTTGAACAACTGTAGTTCCTGCCCAGCGATCGGTCAATTTTTGGCGGCGGTCAATTCCAGACGTTATGACGGCTATCATCCACTCCACAATCGGTAAAACTATGGTGATTTTGCTTATGTTGCGAATGATTGATTTTATGAGTGATATCCTGCCGCCTTTTTCCAATTGAACCTCTAAACCTACGATTTTTTTGCCTATTGTTGCACCCCAGAAGACGTCTAAGAGAATAAAATAGAGTGCCGAAAGTATTACCCAGCTTAACGCTATAGTGACAAGTCCTCCCTTCGCGATTAACGATATTATGACTACAACAATTGCGAGTATTATTGAGTCAATCATGTAAGCGGCTAACCGCATTGTCCAATGGGTAAAGTCTATCGGTGGATTACTGAAAGTTGTCATTCGAAACAAACCTCTAATTGGTTTGTTGTTATTGTTATCTAGATGTTAATATTATTTTCTATCAAGCAATTAAGCCCTAAAATGCCACAAACACCTGCAATTACCGACATTTCGAGATACAGATCAAGCAATAATGAGAAGAAAAAAGATTAAATCTTAATCCAACCAACGACGACTACGGTAATGTGATTGCATAAGGTTCGGTTGGCAATGGAAGAATAATAATAGTCAATTAACGGTATAGGGGGTAAAAAATAATAGAAAAGTTACCCTCGAAAAAATTATAGTCTAAAACGAGTATACGCCTAAATTGGAAAAACAAATAAGAAGTCAATAGCTAATCTGATTGTTGTTATTGGCAACGGTGAAGAGAACTTGAGCAAGATTGAAGAAATTAGAAGAAGACGAAAATTGGCTCATACTCAACTTTTGGCTCTGAAGTCAAAGGTCTATGAAAAATTTCTTCAGCTTGAGGAAGCCACATACGCAGATGGTGCTTTGAAGAAGAAAGATAAGGAATTAATCGCTGTCGGCATTGCTGTAGCAACTGATTGTGAGTCTTGCATGGAATGGCATGTTGGTGAGGCGGTTAAATCAGGGGCGACATTTCGTGAGGTTCTTGAAGCTATTGAGGTTGGAATTGAGTTTGGCGGCGGAAAAGCTACAGTTTCAGCGAGATTCGCTTTAGAAGTGCTTGACGATATTTTGAAAAACGTAAAAAACACTTGAACTGTTCTTTTGGATTAAATTTTAATCTTTCTCTCTCTGCTGTACTGTCGGACGAATTTTTATCACATCTGTCGAATTAACAGATTTGCTTAATCTCTTAGCTTAATCTGGTGAGAGGTACTAAGAAATGGGGTTACACCTGATTATCAAATCACGCCAGCCTCAGGGTCATCTCTTGTGTATCTCCATCTGTTGACTTTACTTTCAACCCAAACTTTTCCGCTAGCCCAATCATCCTAGAGTTATCGCTTGACAGCACACAGTAGAGCTCTTCAAGTTGATAATCTCTGGCAATTTTGATTAGGTAAACCAAAAGTTCTGTTCCCAACCCAACCCCCTGCCAAGCATCAGCAATAACAAGAGCGAATTCTCCTCGCCTGTCCTTGAGACTAAGTATTAAACGTGCAACGGCAATGATTTTGCTTCCGCCTTTAGGCAGGGCAACTATTGCCATCTCTTGGTTGTAGTCTAAATCGCAGTATCTCTCGACGGCTTCGTTGGAGAAATCTTTGATTATTTCTAAGAACCTAAAGTGCACGCTCGCAGGAGATAATGCCTTAAAGAATTCCTTGAACTCTGCATGATCAGTACACTCGATCGGCCTGAAAGTAACGCTAAGACCATTATCCAACGTACGCTGGGTAGTGTATCTTTTTTTCACGGAATCAGCAAGTTTTTCATCCGCATGGTCGGTTCGCAAAACTCTACGCATCCCTTGCTATGAATTATCTCTTGATACATATGGAAATCAATTTATAAATCATTTTAGCTTTGAAACCATACGACCTCTCACAATAGTTCCTATTGCACTCCAACTCCACGTTAAGGAGCAACAGTTTTGGTTTTGGAATAAATTTTAATCCCACACACACTTACAACGGTTTAAGGTTGTAACATTAGGTAAGGGAGGTAAGTTATAGTTAGTTAATGGTATGAGGGGCAAAAAATATAGTAAAACTTACCCCCTGTTAATTATTAAAATAATACTAATATTGTGAGGGGAAAAATAGAGGAAAAGTTACCCCTCGTAAGAATTATAGTCGAAAACGAGTATGCGCGGTTCGAGTTGTTGACGCTGGGTTCATAAATCTCTTATTTCATAGCGTTTTTATCAGCGTTTCCATGTTGAAAAATGTATTGGCACAACCGTTCTTTAGCAACGGAACAGATTGCCAAGGCATGCCCATACTACTCAACCATTCGCCAGACATAAGCACTTCTGCACCGCATGCAACGCCCACAACACCCTCGTACTTCTTCTGCTTCAAAATATTAGGCATACAAGAACCCCCAGATAAAACGTAAACGTCGTACCCTTTTTCTCTGGCAATGCGTTCCGCCTTGTTGACACAACAATCAGGTGAGCAATGAGCACAAACGTAAGAGGGCGAGTTCGGCTCGAAAACTGCTTGGCATTGACTATCCATGTATTTTCTACAGCAATGGGGAAGGAAAA
>JBEKGO010000021.1:0-46220 GCA_050012755.1 Bathyarchaeia archaeon
CTCTACCTTTATCAGGTTTATCGGTTTTTCATGACTGTGAATGCTTTGGCGTGAAGTAAATCCGTTTTTACCAAAGTAGTTAGGCTCATGAGTTACAACCCAACTCCACAAGTGCTTATGTCTTCCGACTTTTCTGTGACCTTTGGAGCCACTATCTCGGTGTTGACCTATTCTACCGTAGCCCTGTGTTCTTGAACCTCTAAATTTTCGTATTTTCCTAAGTTTATGCGGCATTTTAATCAGCTTCTTTATTTATTGCGGTTTCAGCTTTTTTAAGCTTGATTTCGAGCACACCATTCTTGAATTTGGTGTACATAACGTCTGGAATCACTACCTCCGGAAGATTTAAACTTTTATAGTATCTACGGTCTTTTGACTTTGCCGAAAGCGTAAGTTTCTGATCTTTAACATGAATTTTGAGAGTTTCCTTGTTGAAACCCGCTATTTCCGCAACTATGGTGATGAAATTGTTCTCTTGGAAAATATCTATTAATGGTTTCGGGTCCTGCAGTTTACGTTCTGCAAAGTTTTTGGATGGCCGAAACCCCGGGGGAACCGCTATTGATTTTGCACGGTAGGCATGTTCGGGTTTAGTCACTTTGGGTTTTTCACTTTTTGCTGGTGTGTGTTTAAAATCTAGCCATTTGCGGTTTTTCGTTGTTCTACGCCATTTTGTGCTCATGTGTGGTCTTTCCCCCTCCAATTGACTAACGGATTTCTTCAGAGGTATTATAAAATGTATCGCACATAAAGGGTGTGAAAACACGCATTTCTCCTGAAGCAATCTACCTATGAAAATGATGATTACCTGCTTATTTCGGGGCATTCAGGGCTAACTTGACGTCTTCTAGAAGCCGAAAAATGACAAAATTACGCTCTAAACTCAACAAACGAGTTTGCAGGAGTTTTTATTAAGGAATTGGACTATTCCCAAAATAATTAAAAAGCTAAGAAAACAAAAATGATGGTAAAAAGCTGAGCTTAGACCATACGTTTTACTAGTTCGTTGATTGCTTCTCCGCGGTAGCCGGCTTCGCCGCCTGCTTTGAAGCCCTTTTTGGTTTTGCCTTTGTATCCTTTGCTTGGCGGATGCAGCTTAAATCGTGGTTCCACGTCTGGGAGCTTTTGGAATTGCACTTTGCAATTTACAATTGCTTCTGCGAGGTCATCGATTGATTTGTATCCTATTTTCTGGATGTATTCGTCTGTTAGTTTTTTGTCGCCTGCTAATCTTGCGCGTTTCTGCAGCATCATGGCAACGGTTTCTTTTGTGGGTTCGCCATAAGTAATGTAGCTGTTTACTCGTTGCAGCATTCCCATGTAGGCCGCACGACTGTCTATGAGAACCGCGTGGTTTGTGTGAACTAAATGGAGGAACTCAAGGGTTTCTCTTGTTTCTTTTTGTGCACGAACTGTTCCTCTGATTTTGACGACGACTAGGCTTCTGCATTGTTCAGTTTTCTGAGCCATTTTATTTCACCCAGTCCACTTGAGTAATCAAGCTATAGGTTTTTCGTAATCCGTCAAAGATTGCACATGCGTAAGAGGGCACCGTTCTTGTTGATCCGTAGCTTCTCATCCACAGGTCTTTAACGCCTGCTAAGCCTAAGATGACTTTGGCAACTTCACTTGAAACTAAGCCTAAGCCTCTTGGCCCTGGAACAATAACTACTCGAACACCGCCGCATTTTCCTTCAACTTGGAATGGAACAGAGTGGGGTTTACCGCAGCCGCATTCCCAACTTCCGCATCCGCGTTTTACTGGAATAATGTTTAAGCGGGCATTCGCTGCAGCCTTTTCAATGGCGTTTCGCACTTGGCTGGCTTTTCCTGATCCTAAGCCAATGTAGCCATCTCTGTTTCCAACAGCAACAATGGCTTTGAACCGAGATTTTTCGCCTGCATCAGTTTGTTTCTGCACTAAGTTTACGTTTATAACTTCTTCTTGAAGATCAGGAATTAATGAATCAACTATTTGGGATTCAGAAATCTTTATCCCGCTTAAGAAGACATCTTCAATAGTTGCGATTTTGCCTTCCTGAATCATTTTGCCCAAACGGGTTTTAGGAACCCATTCTTCTAAGTTAGGTTTTCTGTCACTACCCATACGATTTCCAGTTCGACTCATGCTTTCTTTCCACCTTTCTTGCTTGCCTTTTCTTTTGGTGTAGTTGGTTCCTTTGCTGCCGCCTTTGGCTTTGCTGCTTTCTTAGCAGGCGCTTTTTCCTCTTTTGCTGGAGCTTCTTCCTTTACAGCTTCTTTCTTAGCGGCAGGCTTCTTTGCTGCTGGTTTCTTTGCGGTTGATTTCTTTGCAGCTGGAGCTTTTTCAGGTACCTTCGCTGCCTTTTCCTCTTTTTTCTCAGGAACTTTTTCTGCAGGTGCTTCTTTCTCTAACTTTGGAACCACCTGTTTTCCAGTTTTGAATGAATCTGTAATTGTAGCCTTAACCTTAACGAAGTGCTCAGAGATTTTTTCAGGGGCAACACCTTGGGTATTGTACTTTGAAAATTTGGCGTTGTATTCTTCGGACCCGGCACCTAAACTTTTAGCGTATTTTGCTATGTGTTCGCCCTTCATGCGTTCTTTAACAATTTTTTCTTCGCTGTGAGGAACATCCACACCAGCATCTAAAACGCCGCTTAATGCAGCAAAAATTTTGGCGCCTTTAGTTGGAGCAACTAAACCAATGTCTAAGATTGCTTCTTTGATTCCGTTAGTTTTCGCTTTAAAACCGCAAAGTAAACCTGTAAGGTAGGCCGCTGGAATGTTGCCAGTTGCTGCTTTCCATCCATAACTTTTGAGGAGTTCACGGCTGTTAGCTGCAGCTAAAACCTCATCTCCATGCGATTTAGCGATTGATATTTGTACTGTAATGTTTCTGTTTGCGGTTCGAGCAACAAGACGAGGCTTTCCAGAAACAACTAATGCCTTACGGGCTTGGTAATCAGTTTTTCCTTCGCGTCTGCGTCTTAATTTTACTCGATAATTGCTGCCTTTAGCCATTAACGTTTCCTCCATAATTCATTAGCTTTCAAGTTACGTTCCAATTCAGCTATAGATTGGAATCTTCCGCTACCAGCCATTCTATAATATTGGCTGTATGTTTCTTCGGTTATGATTCTGCTCGCTTTTAACTCACGAAGTTTGCGCCTTAGAGACCGAATCTTTAGCATCCAAGCCTCTTTCTTTGTGACTTTTGCGTAGCCAGCACCTGTGATGCTGCCGGGGCCGCTGCGTCTGCCCTTAAGTTTTTTTCCTCTGATGACTTTTGCCCTGGATCTGCTTACACCTTTTTCGGGCTGTGATACAATGATTTTTTCGTGAATGAGCTTTCTTACTTCTTCACGTGTAATTGCACCCTCAACATCGCCCATACGTTCAGGATTTATCCAAACGCGGTTTTGCCCAATTTTTAAGATTTGAGCTGCCAAACGTCTTTGGCTTTTTAGGTCGGTCATTGTTTTTCTTCTCCTTTCTTTGCTTTAGGTTTGGTTTTCTTGGGTACTTTCTCTTTCTTTTCAGTCTTTTTTTCCTTCACTTCTTTCTCTTCAACGGCTTCTTCTGTTTGCGGTTGTTCTTCTGTGACTTCTTCTCCTTCAGCTGATTCCTCTTCTTTCGCCTCAGGTTCTGCTGAAACTTTAACGTTTAAGATTTTAACATTAAGTTTCTTGGCTTCTGCAATAATTAATGCACGTTTTCTTTTGCCGACTGTGTGTGCAATGCGTGCGGCTTGAGTAGTAGGGTCAACTGTTGATACGTCTTGGGCATTGTAGACTAAGACTTCTCGGTATCCTGATGGATGTAAACCCCTGGCGATTTTCGGTCCCTTGTAGCCAACACTTACGCCAGCTGGCCAACCCTTAATTTTTCGTCGAATTTTATTGTCTAATCCTCTGGGTCTTCGCCAACTTATGCTGAATCTATCATACTTCCAGCTTTCGGCTCTAACGAATTTTGGTTTCTTGTTTTTAGCGCGAGCTCTAACTTTGAGTGCTTTTTGTGATAACGATGGTTTCTTTTCGATTTTTTCAGCAGCCATTAGGCAATACCCTCATTTCTTTCGTAAACGTATATGCCGTCAAGGAAAACTCTCGGGTCTTTGTTTCTTACTCTTGTAGCTTGTTCAATGTTGGCGGCAGTTTGGCTTACATGCTCCAAGTTTATGCCTTCAACAATAATGTCGTCGGGTTCAATTTTCACTTTGACATCGCCGATTAGATCTATGCTGCGTGCTCTTCGTTCCCCAGTGAAGTTTTCAATCAAAATAGATTTGCCTTGAAGCTTAACGGAGATTGGAAAGTGGGAGAACACGATTTTTAGCTTGTAAGTGTATCCTTTTGTAACGCCTGTAATCATGTTTTGAATATGTGAGGCTATTGTTCCTACAAGAGCGGCTTCCTTTTTACGAGGCCACTTTGCCCAAATACGAATATTTTTGCCGTCGCCTTCAATTGCGACTGTAGCGAAAGAGAAGTCACGCACCAAAGAACCTTTGGCGCCTTTAACGTTAACTTTCTTGCCATCTAGGCTTACGTTTACGTTATCTGGAACTTGAATGGTTTTTGAAATTTCTGGGAGCCGCACAATTACACTTCCTTAATATACGAAGGCTAAGAGCCTTCCTCCAAGATTCTTTTCTTCAGCATCTTTATGGGCTATTACGCCTTTTGAAGTAGAAACAACCATTATACCGACGTCTCTGGAGGGCAAATACTTCTTTTCCCAATCTTCGAACTCGCCCACTTTAGCTGGGTATCGTGGCTTAATCGGTCCACATTTGTTGATTCTGCCTAAGAGCTGCACCTTGAATTTTCCAGAGCGTCCATCATCAATGAACTCGAATTCACCTATGTAACCGTTAAGTTGCATTATGCGTAGGACTCGCCCCAGAAGTTTAGAGGCAGGGCTAATTATGCATTCACGCTTATTTCGCGTTTCGTTATTTTTGATGGTTATCAAACCGTTTGTTAAAGTGTCCATGTTTTTTTAACTCCTACTCATATTTTTTGAACCCAAGTTTTGGGGCTGCCTCTCTGAAACAGTGACGACATAAATATAAATTGTACCGTCGAATAACTGGCCCATACGCGCCGCATCTTACACATGGTCTTGAGCCTTTGCCATATTTCCGTTCTTTCTTCAGTTGCTGTTTTCCCATACATTTATCCTCAGGTTTATTCGATTTGGACTCCTAATGTTTGTTTAATGAAGATTATTGATTCTTCAGGCGTTAACATGTGCTTGCGACCTATGGATTGCTGTCCTTTTCTGCGAATCTTTACTCGTTGCCCTGGACGATTCACAGTGACACAAACATCCATGCCAAATATGCCGATTTCAGGGTCATATTTTACGCCTGGAATTTCAATGTGTTCTTTTAATCCGAAAGCAAAGTTTCCGCGTAAATCGAAGGAGTTTTTTGAAACTTTGTTATCGACGACTGGCAAGACTTTTTTGAGGAAGTCAATTGCTTTTTGCTTTCGCAATGTTACCATTACTGCGATTGATTCTCCTTCCCGTATGCCAAAGTCACGAATAGTTTTTTTGGCTTTTCGTTTGACTGGTGTCTGACCTGTTATTTCTTTAAGCACTTTGTTAGCTTTCTCAAGAGGTTCCCCTGATTTTCCAACGTTAAGGTTAACCACAACTTTTTCAATTTTGGGCTTAAGCATCGGATGCTCTTCCCAAGTTTTAATCATGGCTTCTTCTTCAGACAACTTCAGACGCCTCCGGTAAAGGTATAAGCGGTTCAGCTTCGCCTATGGAAAAAACGAAGCCCAAAATAGTTTGGTAACGAGCGCCATTCGCGTCTTCAATGACGACTAGGGCTTGACGACGTTTTTTGGCGACAGTTTTCTCGATCTCTACAATTTTTCCTTCTCTGCCAATGTTTTTTCCGCCGGTAATTACTGCCAAGTTTCCTTCCTTAGTTTTAATGCTTTGAACCACTTGTTTTTCTGGCAACGTCATCTTTAGGATATCAAATGAGCTGTAGGTAACTTCGTCGGGATGCTTTGGGTCTGCAACTTTAACAAACAGGTTTGAGCCGTCATGAAGGGCAATCTGCACACCTTTTGGGGCAGTGGTCTTATCTTCAACTCGGACTAGTTTGAAGGCTGCTTCTTCCTTGCTTATTGGACTCAAAACCAACCCTTTGTTTGAGGGCATTATTCGGTAATATTTGCCTGCATCAGGCATGGAGATGACATCCATTATACCGACTGGAAAATCATCTTTTGCAACAATTTTACCGTCTACTAGCACTTTGCCTTGAGCAAGTATCAGTTTACCTTCCCTTCTTGTCTGTGCAATACCAAGCATATCTCGAAGAACAAGAGCTAAAGATAGACAATTATCCTGCGAGTGAGCACCACATGAGGGCTTCACTATCCAAGGCAGTTCTTTTCTGTGAATTGGCCAGAACCTTGGAGCTGGCTTACGTTTCATCCTTGCGGTTTTTCCTTTTTTACCCAAAACTATTGTCCTCCTTCTTCAGAAATTTTACGTTTAGCACGCGTCTTGGGAGCCGTTTTCTTCTCCACTGTTTCGTTCGCTGACGCTTCTTTTGATGTAGCGGTTTTCTTCGCTGCTCCTTTCTTAGCAGGTGCCTTTTCCTCTTTTATCGGAGCTTCTTCTTTTGCAGCTTCTTTCTTTGCTTTAGGTTTCCTTGCTGTGGGCTTCTTTGCGGCTGGTGCTTGCTTTTCTGCAACCGTAGGCACTGCTTCTTCCTTAACCGTCAACCCTTCTGAAGGTTTTTCCTCCGTGATTTCTTCAACTTTTGCTTCTGGCTTTTCTTTTGGTTTTTCGGCTTTCTTTGCTACTTTTGCCTTTAGCTTTTCTTCGCGTTCAGGTTTTTCTATTTCCTTCTTTCTGGCAAGGATTTCTTTTCGGCGTTTGTCGTCGAGGTTAAGGTTCCTTATTTGAACTTTGGATGGGTGTACTGAAATGAAGATGTTTGTTCCATCAGTTTTTTCGCGTGTTAATCCTTCAAGATATATTCGGTATTCGCTGAGGTCAACACGTGAGACTTTGCCTTCAAAGCCTTTGTTATCGCCCCGTTCAATGCGGACTGTATCGCCTTTTCTTACTGGAAGAGTTTTTGCGCCTCTTGAAGCAGCAAGCTCACTTGACAAGTGAGCCGCCATAAGTTTGTGGCGAAGGTGAGCTGGAGCGTTAAAAAGTCTTTTACGCTGTTTCTTTGGGTTTTTTATTCGTCTAGTTTCTTGCATTATCTTGCACCTACACTATTATGCTTGAAGCGCTTGCGATTCTTGGCCATCTTTCAGCTGCTTCTCTTGCGACTGGCCCCCTGATTTCGGAGCCTTTCATTTCGCCTTCTGGAGTAATGATTACTGCTGCGTTATCTTCAAATTGAACCCAAACGCCGTCGATGCGTCTGAAGGTTTTTCTTTGACGAACAACTACTGCTTGGAAAATCTTTTTCCTCATGTCAGGTGAGCCTTGCCTAACTGAAACGGTTACTTTGTCGCCTACTGTGGCAGATGGGTAACGTCGCAATCGACCTTTATAGCCCATGGCTTGAATTAAACGTAGAACTCGTGCGCCAGTGTTATCGGCACATTTCATTTCTGAACCTGATAAGAGACCTCGACTAATTTTTTGTCCGTGTGAAAGCATTCCTTTTGCTACGAGTGCTCTCTGTTTTGCCTTCGCCGCCATTTTACTTTTCCTCTCCTAATTTTTCAACAACAACAAAAGACACAGTCTTGCTGATTGGCCTGCATTCGGCGATTCTTACTCTGTCGCCTTCTTTAACATCGATACATGGTGTGTTGTGAGATGCAATGTGGCCGTGTCTTCTTTCATACCTTTGGAATTTTGATGAGAACTCTAAGAATTTTCTGTCGACTATAACGGTTTTATCCATTTTTGCTGTCTGAACTATACCGTCTAGTACGCGTCCTCTTATTGCAAGAGTTCCGTGGAATGGACAGTTTCGGTCATCACATGTTTTTTTAGGTTGCTTGAAAGATAGGGACATTTACCATAACCTCTTAATGCTTTTTTTAAGCCGATCCTCAGGTCTTCCAACTAAAAGCTTACCGTCAATCTCTACGATTGAGCCGTCGCCAAACTCGAAGTTGAAAACGGCTTGATCTTTGATAATATTCTTAGTTTGACCCTGGCTAATCAAAGTGAATGTATTTTTTGTTTCACCTACAACTATGCCGCCTAAACCAACATAGCCCCCATGGGAACTTCTGGTGATTTCAGCGCCACTGCCAATAAACTCGTATCGGATAATATCTGGAGTTATCTTCATTGGGCAGCTGTCTCCTCGTTTTCTTTAGCTTCAACCTTCTTTGCTGTTGTTTTCTTAGCAGTTGCCTTTTCCTCTTTTGTTGGAACTTTTTCAGCCTTCTTCTTTGGCTTTTCCACGGCTTCCACAACTACTTGTCTAATGCCCAATTTCTTTTCGTTTTCAACTGTTAATATTTGAGCAATCGTTTTACGCAGTTCTCTGACGCGTGTTGGGTTTTCAACAGCTCCGCCTGCGTTAATCATGGTTCTTATGCGGGCTAATTCTGCGCGTAAATCTACAAGTTTTGCCGCTCTGTCCTCAGAAGACATGGAAACGATTTCTTTAATCCGTATTATTGCCATTATTCTTTTGTCTCCTCAGTTTTTGGTTGATCTGTTACTTCTGTTGCCTTTACTTCAGGTTCTGGCTCCGGTGCTTTCTCAACTGGAGTCTCAGCCTTCGGTTCTGCCGGTTTAGGTGCTTCTGGCGCGGTTGCCGGTGGCGGTGCTGGAACGGTGACTTTTTCTTCCTCAGGGAATTCGGTGGCAACAGTGATTCTGTCGGGGAAATATGCGTCTGGAGGCATAATTTTTACTCTTACGCCGATAATACCTGGTTTTAGCTGAACATGAGCTTCGGCTTTTCTAGTTGAAACTAATGCTGGTTCTCCGCATCTTGGGAAGTATCCAGCTCGGAATTTTTCGAAGCGTGCGCGTTCGGTTGTTAGTTTGCCGCTGATAACTATTTCAGCGCCAAGTGCACCTGCTTCCATAACTTGGTTTAAAGCCCAAAAACCTGCGCGTCTAAAGTGAACACCTCGCTGAAGTGCTGAGGCAACACGTGACGCAATAACATAAGCGTTGAATTCTGGAACTTCAATTTCTGAAACTGAAATTTGAGGGTTAGAAACTTTGAAGTTTTGCTCTAAGGCTGAAGCGAGTTCTTTTATGGTTTCTCCGCCTCTGCCAATAACTAAGCCTGGACGCATAGCGTAAATAACAACGTGGGTGCCAAGCGGCGTTTTAGAAATGTTGACTCCGCCATATCCAGCTCGGTCAAGTTTTTTTTGTAAAAATTCATCAATTTCTGTTCTTTTAATAGCTTCAGTTATAAAACGTTTAACTATGCTCATTTATTGTTCTCCTTGGGTCGGTTTCTCGTCGAGGACAATTTCGACATGTGTTGTGATTTGATATTTTGGGGAGGCACTGCCGTGGGCTCTAGGAGTGTAACGTTTTTGTTTCATGCCGGGATAGGCTGCTGCATGAATTATGCGTAGTCGGTCGACGTCTAAACCTTTGTTTTCGGCGTTTGCTTGCGCGGATTGTAATACATCCAAAATTTGTTCACATGTCTTAACTGGGAATCTACCTGAAAAACTGTTTACAAGTCCATGACGATGAGGCAGTTTTTTATTATATCTCATGTAGGGGACAGCTTTCTTTTTGGCTGCAACATCTCGTAAATACTGTTTTGCATCGTTTAGCATCATGCCTTTTAGGGCTTTGCAGACTTCTCGGGATGCTTTATGGGATATTTTAAGTTCTCTTCCGCTGGCTTTCGCTGTTTTTTCTGGATTAAGCATTTCTTCGATTATTGAGTATCCCCATTTTGGCATTTTTACATCTCCGATGCGCAATCAAACACGTAAAAGCAATTTATATGGCTTTCCGTATCAAAACACAAAGTTTCGATTATTTAGCTGAGTTGTGTTCCTGCGAGGGAACTATTCGAACGCGTGAGGTGTACAGTTTTGGATATAGCTTTTCCCTTTTATAGTTTGCCATAAAAAGTCGTAGCATTTAAGGAATTAGAAATCTATCTACTGATCAGGCAAAAAGAAGTTATCTAACTTGCGGGTTGTTGTTTTTGTTTAGCTGAGTTAACTTACAAAGGTGAAGTTTAGATCTCTGTTTTGCACCTTATTTTTTCTAAATTTTTTTCTTTGTGTTTTAGGTTGCTTTTTTAATTTGGGGCTTAAATCTATTGCAACCTTAATCTTAAAACATCCCAAAACATCTAGAAACATCCCAAAAAATCCCTATCGAAGCAACGTCATTGATGGGTTTTTGTATAGGTTTTTTCTTTGTGTTTTAGGTTGCTTTTCAGATTTGGGTCTTGGTTTGTTTGCAGGTTGAGTAAACAGTGGTAAACCTATGTAAAAGGAAGCAAACAGAAGTAAAAGCGTGTAAACCTGTGTGAACCTACGCAAACCATCCCCATATTTTGTTCTTTGCAATTTGGGTTGCTTTCTTGTGGCAGGGCTTAAATCTTCTTTTGAAATGCCTGGTAAACTGACATTCTCATTAGTAGAACAACAACAGTGAAATCGCCATTTCTAAACACACTGGTTTGGTTTGCTTTTTCGAATCTGGGCTTGTTTTGGCTACAGGCTGCGTACCAAAATGTCCTGCATCTCAGATTTTTCTCTCTCTCACATTGACCGAGGTATAGGTCAAGAGTTTATACAATTTGATATACAGTTGGTGGTAGGCATAACTCGTATTTCTTTAAGAGAAAAAGGAGGAGACAAGTGGCAGTAGCACCACACCTTCTTCTTCCAAACCTCCAAAAAGAAGAAGAATAAGAAAAAAGAACACTTCTGCGATTTGTTTATGTTTTACCTAATAGCTATTAATTTCTTTAAACGGAAGCAACTTTAATGGCAAGTTCAAATGAAAAAATCACTATGCTGCATGGCGCCGGCGGCACAGTCATGCACAACCTAGTCAAAAACTACATTGTAAAACACTTTGGCGGCTTAGGCAACACAGCGGAAGTCCCATTGGAAGCAATGGACGACGCCGCAGTAATTGGCGACATAGTATTCAAAAGTGACTCTCACGCAGTAAAACCCATATTTTTTCCAGGCGGCGATATCGGACGCCTATCAATCTCAGGCACCGTCAACGACATTTCAGCCATGGGGGCGGAGCCATACGCTCTCGCTTGCGGGTTCATTTTAGAAGAAGGCTTGCCAATTAGTGATTTGGAGAAAATCCTCGTTAGCATGCATGACACATGCGTTGAAGCAGGAGTCGGCATCGTTACCGGTGATACGAAAGTGGTGGAGAAGGGCAGTTTAGGCGGACTTGTCATGAATGTTTCAGGCATCGGTAAAAGAACAACAGCCTTAGACAGCAACTTAGCAGTAGCAAGGCAGTACCGAACAGTCGCCTCCCGCTGGACGCTGGATTCAAACCTTGCCGTTGGCGACAAAATCATTTTAACAGGAACAATCGGTGACCACGGATTAGCTGTGCTCTCAGCTCAGCAGGGATTAAGGTTTGGCAGCGAAATAAAATCTGACGTCCGCCCATTAAATCACATGCTTCAACACTTATTTGCCAAAATAGGGGGGGTTATTTCTGTAAAAGATCCCACTCGCGGTGGCTTAGCTGATGCTTTGAATGAGTGGGCAGAAAAATCCAAAGTTGGCATATTAATCCATGAAAATAAAGTTCCAATTCGAAAAGATGTTCAGGCTGCATGCGACATGCTTGGTTTGGACGCCTTAGAAGTTGGAAATGAAGGTAAATACATTATTGGAGTTGTGCCAGAAAAAGCTGAGGATGCATTGCAATTTTTGAAGCAGACAGAAGAAGCCAAAAACGCGCAGATAATAGGGGAAACCACATCGGAATTTAAAGGAGTAGCCATGCAGACAGAGGTTGGCGGAAAAAGAATAATTGCAAGACCCGTCGGTGACCCAGTGCCAAGAATCTGCTAAGCCTCGGCAGCTACATTTTTTGCCCAAACCCTACAGGTACCTTCACTGCTAACCATGCATGCGCCAACAGGTTTCTCGGGTGTACAAGCTTTCAGAAACATTGGGCATTGATTAGGCTTGATTTTGCCGATTATTACAAGGTGACATTCGCAACCTAGCAGGATGTCTTTGCCCTGTTCTACATGAACATTGTATTTTAATCGTGCATCGAAATTTGCAAATTCTTTGCGCAGTTGCAGTGCTGAGTCTGGAAGTCTGCCGATGCCTCGCCAGTTGCCGCCAGTAACCGTAAAGACTTTGTTCATCGCCTCAAGCGCTCGAAGGTTGCCTTCAGGCTTAACCACACGAGAATATTCATTCTCCAACTTAGGTGACCCTTCTACATGCTGCTTAACAATCATGTAAACAGACATCAACACATCAATGGGTTCAAAACCAGCCACGACGGTTGGCATCCGATAAACCCTCGGAAACAACTCATAAGGCTTCAAGCCAATAATTGCACTCACATGCCCCGGCGCAATGAAACCATCAATCTCCAAATCGCCGACACCAAGCAAAAGCTCCATCGCGGGAGGAATCAGGCGATGAGAAACTAGGAAACTGAGGTTTTTCGGCGGGTTTCCTAGCACTTCAACCGCTGTTGAGGGAGCAGTAGTTTCAAAACCAACCGCAAAAAACACAAACTGCTTGTTAGGTTCACGTTTAGCCATGTCAACCGCATCCGAAGTCGCATAGACAATTCGGACGTCAGCGCCTGCCGCTTTAGCTTCTAGAAGCGACATTTTGCTGCCTGGAACACGCAACACATCGCCAAAACAGGTAACCACAATACCCATCTGCGCCAACTGCACGGCTTCATCAATTTCAGCTGCAGGAACAATACAAACAGGGCACCCTGGACCAGCGATAACTTCAACGCTATCTGGTAAAAGACTGCGCAAACCAAAATGCGTTATAGTCCATTCATGGGTTCCACAAACATGGCAAATCTTTATTTTTCCAGCCTTTGACGCCAAACCGTTGATTTTTGCGGCTATATTCTGCGCTAATTCGGGGTTTCTGAATTTTAGGTTTTCAACCATGTTGACCGCTCAACTTGTCGCTTATTGTTGGCCAGCTTCAAGAACGCTATTCCATAAACTTAGGGTTTCTTTGGCTTCTTGTTCTTCAATAACTGTAATTGCATATCCCGCATGAACCAAAACATAGTCACCGACTTTGGCTTCAACAAGTGACACATTAACTTCTCTTAAAACGCCTTGACCAAAATCCACGTTGGCTTTTGTGCCGTCTATGTTCATGATTTTAGCGGGAATTGCTAAACACATAACTATCAATTAATAACGAGGCTTTGAACAGCGATAAAAAGAAATTGGTTCAAAACTTCGAAAATCCACCTACAACCGCCTGACCGAATGAGACTCCGCCGTCACCTGCTGGAACAGCCTCATGGACAAAAAACCTTAGCCCAGCAGCCTCAACAGCATCACGCATAACTTTTGCGAGTATTTGGTTACATGCAACGCCCCCCGAAAACCCAACAGATCTAACGCCGAGCTCTAGAGCTTGTTCAGTTGCCAAAGCCGCCAAACCATTTGCCAAATAAGCGTGCGCAGAATAAGCCAAATCAGCAACAGAAAACTTTTGTCTGTTTTCAAAAATTGCTCTCAACATATTGGAGGTATGAAGCATATTGTCATGCAAAAGGGGATTTTCCTGTAATACTTCTTTTCCAGTTATGGCGGCGGATTCAAGTTTCATGGCTGGCTCCCCCTCGTAGCTTCGCTCATAACAAACACCTAGCACGGCTGAAACCGCGTCTAAAACTCTGCCGCAACTTGTAGTTTCAACTGTTCCAATCCCTTTCTTGAGTTGGTCCAGAAGCAATTTAGCTTCAGTTTCGCCAAACGGTAAATGCGCACTGTTTTGCATCAGCCAAGGTTCAACTTCTATGCCTGCTTTATCGAGCATTCCAGCGGCTACACGCAAAGGATAACGACTAGCCACATCTCCACCCAAAAGTGGCTGCGGTTCCAAATGTCCAAGACGCATAAACTCGGTTGATTCGCGGTTACAAAATAGAACTTCGCCGCCCCAAGCACCGCCATCTGTTCCGTAACCGTAGCCATCGCAAACCACAGTAACAGCCTCTTCCAAGTTATGCTCAGCCATCAAAGCCGCAGCATGCGCATGATGATGTTGAACCTGAATGAGTTGCGACCCATCCGCCTCCGCCATCTCCCGAGCCAATTCGGTTGTGGTGAATTTGGGGTGCAAATCGCAAACTACGGTTTCGGAGTGGCAATTGGTCAAATGGTAGAGGTGATTGATTGCTTCTTGCAGAAAAGTTCGGGTTTCCACGTTTTCGACGTCACCAATGTGTTGACTAATGAATGCCTTATCATCAAGCAGCACACAGGCAGTATTGTTCAATTCGCCGCCCAAGCCGACGACGCACCGTTTCGATTTTGTTTTGAGCCTGATTGGTGCTGGAGCGTAGCCTCGGCTTCGCCTAAGAAAAACTTGGCGAGTCCCATGAGTACGCATTACTGAGTCGTCGCATCGATGAGCGATTTTACGGTTGTGAAACAAAAAATAATCAACAGTGCCGCCTAATGTCTTCAAGGCTTGATCGTTGTCTTTTACTATGGGTTGGTTTGGCGGGTTAGCACTGGTCATCACAAACGCTGGATCATCAACTTGGTCAAAGAGCATGTAGTGCAAACCTGTGTAGGGCAACATGACGCCGATGTTGTGCAAGTTTGGCGCAACAAGAGGCGACAAATTGTAGCTTAAACTTTTGTTTAGCAAAACGATTGGGCGTGCAGAGGAAGATAGCAATTCTTGTTCCTTCGAAGTCACTTCGGCAAAACCTCTTGCTGCCTTCAGGCTTTTTGCCATGATTGCGAAAGGTTTTTCGCGCCTATGCTTCGTTGCTCGAAGCCTCTCCAAAGGAACCTCCAACATAACTGACGATGCAATATGGAAGCCCCCGTATCCCTTTATTGCGAGCACTCTTCCTTCGGACAACAGTTTCCCAGCTTCACGCACGGGGTCTTTGGCGCTAATTGGCTCGCCAGTTTTTGTTGTCAAGTAAGCTTTTGGACCACATGGCGGACAAGCCACCGTTTGCGCGTGAAACCTCCTGTTTGTTGGGTCACTGTATTCCTTTTGGCAAAAACCACACAGTGGAAACTCGCGCATAGTGGTGTTTTCGCGGTCGTAGGGTAAGCGTTCGATAATTGTGAAGCGAGGACCGCAGTTGGTACAGGTGATAAAGAAATATTCGTACCGCGGATTTTTTGGGTCGCGCAATTCAGCGAGGCATTCGTTGCATATGGCTATGTCTGGTGGGATAATTGATCCTGAAAGCTCCGCTTCTTTTGAGCTTTTGATAATTGTGAATTTGTCATATTCATTTTTGCCTGCAAGCACAGTCGATTTAACCGAGTCTATTTGGGCTAGAGGCGGCTTTTTCTGCTTCAAATCATGCTTAAAACTTTGAATTTTTTGGGCGTTGCCTTCCAAGAGGATTTCGACGCCTGCATCACCCTTATTTCGAACGTAACCTAATAGTCCATGTTCCACTGCCAAGCGGTAGATGAACGGTCGGAAACCAACACCTTGAACGATACCAGTAACGTTGATTTTAACGCGCAAGCACAACTGCCTTAACGTAATCAAGATTGAAGTTTTCTCTTATACATTTCGAAGAATTTTTGGTAACATTTAAAACAAACAAACATCCATCAAAGTATACTGATGGTAATGAAAGGCGTAACCTTTGCAATTGCATTTGTTTTAACAGTTTGCCTTGTTATCGGAGGCGTTGCACTCTACCCGAACATTTTGGGGCGAGCGGCAGCTTCCAACAACGAATTTGTTTTCGGGTTTTTCTTGGGTCCGTTTTTTGTTTTATTGTTTTTTGCTTGGATTGGAGAAAAAATCGTTCTCAAGTTGTGGAAGAGAAAAGAGTAGATTTACACTTTTTCCTTGATGGATCGTTTTAGAACTTTGCCTGCTGAGCTAATTGGTAGTTCTTTTCTGAATTCCACTTCATGGATTGATTTGTAGGGTGCGACTTTATCGTTAACGAAAGTCATTATTTGCTCCGCTGACACAGTCATGCCTTCTTTGAGCACGATGTAAGCTTTGGGCAATTCACCTGCCCGTGGGTCTGGTTTTCCTACGACTGCACATAGTTTCACGGCCGGATGCTCGTAGAGGATGTCTTCGAGTTCGCGTGGGTAGACGCTGTAGTCTTTGGTTTTTATAAGGTCTTTTTTGCGGTCGGTGATGTAGAAGTAGCCGTCTTTGTCCATGTAAGCGATGTCGCCAGTGAGGAGCCACCCGTCATGCAAAACCAAAGCGGTTTCGTCGGGTTTATGCCAGTAACCCTTCATTACTTGAGGTCCTTTCACCATCAACTCGCCAGTTTCACCTACACCAAGGGTTCTTTTGCCTGTTTCCAAATCAACTATCCGTGCGTCTGTGTCTGGCAAGGGCAAACCAATTGAGCCGACTTTAACCACGTTTTTATCCACTGGGCTGCAGTGGGTAACTGGTGCAGCCTCAGTTAACCCGTAACCTTCGGCTAACAGTCCACCGGTGATTTGCATAAACTGCTTTTGCAGGTAAGGCGGCAGGGCGGAAGCCCCAGAAATGCAAACACGAATTGAAGTTAAGTCGTATTTGCCGAGTTCTGGGCTAGCTAACAGTGCCGAGTATATAGTTGGAACGCCGCAAAAAACTGTCACGCGGTGCTGCTGGATTACTTCTAATGCTTTGGTGGGCTCAAACTTTGGCATCAAAATCATTTTAGCTGCCAAACTGATTGGCACAGTCAAGCTGGTTGTCATACCATAAATGTGGAACAGAGGCAGCGCTGTCAGAAATGTCTCTTGGGCTGCTGTGCCTTTTATCCAAGCGGCGAAGGATAGGGCATTCGAGACCAAGTTGGCGTGAGTTAACATTGCTGCTTTAGGTGTGCCAGTGGTACCGCCGGTGTACTGCAATGCCGCCAAGTCTTCGTTTGGATGAAATTGTACGTTTGGAAAGCCACAAATCGCCTTTTTCATTAAATCCTGAAAAGCAAAAGTGTGAGGAACATCTGGGGGAGGCATTTTTTTATAACTGTACTCATCAAGTCCTGTTATTATGACGTTTTTGAGTTGTGTTTTTTGTTTAACTTTCGATATAATCGGATAGAGGGAATCCAGCGCCATAATGGTTTGTGCACCTGAGTCTTTTAGTTG
The DNA here is from genome assembly GCA_050012755.1 of Bathyarchaeia archaeon. GTDB lineage: Archaea > Thermoproteota > Bathyarchaeia > Bathyarchaeales > Bathycorpusculaceae > Bathycorpusculum. The sequence goes on from JBEKGO010000021.1 coordinate 17,252, forward strand.
GTACTCAACTTCGCGCTCCCGATTCAACGGATTTATGGCTGTTACTACGCCCCCTGCCTTGAGAATTCCGAAGTAAGCAACAATGAACTGTGGGATGTTTGGGAGAAAAACTGCAATGCGGTCGCCTTTTTTAGTCCCTAACTTAACAAGGGAATTAGCAAACTTGTTCGAGAGCAAATCGAGCTGAGCAAAAGAAATCTCTCGCTCACCGAAAACAATTGCGGTTTTTTGTGGAAAATCCTTAGCGCTTTTTTGGAGGATTCCTTGAAGGGGAACCTGCGGATACTCTATGCGTTTTGGAACTTGGGCTGGCCACGATTTAAACCAAGGCTTACTATCTGCCATCAAATCATTACTCGCGCTGACATTCAACAAATCTTTTTACGGTTTTACTTTAGGAGATTTTGAGTAATCGGTCAATCCCAATCTGTTGCCGAAAGGATCTTCAAACTCAACCGCCATTCCAGTGTGAATCTCAAAAGGTTCAGACAGAAACTGAAGCCCCTTAGCCTTCAGGCGCTTATACTCTTCCTTCACGTTGTCAACCACGAACCATATGGTCGGTTTCGTTTCTGGAAACTTGGCAGTGTCTTTCAAGATTATTGCAGGTTCATTGTCTCCGACTTTGAAAGCAATCATGCCCATGCCTGAGAAATCAAACTTAATCGGCAAGCCCAACAAGTCCATGTAAAATTTTTTGCTTTTTTGGAGATCACTGCTTGGAAGAAAAAAATTATCGTAGTCTTTCATGTTTTCACTTCAGGAAATGTGTGTACTGTAGTGGTTAATAATATTTTATAAAAAGTCGGGAAGGCGTTCCTGACTAAGCTGTAGATGCCGCGTTTTAAGATTTGTAGATACCTCTGTTTATGAGATGTGAAAAAAGCAAAAGATGGTGCCGGGAACGGGATTCGAGCCCGTGACTTCTGGTCTTAAGGCGTTTAGCCCCTAACATCTCCAGATTATGAGTCTGGCGCCCTAGCCAGGCTAGGCTACCCCGGCACACAAATTGCCACCATTTTTTGATGGCTGAAGAGATTTAGTTTGTTTTCCATCATTTAAACTTTTAAAAAGACTCCCAAAAATTGCTCGCTACCTTATTAGATCCTCAAGTGGTTTGCGTGAATGCAGTTGAAGAGGCTTTTCAAATCTAAATTGAACCTGCAGGTTCAAAAAATGGGGTTATTCTTGAGGAAAATGCGGTTGGATCGGGCTTGAAATTGCAAATACTCCTTGAAATGGTGTTGAGCATTTTAAAGTTTTGAACTATTCTTCCATGAAATTAATGTGAGATTGAACTTAAACGATGACATTTATACGGTGAATATATGGAGAACAAACGTTGTCAAGTCTCCCACGCCCGCATTCTCTTTTTTTGTTTGTTGTAACCGCCTAAAATATTGTTTCTGGACTCTTGGCAGCCTCCAACCAGTGGAAATGTCAATAGCATTTTCCCTTTTCTTATTTGAGTTCTGCGCTTCTATGAAGAAGCAGAGAAACGCAAAGAAGCACGCAACTTCTACTAAATCCTTTTCTTAATAATCTCTGTTCTGGTTTCCATTTCCTTCATTTTCGTTTGTCTAAAACAATGAAGTTTGCGATCTCTTCTTATACCTAAAGAAAACTACTGAAACGACAATTACGACGAAAATTACTACTCCAATTACAATGAGTAGAGTGTTCGACAATGCTGGTGAAGAACTCGAAGCCCCCAATGCATAAACTCTATCGTCATATGATCCAAAGTAAACGACTCCGTTGACAACAGTAGGAGATGACAATACAATGTCGCCAGTTGTGTAATTCCAAAGATTAGCGCCATTGGTCGCATTCAAAGCATAGATTTTATGATTATAGGAGCCTATGTAAACTACACCACTAATAACACATGGAGACGAGCCAAAACTGTATCCACCGATAGGGTAATTCCAAATTTTTGTGCCGTTAATTGCGTTGAAAGCGTAAACATTACCGTCATCCGAGCCTATGTAGACTACGCCTTTATCAACAGCGGGAGATGACTCCACCCAGTCACCTGTAGTGTAATTCCAGAGTTTTGCGCCGCTAATGGCGTTCAAAGCATACACGTTACGATCAAACGAGCCTACGTAAACTACGCCATTAACAACGGCGGGTGACGAATCAATACCTCCAACGGTATTGTAGCTCCAGAGCTTGCTACCATCTGTAGCATTCAAAGCAAAAACGTTACCATCTTCGCAGCCAACGTATAAGATGCCATCTGCAACTGCAGGAGAAGAATCAACACTGCTATCCGTTGTATAATTCCAGAGTTTATTGCCATTAGTAGCATTCAATGCATAAACTGAACCCAAAAGAACTGCGAATGTCGGCGGAACAGGCGGTGCTAAACCAACACCTGAACACACATAAACCACACCGTTAACAGCCACCGGAGACGACTCAACATAGCTATAATAATTGCCCAAAGTGTAGTTCCAGATTTTATCACCGTTAGATGTTTTGAGAGCATAAACGTTGCCAACATAGCCATTTAAGCCCATGGGAACTTCCGAGCCTATGTACACTACTCCTCCGACAACAGCTGGAGACGGCTTAACATCGCCACCAATTGTGTGATTCCAAACCAGATAACCGCTATTTGCATTCAGAGCATAAACGTTACCATCCAAAGAACCAACGTAAACTACACCATTAACTACAGCAGGAGACGAGTATACTCCACTGCCAGTAGTGTAATTCCAGATCAACGTAGGAGTTAGCGCTGGACTGCCAGTTCCTACGCCGTTATGATATGGATCCGAACGGAACATCATCCAATCCGCATGTGCAAGCGGAATCAAAATTAAACTGAAAACAATAATTATGCAAACCGTTACTGCTATTGCACCAAACCTGTTCATGCTTACATCTGGAACTGATTTACAATTAAAAGGCTTCTCGTAAAGGTCTCTTGACGGGTTTAAGTCAAGGTTTCTTGACTAAGCCTAAACTTTTTTGTTCAAATTTCTTGAGTAATCTCTGCAATCTGGCTTTTAGAAGGCCCAGTCACCCGACTCAACAGCAACTAGGCGTCTATTCGTAAAGTTTAGTCCAACACAAATCTTAATATTTTCTAGCTGACCTTAAAGAGGTTGGTAACAGAGAAAATGCTCGAAGATTGGCAAGAAAGAATTGTAGTGGACCCAAAAATCCTAGTTGGAAAACCCCTCGTAAGAGGCACCCGGCTTTCAGTTGAGTTCATCTTGGATCTCCTTGCTAACGATTGGACAATCGAGCAGATACTTAATGAATATCCCCAGTTAGACAGAAAAGACGTGATGGCTGTCTTAAAGTATGCTGCTGAAATGGCTAAGGAAGAGAAGGTATATCCATTACCCTAAAGTTCCTTGCTGACGAAAACATCTCCTACAAAGTGGTTAATGCCCTCAGAAGCACAGGCATAGACATTGTCCCAGTAAAGGAGCTTTCGTCAGGCATAAGTGATGAAGCCGTTTTAGAAGCAGCGAATAAGCAAAACAGAATTTTAATAACTTTTGACACTGATTTTGGAGAACTCATTTTCAAACAAAAACTTAAGGCTCGAGGTGTTATCCTTCTAAAATTTGCTCCAAAATCAACTCAGCATGTTGTTGACACAATCTTGAACGTGATGAAAACGCAAGCAAAAATAGAGGATCATTTTCTTACAGTCAAAGAAAAGAAGATACGAGTGCTTCGCCTAAAATAATAATTTCGAGAACGTTTATTGCCTAAAACCTTCTTAGCTATACAAAGATATTCGCAAACTTATTTTCAGTGTTTGTGTTTCTTGAAGTAAACCAACAAACCAGACACTGCGATTATGATAAGCAAAAGTGGAATTGTGAGAACTGGAAACTCTGGAATTGCGGGTGTTGTTAAAGGTGACGCGGTAGGGGAAATGCTTGGTGTTGCTGTTGATGTTGAAGTTGGTGAACTTGTTGGGGTTGGTGAGGGTGAAGGTTCTTGTGTTGACGTAGCGGTTGGAATCGGAGTTGGGGTAGGAGATGCCGCAGGGGCATTAACAGTCACCAACGTGGCAGTAGAGTTCATTTCTGCTCCTGTGCTGTCTGTTATTTGAAGTATGAAGCTCCAACCGCCTGTAGCAGTAGAGTCTGAGGTGGCAAAGCTGAAATTCGGAATACCTGTGCCTACCGTGGCATAGTTTCCTCCAGGGGCCCTCTCAAACCACTGATAAGTGAAAGGAAAAGTGCCGGTCGGGGAAAAGTTAGTTGAAGTTAAGCTTGAGGTCTGACCCTGAATAACTGTACTAGGAGATGTCGTTACTGTCGGCGCGGCCAAAGCTGGGTTCACCGTAACAGTGGTTGCAGTGGCATTAGTGGCTGCACCTGTATTATCGGTTACCTGAAGAATGAAACTCCAAGTGCCCCTGGCCGTAGTGTCCGATGTGGAAAAGCTGTAGCTTGATGAAGTTGCACCATTAATATACGAGTACGAGGATTCGTTGACTTTAGAATACCACTGATAAGTATAAGGCGGAGTGCCAGTTGTCACAACATTAGAAGTCAAACTTGAAATTTGCCCCTGATCAACCGTACTCGGTGAAGCAGACACGAAAGGAGCGGTCAAGAAAGTGTTAACAGTCACCGAAACAGCAGTAGAGTTCACAGCTGCTCCTACACTATCAGTCACTTGAAGAATGAAACTCCAGCTGCCGGTCGATGTGACAGGTGGAAGTCGATTGGAACCTAAGGTGACAAAATTGAAATTTGGAGAATTCGTGCCTACTGTAGCATAACTTCCACTCGGCGCCATCTCAAACCACTGATACGAGTAAGGTGTAGAACCGCCAAAAAGCCCGCTCACAGAAAGCGTAGACGTCTGACCTTGATCCACTGCGCCGGAGGAGGCAACAACAGTAAATGTGAGAGGAGCTTTTGGTGCTAAGGGATTCGGCGCAGTTAAAAACGGAACGAAACTAACTACGCCTAAGTTAAAATCATTCTTGAAATCATAAATTGTCTGATTTATTGCAGATGCGTCGGTTGTTCCCCACCAATTGTAAGTGGCATTTATATCATTATTTGGAACGCTTTCTTCGACATTGTAATTCCTATTGTTGTAAATGTTATTGTTTAGAATTGCTGGAGCAACTCCGCTGAACCTTTCCCAACCGAGGTAAATTCCAATTGTATTATTTGTGATGGTATTGTTTTGAATTAACGGGCTATCCACTGTAGTACCTTGGATTCCTATGATGTTAATTCCATTTGTATTGTTAACGATCAAGTTTCCTTCAATTAAAGAAGTGCAATTAATCCAGTCGGGAGGAGGAGCATCTATGTCAGCTGTAATTGCTACTGAGCAACCTGATATTGTATTGTCCAAAACGGTTTCGTTTGAAATGCCCAAATTAATTCCGTTACCCAGAATAGTGTTGCTCTTAATAGTCGGCGTTACACCGTCTGCAACACTTATTCCACCATAGATGGTGTTGTTCGAAATAGTAGGCATCCCCTCTTCAACACTAATGCCACTAGTGATAATGTTGTTTGAAATCAAGGGCGAAGTATCGAGTGTCATGCTTGAGCTTAGAACTGATAGGACAATTATGGAACCGCTACCTGTTGAGGCATTCCAGCTAGTACTGTATTGAGTAAATGTAATTTGTCCCCCATCGAAAGTAACTGGATTCCCATAATTCCCCCATGCTTGTAATGTGCCATTAACCATTATGTAGTAGCTACCCAGATTCACTGTAGCCCCTGCGTCAATGGTCAACGTTACTCCGTTGTTTACAAGAACGTTTCCAGTTAAAGTGTAAGGACTGTTTGTTTGTGCCCAAGTAGTATTTGAAGTAATTATGCCGCCTACGTTTGTCCCATTTTGAGCTGATCCTAACGTTAAAGTTCCGAAGAGAATTGTACTTGGTATAGCAATAATCAGAATAAAGGCTAATGCAAAACTCTTGCTTGTTTTTTCCATGATAACAACTGGAACTAACTTCTGATAAAAGGCTTCTCGTAAAACTCTTTTGACTGGGTTTAGTCAAGGTTTCTTTACTTGGCGGAATCTTTTGACGTTGGGAAAGAGACTGCCGTGAGAAAAGGCAATGTAATCTACCTTTGAAAAATCAAGAAACGTCTCGAGGCTACGATTTAGCAAGCCAGCAAAATGGATATTTACATCCCCGAAAACGACTCAGCTAAGCTTCGAATCACTTAGATTTCTATATTGGGGGCGGGTTCAGAGTGGTGCGGAACATGCAACTGTGATGGCGAACCATCAAATGCATTTCCCTCTGAACCCAATCCAACAAGAATAGGATTAATCTCTAAAGCATTATGAATACAGAATCAACAAGACAAGTTTACTTTTTCGTTAGATGTTTGAAAGAAGAGCATATCAAAATTGGCTATCTGCAACTAGAATATGCTTTTTGTGTTACATAAAATTTATCGGAGCGGAAACGTAAACTAGGGTTAGTGAGTGTAAATGTCTTCAGATAACGATGATTACCCTGAATGGTCAAGAAGAAGGCGGGGAAAAGACCCGTTTTTCGGCGATATAGATGACATGTTCCGTGAAATGGAAAAAATGATGGATGAAGAACTAAAAACCTTCACGGACAAAGTGCCTAAAGAATATGTTAAGGAACGCAAACTCCCCGACGGAAGCACCGTTAAGGAACTCGGACCCTTCGTTTACGGTTACAGCATGAAAATTGGTCCCGACGGCAAACCTGAAATTCAAGAGTTCGGCAACATCAAAAAAGACTTGAAAGGGGCACCCCAAGTCAAGGAAGAACGCGAACCACTTGTAGATATTGTTGAAACAAACGAAGACGTTCATGTAGTTGCGGAGTTGCCAGGAGTAGAAAAAAACGACATAAAACTTTACGGCACAGAAGATTCACTGACAATTTCAGTTGATACTCCCCAATACAAGTACTTCAAAGAAGTTGAGCTGCTGTCAAAAGTAAAAGTTAAAGAAGCAAAGTCCACTTACAAAAACGGCGTCTTAGAAGTAGTGCTTCCGAAAGCTGAAACAGAAAACAAGCCGAAAGGAGAACCAATCGGCATTGGCTAAAAGGCTAAATTCGCTTTCGCCTATCTTTCAGTTGCGAGTGTAGAAATGAGCGATAATTCAGAAATAGATACGTTAAACGCTATTTGTCAAGAAGCAAAGGCAGAAGGCAAACTGTCAGGCACCAACATAACGGAACTCTATGAGCTTTTTGGGTCAAGATTCACAAAAGCATTAGATACATTAAAAGAGAATCGGGTGAAAAAGTATGTTTTCAAACCAAGCGGGAGAATTGTTTGGATCGTTATTGGAAGAGAGCGGGATTACTTGATTATGCCTGAAGCCGAATTTTGTACGTGTGACGATTTTTACTTCCGGGTCTTAGATAAAAAAGTGCATATGTGTTATCATTTGTTAACGCAGAAGGTGGCGCAGAACCTAAACTGGTTTGAGACAATAGATGAAAATGATGATACTTATGACATGTTGATGAATGAGTGGAAAAAAGCTACTCCTTAAATATTAAGAGGTATAAGAATATGATAAAATGCAAGGATGAATCTCAATGGATTTAGGCGCATACTTCGTAAGTTTACAATATGTCCTCATGGGCTCAATATTTATTGCATTAACCCTGATTTTCCTCTACGTGTATTACGGCAGAGAAGAAGAGACAGAGACCGAATAAATTTCCTCTATTTTTATTCTCCTAACCGCCTCATCCTTCTATTCATTATTAAAAAGAGAACTATACTCAAAACAGCAATTGCTATTCCAATCAAAATTAGCCAGACCGCATCAGGTCCTTTACCAAAAACAATGGGAAATGGCCCGATAAAAATAACAACTCCAGCACTTCCTGAATTGCCTAAAACCACTGAAGCAACTACCAAAACGACTATTCCAATAAAAATCAAAGTTATCCCTAAAATCAAAAAGCTGAAAAGCCTGCTAGACACTTCAATGCCCTCATCTTCATTTTTTGGCGTGCTTCGTAACATGCAGTTCTACCTCAATAGCCAATAGAAAATTACCATGGCAATAATCACTGCTATGGTAAGGGCTAAGGCAAGCACCAAAACGGTTTTGACTGATTTTTTGTCTGTACCAAAGATTATTGGAACGGGACCGATCATAATTACGCCTGCAGCCTTCACCTTTCCCTTACCCGCGCCTCGCATCGACGCTAAAATGATTGCTAAAACAATAATAATTATTCCAACAGCAATTAATACCGTGCCAAGTGAGTAAAAAACTGCTGCGTCCACGTGTTTTTCCCTCAGCAATCCAAACCAAAAGGAAACGGCGTTTTTAATAAACATGATAAGAAAAAGCAAAAAATGCAAAAAAATTAAAAGCGTCAGAATATCTTTATCGTGTCGGCGCAAAATGACCACTCAAGAAATCATCGACAGCATTCTCGCGAAAAACCCTGAAATTACAGAAAAGCAGGTGCTTGAAAAGCTTCAAGTTGAAAAATCCAGAACAGGGGGGTTGCTCAGCGATGAAACACTTTTGAGGTTAATTGCAGCAAAATACGGCGTTGAAGTTCCACAAACCCCAATTCATAATGATGGAAACTTGTCGATAAGCCGTTTGTTTGCTGGACTGAATGATGTTACTGTTGCGGGTCGAATAGTAGCGGTTTTTCCAACTCGTACTTTCGAAGGAGAAAAACCAGGAAAATTTGCCACTCTAATGGTTGCAGATAATGATGGTATTCTAAGGGTGGTTTTGTGGAATGACAAGGCTGATTCAGTTGAAAGGGGCGAGTTAAAAGTTGGACAGGCAATTCGGCTCCTACACGGATACACAAGGCAGGATCTGTATGGTAAAGTTGAGTTGCATATTGGCGTTAAAAGCCAAATAGAAGTGGAGCCTCAAGAAAAAGCCTGCGAGTGCATAGCCATCGACAAGTTTGTCACCAAAATAAGCTGCCTAAACAAAATGTCTGGGAACGTTCATCTCTCTGGCTCAGTTAAAGCTGTTTTAGGCTTGACCAAATTCACCCGAAGCGATCAAAGCGACGGAACTGTTATGCGGTTCACTTTAGCTGATGATTCAGGAGAAGTGACTGTGGTTGCTTGGAACGAGAAAGCCAAAGAACTCGAGAAAACTCTGACAGCAAATGCATATTTACAGTTGGGTAACGCTAAAGTAAAAGAAACCAAAGACGGAGGCATAGAAGTCCATGTTGATTTCACAAGTTTTGTTAATGTTCAAGCCGCCGAGTTGAAATTTGCGAAAATAGCCAACCTGACCGAAAACCTAAGCGCCAACGTTGAAGGCGTGGTTTCAGCGATTCTTGAAAGCAAGGAGGTAACCACAGCGAAAGGCGAAACAGTGAAGCTGTTGGTTTTTGAATTAAAAGATGAGTCAGACACAATTAAGGTGTCAGCTTGGCGGCAACATGCAGAAGCCCTTAATGCACTCAAGATTGGCGATAAACTGCAATTAGAGAATGTTTATGTGAAAAAGGGCTACGGGGACAAAATGGAGCTTTCTACCCGTAGCTCAACGGTTGCCTCGATTATGCCGCCTTAGTTTCTTGCGCTTTTGCATTTGCTTGCCATTGTTCTTGTTAACGTAACCAAAAAAAGTGTGTTCATCCTTTGGCGTGTTACAATAGCTTTCGCAATACTTTGAAATAGTCGGAAAAATTGATTTTACACGGTCAAACCGCTTTTTACCTCCAATTTTTTCGTCAATCGTAACAACGTCGTTTGGTTTGCTGAATCGTTCTACTTTGCCGTCTTCCCGTGTCCGCTCGATTTTTATGCAGTCATCCACCATGCAGTTGAAAACGCAGGCTCCGCAGTAAACACATAGATCTTCGATTATTCCTATTTCTCCAGTTTTCCAGTAAAGAGCGTTAGTTGGACAAGCGTTAACGCATAACTTGCATTGGACACCAGCGCATGTAAACTTGTTTATTTTTATGCTTCCTTCTTTGAAAAACTTTTTTACAACTGTTGGTTTCAAAAGTTCTTGAGATTGCTTCTTTTTTGCCTCTGCAGAGCTGTCTTCTGATAGCATGCCGAATATGTCTATGGCAGAAGCGTTCTTTTCTGGCATTTAGCGGAATCCCAACTGGGAATGGATTTGTCTTAAAAATACGCTTTATGAATTATAATTACTTATCCCATCATTTTTGGACTTATCATTCATATTTCTCAAGCTTCCGAACCGTTTAGGCTTCCAGTAGAAATGCGGTGTAACACCACTAAAAGTCGCTTCGTCATACTTTCTCCAGTTAGCCTTGCTCACAAAGACACGAATATTTTTGCAGAAAACACGAGGGGTTAAATGTGGGGCGAAAACATACGCTTACAGCCAAAGTTTATCCGACTCTTGTCATAAATACGGAGTATTTTTAGCTATGGATAAGCAACGGAATTCTTGAATCAATGATTCTGGCATAAGGTCTTCCACTAACGGAGGGTATAGATGAAATCTTATTCAGTTTTTATTTTTTATATTTTTGTGTTCAAATAATTAACTTAAACGCGAAAGGGCTCCTTCCCTCTATGGGGTGAAGTTTTTGGAAGGCCTTGGTTAGTGCCAACCAGCGCCAGTGACCGTTTTTCTCTGGAGCCTAGCAGCTAATCTTGGAAATCCGTTGATCGCGTCATCGATCCCTAGAATGCCTAACGTTTTTAATGCACCTTGAATTGCCTGAATTCTAGACTCAGCTATTTTTCCTGCCACGTACTCGCATGGAAAGTGGCCCCATTTTTTGCGAAAGTCTGAAAGACAAGGGGACCAAAATATTTCTCGACTTTGGCCAGTCTTTCACCTTTGGCTCGGATTTTTTTACGAGCTGGCTTCAACCAAGAGGCTTTAATCGATTGGGCGATAACTTTGAGTTTAACATATCGCTCAAGATGAGTTATCTAATACTCCATGACTTTAAATGGCTTGCAGGCATTTACGATTTTTGTAAAGGCTGTTTATCGACTTGACGATATTTTATAGTATGACAGCGAGTGACCTTTCTCATAGACTTTTCAACAAAACGTGCCAATGGCTCTTTTTTTCTTTTATCCAAGGTTCACCACAACCAAGTTCATTTTCCACGATTACTTAGATATCTCAATTAAATTTTATGTTTTCAAAATATCTTCTCCACAATAACAGGCTCGACAGCTACAGGAGTTGTCTTTGAATACATAAAGTAGGGCTTGCTTGGATTAAGTCCAGAGTAGACAATTATCCAGTCATTACCCTTGTTATCTATCGCTTCAAAATAGCGAGTTCCATATTCGTTAGTTACTTCTTGGGTAACCCTAATCAGCGCTGGATACAATTTTTCTTCTTCAATGAGTTTACTAATTTTTTTAAGTTTAAAGATTATATCAAAACATGCTTGCCGAGTAGGTTTTTTACCGTTCACACTTTTTGTGTGCGCAAAGGAAGAAGAACGCCAAGGGGAAACTAAATCTAATAAATTGAAAATATCACGACTCACAAAATTATCCCGGCTAAATATTTTAACATATTCATTTTTTAGTTCGGTATCTTTATGAATTTTTTCGGTCAGTATTCGCATTAATTTAATTCGTTCTCCAAAAGTCAGCTTGAAGAATGGTTTGCCTACTTCCAAAGTATGTACGATATGATTGATTTCTGCCTCCACTTCCGAAGGTTTTCTTTCTCTAGTTCGCACTTTCCAGAGTACAACAATGTAAAAATATGAAAGATCTTGTAGAACTCTTTCCATTTCTCCATAAGCATCTGACATCACACTTGAAATCTCTTCGTATTTATGGAGACGAGAAATGCATTCATCGAGTAATCGATCAAATTCCGCGAGTCCTGTAAGTAAAGGAGGCAAATTAAAGCCAAGCTTGAGGATAATTAGTTGCACTAACTCAGTTTCGTTGCTTATTTTCAGCGCAGCTCTAATACCAAGTTCTTCTGCTATATTTCGCAAATTGATTACCCCAAAATTTCTTAAGATTTTCTCTGGTGTTTCTCGTATACAATACCCAAGAACTCTCAGCGAATAGGTGCCTTGGTATTTTTCAAGGTCAGGCTCTAAATATTTGGGGTCAGATTTTCTTTCGACTAAATCCGCAAGCTCTTTACTAGGTGTTCTTAACCAATCTGAGAGTTTCTTAAATATTCCATAAGGAGTAATTATCCAATCAGAAAAAGAGTAAGGAAAACACTCATAGAATCTTTGAACTTCAGGAGCTTCAACATAACCCTCCACGATTAAGCAATTAATAACGTCACAAATGATGTCGTCATTAAGGTATGTCTCAATTAACTGTAGACTCTTAATCGAGCGCAACTCTGCATTTTTTTCATTAGCTACTGCATTCAAGTTAATTTTTAGCTGATTATCAAACTCTTGCGGCAGATTTTTTTCTTCAGAATCTTTAGCAATAAGATTGATAAGGCTGTTCAAAATAACAATATGATGTTTTTTCTTAAACCTGTTTGCTATTATATCAAACGCCGGTGAATACTGCTCAGTCTTTCTCTGATAAGGCGATTTCAGCCAACCAAGTGCGCCCAGGGTTATTTTTTCATAATGAAGAGTATATGGAAGGATTTCTTCTTTAAAAAGTTCAATCCAAGCTTCAGAAAAAATTTGCTCGTTGGAACTAAAGGCGATAGTATAAGCTGGGCTTCGTTTATCAATTTTACGAGTAATTTTGACTTTTTTTCCAACAATTCTTTCGTATAAAGGACCAAGTTGATGGGCCCAAAATGCTTCTGTGAGACCGTAATACAAAGCATCATAAAGGAATACACGAAGTTCAGCTTCTCTTTCGCTTGAAAGACCCAAGACAGACAGCAAATGGTCTTTACCAATTTTTGAACATATTTCATGGATTATTGGCTCGTATCCCTTGTTAACAACCTTTAGTCCAGTTTTCTCTGTAATAAAGTTTAAAAATTCTTGTTTATTGTGAAATCTTTTATGAAGATACTCTGCTATGGGAGAAAATTGGCGTTCGGGAAGTTTTCTGAACTCAGCTATGGTAATGGGCATGCGCGTCTGCCTTAACATTAAGAATATCAGATAAGCTATTTATGCTCTTATAATTAATGATACTTTAAAAAAGTAGTTTTGATTGTCATAAGAATCTGAGTTTTACTTTATCCACAAGATATGGAAGAAAACGCGAGATATCGCCAGCCAGGGTACCAGGTATGTTCCGCTGAACAGTAGGCAGAGAGCGATGAATAGAGCGTTTTATAAAAAAAGGTTTTTGCGGTTGACATCTTCACTTTGGCAGGGGTTCAAATCCCAACGATGACTGCGGAGTAAGCAAGGGCACCACAAGTTCTTCCGTGTTTATAGCTGGTAACCACGAGCCTGCTTGGTGCAGCGAACTTTTCCGTAAATCTACCTTTTCTAAGGGTCATCAATTTGCGTTCCAGTTGCTTTTCGGCTGAGCCAAGTTACCTTTCACCTAATGACCTTACAAGCCAGCAGGAGTCGGACCTGCACCCAGTTTCTACCCGCTACTTGTGGCACCAAATGTGGGCTTTGACTACCTCAGGCGACTTTCCATCAGTGCAGAAAGGAAACTTTCCATGATGACATTTGAGGTAAGGTGGAAATGGCTGACATTTCCCTTCAGCTGCGCGAATGAGTCTTCTGAGTTCTTTTTCACTCATGTAGGGTTCTTCAATAGTTCCTCTTATAACGACGATTTAAGAAACTTGCGGTGAGTTGGAAAAAAGTCAAGAAACTAACTGAAAAAGGGGGAAATGCTGAGTGAAATCCCGAGCCCATCGGGGTTCAATTCCCCCCCCGCTTGAATGGTAGCGTAACTAGCTTTGTTTACTTTGTAAATAGGCTTATTAATGAACATAAATATAGAAAGATTGAGTCCTGATAGTGTTACCCGTTGGTCTTGCTGATCTCGTCAAAATAGTTCTCGAGGATTGGGATTGGGATCAGCTTCCCTCTTCGACTGAAGAAATATGGGATGCATTATTGTATCCGTTGTTTCTTGGCGCAAACACTCGAAGCGCACAAGCCGCCTATGCAAAAAGAATGCTGGGCGATATGATAGAATTTAAGGTTGCACAATCGATCCCAACTGATAGGTCGTGGAGCAAGAAGGCCTTAGCGATAGTTGACATGCAACTTGGCGGCATAAAAGGAACAGCTGGTGAAGGCCTCAAAAGAGCAATCCTAAACGCTACGAGACAAGAGATCGAGGGATTTAAGCTAAGTAGAACGATAGGGGATGCTTTGCTTTTCTTTGATAAGGAGAAACTTGATGTTGCTAAAATTACCTCTCTAAGAAACAACAAGCTTGCGACGAAGGAATTGGTTGATCGTCTTGCGCACTCCGTTTTTGATGTACGCTATATAAAAGGGGTTTTGTGGCTTTATTCCTGCGGAATAGCAAAAGACCTTGTACCCCCCAATTCTCATGTGCTTAAGTTTCTTGACGAATGCGGTTATCCAGGGTTTGCTTATTCAAGAGATAATCCCCGAGAGGACTGGGATATCTTTGCACCAGCCTGCAACTGCATGGAAGACGTAGCGAAACAGGTAAGCATAGAATTGCATCAAAGTGTCACTCCGAAACAAGCGCAGTTTGCTGTCTGGTATCTCCAAACATCCAGAGGATTGGTAGACTACCGAAAAAAACAACTTACGCCTCGCCTTTTAATCGAGTTTTTGGATTTTGAAAGCATTTCATTTGATGAACTACGCGATAGATTAGAAGATATAGAAGCATTGGGGCAATTAGCAAATGATCTGAACGCCTTCCTAAAGGCAAGTTAAGAGGGTCAAATGGAAACGCGAAGAAATTTTTGTGAAATCAAGCCTATAGAATTGTGACTACGAGAATATTGATTTCTGCATCAACCGCATTATCGACTTTGCTAAACATTAAGCAATAATTTTGATCAGGTAGTAGTGTCGAGTCTTCAAAGAACAATTCTCAATGACGTGGGAATCAATGATTGAAAGACTTCTGCAACCACCGCTGAATCCTTCACCGACCCCATCATAGTGATGGTGTAACCAAATGCTTAATCAACGCGAAAACTATTCAGTAAGCCCTCGGTGTTATGACTCAATGGTTCGGGATTGGCTTAACCCGCCCAGAATTAAAGGAACAATAAGCGAGGTTGGAAAGGATTTTTGGTGCCCAAAATGCGAACGTAAGGTTTCAGGGAGAACTACCCCGCTTATTCATGAAACAAACGTTCATCTCTGTAGGGAACTCAGTAAAGCCAAAGGACATAATTATTGTCATGTGGGAAACTTGTGGAAATGTAACCGATGTCAATTTGAAAGTCGGCACTTAGGTGAAGTGAAAGCACACCTTGAGGAAACTCATTATTATGAACTGCATCCCGACAAAGTTCCAAAATCAGAATTTCCGTTTGGCGGTCATTTGATATTTCTTGAACCGGGGCTTTGGAAGTGCAAGCATTGCGATTACAGGGGACGAGAGAATAAGGTGTTAAAGCATGTCAAGGATGTACACAAACTTTGCATTGACTCCCAAGACACTTAATGAGATGAAGTTGCTTTAACTCCAACTATGAAACTGGAACTGAGAAACAGTCTTAAACTACACAATAGAAAAAGAGGATTTTGGGGTGAAATCTCTCGCAGGGTGTAGGATCAAATCCCTTCCGGCCAAAAACTATAAAAAACTTTAGACCGCAGTCACGGCATAGGTAACGCTGAGTTTCCCCTGGCGAGTGTATCTTAGGTCATCTTGTAATTTCGTTGACTCCCACATTCGGGGCAGACTTTTTCTTCCAACATACATTCATCTCCTTGAATTTTTTTTGCTGAAATAAAGAAAAAGGGGTTTTGCAGCTAATTTGTTGAGGTTGCCCGCACTTGGCGAAAATCTGAGGGAATTTTAATTAGCAAAATTTAAATTAATTTTCATAATATCATCTTTTAGGAGTATTCTGCATGTCAAGAAGTCGAGATAGCGATGGAAGGATTAGACAATTTCGCGATGACGCTCAGATAGGATCGGTTGCTCCTGATATTCAAGAACATTTTGGGTACCGTTATGATAAAACCGTTGGGTCAGTTCTCGAAGAAAACGATGTTACGTCTGTTAGTGAGTTAAGAAGAAAGATAAACCGATAATATCAAAGCGCATTTTCGCTTTTTTTCTATCTAGTATTTGGTCACTATTCAATGTATTGTCAGTTTTTTTCTGATAATGTTAATTTTTCAACTTTACAAATAGTTTGAAAAATCACCTTTTTTGCCCGTTTATGGCACTTGGAGATTTTTGCTGATTGAAAAGCATTCTATCAAAAAATCTAACAGCTGAACCGAGTTATGAGAGGTTGCTAATTCAACTTGAGAAAATAAAAAAGATTCCCGTTGTTAACTGTGCTCGCCAAAATTATAATAAATCTTCGCGACAAAACAGCCGTCAGGTTTGTCAATAGCAACTACTTTGAAGCCATTTTTTGTCCAGAAACGTCGGACTTTGCCAACATCGTCCACAGAACTAATTTCACCTGTCACTCGTTTGATTCGGTTTTGCTTCAGATAGGAGAGAATATGCATGACTGTATTGCTTCCTATTCCTTGGTCTCTTAAACGATCTGATTCGATCTCTATATCGTTCCAATATGCTGTACAATTATCCAAAATTGAAACCGTAGTTTGGCCAATCTCCGCCCATTCCCCCGAAATCAACGCCAGAATTTTAACAATGATTACATCTTCCCGAGCACATCTGAGTGAAAAATCTAAGACTCTGAGCTTGAGGTGTTGACTGAGTCCAATTTCAAAATCGATATAGTTGTTATCTCTCATGACAGATGCCTCAGCCAGTAATCAATCTAGTTCTATGATTTGCATCGTCGTTTCGTCTTATATAGTTAGGTTAAAGTCTCAAAAGGTTCCAGAAACTATTTTTGAAATAAGATTTGATGTTATCTTTACTGCGATTTCTACTTCGGACATTGTTCTTTCTCTAATCGCGTCAAACTGTCCAGCGTCATATAGTTCCCAGACACCTTTTCCCGATTCCTTCTGCCCCAAGCCCAACCTTCCCATAAGGGCATTTGTTGTTTTCGGGTACATTGGGTAAATCCTCGGGTCATTCCTAAAAAGCAAAATTCCGACATCCCCCAAGTCAACAACCTTAGTCTTGAAGTAGGTTTCATACAGAGCTTCTTGAGTATCGATATTGTGCATCAAAGATCTCATGTAAAGGGTGGGGATATCATGCCTTGATATTCCAGTCCCGATTAGGATTAAGTCAGGGTTTTGGTCGGTTTTCTGTTCGATCAGTTTCCAAGATGCCTTGAAGAAATCGTAAATTTCAAGAAGGGTAGTTCTTTCTTCCTCAGGCTTCCATTTCCAAATCTCTTTTGGGGGCTCAAGTTTATTCTGCAGAGGGAATTCACGGCTAAAGACTCCGCCCAAAACAAAATCACGCTTCTTGCAAGGATTAAATTTCATTGAACTCCTGCTCTGTTGTCTCTCATTTGGTGGCACGTAGCACTCTATGTCGAAGTAGATTACTTCGGTGAATCGCGGGTCGAAGTTAACCATGATATTTGATTTCCTTTGTTTTGACTTATTGATTTTTGTTAAAAAAAACTGTTGATGATTTTTGAGATAGGAAAATTGCTCCTAAATTACTTCGGAGCATTACCGCGACCCTTTCCTGATTTGCCGCCAGTTGTACTAGGATAGTTTGGGTTCCCACCCTTGCCTTTGCCCATTTTCTCACCTCTGCCCATTGATCTCATGAGCCAATACTCTATTATATCGTACTAATCCATAAAGTTTTTGTTGGTGACTGCCTTATAGACATAATGATAGCAGTTGGATAGAGAACGGCGCACTAATCCAGGCTTCCTTACAAACAACGAAACTGAAAGAGACAGAAAAAGAACAGAAGACTTTGTCAGGAGTATTACGAAACATACTTATCATTTATGTGATGCATGCGGCGTTCGCGGTGGAACTGGCCATTGGCACTGCAAGAGATGTAATGCTTATTTTTGCTATAAGTGCGGGAAAGATTTTGCTGCATACCAAAACAAGGTTGCTCCCGATTGTCCAGCATGCGAAATAGAATTGCACTCAGAAAGAGACTATCAACCATTTTCTGATGAGCAGAAAATACTCAGATATGTTACATCTACGCAGGTTACGGAAATTCGGAATAGAGGGGATTTGTTTGATCGGCTCTCTCGACTATTCAATAGAGACCTGCTCTATATTGAAAGCATATGGTCTAATCTTGCGCAACAGAACCCATCACTGATAAAACAAATTACTGCCAAATTCAAAGATGAGGTGCTAAAACAACATTACGAACGAGCACAATTCGAAGCCCTTCATCCTGAGCATAAGAGTGAGAATCTAATTGTTCCTGAACCTATTAAGCTCAAAGATGACGGGAAATTAGACATTAAGGACGCCAAACCTATTGATGGGCTTGAGTTCGAATGGAAGCAAGGAAAAATGAGCCCCGTAGACCAGAAAACCTACAGAAGCAAGCTTGATGAGCAATAAAAAAAAGGGAAATGCGGGTGACATCTCCACTGGGTTGTCGGCTCAACTAAACCCCAGTCTCCATCGAAACTTTGAAAAATTGAAGGATTAAAAGAAAAAGAGGGGAGCTTGCGGGAGACATCGCCACTTTCTAGAGGATAATTACTTATCCCAGACTTTCAGGCTCTGTTCCGTAGAATACAGAGCCTTTTTCATCATCGTCTAATCTTTATCGTACTCTGCTGCCACACTCTTTCAAATAGAAGCCGTTGCATGTATGGAAGCCCAGGAACCCGCAATGTCAAGCCAAGGCTTTTTGAATCGTCACTCTTGTTTGGAAAACCTACGAAAGCTTCCACATCATCTATGATGATTAGGCAAGAGGCCTTTGACATTATTGAAATCATGGGCGACCTAAGCTCTTTAAAAAACTTGTCGGAGTCTGGTGGAATTTTGTTTGCAACTCTTCGAAATTCAATAAAGTCCTCGTTTTTGAGGTTCTCGTCAAAGTGTTGTCCTGGCTGCAGTATGCATACGGATCGTGTTTTTACTTTTTTTTGTTGAGATTTGATTATAGAGCTGTTAGCTGGGCTTACTTCGGGTGGGTAAGGTTCCACTATTAGGATACTGGTTTTTGCAGAAGCAATTGTTAGTGAGGCTTTTCTCCTTATAGCCACGTTTCCTTTCACTGTCCAAACTAAATCCTCATTGGTGTTTCTTCCTGTTTGGTGCATCTCAGCAAGAAGTCTTGTGGCTTCATCGGCAGCATTAAGATACGATTTTCTCATGCGGTCAACGAGAATTTCTGGTGATAGTGCATTATAGATAACTGGTCTGCCACTTTGAAACTCTACTGCGCCCATTCCAACCAACTGCTCTAGTATCTCATAGATTTTTGTTCGAGGCACACCTGAGGATCTTTGAATCTCCGCTACGCCCGAAGGACCCAACGATGCTAGGGAGGAAAAGACCCTTGCCTGATAGACGCTCATGCCTAGCTTGCAGAGAGAGTGTGTAAGCTGTTCTTGTTGCTCAATACTCATTAATGTCACTCCTAAAGTAACAACAAATCTATAAGCAATCTGCAGCCTAATAACAGTTGAGGCAAACGAGCGTGACCAAACCCAGCCAAGCTTCCACAAAGTTAACGAATGAACCAGTTATCGAAGTGTCAAACCTCGTCAAAATCTACAAAGAAGGAGCAATCACAGCCGTCAATGGGCTTAACTTAAAAATCAGGAAAGGCGAAATATATGCGTTAATAGGCGCTAACGGCTCAGGCAAAACCACTGCAATAAACTTGCTGACGGGAAGCCTTTTTCCTACTTCTGGCTTAATTAAAGTTCTGGGCTTGGAAATTCCTGCGAAGCGCCGTTTGGCTGCAGCTCAAATCGGAGTAGCCCCCCAAGAATATTCGTTATACAATGACCTTACTGTGGAGCAGAACATCTGGTTCTTCGCACAGTTATACGAAATGAAGCACGCATTGTTTGAGAAAAGACTCACGGAACTCTTGCCTATTTTGAAGCTGGACGAGCGAAGGAAAACCACTGTTTTTAATCTTTCAGGGGGCATGAAACGCAGAGTCAGCATCGCCTGCGCTCTTGTTCATGAGCCTAAAATTGTGTTTTTTGATGAGGCAACGGTCGGCATTGATCCTGTGTTGCGCGCTTTCTTTTGGGACTATTTCCGTTCCTTAACCGAAGCGGGCTTAACGATTGTAATAACCTCGCATGTTATGGATGAAGCTGAAAGAGCGGATATGATAGGATTGATGCGTGCAGGGAAGCTGATAGAGGAAGGCACACCTGAAGAAATCAAGCAAAGGCACTCAGCATCTTCCATTGAAGAAGTTTTCATTAAATTAAGCCAAGGAGAGGTCGCAGATGAGTAAACGCCAAAGCTTTTCTGTGACCAGGATTTTAGCTGTTAGCCGGCGGGTTTTGAAGCAGATTTCCCGTGACAGACGCACGTTAGGTATGATGATTATCATGCCTGCGGTAATCATGCTTATTTTCGGCTTCGCTCTCGGCGGACAAGTCAAAAATGTGCCAATTGCAGTAGATAATCATGATGCGGGTTTTAGCACAATTAACGCCTTAAACTCTACCGTCAGCCTGCATCTCGGCAACAGCATTCTTTCAGCTTTGCAAGCAGACGACCGAGTAAGCGTCACTAAAACTAGTTTCGGCTCGGGCAAAACAGGGGTAGATAACGGCACGTACTTTGCAGCAATCGAAATCCCATCAAACTTTTCCCAATGCGTCTTCCTAAGAACCAGTGGGCAAAACCAGAACGCTTCTATGCCCATTTATCTTGACGGCACAAAGCCAACAATTGAAGCCAGCATCATAGGAGCTCTGCAAAGTGCCCTGCAGACCGCTTCAGGCGGAGGCGGAGTTGTTCTTGATAAGCAGTTCGCATTTGCTGGCGTTGAATATTCTGGGTTGGATGTGAGTATTCCGTCGGTGATTGCGTTTGTGTTGACTTTTCTCGTTTTGCTCATATCCCTTATTATAGTGTCAAGGGAGACCACTTCGGGCATCCTGCCAAGGCTTTACACGACGCCTCTTTCAGCCATCGAAAGACTTCTAGGTTACTCAATAGCTCTACTAGTACTGGGCATCCTCATGGTAGCAGTCATCCTCGGCATTGGCGTAGGCGTTTTCGGCGCAGTCGTTCAAGGAAGCATTTACCTGCTTTTCTTGGGCGCCGTGCTTTATGCTTTGGCTCATGTTTTTATGGCAATATTTCTTTCAAACTTCGCTAAGAACGAACTACAAGCTGTTCAAATTGCGCCCCTAATAGCTCTCCCAAGCATGGCACTAAGCGGTATGCTAATACCCGTGAATAGTTTTCCGAGTTGGGTTCAGACTGTAGCGAAGTTCATCCCCATGTACTATGGAAATAAAATATTTGAAGGCATAATGTTGAAGGGTTACGGATTAGGCAATCTTGTTTTGGAGTTCGCTGTGGTAGGCGGGATTGCTTTGCTTTTCCTATTTCTGGCTTTGTTGACAGTGAAGGACAGAATCACCGATTGAAGTCAAATTTCCTTTTTCAGGGAGAAGATTATTTCTATTCGAAAAAGGAAGTTTTGTCACTGCATATTTATTAATTGTTAGTCTGTAACTCATTGATCTGACTCGGATTTTAAGTGAGTCAACATTAAGTGAGGTATCTATCCGATGAGCGAAATGCAGCGAGCATCCAATCAACCAATTTCCAGCTCGCCAAAACACAGCAACCTAGTGCTAGGCATCGTCATGCTTGGAACGCTTATGGGTTCATTGGACAGCACTATCGTTCTGCTGGCTTTTCCAGTCATAAATGACAGCTTCCACTCCGACCTAGTAACGTCACTGTGGATTATTGCTTCAATAGCTATTTTGGCGATTGCAGGAGTATTGTCCTACATTAGGGGAAGGGATATAAGAAAACAGGCGCCCGCTAAATCTTAAGCAGTTATGCTAAAGCCTAATTACTTTCCTGCCCCAATTAACCTTAATTTATGGCTTAGCAGTTTGGAGGCATGGCTTGGGCAAACTCAAATTCGGAGTGTTCCTTCCATTCTACACATTCCAAGCTAAAGAGCCAAACGAACACTTCAATTCTATCCGCGACACTGTTTCAGAGTGTGAACGCTTAGGTTACCACTCAATTTGGCTAGATGATCATCTAATGTACAATGATTGGTTTATCCTTGAGTGTTGGACAACCCTTTCCGCACTGTCCTCATTAACCAGCAAGATACGATTGGGAACCATGGTCTCCTGCAGCGCACACCGAAATCCAGCGTTGCTCGCAAAGATGGCTGCAACATTTGACTTCTTCTCAGGCGGCAGGTTAGAATTCGGCATAGGAGCAGGGACCCAAGAAGCTGAGCATACTGCTTATGGTTTTGATTTTTTTAGGCCAGATACGAGAATTGAGCGGTTGGCAGAGGCTTTGGAAGTAACAAGGCAACTGTGGACGCAAGAGAAATCAAATTATCAAGGTAAGTATTACCTACTGAAAAATGCGGTTTGTGAGCCTAAACCGTTGCAGAAGCCATATCCGCCTATTACCGTTGGCGGCAGCGGTGAATTTTTAATGCAGAAAGCGACTGCGCCGTATGCTGATAGGTTTGATTGGGGTTTCTTACCATCTACTAAAGAGTATAAGCGTAAACTCGGGGTTTTAGAGAAACAATGCAAAGTAGTTGGCAGAAATTTTG
Source organism: Bathyarchaeia archaeon (assembly GCA_050012755.1). GTDB lineage: Archaea > Thermoproteota > Bathyarchaeia > Bathyarchaeales > Bathycorpusculaceae > Bathycorpusculum. The sequence continues at coordinate 39,937 of JBEKGO010000021.1, forward strand.
ATAAAATTGAGAAGTCCTGCTGGCCCGGCGGGCAAGTGATAATTGCACATAACCATAAAGAGTTAAATGAAAAGATTTCTCAGCGAAAGCCTGCAAATGTCAATTTGGAAGATTTTAGAAAATGCACTTTGGCTGGAACGCCTGATGAATGCATTGAGCAGTTGCAGGTTTACGTCGGTTTAGGTGTGACCTGCTTTATGCTGTTTTTCGGTGACTTGCCGAGGCTCGATGGACTCAAACTTTTTGCCGAAGATGTTATTGAAAAAATGAGTTAGAGGTCTCCGCGCGCAATGTGCGATAATTCATGAACAATAATTTCATCTAAACTGTGATATGGATTTTCCCTGACCAGTATGATGTATTCGGCGTCTTTGGTTTCGTTTGCATTAAACACGCAGGCATCTGTGCCTTTGGCTGGAAGAATTTTGCCCCACTCTTCAATTTCTCGACACTCATCTTCGAAGCAGTGCCTCTGATGAATTATGTGCTCAAAATCCTCATCGCTTAATTTGAGAGCTTTAATTTTAGGCATTGGCCTGCTCGATAAAGTCTTCCATGCCTTAATGAGTTTTTTTTCGTTTATACGTGTAGCATCTATTTGGAAACCTTCAACGCAAACCACAAAATCACTTCCAACCCGATATTTCTTTCATTAAGAATCGTAACGTTCTTGGATTTAAATGCACACAAAAAAATAGAAGTTTTTAATTGTAAAAGTGTTTGCAGTAGTTACGCCACTACAACAATCCACCAGTGAACGAAGACATTGAAACCTTATGCCTCAGAGCTAGCCGGGTTGATAACTTACTCCGATGGTGTTGGTGAGTAGCGACTCAAGTACCCCTTAGAAATTTTTGGCTTGCGAGGTTTCCAGGCAGCTAATCGTTCTTTAAGCTCCTTGTCTGATAGCTCAACTTTTAGGATTCGGTTGGGTATGTCGATGGTTATTTTGTCACCGTTCTTAAGCGCTGCAATTGGTCCGCCGTCAAAGGCTTCAGGCGCAACATGTCCAATGCATGGTCCACGGGTGGCTCCTGAGAACCTGCCATCTGTTATTAGGGCTACACTTTCGCTCAATCCCATTCCCGCGATGGTGGCTGTTGGGATTAGCATTTCAGGCATTCCTGGTCCGCCTTTGGGTCCTTCATATCGAATAACCACTATGTCACCTGCAATTACTTCGTGACGTTTCATTGCTGCTTCAGCTTCATGTTCTGAATCATAAACTTTGGCTGGACCCTGATGTTTTAGCATCTTAGGCGAAACAGCGGCCATTTTCACAACTGCACCTTTTGGAGCCAAATTGCCTTTGAGTATGGCGATGCCCCCTTCTTTGTGAACTGGATTATTTAAGGGGCGGATTACTTCAGCGTTTATTACTTTGGCGTCCGCTACGTTTTCGCCAACCGTTTTGCCCGTAACTGTTAATGCTTCAAAGTGCATAAATGGCTTAAGTTCTTTAATTAGAGCAGGTATACCGCCAGCGTTCCCCAAATCTGCCATGTCAAAAGGTCCGTTTGGAACCATGCTACAGAGGTGCGGGACACGCCGTCCAATCTCGTCGTAATTTGAGAGACTAAGCTTAGCGCCTGCTTCCTTGGCGATGGCTGAAAGATGCAGAACCGTATTTGTAGATCCTCCTAACGCCATGTCCACTGCAACTGCATTGTCAAAGGCTTTCTGAGTCATAACCTGTAAAGGCTTGATGTCTTTTTTGATAAGTTCTACGATTTTTGTTCCTGTCTTTTTGGCAATTCTCTGTTTCAGTGCGCCGTTCGCTAATGCTGTGGCGCAGTAGGGTAGTGACATGCCTAAGGCTTCAGTTACGCATGCCATAGTGTTTGCTGTGAACATGCCATTGCATGAGCCACAGCCGGGACAAGCAACGTTCTCAAGCTTTGCAGATTCCGCCTCAGTCATTTTGCCAGCAAAAACTTTGCCAACTGCTTCAAAAACGTCGTTGACACCGACTCTTTGCCCGTCCAGTATGCCTGATTCCATTGGTCCGCCTGTAACGGATATGGCTGGCACATTTAGTCTTGCGGCTGCCATAAGCATGCCGGGCGTGACTTTGTCACAGTTAGAAATTAGCACCATGCCGTCTAGGCGGTGGGCTTGCATCATGATTTCGACTGAGTCAGCGATTAATTCTCGGCTTGGAAGACTGTAACGCATACCTTCGTGACCCATTGCAATGCCGTCGCATACGGCTATTGTGTTGAATTCGAAGGGGGTTCCTCCTGCTTCGAGAATGCCTTCTTTCACTGCTTCACCGAGTTCTCTGAGATGAACATGGCCTGGAACCACGGACGTGTAACTATTAGCTATTCCAACGAAAGGTTTAGCGATGTCTTCATCGGTTAAACCTAAACTTTTCAGCAAAGCTCTGTGGGATGCCCGTTCAATACCCTTTTTTATCTCATCGCTTCTCATTCTCAAAACCTCATGTGCATTAAGACACCAATAATTTTATATTTAAGGCTAACGCCTTGAAAAGAGAGTGACTTTAAATGGGGTATTGCTTTATCCAACCGCTTCCCTAAACACATAAAATTTTTAGACACCACCCTACGAGATGGCGAACAAACACCTGGAGTATCACTTGTACCAGAAAGCAAATTGCGTATAGCCGAGCGTCTAGATGAACTGGGTGTAGACGTGATTGAGGCTGGTTTCGCAGCTGTTTCCGAAGGCGAAATGGAAGCCGTAAAATTAATCGTTAAACAAGGATTGAAAGCAGCAATCTCCAGTGCAGCAAGAGGAACAAGAAACGACATAGATGCGGTTTTGAAAAGTGGCGCTTCCACTATAAGCATGATTATCCCAACATCAGATTTACATATCGAGTGTAAATTGCACAAAACACGCGAGCAAATAGTTCAAACTACAGAAGACTGCGTAAGGTACGCTAAGGACCACGGATTGGTTGTTGAATTTTTAGCTGAAGACGCAACCCGATCTGATTTTGACTATCTTACCAAGATTTTCCAAAGAGCAGCCAATGCTGGAGCCGACCGAGTTATTGCCTGCGACACTGTCGGTATCTTGACTCCAGAGCGTTCAGCAGAATTCTTTTCAAAACTAAAGGAAAAACTAAAAATTCCAATAGGCGTGCATTGCCACAACGATTTCGGAATGGCAGTCGCCAACACCGTTGCCGCCTTGGGGGCTGGCGCAGAAGAAGCGCATGCAACAATTAATGGTCTTGGTGAACGCGCGGGAAACGCTTCGCTGGAAGAAGTAGTTGTTACTTTGAAAGCGCTCTACAAGTTGGATTTAAAAATAAAAACTGAATTGCTCTATGGCACATCCCAGCTTGTTTCCAGATTAACAGGCATTCATGTTCAGCCTAACAAGGCAATCGTCGGCGAAAACGCCTTCACTCACGAATCAGGAATACACACACAGGGTATGCTGTCTAACCCATTAACTTATGAACCTATTGCGCCTGAACTGGTCGGCTCTAAACGCCGTCTCTCACCAGGAAAACATTCTGGCTCACATGCGATACGTGCAGATTTAGAAAGTATGGGTCTCAAACCATCTGAAGACCAATTTAAAGACATATTCCAACGCATCAAAGAGCTCGGGGACAAAGGCAAAACTGTAATGGATGCTGATGTGCTCGCGATAGCGGAAAATGTTATGGGTTTGAGTAAAGCAAAACCGATAAGGCTTGAAGAAATGACGTTTGTCGGCGGCGACAAAGTAACCGCAACTGCCTCAGTACGCTTAGCGTTAAACGGTAAGGATGTTTGGGGTGCAGCGGTTGGCGTTGGACCTGTAGACGCAGCCATAAATGCGGTTAAGAATGCAATAGCCGAGGTTGAGCCGATTACACTTGAGCAATACAATGTTAAAGCGATTACAGGTGGCACAGATGCAATGGTGGAAGTTGTGGTGCGCATGAGGAAAGGCGATAGAGTAGTAACAGCAATGGGCGTCCGCGAAGACATTGTTAAAGCCAGCATGGAAGCCGTCCTAAGCGCAATGAACGTGCTAACAACAGACTACAACAACAAAAACAACCAATGACAACTTTTTTTCAAAAAACTCTTTTTAATGGTGTTCTGTCGAAGTGTCTATCATTTGAGATTACTTCGCCTATTCCCATCCTCATAGCGACGGCTAGGTGAATGGAATCCTCATAATCAAGCCGATATTCACCCATTAGGTCTAAAGCTTTGGCATAGTCTTCAGGCTTAAGCGGCTCAATGATCAAGCCTTTAGTGCCAATTATTGCTTTAATGATATTTTCTGTAAAAGCTTCATCTTTCAACGTTTTGTCTGCTAACCCAGCAAGAGATACGAGTGCTTCGTACAGTGATAAAGAAGAGGTCAAATATTCTCCCGGAGGGGAGCTTTCTATGTTGTTGATCCATTTGTGAGCAACATTTCCGAATGTGGGATTTTTGCTGAGCCAATATACGAAAAGATTGACATCTACGTAGTGTTTTGCTTGCGCCATTTCTTTTCTACTTCTACCGGATACTCGTCAAGGTCTAGGTTTTTAGGCCATTTGGTTACTTTAACGATGCCAAAGTATTTGTCGGCAACAGGCTCAGCAATTTCAAGGATAATGGTTTTTCCTTTTGATCTAATGTTTAGGTAGCTGCCTTCCTTAAGCTGAGCATCTATCCTTATGCGCCGTGGAATGATTATTCGCCCCTTGTCGTCCATTTTAACCGTGGTTTCGCTCATTTTTGTTCCCACTTAAATAATTTCAGCCCACACTTTTAAATATATACCCACAATATAATGCTCAATAATCAAATAAAAGGGAAGATGCCACAGATGGCTGATTTGAAAGTTTATAGAATTTCAGAAAAGGGTCAATTTACGATACCTAAGAGATTAAGAGACAAATACCAAATCGAACAGAAAGTAGCGATTGAAGAGGATGAAAAAGGAATTTTATTGAAGCCATTTCCTTCGCAAACGACTGATTCAGATCATTGAAAGAAATACTTAAGGTAAAGCCGAAAAAGAATTGGTTAGATAAGGCTTATTCAAATTACATTGAAAATGCCATTTCTATGCGCTTATTTTTGGTGGTGCTCGTACTCGGCGCCTACCAAGTTTAACACGCAACGCAATACGGTAGAGCTTTCGGAGGGACTTCACCAGTTGCTCCAGGGTTGGTGCAGTTGAATAAATGAGCGGTATCTGCTCGTATTCCGCAATTCGAATGGCTTCGGCGTCCGGCGGAATCTTGTGAAAAACCACAATTCGCGGTTTAAGACTACAGACGCGGACAATCATCATTGGCAAGGCTCCGGTTTCTATATTTGTAAAAATCAAGGCACGCTCAGTCGTTGCCCCAAACAGCTGCGCATACTCCAACCCTGAATACGCTTCAACTGCTTTGGTACTGTCGATAACTGTGTACCCGTTAACTTCTTTAACGTACTTGTCCTTGACAGCTACAATTTCGCCGCTGATAGCTTTGCACAGGTATTCAACTCGTACAGGTATGGGAAATTCACGTAAATCCACAACTGCCATGCTTGGCGAACTAGTAAGTTTTGCGAATTCTCTGATAAAGCGGCTACCTTTTGCTTCGTCAATGTGAAGAAGCGAGAGTACGAATCTTCGTATGAATTTGGCACCTGGGCTTTTTCGTCGTCCGCTTTCATAGTCGCTGATCACTGTTGAAGAGGACAAACCCATTGTTTCCGAAAGTGTCATTTGGGAAACGGCGAAGAGCTCCCGCCATTTGCGCATGGTTGAGCCTGGTTTGCTTGAAAGAATTATTTCTCCAGCAATTCTTCTTCCTAAAACTTCTCTGAGGCCAGGCGACACAGACATGAAGCAACTCTCCTGCTTTTACTGTTCCTTTAAGGTTGAGGTATAAAACTATAGCGCTCATTAGCTATGTTGGAAGCTAAAGCCTACAGGTTGGATTCTGAATTGCTTTATTAGGAAGTTTGCCGTAGTAATGCATTAACGTTCCCAGTCTAAAAGACAAAAAGAACGTTACTACCGCAATAAAAACAAAAAAAGGAGTTGATATATATGGCAGAAAAACCAAGTGATGTAATCTTCGTTGGAAACAAACCACCAATGAGCTATGTACTCGCTATCATAACAGCATTCTCTTCAGGCGCAGGAAAAGAAATAACTCTAAAAGCAAGAGGACAAGCAATAACTACCGCCGTTGACGTTGCAGAAATTACAAGAAGCCGCTTCCTAAAAGACCTCACAGTAACAAAAATTGCAATTGGTACCGCAGAGATGCCACCAAGAGAAGGCGAAACACGATCTCGTATGGTTTCAACGATAGA
>JBEKGO010000022.1:0-78884 GCA_050012755.1 Bathyarchaeia archaeon
AACAGCTTTTGTAATTATTGCTGTATCACCTCGAACTAGCCCCGGCACCAAGATTTTGTCAAAGCTCGTTAGGTTCATGTTTTCTAAGCGCATAGCTATGGTTTCAGGTGTTAACAAAGCGGCAACAGCAATTTTGAGGGCAACAACTTCTGTGTTTACGTTGCTCTGTTTGGCATAGCATTTGACTGCGTCCTCTGCAAGTGCACCTGTAATCAAAAGAATTTTGCTGGTTTTAATTGACACGTTTTATGGTTGCTCCCTTATTGTTAGCTTTGGCAATGAATGCTTGCCCACCAACACCTTTGTTTAGGTAAGCTTTGACTTCCTTGAGCGCTTGTTTTGCTTCTTCTTTTTTTACTACACCGTAGAGTGCGGGCCCCCAAGAACTTTGCCCAACCCCGTAAGCGCCAGTTTCCTTCATGAACTCTATGCATTCTGCAACGTCAGCTCGGGTGAATTTGCCACCTTGCACCTGCGCAAAATAACTTCCAATTATTTCTTGAATTCGAGTCAGGGCTTCTCCAAAATTTTTAATGTCAACCTCAGCCAAGGCTGGAAGCAGTTTAAGCATTGTTAGGCGACAGATTTTGCCCACATCTTCCGCCGGCATCTTCGAAAGTCTGTCAAAAGCATGATTTTCCTGCGAATTAGATAAGCCCTCAATCAAGTTTGGAATAGCAACCACAAATTGCCACTCTGTCGGAAATGGCTGGCGATAAATTAGAAACGGAAACGGAGCGTTTTCACCTGTGCTTTTGCCGCCGTCAACTACAAATCCGCCTTTTTCAAAAATAGCTGTGCCGACCCCTGTTCTTCTAGCTCTGCCCATAACAACTGTTAGTTCCTGAATCGACGCTTGCACGTTATACAGCCGTGCGAGGGCTACCGCGACGGCGAGGGAAAGCTGGGTGCCGGAGCCTAAGCCGATATGCGCTGGAATAACCTTCTTAACATTGATGTGAATCTTAGGCGGCAGATTGTAAAAAGTGAGCAATCGGTTTGCCATGTCAGTGACCAATTTGGTTTCTTTGCCTTCGATAGATAATCCGTCTGATTTTTCAGCCTCAACAATAACGTTTGGGTGATCAATTCCGACGCCTAAACCGCCGAACATTCTGCCCAAATCACCATTTAAATCGATTAGCCCCAAGTGCAGCCGTGCAGGAGTTTTAACCCAAATCTTCACCTATGGATTCCCCACGAATCGATTCTTTTGAGTAAATCGGCCATAACAAGAGAATAAGATGAATCTGGAGCAACCCGATTCACCACATCACTGCATTGCTTAACCATTTCCAAAAGGTTCTGAACCTCAAGCTGCTGGCGTTCATCTTTTGCGAAAGCTTGGATTCGGGTTGCATGTATGATGGCTTCAAGGGTTGCTGACATTGCACGACAATGGACCTGTGGGTACTTTTGTGTTGCCTCAATCAGCTTAACGTTGAAAACGACCTTGGTTTTTTCTTTGCCAAACGGTGCTAAATCATCGGCTGACATTTCAACCACAGCGTCTGCTGTGTGAAGCTTGGGAGCGTTAATCGATTTGGATTTTTCAAACCATTCCTTTGGCAATTTGCCGTTTGGGTTTGCTTCTTTGAATGTTGTTTTGTAAAAAAGATCTATGTTGCTTGTTAAATTAGCGACTGCGCACCGATTGGCTTTGATGTTTTGAAACGTTGAGGAAGAATTGAAAAGGTTTACGACTATATGCGAGGGGTCTTGCATGATTGTGCCCATGGGTGCAGCGTTCGGTGTTCCGTCTTTGTTGTATGTTGAAATGATGGTCTCCGCTATTATGCCTCTTTGGAAACCCAGCTCGGTTAAATCGACCATCATATCCCATCTTGCTACTAGAAGGTCGAAAGTATTTCGTTTCAACCGAATGTAAAAAATCACAGTGCCATAATAAAGTTTTGCCAACATAAACATCGGTGCCCTTTAAGCAGACATATCTGCAATCCAAAGCGCCAGTTCTAAAATTCGCTTGCTTATGAAAAGTTTAGATTAATAGGCAGGCATTTAATCTCAAAACCGCCATAATCACAACAAACAACATTACAGTGCAAAACTTTGCAAAAAACAATCTTGATTCCCGCTATCATAAGTTCTTCCAGAATTGCAGTTCTACCCCTCTTCTTCTACTTCTACAACCCAGCAAACATAGCTCCATGCTTAGTCTTGCTTGCTTTTTCAGCCAGCACAGACTTTTTTGACGGCTACGTGGCAAGAAAACTGGGAGCGGCTTCAAGATTTGGCGCATATTACGATGCCACAACAGACTTTGTCCTAGTAATTGGCGTATTTCTATTTTTTACAGCCGATGGATTCTACCCGATTTGGTTACCGCTGCTAATAGCCATATCATTTGTTCAATTCATAGTGACAAGCTACTACGTCAAAAAGGTATACGACCCCATAGGCAAGTACATTGGAAGCGCCCTGTACATAGGCATAGTCTTAACGCTTGTTTTTCCCACTCAAGCAACATACACCTTCGTGCAGTATGCGTTTGTAGGATTTTTCTTAGTCTCGCTTGGAAGCCGTATCGCAAACTTAGCGAGAAAACGCGATTCCAAATTAAACTAATATATCCAATCAATTTTCTTATTATTCTTAAATTCGGTGTGAGTTTGCAGGAACCAAATTTCAAAAAAACAATTGCACCAGACCAGATTCGAGTTTCATCAGGATCCGCCATAGTCCTCGGGCTGCTAAAGGGCAAATTAGATGCTGAACCTACAACAGCTTATCTTATGACTTACAAAATGGGCAAGTGTACGGCTAACTGCGGTTTCTGCCCCCAAGCCAGAGAAAGCAAAAGCAGCACGGAATTACTGTCTAGAGTTTCATGGCCAACTTTTTCAACCATCGATGTTGTAAAAGCAATAAGCTACACGTTCGACAAGGGAAAAATTAAACGGGTCTGCATCCAAGCCCTGAATTACTCACAAACTTTTTCTCATCTCTATGCGCTCGTAAAGGAAATAAAGAACCAAGTACATGTTCCAGTTTCGGTTTCTTGCCAACCAATTAACAAGGAAAACGTCCAGCTCATCGCAAAAGCAGGCGTTGATAGGTTGGGAATAGCGTTGGATGCAGCAACAAAAGCCTTATTCAAAAAAGTTAAGGGCAAAGATGCAGGCGGCTGTTACAGTTGGGAGAATCAGTTCAGCATGTTAAGTGAAGCTCTAGATGTTTTTGGAAAAGGAAACGTAAGCACACATTTAATCGTGGGGTTGGGCGAAACGGAAAAGGAAGCAGCCCAGATTATTCAAAAATGTATAGACATGGGTGTTTTGCCAGCTCTTTTTGCTTTTACTCCAATCCGCGGCACGACACTGGAAAACAAATCTCCGCCGGCGTTAGAATCCTATCGGCGAGTGCAGCTTGGAAGGTTCTTAATCCTCAAACGTTTGACAACATTTGAGGCTATGCAATTTGATAATGAGGGCAAAATAATTGGATTTGGATTAACAAATCATGAGCTGAAACGGACAATCGAATCTGCGGAGCCTTTTCTCACTTCCGGATGCAAAGACTGCAACCGCCCCTTCTACAATGAAAAACCAAGCGGACCCATCTACAATTACCCAAAAAAACCAAACAAAGAAGAATTAGAAAAAATAAAACAGCAATTTAACTGTTATTAAACTACCAATTTATCAGCTGTTTGAAGAGGCTGTTTTTTGCTCGGTGGGGGCAGTTTAGGCTTTTGCCTTGTAACTTGCTCAACCAAGCGCCAGAACTCCTCCATAGTGTAACCTTTCAGCAGTTCTTTCATGAGTTTTTTAACTTGGTAGTAAGTCATTTGAGCCTCGCCTTTGTCCAAGCTTTCTTGTGGACCTTTAATGCGCCTGAAAAGTTCATCCATTTGTCTTGGTGAAGCCCTAATTCCAGCTTTTTCTAGAAGCTTCTGGATGAGCGTCTGACCTGTGTTTCTGCCTATGAAAATCATTGTTTCCCTGCCTACGATTTCAGGTGGGAAGGGCTCAAAAACGAGGGGCTGAGCCATCATTTCTTCCACATCTTCTTCAACTTCATGTGTGAAAATGTTTTCGCCGATGATGGGTTTATGGAATTGAATTGGCAGTGCAAACGCTTTTTCGGCTGATTGAGCAAGACGGTAGATTTTTCCCAAATCAATTCCGGTATCGATATTATAGAGTAATTCTGTAGCTGTTACAACCTCTTCGAAGGGAGCTATTCCTGCGCGTTCACCAAATCCAGCAATGCACGTATGCAGGTATTGCACGCCTTCTTCCATGGCTGCTAACGTGTTTGCTGAGCCCAAGCCGAAATCATTGTGACAATGGATTGAGAGTGGCACTTTCTTTCTTATAGCATCCGGTAAGCCATCACGAATATGAGACATTAAGTAACGCATGGATAGCGGTCTCATGAACCCAACGGAGTCAGCTATTCCCAGTCGGATCGCACCGGCTTTGCCAGCGGCTTCAAAAACTTCAAGGATGTCTTCAAGCGGGGTTCTTGTTCCGTCCATAAGGACGAAATTGACGGTTGCTCCATGTTTTTTTGCGTAGTCGATATTTTCAACTATTTTTTGTAATGCTTGTTCTTTGGTTATTTTTAGTTTGTATTGAAGGTTTAAACCGTTTATAGGTGATTCAATTGTAATTTCTTTGACGCCGCACTCTAAACAGGCGTTTACGCTGTTTTTGGTTGCTTCAGCTGAAGCAGTAAGTTTTGCATTAATGAAACTTTCATTAATGATCCGTTTGACGTTGCGTTTTTCGTCTTCAGAAATTGCTGGGAAACCAACGTTAATTATGGCCACGCCAGCTTCATCCATGAACTTTGCCAGCCTAACTTGCTCAACGTAGGTTAAGTAGACTGTTGGCGCCTTGATGCCCTCTCTGAAAGTTTCGTCCCAAATAAATACGCGGTCAGGAAGTTTAGGTGGCAAATTCTTTCTCAGACGATTGTAATTTGTCATTAGCCCCTGAGCTTCTAACTTTTTAAATATAGTCTTTCTCATCGAGACACAATCCAACAATATGGAAGCTACATAGCAAGGTTAAGTTGCAGATTCCAATATAAAACTGCATCGTAAACAGCCCTTGACACGTCAGCGCTATCAGGAACAACTAACGATCAGCCAGTAATCAAAAAGTAAGATATTGATAAGTATGTTGCAAAAGACTTAATTGTAAAAAGAAGAATAATACCTGCAAAGGGGCATAGGAAAATGAGCAGCCTTCAAAAGACAATCGAAAAAATAAAGAATTTAGAAGTAGAAAAGAAAAACCTTCTTCTTGAAATTGAGGGGCTTAAAAAAATGGCTGATGCAAAGGCTACTGCATTAGAAAATGAGATTGTTGCCCTACGTGAAGAAGTTAAATCACTTAAAGTTTTAATGGGCGCAGAACAGCCAAACTCAAACCAACTTAAAATTACTTAGCGATCATTCGCTTCTATCCCAATTTGTGTTAGGCTTGTTCAGGCGACGTAGGAGATCTTTGGATAAGAGCATTTATGGTATTTGCCAACGCATTTGTTGCAGTTTGTCTTGGATCTGTGGATGTGTCGGCTTCAAGTTTTTCAAGTTCTTTATGTAAGCTATCGGATTTTTCAGTCAGTTCTTGTTTTCTTTTTTCGTAGTTATCATGCATTTTTTCTTGTTCAGCAGTGAAGTTCTCGAGCGTTACCTGTAATTCGTTTTTTGTAGATTTTAGCTCTTGTTGTGTCTGTTCAAGTTGCTGTGCAGCTTTTCGCCGTGCGTTTAGCTTATAAAAGCTGATTTTAATTTCTTGCTGATTGGCAACGCTTTCTTCCAATTCACGGATTTTAGTGCTTAGACGTTGAACGTCAGCGTTTCGTTTGAAGCTACGTTCTCTTGTTTTTTCAGCATATTCCTTATCGGTTTCCACTATGAGGTGGCTCGTGTCAGCCAACTCTTTTGCTTCATCGGAGAGGTTATTTTCTTGGAGCCTTTTTTCTGCAAGAGCACCTTCGACGTCTAGAAAAATCTGTAAACGCTCCTTTACAAATTGTTCATCAATTTGTATAACTGGATTGGATTCGAATTCTGAAACAACTTGTTTTAGAGAAACAAGCCAATCATCAAAGTATTCACTAAATGGTGAAAGAGCAAAAATTTGATTACCAAGCCTATTTAGTGTACCGAGGGTTTTTTCTACAACTTCCTTTGCTGAAATCTCAGCCTGCTCTTCAATGTATTTACCGCCAGAACGCTGCTTTCTTTCCTTCGCTTTCTTGTCATGTGCTGCCCTTGAGAATTGCCGAGCGGCACCTCTTCGTGAACCAGTTTGAGGTCTAAAGCTCATAAACAACCAGTGCTCTAAAGAAATATTTAAACAATGCACAAATCATTTGACTCTAGCTTGTGAGGGCAGCGGTGAAACGTTTACCTGTCGCGCCTAGAACCTGTTTTTCTCGGAACTACAACTATTTTTGTTTCCTGAGGCTTGCGTCGCTTTAACACCACAATGACTCCGACTACTGCTAGGACAACTACTACAGCTATTGCTGCGACCAACGTTAGGTTCAAAGATTTAGCAGTAGAGTCGTTGCCTGCAACTGGAGATCCACTGCCTTGATATGGAGTAACCGAAGGTGCTGATCCCTGAAGAATTGGCAGTTGTGTTTGAACGAGAAGTGAATAGCTTGCAATTTTCAGATACGAAGGTACCTCGGACTGATTTAAGTCCAATGCATAAATTTGGAAAGTTGTTTTTGCAGAAGGAGCTAAGTTATTCGGAGTTAGGTAAGTTGTGTATCCGACTCCAACTACTGAACCTGTAGAGTTGTAAAATTCCCCAACTACTGTGATGTTTGTCGCAGTCTGGCTGCCTGTATTCTCAATTTCCCCGCTAACGCCGTAAGCGCCGTTGTAATCTCCACTGGTTCCGATTGAAGGCGTGCTGCTTGTGATTTTCAGGTCTGGATACTGATACTCACTAGTTGCGTTCGCTTGCGCCACGCTTAACTGAACATTAGTAACGTCTCCTGGTTCCCAAGTATTATCGTCCTGTGGCGGCGCAAATTCCATCATAAAGGGTGCTTTCTGTTGCGGAACAATATAGGCAACCCAAGCTGTAGTGAAAGAATCGCTCACATCAAGCCCATTTTCATCAAAGATGGACCCTCGCAAGTCTACGGAGGCAATAGTGTTCACACCAACGTTCTGAATCTCACCTGTAACATCGAGAACACCGGAAGAATCAACATAATATGAATAATTTGTTACTTTGATGTCTTCAGTTTGGCCGAGTATTCGTGGAATTGAAGAGAATGTTAAGGAAACAATAACTATTGCAATTAGAATGCACATCACTCTTTTTTCCATGAATTCTCGCCCCTCATCCGTATGATTTCTAACAAAGCATCTTCGTACTATAAAACAGTTTTTCAAAATCAAGCCTCAATTGAAAATCTAAATTCCAACCATTTTTAGAAGAATCAAAGGTTATTGTTTATCTGGCAAGCAACCGATAAATAAAAAGCCAACTTACAGCAAAGCCGTCTTTCCTCAACGCCCTACAGCAGCAGAAAAAAGGATAATTCTTAAATGTAAAAGTATTATTATCTTCTAAGAAAAGGAATATTATGACTGAAAAGTTACATCCATATGTAGTATTTCTTCCCACTGAGAAAAAAGATAAGATTCTAAGCGCCATCTTCGGTTCAAAGGCTGGTGTAGACCTTTTGAGATTCTCACTCAAACAAGGCATATCAAAAAACATCTACCAAAAAGAACTCGTGAAACAATTAAACTACTCAAACAAGACAATAATTGAAAACCTAAAAGCCCTAACCAAACTCGGCGTACTAAACGAAAGCATGGAAAAAGATGAGAAAGAAGGAAGAATCATTTGGGTAAAAACTTATCAGTTAACAAACCTTGGCAAATGGTTTGCGCTTTTAATGGCTGAAGAAAAAGAGCTCACGGAACAAGAAAAAGCCGAAATCCTCCAAAGCCTATTCAGAACATACGTTAAACAAGTTAAACGCTTGGCAGAAGAAATAGGAATAAACAAGAAAATGTTGGAAGAAACCTTCAGAGAAGAAATGAAAACCACCCCATAAACAATTCCAGCCAAAAATTAACAATTAGACTAATGAATTCAGCCGCATTAAGAAACGGAAAGGACGGGTTGGTTTTGGGTTGTGGGGTTTGGAGATAGTTTGAGGGGGGAGAAGGGAGAGCGTGCCAAAAAATTAATTGTTCTCCAAACCTTTCCACCCAACCCATCTTTTCTGGTTTTGTTTTTGCCCTCCATTAGTTATAAGGCTTTGAAAGCCTCAAACCACCTACTGTACGCTGATAGCATATCTAAGGAGACGCTTGGTTTACGTTCTTCAAGGATTTGTCTGAAGTCAGTCATAGTTAAGAGTCGTGGCTTTGCTTCTTTGTCCATTGCTTTGCCTGATTCAAAGAATTCTCCTATAAGTTTAAGCTGCGCTGATTGGCAGACGTCCCTTATGTCGCTTCCTGAGAATCCTTCAGAAAGCCGAGCTAACTCTTGCAGATCTACATCTGTATCTATTGCTAGAGTGCTAGAGTAGAGTTTAAGCATACTTAGTCTGGTGCCGTGATCTGCCAATGGAACAAGAATTCTTTTTTGGAAACGCCTAATGAAAGCCCAGTCCAAGTCCCATGGTTTGTTTGTTGCGCCTATAACGTAAACGTGAAGGTTTTTGCCTTTGTCAACTATGCCATCCATTTCTTTTAGGAACTGGTTTCGGACACGTATTTCTCCGCCGACTTCGTTAGTGTGTGCTCCCATCAGTGAGTCTAATTCGTCAACGAATACTATGGCTGGTTTGCCTTCGATGGCTGATTTGCGGGCTGTTCCAAATAATTTTGAAACGTTCTGTTCAGCTTCGCCAAGCCACTTAGACATAATTGACGCCGCATCGATAGAGTAGAAGTTTGCATCGATTTCAGTTGCAACTGCCGCGGCCAAGAGGGTTTTGCCACAACCAGGTGGACCAAATAGCAGGATGCCGCGTGGCCAACCCAGAGGGAACAAATCTGGCCTTTGTACTGGGTAAACAATGGCTTCTTTCACTGCTTTTTTAGCGGTATCTAAACCGACTACTTCACCCCAGCTAATGTTAGGTTTTTCCGTAACTACGAGTTCTTCATTTTTACCGTTTCCGTTACCGCCGTTACCTTCCATAGTTGCTCCTCCACCGCCTTCGTTATCGTTATTGGCTGCCTCGTTCATTTCATGAGAAGAAACTGCTCCCTGCAAAGCTTTGATTCTTTCCTGGTAAGCGATGGCTCTTTGAACATAAACTTTGTTCAAGCCGTATTCAGGGTAAAGCTGTACGAGCTGCAGTAAACTTTCAATTGCTTTTTGATAGAGGGTTATTGCTCTGCCTTTTTGCCCTTGCTTATCCAAGCGTACAGCATCTAGGGCATAAGCTGTCGCTGCTTTTTCCAGTTCATTTGATGCGCTCATTTTTTTTCTCCCACTTCTCCTTTTTTTCTACTCAGGTGACCTTAATTCAATTTTTATTTTACCTTTGGTTCCAAGGCTCTCCAGGGCACGCTCAATTTCTTCATTGGATGTTTGAAGTTCAATTGAACAACGACTTAGATCAACTTCACCGTTAGTTCTACGGACATACTCCAAAAGTACATCTTCTAAACACGGCTTCTGAACCTTCAGCGAGAACTCCTTAATCTCAGACTTCTTATATGAGAAAACAGCGTTTGACGGATCAAAACCAGTTTCCTCTGTTGTTTTATGCCCAATCATTTGTGAAGAGGCAGCGGTTAAGGCAACTAGCTCCTTGATAGGGGTTTTCTCTTTCACTTGTGTCCCTAGAGGTGGCTCTGGAAGGGTTTCAGTCAGCTTTTGCTGCATGAAACAAGTAACTTCTTTGAGGATTTCTTCTCCGCCTTCAGTTTTCCTGCCGACCGGAATTATTTCTTCATCGGCCGTAATCTTTGTTGCGTGAAGGGTCTCCTGGATTGTTGCGTTAACATTGTTTAGTTCTGAGCTAACATCAGGCAACACCTGAAATAGCTCTTGCGAAACGCCCTGAAGCAACTTCAACGCAGGCTTCAAGTCAGCGACTATCTCACCAAGTTCCTTTATTGTTTCTAAACGAAGAACCACGCGTTCAATCGCTAATTGGACGTTGTAGAGAAATTTTACAAGTTTTCGAACTTCTGCGAGTTCAGTGGCACACATTGCCGCTTTTTCGCGGTTGTTCTTTTTTAAAGCACCCATGCAAGTTTCAAAAAGTAATCTGTCTCTTTCTTTTAAACGATAACTTGCTTGTTCTAATTTGTTTTGTTGAATTTTAAGAGTCATAATAGACTTGTTGGCAACTTCACGGATTGGTGTGGGGGTGGGGTTACTTAATACTTTGATACTTATCCCTCCACAGAGTATGATTCCGCTTTTGATCCGATTAGATGCCTGCTTTCCCAATTTCTTTCACGTAGACAACAACAGGGGGTTCTGGGAGTTTAGTTGCGGCATCACTATTATTGACGTGTTCTGCGTAGGTTTTTGTGGATTTCAATGTATTCTGTGATTGGTCACCCAACAGTACACTTCCGAGTTTGCTTCTGGTTAATTCATAATCTGTTTTTTCTGTTGATGCACGTTTGAGGGTTTCCTGGAGCAATGCGAAAGCAGATTTGTAGGTTTCTTCATCAACTTTTCCAATTTCATGTTCAATTTCCAAGTTAGCAATAGCATAGCTCAATGAGGTTATTTCTTCTCGGCAACGTTCAATTTCTACTGCGGATTCATCTATGATTACTTGAGCATCCTTTTTGAGCGACACTAAGACAGTTCCGAAGCTCTGATGAAGATCCTGAAAAACTTCGGGGGCAATTTTCTTCTTGTCGAGCAAGTCTTTAAGGGCTTCATCTTTGCGCCAAATTAAAGGGATATGGTCACAAAGCGTACCTGCTTGAGATTTAATTTTTGTAACATAAGTGATTTCAGAGCCATTAAATCGCAAGTTTTCCATGGGCTGTTTTGTGAATTGGCCATCGCCAAATTCCATATATACAGCGTCAAATCTCCCATCGGGAGTTAATGCGAAAGAAGCTACTTTGCCAATTATTCGTCCATATTCGTTCTTTATTGGTTTACCAATATAAAGAAAAAGATTGGAGTTAGACATTTTGTGTTTTATCCTCCTATTTTAGAAACTTTGTGTTGATTTTTCTGTTTGTGGGGCTGCCGGCATTCCTGGAGGCAGATCTGGGAATTTGTCTTTAATCTTTTGCTCTGCAACTGTGGCTGCTTCTGCAAGAATCTTTGATGCATCTTCGTTTACTGAGTCAAAGTTTAATGTCATACCGCTGCCTTGGCCTGCTTCAATCATTATTCCGCTGAGCATGTTGCCGATTTCGCCTAGTTCACTTTCTGCTTCTGGAAATACGCTAACTAAGCCTGATCTCACTGAACGTAGAACACCGACGGCTGGACCTAAGGTTGAAACTACGTCGCCTAGTTCTGAAACTGTTCGTAATCTTAAAGTAATTTGTTCTAACGCTAGTTTGGCATTCATTATTAACTTTGACATTTTTCTTACTTCAGCAAGTTCGTTGGCGAAAACGTTTGCGCGTGCGCCGTCATGTTTTGCGTATGCATCGACAATTCGTGCAAAGATTGCTTTGTCTCTTTGGCTGAATCTGTCTGTTGCTTGGTCAAGCTTCTGTACTTGAAGCTCAATGCGTCTAACAGCGAAGTCAAGTCGTGGTTTTAGTGGTCCTGGCGGTTTTACTGCGTCTTTGATGCGGTTTTGGAACGGCTCATCTTCCCGTTTACTTTCCCACTTTTTTGCAAATCTTTCTGACAATTTGATTACCTCTTGAATGTCAAGGTGCGAAAAACAATCTTATACATTGTTAATATGATCAAAATATGCACGTATATACGTAGGGCTATACACCCACAAAAAATGTCCATTGTGCTTTAACTTTTATAGTTAAACATGATGCGAGTGCTAATCTGTTTAGACAGAAATTTGTGTCTAAGACTAAAAAGAAACGCGGAGCAATCTAAATCCAAAAAGGTGAAGTGAATGAACAGCAGGTTGAAAGTATTTGGTTTAATAGCTCTTTTAGGCTTCGTAGCAGGCATCATAGCACAAATCACAGCAGTCTACTTTATCCCATGGATGGTCTCGGTTCTGCCGTTGCTCGGCGGAATGACAAGCTTCTTGATCTCAGGCTTTGCCGGTGCAGTCATAACAATCGCAGTAGTCGGCGCTTGGGCCTACATGACCGGTAAAAAAGAGCCCTACTAAAATAGAGCTCTCCAATCTTTTCTTTACAGAAAACTCATTTTTCAAACAAAAATTTTCTTTATCCTTTATTTTTTCTTTTCCCATATGCAATCAATGGAATACCTAGAAACATCAAAGCGACAGCCCAAAGGTTAGGGTTATGCAGTGGACCTATGACTTCATACCATACACTTGGATGAGCACTGTATGTGCCTGTTAGAAAGTAGTAGAGGGTGTTGAAGACAAAGTAGCTGCTGAATGCCACCAAAATCAAGCCTATCCAGGTCAAGTTGACGTGCGATACTTGTTTCTTGATTGCGGGAAAAACTATCAACAAGGTCGCAGTGGCAAGTGCAAATAAACCGAAAACTGTTAAAGCAAAACTCACGAAGTTGATTGGCTGAAAAATAAAGTTGAAACCGTACTGTTGGTACGTGCGCGGGTAGGGAACTGTAACGCAAGCCCATAACATGGAATAATTAAACCAGAAAACCACAAAGAGATAAGCCACACCACTCAGGCAACTCCACTTCACAATTTCTTCAGTTACTGCTTCATTTTTAATCCTTGAACGGAGCTTCAGCAAAAGCGGAGGAACAACCAGAACGATAGCTAGGCAAGGTATCGCTGTGCCATACAGCAAAAGCAGCCCTGGTGTATGGTCAAAATAGAACAGATATTGGCTTGTCAGGTTGTAGGCGAAAGCGGCGATAACTGAAGGAATTAAGGCGAGAAAGAACCCTGCTTCCAGAACCAGTGCTCTAGCGACATTTCTTCTAATAGCTGGCATGGCAATGTCTTTTTTTCTCCAGTAGAGAAAAGCTGCGTAAACTGCGAAAGCTCCCGCAAAAGCGCGAAGCACAATCGATACTGAACCGCCTATGCCCTCGCTGCCATAGTAGAGCACTATCCACCACCAAGGATCCTTAGTTACCAAACCATAGACGTAATGGTCAGAAATGAAGCCCAACCCAAACTGTAATCCGTAAATCGCAAAGTAAAGGGCATAACCAAAATAAACGACAACTGCGATTAAAATCCAAAAACGAATTGAACCTGCATATTTTTCAAGCCATTTTCCCATAAAGCTCACCTGCTCAACTTGTGGATAAGCTTCAATTTAGTTCTACTTAAGGAACAAAACGTTCCAACGCTGGAACACACATTTTTCGCATCAAAGGTTAGGGGAGTTTGTTGAAAATTATCAGAGCAGCCGTTCTGAAGAATTAGGGGCCGATATCTAGCAAGTGCTAATTAGTTAAAATCAAGCTTTGAATTCGAGGTTTGTTGTTGTATTGTAAATTTGAAAGGTAAATGCAAATAAGTTTCGCTGATTTTTTATTGCGTTGGACGATGAGAAAATCGAGGTACGATGAAGCGGAAGGCGGGGTTAATAATGCTGGAAGCTTGTGAAGTCTTTTTCCGCTATTGAGTCCACAAGTAAAAGGATTTGGTCACTATATGTTGGGTTATCGAGATACGAAGACAACGTAACGGCGAATGATATCTTTTTAGACAAGAACCAGACTTAGCACAAACCAAGCCACGGTCAAGTCGTCATTATTTCCCAGTTTACACATGAAAGTGGCTTAAACCATACGCCTAACTTTAGCTGCAACCGATAAAACCTGGAAAGACTAAACTGGTAATAAATCACTTTTATGAGATAACAACAATTCAATTAACAATCATTATGCTACATTCTTAAAAGAACATTCACTCTATTCTTGAACTTTTAATATATAGAGCTTATTTGTCTATATAGCTTATGGAAAACTTATGTGTATTATTGTAGAATAATTGTTAAATACCAGAAACAAACATGGTGAGTCAAGAGACGTGAAAGAGACTTGGATGTCAGTAGCCAGCCACCTGAAGACTCTGCGAATGGCTCACCTGAAAGCAAAGTTAAAACGCAGAAGGAATTAGTTGAAACGCTTAAGATTCAATGGAGACTTTTATGGACCGAACGCTTTAACGATAAAGTGAGAGCTGAAGGAGTTTCAGAGAAAGACTACGAAATCTTGAAAGTTGAAAGAGGCACAGTTATTACTGCCACAAGAGATTACAAAGTGTTAAACTTCAAAGAAATTTTAGAAAATCACTTGATTGAGCATCCAGACCGCTTTATCCAACCAAATGTCAATATGGGAGGCTGGAATCGGTTTGTAAAAACCCACATCGACACTCACAAGCCACAAAGAAACAACAGGCCTAAGCGAGAAGACCCGAATAAGTTGATAGCTGTACAATCAAAGAAAAGCCGTCGGGGTTGGCTCCACGCAACCTAATCGGTGCACTCTACTTAATTTTTTGTTAATTAATAATAGCTAAAAATGTTCTTGTCTCATTCGACTTGAAGGCCAAACAAATTGTAGCTCAGTTGACTCGGGACATTGGTTTTGATCCAGTTGATTGTGGACCGCTAAAGGCAGCGCGGTATCTGGAAGCCATGGGAATGTTGATAATTAACTTAGCCTTTGAATATGGATTAGGACCAAAAATAGGCTATAAATTAGTAAAAGCGTAAATGATTCAGCAAATGTTGCCTCGGTTAATGCAGAGCCAAACTTGCAGTTAACACGATGAGCACAAAGAGCGTTATCAAAACGTATTTGAAATGTTTTTCCCAAGCGAAATAGAGGGCAGAAGTTATTGCTCGAATGTAGGGTGTAAGAATTAGAATTATAAGCCCTAATGTTATGTACAAGAGAGCGTTTTGGGAACCAAATAAGTTTCGGAACTGGTCAATTATGAAGGCAAAAAAGTTTTGTCCACTAATAAACACGCTTTTGTCCTGTGAAATCTGCACATTTCCATATGTTCTATAGAAGAGCGCCATGCCGATAACTTCGAACACTACGCTGACTAGAACGCCGATTATCAGTATGTAGCTTATGATTGTTTCCAGTTTTGATTCGCCGCTACCCAAGCTTG
The DNA here is from genome assembly GCA_050012755.1 of Bathyarchaeia archaeon. GTDB lineage: Archaea > Thermoproteota > Bathyarchaeia > Bathyarchaeales > Bathycorpusculaceae > Bathycorpusculum. Next base: position 15,184 of record JBEKGO010000022.1, read on the forward strand.
GTGTGGTCATAAGGCGGTTACTCCTTTGTAGAGCATCTGAATAATCAGCAAGGCTACAACTATGAGGAATAATATTCTGAGGTTTCTGTCGCGGATTTTGTTTAAAACTCTTCCGCCAACCACTGCACCAACTGTTACGCCTACAGCCATTGGCGCCATCAAAGTCACATTTAAAAGACCAGAAAAAAGATAAACGCTTACGCCAGCCAACGCAGTCATTCCTATTATGAAGGTGCTCGTAGCACTTGAGACTTTAGCAGGCATTTTTAGGACTTTTTCATGAACGATAACTTTGAAAGCACCTGCGCCGATTCCAAGCATTCCCGCGGCAAACCCAGCCACAAACATGCCTAAGCCACCCAACATCGAGTTTGTGCATCTGTACTTGATTACTTGTTTTGTTGATTGGTCGTAGTAGCTTCCTTCAAGGCCAAGCCACCTTGAAATCCTATCTTGTTTTTCAGGGAGCTTGTAGGCTTTGAATGAGCTTCTTATTTTGACGAAGGAAGTAAGCAGAAAAGCTGCGAAGAGGAAGTACAGGAAGATTGGCGCAATTATAACGGTTATTGTTGCTCCTGCGATGGCGCCGATGATCGTAAACATTTCGAGGTACATAGCGATTTTGATGTTGGTTATTTTCTGTTTGACAAATGATGAGGCTGACCCACTAGATGTAGCGATTATAGCGACCATGCCGCATGCCACTGCCTCCTTAACGGGTATGCCTAGTAAAACCAAGATTGGCGTTAAGATACTGGCGCCGCCTAGACCTGTAAGAGAACCTAATAGTCCAACAGCGATAGAAATTAGGAGCAGCGAAACCATGTCAAGCAAAGCATTTTCCCGCCATTAAATTGAATATTGAACTTATTAAATGCACAATTCAGTTTCTATATAGGAACAAACCGATTTAGTTTTTGAATCGAGACGTGCAGCAATAAGAGAATATTTCCTCTTTTTGAAAAGCTTAATTCAAATTGCTTTTTTGGTTTAGGGTTTGTTTTGTTTGTAGGTTGCGTCTCTAAATGTAAGGAAATGTAAGAATCTGTAAAAGAATGTAAAAATTTGTAAAAAAATGTAAGAAAAAGGAAGAAAAACGGTTGGTCTATTGTGTCTCGAATCAGTTATTGACGGGTTTTTGTGCAGTTTCTGTTCTGTTTGTTTTGGGTTGCTTTTTTGATTTGGATCTTAAATTGTTTGCAGGTTGAGTCCAAAAAAGTCGGAAAAAGTCCAAAAAAGTCTAAATAAGTCGAAAAAAGTCAAAGAAAGTGAACAAATAAAGAAAAAGTCTAGCCACAAGTCAGGCTTGTTTGAATTCCTCTCGGATTTTCATCTGTCTTCGTTTAAGGTTGTAACTTAGCGAAAAGTCATGTGTCGCATCGCGGATTTTTCTCAGCAAAAGCATCATTCGACTGTTCCGGTCAAAACTCTTTGGTGCAGGATCATCTGGCAAGTAAATTTCTTCATGTTCCTTAGCTAGACCGATCAGCGGAATCTTCAATCCCAAAGTATCAAGTGCCGCTTTTGCAGCGCTCACTTGCCCAGGTCCACCATCAATCATCACTAAGTCAGGCAGCGGGCTTTTCTCCTCAACCGAACGTTTGTACCTTCGCGAAACAACCTCGTTCACCGACGCAAAATCATCCTGCCCCACGAAGGTTTTGATTTTGAATTTTCGGTAGTTCTTCTTGTCAGGCTTCGTATCCCTGAAAGCAACCATACCTGAAACTACATGTTCTTGCCCCAAATTGGAAATGTCAAAAGACTCAATCACACGCGGCAACACTGGAAGATTAAGCGCTGCTTGCAAATCCACTAGGGCACTGTCAACTTCTAAAGTAGACTCCAAATTCTTCTCCGCCAACTGCACAAGCGCCAATTTATCAGCTCGCCGAGGAATTGTCAATGAAACAGGTGCATTCCGTTTTGCTGAAAGAAATTCTTCAAGAGCCTTTTTCTCTTCTGCACCCTCCCAAACGGGTTTGTTTAACAAAATCTCTCGGGGAATCTGGCTAGTCGCGTAAAAAGCTTTCAAAAATTCCTGCTCAATCTGAGGCTGCAGATCAACGGTAAACTGGTTTTTGCCACGCAAAACGCCTTTGCGGACACCCATTTGGACTGCCAACATTTTCTCGCCAACCCGCTTGAAAGCCATAACATCTTGGTCAAACCGCCTTTCATGGTCAACGATCTGGTGCTGAGTCAGAAGCCTAATCGATGCAACTTGGTTGCGAAGATCAAGCGCAGTTTCATATTGCTTTTGTGCTGACGCTGTATGCATTTGAGAGGTGAGTTCCTCGATTGTTTTCTGGTAATTGCCATTAAGTAAGGAACGTGCACCCTTAACTTGCTCTGCATATTGTTCAGCAGTGACTTTGTCGATGCATGGTGCAGTGCAAATATGGATGTGAAAGTTTAGGCAAGCACGTTTATGCATTGTCTTGCATGTACGCAGTTTAAACACTCTTACTACCAAGCGCTGGAGGTCTTGCCGTATGAAACCTTCAGTGTATGGCCCAAAAGATTCAAGTTTACGTGAAACCTTGCGGCTCATCAATATTCTCGGGTATGGTTCTCTTGTAAGTGAGATATATGCGAAGGTTTTAGCGTCTTTAAGGTCAATATTATATTTTGGCGTATGCTGCTTAACCAGCTTGTTTTCCAAGAGCAGCGCTTCAACTTCGTTGTTGACGATAATCCAGTCGATATTTCTAATATGGGAAACTAGTTGTCGGGTTTTTGCTGGTTGATCTGAAGTTGAAAAGTAGCTTTTGACTCGTGAGCGGAGACTTTTAGCTTTGCCAATGTAGAGGATTTCGCCTGTTTCGTCCTTGTACAAGTAGACGCCGGGATTGGTTGGTATGTTTTGGCTTCTAAAATCTTTAGGGCACGTGATTTTGATCATGCAGTCTGCTTCACTGTCAAAATAGTTTCTTCTTGCTGATGGTTAAGTATTTTCTTCAAAAACATTCCAGTGTAAGAAGCATCGTTTTGTGCGACTTCTTCAGGTGTTCCCTGAGCCAAGAGCTCGCCGCCAGCAGCTCCACCTTCGGGACCCAAATCGACCAGGTAGTCGCAGCTCTTAATCACATCTAAGTTGTGCTCGATGATATAGACGGTATTGCCGTTGTCAACTAGCCGATTCAAAACTTTAATCAACCGTTTAGTGTCATCAAAATGCAGACCCGTAGTCGGCTCGTCAAGCATGTAAACTACATGTCCCTTCTTGTTTTTGCTTAGTTCACGAGTGATTTTTATGCGTTGACTTTCTCCGCCTGACAAAGTCGTTGAGCTTTGCCCCAGCTTAATGTAACCTAACCCAACTTCCAGCAATGTGCCAAGTTTTCGTGAGACTCTTGGAGTGTTCTCGAAGAATTTGGCTGCTTCCTCCACGGTCATATCCAACACTTCAGCTATGTTTTTGCCCTTGAAAAGAATACCAAGTGTTTCTTTGTTGTATCGTTTACCTTTACACTCACTACATTGAACATAAACATCTGGAAGGAAGTTCATTTCAATACGCAGAACACCGTCACCTTGACAGGTTTCGCATCTGCCTCCCTTCACGTTGAAACTGAATCGCCCTTCTTTGTATCCTCTTGCTTTTGCCTCTTTGGTTGAAGCGAAAATACGCCTAATCTCATCGAAAAGTTTAGTGTAGGTTGCTGGGTTACTTCTTGGAGTTCTCCCGATTGGGTCTTGATCGATAACTATAACATTCCTGACGATTTCAGGAACTTCAATTGATTCGTGTTTCCCGATTTTATCGGTTTGTTCACCAAACATTTGCTTCAACGCAGGAATAACTGTCAAATTCATCAATGTGCTTTTGCCTGAGCCGGAAACGCCTGTAACTCCACATAGAACGCCCAGCGGCAGTTGCAAGTTTAGGTTTTTGAGGTTGTTTTCTTGTGCACCTTTAACGGTGATGTAACCGACGGGTTTACGCCTTGTGTCGGGGACTTCAATTTTTAGTTCGCCTGAGAGATATTTGCCTGTGAGGCTTCGCTTATTGAGCATAATTTCTTCAGGTGGTCCTTCGGCAACTACATGCCCACCATGGACTCCTGCACCCGGTCCCATGTCTACAATGTAATCAGCTTTACGTATGGTTTCCTCATCGTGTTCCACGATAATCAGTGTATTGCCTAAATCGCGTAAACGGTGAAGCGTGCTTATCAACTTGGCATTATCTCTTTGATGTAAACCGATGCTGGGTTCATCAAGGATATACAGTACACCCATCAGGTTACTGCCAATTTGTGTGGCTAAACGAATTCTTTGGGCTTCACCGCCTGAGAGTGTTTTTGCTGCTCTAGAAAGCGAAAGGTAGCTTAAACCAACATTTTTGAGAAAACCAAGTCGTTCATTGATTTCTTTGAGCACCTGTTTGGCAATGGCTAATTCTTTCTCGTTAAGTTGCTCTGCCAGATTGCCAAAGAAGGTAACTGCTTCCTCGATTGAAAGGTCTGTGGCATCAATAATGCTCTTGTCCAAGATTTTTACAGCAAGCACTACTGGCTGCAGTTTCTTGCCTTTGCATGAGTTGCAGGGCTTAGAAGTCATATAGTTCTCGATATCTTCTTTTCGCCATTGGCTCTCCGTTTGACGATAAAGCCTCATTGTTTGAGGAATTACGCCTTCCCAGCCGTCACGCATCCACATTGTTGCCCCATTTGACCATTGACCACTGACAGGCTCTCGGTCTCCGTACAAGAGCACATGCTGTTGCTCTTTTGTAAAATCTTTAATTGGAGTGAAAACGTCAAAGCCGTGTTTTTTGCCGACCATTGCAAGTTGTTGTGCACGCCAGCTAAGGTCCATACTTCCGTAAACGGCTAATGCGCCATCCATAATGGAGAGGTTTTTGTCTGGAATAACTTTGTCTTCTGAGATTTCTGTTATTTCGCCTAAGCCGTGACATGTTGGGCAAGCGCCAAAAGGCGAATTAAATGAGAACATGCGAGGCTCGAGGCTTTCAAACACTATTTCTGGATGGTTTGGGCATGCTCCAAAAGTGCTAAACATCGTTTCATCGGCGAACCGCTCAAGCTCCTTCTTTTCTTCGTAAGCTTTTTTGGCATCTATGACTATCATGGTACCTTTGCCAACTTTAAGTGCTTGCTCAACGGCTTCAGAAATGCGGGAACGCTCATCATCAATAATGCTCACGGTATCAATGACTGCTTCAATCCAATGTTTCTCATAACGCACAAGCTTGACTTCTTCTTTGATGCAGTCTGAATCATAAATTTTCTGGTCTGCCCGGATTTTAGTGTAACCTTGTTTTTTTAAGTCATCAAAAATTTGCTCATGAGTGCCTTTTATGCCCCTTATTATTGGCGCCAAGAAAGTGAGGGTTTTTCCTTTTTCAGCCATTATTAAGCTGGTGATGTTTTCGGGACTTTGGGGATGAATTGAACTTCCACATTTTGGACAGTGATGTGTACCGATACGTGCAAAGAGCAATCTGAGGTAATCGTATATTTCTGTAACTGTGCCAACCGTTGAGCGGGGATTTTTGCTAGTGCTTTTTTGTTCGATGCTAATTGCCGGAGATAACCCGTCAATTGAGTCAACATCTGGCTTATCCATTAAACCTAGAAATTGTCTTGCATAAGCTGAGAGACTTTCAACATAACGCCGTTGCCCTTCAGCATAAATGGTGTCAAAGGCAAGGGTTGATTTCCCTGAGCCTGAAAGCCCAGTAATCACTATAAACTTGTTTCTGGGCAACTCCACATCAATATTTTTGAGGTTATGCTCCCTTGCGCCCTTAATTGAAATATTATCTCTCATAACCTAAACCAGTTTCCTTCTCCGCTCGTAAATTATCCTTTTTACGCTTGAGGCTTTTCAACCTTTTTGCTTCAAAACCCTCAATTGCTGGGTATAATCTTCGCTTTCTAACTTATTTGCCAAAGCCCTATTCAGCTCTGCAATTGTATCTCTGAGTTCAATTGCCCGCTCAAAGTTTAATCGCTCTGCCGCTTCCCTCATCTGCGCATCCAACTCAATTAACTGCCGTTTGATGTCTGTTTTCGCAAGATGTTTTATCCCCTTTATAGTGCCCTCTTTCAAAGACACACCCTTAACGATCGTAGTCGGCGTGATATGATGAATTTCGTTGAAACGTTTCTGGAATGAACGCCTGTAACTGGTAATTTTCATAGCTCGCTTAATAGACGATGTTTCCACATCAGCGTAAAGAATTACTCTGCCGTTGACGTTTCTCGCGGCTCGACCAATAGTTTGGATAAGACTTCGCTCGTCCCGTAGGAAACCTTCCTTGTCAGCGTCCAAAATGAAGATGGTGGCAACCTCAGGAATGTCTAAACCTTCACGCAAAAGGTTAATGCCGACTAATATATCAAATTCGCCCACTCGCAGTTGCCGTACAAGTTCAATTCGGTCTAAGCTTTCAATTTCTGAATGCATGTATCTGACCCGGAAGCCTTCCTTTACAAGATAATCTGTTAAATCTTCAGCCATACGTTTTGTCAAGGTTGTGATTAGCACACGGTCGCCAGTCTCAATTGTTTTTTTGGCTTCAGTCATTAAATGTTGCATTTGTCCCGAGATTGGATGAACTTCAACCTCAGGATCCAAAAGACCCGTTGGCCGAGTAATTAATTCAACAGGCGGACCGCTTTTCTCCAGTTCATATTCGGCTGGAGTTGCTGAAACAAAGAGAACTTTGCCCATTTTTCGCTCAAATTCCTCAAATTTCAAGGGTCTGTTGTCTAGGGCGCTTGGGAGCCTAAAGCCGAAGTCGACGAGGTTCTTTTTTCTGGAGAAGTCACCGTTGTACATGGCTCTTGATTGAGGAATAGTCTGGTGACTTTCATCAACAATTAAGAGGTAATCCTTTGGGAAATAATCAATCAAAGTGAAGGGTGGCTCCCCGGGTCTGCGTCCATCAAAGTGTCTGCTGTAATTTTCCATTCCAGCGCAGAAGCCGACTTCACGTATCATTTCTAAATCATAGTTTGTTCGTTGTTTGAGCCGTTGAGCTTCAAGTGGAGGAAGTTCAGGTAATCTGGATTCTAATTCTTGCTTAATAGCTTCAAGGGCGAGTGCATGCTTCTCTTCTGGAACCACGTACTGTCGTGCGGGATAAAGCGTAACCTTATCAAGGGTTCCTTTAACATCGCCCGATATCAAATGCACTTCTTTGATTTTGCTAATTTCGTTTCCTGCAAGCTCAATTCTTATAATATCATTCTCGTAGGATGGCACGATGTCCAGGACGTCGCCGCGCACACGGAATCTGCCGGGTTCAAGTACCATGTCGTTGCGCTCGTACTGCATGTCCACTAGGGCATGGATGAGTTGTTGTCTTGTGTTTTGCTTTCCAACCTCCAACTGAATTGCCATGGTTCTGAAGTCGTCGGGGTTTCCAAGACTATAGATGCAGCTTATACTTGCAACAATTATGGTGTCGTTTCTGCTAACTACGCTCGATACAGCGTGCATCCGCATTTTTTCTATTTGCTCATTCACGGACGAATCCTTTTCGATGTACATGTCTTGCGCTGGCAAATACGATTCAGGCTGATAAAAATCATAAAAAGAAATGAAGTATTCAACTCGATTATGTGGGAAAAGCTCTTTTAATTCCCCATAAAGCTGAGCAGCTAAAATCTTGTTGTGTGCAAGGACAAGGGTTGGTTTTTGGAGTTTGTTGATTAGGTTTGCCATGACAAAGGTTTTGCCGCTGCCAGTGATTCCAAGAAGGGTTTGTTTTTGATTTGTAGCGAAGTTTTTCACTAACTTTTCAACTGCTGCAACTTGCCCTGGCGAGGCTTGAAATGGAGCGATAAGTTCAAACTGCATTGTACTTTGTCACAAACCAACAAGAAATGACTTCCAACTAGTAGAATTAATAAGTTTATTCTAGAAAGTCCAGAATTTCAGGCTTTATTGTTGTTTTGAGACGTTAACTTGTGGTTGTTGGCTCTTTTTCTTATTCGGTGAAACTGCCAGCGTTTTAAAACGAAAGCTGTCAATGCAGCTGCAAAGAGTGAATCATAGATTATCTGAATCGATAGGCTTTGAAAATTAGTGCCTCGCAGATTAGCATGGACCACTCCCATGAACAACGCCAGGTACATTAGCGTGTGGAATGGAGGCTAGTATGATGAAATTTTTCTACGCAGAAGTACCGTTCCAAATGCTAAATAAATGAGAAGTAAGGCTATGATGTTGCCAACAAAAAGAAGAAACTACGAACAAAAATCAAAAATACAAACAGGCAAAGCAACAATCGCTTACCAAGAAAATAAAGAAAAGCGCTCTTAACTAAGCGTTTTAGCCAACGGCTAGTTTTCCAAATTTTCCAACGTTAAGTTGAAGTTCGCCTTTAAAGCTGGTTATGTATCCGTTGTCAATTTTAACATTGTCACCGACGTTGACTTGGTCAATTTGCTCATTCCATAAAGTCAGTTTTATGCTACCTGACTCATCGGCAACCACAGCATCAACTATTCTGTAAGTTTCATCTTTAAAACGTGATTTGACTTCTCGGGGGTCGCCTTTTTCAACAACTTTCGCTTCAACGCTAACCCGTTTCATTCCGTTCTGTAAATCTTTAATTGGTGTCACACTCACACTTATCACCTAAATTTGATTTTTCCCTCTCAGGGTTTTCACTTGCAAAAGTGCCCTTCAATCATATAAATCTTGCTAACTTCGGTTCTGTCAACTCTTCGGTTATTTGTTTTCCATGTAAACTTTCGGTTACGTTCTGTTACCCTCTCCGACTGTTCCATCTTCATGTTTCTTTTCGTCTGCTAATTCATGAAAGTAATAAATACTGAAACTAAACCATATTTCATAATTTGGAAATATCAATGCCGAAATGTGAATTATGCGGAAAAGAAATACACTATCCCGAATTTCCATTCCGATGCCCTTACTGCCAAAAAACATTCTGCGCCGAACATCGAATACCTGAAAGTCACGCATGTACAAATACACCTTTTTTAGCGCCTACTCTAACTTCGACAAAAACATGGGAACCATTTATGTGCCCAAATTGCGAAGCTCAAGAGAAAGATTGCGACATCACATATTATGATGCGGAAATAGTTACTTTCAAGTGCCGAGAATGTGGTAATAAATGGACTCAAAAAAAGGGCAATTATGAACATGTTGAATTAAGAGAGCATTTAGATAAGAAAGAAAATGAAACTGAAAAACCGAAAAAGAGATTTCATTTCTTTTGAGTTGTTTTGGAGGAGCACGCGTTTTGAATGAGCGTTAGCCATTTGTTTTTTCCTTCTATTGCTATTCCACATGCTTCGCTCGGAGTTTTTCCGTCTAATGCTTCATGCGGTCTAATGAAGTTATGATAAAGTTGGCAACCTTGAAGAATTGCTGTATCAGTTGTCTTTAGTCCTCGCATAGTCTTTTCTCTATCTCGGATTTCTCCGTTCATGCGTTCCATTTTGTTATTATTGTGATTGCCTTTTAAAGTGATATGCCTAATGTGTTTGGTTCTAGGTCCTTTCATTGTCCACCACTCTTTGCCATATGCAACATGGTAAGAGTGTAGTCCATCAGTTATGAAAGTCATGGGTTTTTTTCCCATTAGTTCTTGAGACATACGTAATAGATTTCTTGCGTCATGTTTGTCTTTGGTGTCAGCTACTTCTTGGGCTATCCAGAAACGTGTTTGGTCATCCATCATTGAAAAGAGATATTTCATGTTGCCTTTTACCTTTAGATAAATTTCGTCTGCTCTCCAAGTATCGCCAACATTAGGAACCAGTTTATCAGCGTAATTCTTCATTAAAGCAACATATTTTTTAATCCAATTAAAAACCGTTTGATGCGAAACTTCCACTCCTAAAAGTTTGAGTGACTCCATTGTATTTCTTAAGCTCTCTCCAGAGAAATAAAGTTGCATAGCAGAGGTTATCGCTTGAGGATTATGCTTCATCCGTTCAAAACCAAGATTCACACTAAAGGTTTTACCGCAATCTTCACATAAGAACCGTTGAATATTTCCACTCTTGTTTTTTCTAACACTAAATTTTTTGATGTTTGCTGAGTGGCAAAAAGTGCAAGATGAAACATTAACCTCTTGAATGACAACATTCTTTCTGACCTCTGCCTTCAGTTTTTGGCTAAAGTCTACTGCAAAAATATGTTTACACTTGACATGGCGATACATAGCATCTGGGCAATCACACATCAATTCACCGTTGACTCTATTAACGGTATATTCGCCATTGTTGGATTGTGATTTGACAATATAGAGGCAATCATCGATTTGTTTTACTTGACCGTTTAATTGTGCGATTGTTTGACCTCGTTCTTGTCTTGTGGTTGTTAGTTGGTTTGTCATTTTAGGCACCTAAAACATAATTAGGTACCTAATAATATAAGCATTTCGGTACCTAAAATTATATAAAGGTCTAATATCTATTAGCCTAATAGGTGCCTAAAAATGAGGTTACAGAAGCAACTATCAAGAAAAGTGGATAAAATCGAATACCCAAAATATGTTGTGACAATTCCACCGAAACAAATTCAAGAAGCAGGGTGGAAAGAGGGAATAGAACTTATAGCCGTTGTAGAAGACGGAAAAATTATTTTAAGACCTAAACAATGAATGTAGATGTTCATAAACTGCCTTAACTTCTTTATCAACGTCAGCCATTATTGTGCTTAAAGGAACCCCTATTATTTCTTTGGTTTGTCCTCCATCTGGAATACACCATATTTGAGGCAAGCCCTTTCCTACACCAACATTTTTTGTAATTTCATCTGTCTCTACGTATTTAATTGCGAATGCACCAATTTTTGCGGATTGCACCATATTCATCGATTTATTCCAACATTTTCGGAAAATCTCAACGATGGGATTATACCCTATGAATACTGCTTCAGGCACTTCGACAGGTAAACAGTTAGTCGATTCTAAGTAGTACAGTTTGGCTAGATCATCTCTAGCGTTAACAGCAATTAAAATTTGAAGAGCACATTCATCATCGTTTTCAAACGCAACTGAATATCGTTTTTTCATATCTGTAAGTAATTCTACACAATCTTGCTTAAAGTCAACAACAGAATATTCAAAATAAGGTGGGTTGGGGGCATCAGGATTATTTCCGAATGTATCTTCTCTATCTTTTTTTAATTTAGCGTTTTGATAAGTAATCCAAGATAAACGGCGATTTACATTTTGAGGAAGAATTGTTAGAAATTCTTCAAAGAGATTTTCCAAACCTGCTGCTCCAAAAATTGCCCATGGGATATTTTCACATTTCCTAACTTTCTCGGCATTATGTCCAACAAATTCGCCAGATCTAACTAATCTATCGCTAACAAGTACTACGCCGTCAGTGCATCGTGCACCGAAAATTAAGGTCATGTGTTTATTTCCTCGCAGTCTTTTCCATTGCTCTTTTAGGTACCGATTACGTTGATTCTTGTATAAAGCATTTTGCTCTAGCAAGTTTAACCGACTCTTTACAGCCAAAAATTAAGCCTCCTTTTTACCGAAGACTTGACAGAACCCTAACTTCGGCACAGTTACCTCTACGGTTGCTGTTTTTCCCAAAATCTTTTGGAAACTTTCGGTTGCTGGAGGAATTCCAGTTGGGCAAATAATAAATCTGAAGTGACACATGTTAATGAACATGGATACTCGCAAGATTGCACAAGCAATATTGGATGCAATCGGTCACATCGGTTCAATCTTATGGCTTTTGATATTGCTAGGTGTGATCCCCGAACCAATGTTCCGAGGAGTTAACGTCATGCAAGAATACTCCCTAGTCTTCATTTTTCTGGCTCTGTTGATATTCTTTCTCTCTGCCCTTTGGTTGGGTTGGCAGATTCACACACGATATGTAAGGATTCCAGCATTCTCTCGAAAGGCAATTCCAAATGTGGATGAAAGATTTCATAATCTGAAATTTCATTTTTCTCGGAAAACGGACACAGCAAAGGGTTCTCATGAACCGCCTAATTTCGTGGTGTATCAGGAAATTTACAAAGACACAAAAGAAGCCTATCCGATTCCTAATTATCTAGAACCTTATTTGAAAGCCTTTGAGACTAATTGGCAATCATACGATGGTATTAACAAAATAATGGAATATTTTGAAATTAACAAAATTCATCTGAACATCAAAGATCCTAGTTATGAAGATTTGGGTCTAGTGTTAGGTTGGGATGGATTACTCCATCTACCTGATTTGGACTGGGATATATTATTGAAGAAAATTGGCGGAAAAAAAATCAAAGGCGCAGTTATCTTCAATTTTCACTCGGTACGCTATATTTTTAGTTCCAAACCGTTTCTCACACCTAACCGACTTCTAATTATAGAAAGAGAAGCATTTTGGGCTCCTCATCACGATATAGACTTGCTTTTTAGTCACAAAATAGAGCATAGAGATTGGACTAAAATCAATTATAAGCTCTGGTGTTTGATTCATCATTACCATTATCATCCAGAGTACTATGATGAGGAAAAATTGCTTGAACTCTTAAAAGATTAGTAAACTGATTGCTGTCTTTTGTTTGCACTTGCGTTTTGTATTAGGGTTTTCCACTTGTTTTGTCCTTCAATGGCTATCCCACATGCTTCACTTGGAGTTTTCCGTCTAAGGCTTCATACGGTCTAATGTAATTTTGGAACAATTTGTAACCTTGAAGAACCAAATAGAAGCGACAAGAGTTATTGAAGAGTTCGAATCGGAAAAGACTCAAAAAAGTTTTTCAGACTTTCCACTTTAGTTTGCTATCGACCGATTTTTCACAGAGAAAATCGTCAACGGACAACTTCACAGAACCCTAACTTTCTGTGAGCTGAAGCAAAAAAGAAAAAATTTAAAAAAAGACGAATTGTGGGGCTAAACAAAACCCACGAACAGCACTAAGACAAACCACGTAACTGCTACGCTAACAGCTGCAATCAAAATTCGTTTCATCATTGAAAACTCTGGTTGAAGTGTTCCAACAATTATTGTGCAGAGAGCGCCTAACCAAACGTAGGATACTAAGAACATCGCTTCAACGACAAAGTCGAAGCCTGAGGTTACTGCCACTATATTGTTGAGAACAGCTTGGGACTGCGCTGTATAAGTGACTGCTGCTTGGACAGGCACATATATTGCCCCATAAGGATTAGACGTAACCCCAAGTGAGACGTCAAATGGATAATAAACTGTGGGCAAGGTAAATGCTACCGCAATGTTTACTACTGATCGAATGACCATAACAAACAAAGCAAAAACTACTGCAACAAAAAGGGGTTTCCAAGTGATATTGGCTTTTAACCCTTTGAAGAAGAGGTAAATTAGCCCTGTTAACAACAGCCAACTAAAAATGAACTGTAGAGAGAAAGCCTCCAAGAAGGATAGTAGAGCATTGGGTCCATAGGTTTGAATGAAAGTTTGATATTCCCCATGGAAGAATAAAGCGCCAATACGAATGACGAAATTTGAGCCAGATGGATAATTGAAGTCTAACTTTAATGCTGTAATATTACCCCAAGAAGGTGCTCCGCCAACGGCCCAGCCTTGAGCAGATGGACCTACTGGAATTGTTAGGTTGTTCCACTGGTTAATGTCTGAAGAGTTTGACATAAGTGAAGTTAAGTCATAAGTGTAATAGTTAGAGTCAGCAACTGAGTAAAGAGTAATAGTTGCGCTTGTGGGCACGATTTGAGGTTGAACCTGTTTTAACGTCATTGATAAGTTCTCAAAGCCGCCAGCAGCGCAGCTAACATTGAAAGCATTGCTTAAAGCAGCGGAAACGGCGCTAGCGTTGTTGGCATCAATTTCCAAGCTGCTATTTCCAAATAAACTGTAGTTTCCTATAATCGCTGGAACGTAAACGCTGTAGTTGAAGTAGTCATCAAAATTGTTGCTAATCGTTACGCCAGCACTGGCTCTCCATAATGTTGAGTTTGGTTCAGAGGACATCGCTGCTGTTGCGTTGATATAATCTGATAATTGACCGATCGCAGGTGATGTGTTTTCGGTGTATGTTTTTGAGAACTGTGCATATGCATATCCCATTTGTAAGCCTATGAAAAGAAGCAGAATAATTATGGCACCCAGATACTTTGGATTTTCAATTATCTTCTTGAATGCTGTTGCTGGTGCATAAATTACTCTTGCAATGTCATCTAGAATCAATCTCTCGACTCCCGTGGCTATCTGAGATTCACTGGGATTTATAAGTATTTGTTACATGCCAAGTTTAAGCCGACGGTAGGTAGTGTAATCCACGTACTCTATGAAGGGGTTTTCAGTTTGGAATTTAACCGTAACTTTCTGGCGTTTTCGCTTGTCAAGAAGCTGATTTGTGGTCCTAAGCAAATATGCGTCGCTTCCTGCGCCTGAACCGTAACTTGCGACCAAGATTCTGTCTTCAGGCTTTGCTATATCTAACACCGCGGCTAAACCCGTAAGTGAGCAACCTGAATAAGTGTTGCCAATTTTGTTAATTTGAAGCGAGGGTAAGTACTGTTCATCTTTAAAACCGAGCTCTTTTGCGATTTTAACTGGAAACGTTGGGTTTGGCTGGTGCGCTACAAAATAGTTTATGTCACTTGGTTTGAGATTTGAACGTTCCATGATTTTAGTAGTTGACTTGCGGACGTGCTTAAAGTAAGCTGGGTCACCTGTGAATCGTCCACCATGCATGGGAAAAGTCTCGCCGTCTCTGCGCCAAAAATCAGTGGTATCGGAAGTACATGAGTACCAACTTTCAACTTCAGCAATAACATCCTGTTTGCCAAAAATATATGCAGCACCACCGAAACCGACAAAAGTATCTAATTCGCCGCCAAGGCAACCTCTGGGGGCGGCTTGAGAGTTATCTGCGCCGATAACCATTGCGTATTTTACTCCTGACTTTGGATAGTTAACAAGAGCTGAGGCGTCTTTGAACATGCTTGAAGCAGCTTTACACGCAAACTGTGTGTCAACTGCATCAACACCTTGAATGTCGCCGTCTTCTTCTCCAAGCTTTAGAACCTGAGCAACCTTTGATGAAATTGGCTTAACAGCGTACGGGTTAGATTCAGAGCCAACATAAACCTTACCAACCAAAGTACTGTCAACGCCTGAGTGAATCAACGCCAATTTTCCAGCTTCAACCGAAGCTGTTACCGCATCTTCATCGATAAATGGAACAGCACGTTCCAACCCGCTTTCTTTAATTCTGAACTTTGAAGTGTAAACGCCATAACCTACCACTCCAGGCATCTCATATTCTTTGGTTGGCGTAAAAATTTTGTAATCTTGATGTGGATAATATTCATCGGCTAAAGTGAAAGCCAAAGAGATAGTTGGAATCATGTCGCTTTTGCCGACGGAATAGCGCCGTCTAAAACGGGGAACCACTTCTCTGCCTTCAAGGCTTGAAAAATCAACATCGGCGCCGTCACATATCAATTGGTCTGTTAATCTTGCTGGAACACGGATTTTGCCATCATGGAAAGAAACGATTCCATAAATAAAGCTTGAAAGTTTAATGAATTTGTTTGTAGGTTCGTTGATGTAGGTGCATAATTCAAGTTTGCCTTTATCATAAAATAGGTCGATGCTGTCCATTTTTCCGAAGCTTTTTCTGCCGCAGTTAGTGCAGTAATCTCTTACTTCAAAGTATTCTTTCCCGCAGCTTTGGCATCTGCTTGCTTTTAATCTGTCGCCTAAAAAAGAAACTCGTCGCTCTATGGGTTCACTACTCAAGTTTCTTGTCTCCTAGAACAGTAACGTAAGCTTTGGTTCCAAAGCCCTCGTACTCTAGAACACAACCATTCTTCTGCGAACTATTAATCTTAACTTGACGCTCGCCAGCTTCTCCTCTTAGCTGACGGTAAATTTCGAAAATCTGTGCTCCACCTGTGGCGCCCAACGGGTTTCCATCAGCTTTTAACCCACCATTAGTGTTAACGAAAAGTTGCCTGCCATCTATTTCGTAGCAGTTTTGATCATTTTGGCAGCCTTCATTTATACTCTTCCAAGCCGTGCCTGGTGCGCAGAATCCTAAATCTTCAAGAGAAACAAGCTCCATCATAGTGGACTGATCATATACCTCGATGACCTGCATATCAGATAAGGCTGTTTTAGCCTTTCGAGAGGCATTCTTCATAGCCAATTCCGCAGCAACAAAGTGGGATAGGTCCTCTCTTGCAGGATAATTCAGGTAATCAGTTGCTGAAGTGCAGTCTAAAACGTAAATTGGGTGATCATTTAACTTTTTGGCAACTGCCTCGCTTGTAAGAATTAAGGCTGAAGCGCCGTCGGAAATTGGGGCAAAATCATAGAGTCCTAGGGGTTTATGCGCTTTTTTTCTTGCAGTTAACACCTGATCAATAGTAATTTTTCTATGATATTGGGCATACTTGTTTTTGGTTGCGTTTGCATGATTTTTGACCGAAATCTGAGCCAATGCGAGATTGAGTTTGTCGAGTTTTTCTCCAGTGATATGGTGTTTTTTTATGTAGGCTCTAAGCATAAGTTCGTGGTTTGATTCTGGAGTTCCGCCTGCAAAATAGCTCCATGGATCATCCAGAAGCATTAGGTCGTCTCGTATTTTGTCCCAGCGATCAGTCATTTTTTCTATGCCACCCACAAGGACAGTGTTGTAAACTCCAGCCTGTATTGCGTGGCAAGCGGTTAACAATGCAGCGCTAAAAGAGCGAGTTACCTCCATAGGTACATGAAGTTGGGTAAGTTCTGAGAGGAACCCTTCTTCTAAACCCAATTTATTGGTGATGGGTAGAAAACAATCTGACATGTAACAAGCTTCTAGGTTTTTGCGTTCCATGTTACATTCATTAGA
Source organism: Bathyarchaeia archaeon (assembly GCA_050012755.1). Lineage (GTDB taxonomy): Archaea > Thermoproteota > Bathyarchaeia > Bathyarchaeales > Bathycorpusculaceae > Bathycorpusculum. The sequence goes on from JBEKGO010000022.1 coordinate 31,999, forward strand.
AGCGCCAAGCCATGCTTCCTCAATCAGCTTTTCCGGTTCTTTGCCGTAATGTTCTCCAAACTTGGTTCTGCCAACGGCAACTATCGCTGGACGACTTTGCAAGTTGTTTTCTTCCTTTTTGGATAGCATCTAACCTTTTCTGAAAAGACTATTAAGGGTTTGCCATATTTCGCATGAATAATCGAAGAGTCAACATATAGATATTAAGTTACTTTATTGGCGGAGGGGGATCGTATGGGGACTACAAATGAAGTAATTGGTCTTCAGGAGAGAATAAACTCAGTTTTTTTGCTAATGTGAATTTTTAAATAACGTCGCTGTCATAGCAATGGACACGAGGTAATAGTCGTGTTATTTGTGAAAAAGGTGTCCATTAACGTCTTCTTTGTTTTTCTTCTGCATTTCTGAATTATTTGCAAATTATAGAGAGACATTGGTTTGTCTATTCTATTTGGGTCGCGAGTTTGTGCTCAGTATTCTAAATTCATAACTGATTTATTATCATTTATCGAGTATTTGAGTTGGGGTATGGCTAATAGAACCTGCCAACCAGAGTACAATAGCTGTAGAAGTAACCGATTTGGTTGCGTCAAACAAAAAGAACGTTATTCGAGTTTTACATGTTGACGATGACCCATCTATTCTTGAAATTTCAAAGTTAATCCTATTGGATATGGGCAACTTCGAAATTGACCAAGCCGGCTGTGTTGATGAAGCCTTAAAGAAACTATCAAGTGAGCACTATGATATTGTTGTTTCTGATTATGAGATGCCCCAAAAAGACGGACTCCAATTTCTAAAAGAGTTACGTGAAAGCAAGAATGAAATTCCTTTTATTTTGTTCATTGGAAAAGGCAGAGAAGACGTAGCCATACAAGCCCTAAACCTTGGCGCCGACGGATACCACCACAAACAAGGCTCACCAGAAACGGTCTACGGCGAATTGTCTCACCTTATGCATTTATTGGTAGAAAAAACCCGTAGCAAAACCCAGACAGCTAGGGATTCGGTTGCTCTTCAAACCGTTGAAGACGCCATTTTGACATCTGACCAAACACAAACTATTGTTTCATGGAACAAAGCAGCCGAAGAAGTCTTTGGATGGTTAGAAAAGGAAGCTATTGGAAGAAATATAACGGACATATTCGTTCCCATGCAACTTGATGTTACTTTACAAAACGTAATTCAAACACTTCAAGAGAAAGGACGGTTCAGTGGCGAAGTACAGTATAAGAATAAAAAAGAGCAGCTAAGACACGGGGAACTGACCATCATTAACCAGACAAGTAAAAACGGCGAATTCTTGGGAAGCACAATTGTATGCCACGATACAACTGAACGCAAGAAAGCCGAGCGCGCCTTAGAGGATTCCGAAGAGAAGTACAGGAAGCTATTTGAAGAGTCTATGGACGCAATATTTGTAGCGGACACCGCGACTGGCATAATAGTTGACTGCAACCCTGCAGCGTCAAAGCTAGTTGGCAGACAGAAATCAGAATTGGTGGGTCAACATCAATCAATAATTACTCCTCAAGAGCAAATGGACGGAAGATTTGCAAGAGTTTTTAAGGAACACCTCAAAGACCAGACCAGCACTCTTGAAACGAAAATTATCCGGAAAACGGGCGAAATTAGATATGTCGCGGTCAAGGATAGTGTTTTTGTTCTGAACGGAAAGAAGCTGATGCAAGGAACACTCCGAGACATCACCGAACGCAAAAAAGAAGAAGAATTATTAAAGGAATCTGAGGAGAAGTACAAGAATCTTTTCGAAAACGCACCAGACGTTATTGTTACCGTCGATTTGACTGGGAAAATAACTTCGGAAAATAAGGCTATCACGCACTACGGCTTTAAGGAAAATGAAGTCGTTGGGGAAAGCATATTCAAGCTTGTTCCAATAGAATACAATCAAAAAATGCTTAAAGATCTCAAGAATCTCGCTGCCGGACATCCAGCTCAAGGTGAAACCGAAATACTCACTCCTAAGGGAAAGAGAAATGCAGAGTACAGTAGCAACCCCATATGGCTAAATGGGAAAGTCGTTGGTTATCAAACGGTGTTAAGGGACGTTACTGAACGCAAGATAGCTGAAGATGCATTAAGGAAAAGTGAGGAAGAATATAGTTCTCTTTTCAATAATATGATGGATGGCTTTGCATATTGCAAAATGGTATTCGACGAGACTGAAAAGCCTGTTGACTTTATTTATTTACAGATTAATGATGCATTTGAAAAAATAACAGGTTTAAAAAAACAGTCAGTTATTGGAAAGAAAGTGACCGAGGCAATTCCCGGAATTAGAGAAGCCAATCCTGAACTTTTTGAAATTTACGGAAAGGTCGCTAACACGGGTCAAAAAGAGAAGTTCGAAATTTTCTTTAAACCTCTTAGTCTTTGGTTATCCGTTTCAGCTTATTGTCCAAAAAAAGACTATTTTGCAGCCATGTTTGAAGATATCACTGAGCGCAAAAAAACTGAGGATTCCTTGAAAGAGAGGGAAGAGAATTTTAGGAACCTCGCCGAAGAATCGCCTAACATGATCTTCATAAACCAAAAGGGTAAAGTGGTTTATTCCAACAAGAAATGCGAAGATACTATTGGCTATACTGAAGAAGAGTTCTATTCTCCTACCTTCAACTTTCTTTCAATCATTGCACCCGAAAGCGTTGAGAAGTTGAAATCGTCTTTTGCTATGCACCTGAGAGGGGAAGAGGTACCAGCGTACGAGTACTCGCTCATCAGTAAAGATGGTCAAAGGATCGAGGCAATAATCAATACAAAATTGACAGAATACAACGGAGAGAAGGCTATACTGGGAATAGTGACTGATATTACTGAACGCGAAAAAGCAAAGAGGGAATTACAAGAGAGTGAAGAACGTTTCCGCTCGCTCTTTGAGCAAGCTCCCCTTCCTGTTGCAATCACAGCTTTAAATGGAACAATATTTGACGCGAACGTTTCTTTGCAAACATTATTGGGCTGTTCTTTAGAAGAGCTGAAAAAGACATCTGCAATTCATTTGTATGAAAACCCCCAAGATCGAGAAACGTTGTTTGAAATCCTCGAACAAAATGGTGTTGTGTCTGATTTCTCCACACGGTTAAAACGCAAAGATGGCACCTGTGTTGACGTCGTTATGAATGTGTCAAAATTTCAAATTGGACAAGAGAGCTTTCTCCGAACAGCCTTTCAAGATGTGACTGAACGTAAGAAAGCGGAAGAAACGTTAGACGAGGTTATGAATCAGCTGGTGTTGGTTAACGAAAAATTGGGCGTTGTAGGCAGCTTAACAAGACACGACGTTCGAAACAAGCTTTCAGCGATTACCGGTTATGCATATTTACTAAAGAAAAGACACCCAGACCAGACTGATATTGTTGATGGTTTGAGCAAGATGGAACAAGCTGTTAAAGATTCGATGCAGATTTTTGATTTTGCTAAAATGTATGAACAGTTGGGCGTTGAAGAGCTATCTCTTGTTTCCTTGGAGAACGCAATCAACGAGGCAGTTGCTCTTTTTTCTGGCTTAAACATTAAGGTGGTTAATGATTGTCATGGATTAACTGTGTTGGCGGACTCGTTTGTTAGGCAACTTTTATACAACTTTGTGGATAACACAAGAAAATACGGCAAAAAAACCACAACCATCCGTATATACTATCAATCGACTAATTCAAACGAGTTGCGATTGATTTACGAGGATGACGGAGTAGGAATATCTGCAGAGAACAAATCTAAGCTCTTTTCTGAAGGGTTTAGCACAGGGGGCAGCACAGGTTTCGGATTATTCTTGACCAAGAAGATGATAGATGTTTATGGCTGGGAAATTGAAGAAAATGGTGAACCCGGCACAGGAGCAAAATTCACCATAACCATTCCAAAATTAAACAAGAACGGAAAAGAAAACTATCAAATCATCTCATAGGCAAATAGTAGCATTAATTTGCCGAAGACCAAATGTGGCTCTTGACCTTATTTATTTGGTGAACTATATGGAAAAATCAAAGTCTCCCTTTAGAGAAGGGAACTATACCCGAATAGTCCGTGTCTACGGCTTATTGCACTTAAAAGAATGTGGAAATATTTCGCCTCAATGCAGAGAAGGCGGAAACAGCTATTGCGGTTTGTATAAAAAGAGAAGCAGGCAAAAACGTTAATCTTGTATTTTAGTGGCACCGTTAATTTCGTTTGTTGTTAATTGGCGCTTCAAAGTTTTTATTAGGTTCTGTAGTTTTTTGCTTATTTCAACTGGATAAATTGGGGCATCTGTCAATGCTTTATATCCGTCTGGAAGTTTAGCCAAGTTCTTTTCAGTGTTGGCTCGAATTTCATGAAGCGACGGAAGTTTATAGATTATTTTGCCCTTTTCCATGACTTGGATCAGCAAAGGTTCACCTTGCACCTTTTCTTCGGCCAAAGCGATGATGTCTTTTTCGTACTCGCCGATTTTATTCTTTAAGCGGTAAACTTGTTTTCTACCCGGCAGTGTGATTTTATCTTTGCTCAACTTCATAATTGGCAAAGACCCCCCGTCTTCACCAATGGTTTCGCAGAGTTTGTAAATTACATCTAAATATGGCTTATCTGCGGAAGTACCCATTTTTGTTCCTACGCCGAAAGAGTCAATTTTTGCGCCGTTGGCAAGAAGTTCACGTATTTTGAATTCGTCCAAGTCGCCGCTAGCAAAAATCTTCACATAAGCCAAGCCTTGGTCATCAAGGATTTTTCGAACTTTTTTGCTGTCTTCCGCTAAATCGCCGCTGTCTAAGCGAACGCCTCCAAGTCTAAAGCCGCTAGCTTCAAGCTCTTTCGCTACAACGGCGGCTTTTTCAGCGCCTGAAATGTCATTGTAAGTATCTATAAGAAGGGTAGATTTGTTTGGGAATGTTTTGGAGAAAGCTCGGAACGCATCAATCTCTTTTGGGTAAGACATAATAAATGAGTGCGCCATGGTTCCGAAAACTGGAATGTCATAGGTTTGCCCTGCAAGTACATTGCTTGTGCCTTGACATCCCGCTATGTAACTGCTTCTTGCAACTTTCATTCCAGCATCGATGCCGTGTTCTCTACGTAAGCCAAATTCAATTACTGATTTACCCTTAGCTGCATGTACTACCCGTGAGGCTTTGGTCGCAATCACAGTTTGCAGATTAACTGTATTGAGCAGGAAAGTCTCAACCAGTTGCGCCTCAATTATCGGCGCAGTGACGCGGATTAACGGTTCATTTGGAAAAATAACCGTGCCTTCTGGAACAGCCCAGACCTCGCCTGTAAACCTGAAACCACGTAAATATTCAAGAAAATCCCATTTAAACCCCTGTTTTTTGAGGTAAGCCAGCTGTTCCTCAGTGAATTTTATGGTTTCTAGATACTGGAGGGCTTCTTCTAGGCCTGCAAATAGGAAGTATGAGCGGTTTTCAGGCAGTCGTCTAATAAACAAGTCAAAAGTTGCTATCTCGAAGTCATTGTTATCAAAATAACTTGCACACATCGTTAACTCATAAAAATCCGTGAATAAACTCATGTTTCCCTCTTTTAAGTAACCGAGAAAACTTTTCATACGTTAATACTAAAAGTGAAGGGGATTTAATGCTTTCTCACTGCTATGAAATCATGGCTGACGACCAAGTATCGTTTAATCCCATTGAATAGGGAAATTCGTTTTGTCCAGCCCAATTACATTCAGTTGAGCGTATAAAGAGCTGATTTGTTTCAAAAGTAATTGAAATAGCAAAGTGGGTTGAGCTATCGTTTACTTTAAAATAAACATTAGTAAAAGTTTCTCGTTGGGCATGTAGGCTAATTGATAGTTGGGCTTCAGTGCCGTTCATTAGCTCGGAGGGCGTCGTGAAATTTTGTGAGAAGGTTGCGTTTGCGAATAGTTTTTGTTTGCCGTCAAATTATTAGTTAGTAAGGGAAGTCAGGTGCCGTTAATTACAAATTTTGACCCTTGGCGATCAGGCCTATGCACATGTCCGCCGAAACTCACGTTAAACCCTTACACTGGATGCGACCACCAATGCACCTACTGCTACGCTTCCAGCTACATCCCAAACTTCAGCGATTGCAGACCCAAAAAAGACCTGCTTGCAATTTTGAAACGCGAAGCAGGAAAACTCAAAGGCGAAACCATCTCAATAGCCAACTCATCAGACCCATACCCGCGTGCAGAAGCATCTACAGGGTTGACGAGGAGATGCCTAGAAATTCTATCTAAAAGCAACTGCAAAATCCAAATAATCACCAAAAGCAACATCGTAACCAGAGACGACGACTTGCTAACAAAAATTCCTTCAACAGTAGCGTTAACCATAACCACGGACGACGACAACTTGGCAAAACTGATTGAACCGTGGGCACCTTCACCGTCTCAACGTCTTAGGGCAGCCCAAGACTTGATCAAAGCAGGAATACCCGTCTCGATTCGAATCGACCCCATTATACCCTTGGTAAACGATCAGCCGCAAAAACTCATTGCAGAGCTAGCCAGTATAGGTGTAAAACACTTAACATGCTCAACTTACAAGGCTAAAGCTGATAATTGGATGCGTCTCACCCGAGCCATGCCAAAAGTAGCGGACAAGCTTAAGCCACTCTATTTTCAGCAAGGCGAAAAAATCGCCGGCAGCACGCTTTTGCCAAAAGACCTAAGATATAAGCTTCTTAGAGACATACGAGATTTGGCAGAGGCTAACGGGATGAAGTTTGGCGTTTGTAGAGAAGGCTTAGCTCAACTAAACACGGCAGCATGTGATGGCTCATGGCTTATGCCGAAGGGCAAAAGGAGCACGCTGTAATGCAGAATCGCGTGGTTATGCTGGCAGATTTTGACTATTTTTTTGCCCAATGCGAAGAGCTACGCAATCCAGCCCTGAAGGACAAGCCTGTTGTTGTCGGCGTCTACTCAGGACGCACTGAGATAAGCGGAGCAGTAAGCACAAGCAACTATGTTGCCAGAAAACACGGCGTCAAATCAGGAATGCCTCTGTTCCTTGCAATTCGGAAACTGGAAGGAACTGAGGCTATTTTCTTGCCAGTTGATCATGAATATTACGAGCAAATAAGCGAGCGCATTATGCAGATTTTCCGCGGCTACGCAGGCAGTATGGAACAGGTCAGCATTGATGAGGCTTATTTGGATGTTACGGAGCAAGTTCAAGGCAGCTTTGAAAGGGCAAAAGATTATGCTCAAGAAATCAAAAATGAAGTGAAAAAGCAAGTGGGCATCTCTTTCACAATCGGTATCGGACCCAACAAGCTTGTAGCCAAAATTGCGTGTGACAGCCAAAAACCCGACGGCTTAACAATTATAACCCCAGAGGAAGTCAGATGCTTTCTGTTGCCGTTGCCCGTTGATCGCTTGTTGGGAGTCGGCAAAAAGATAAATGCCAAAATGGAATCTATGAGCATAAAAACCATAGACGACTTGTCGAAAATTGATGTTCAAAAGTTGATTGCAGTTTTCGGAAAAAGCCTCGGGCTATATTTTCACGACGCTGCTAGAGGCATCGACAATGAGCCTGTACAAGAAGCAGGCGAAGCTGGATCAATGGGGCGAATGGGTACGCTCAAAGAAGACACCCGCGACATATCAGTAATAATGGCGAAAATTCACGAGCAGATTGAGGATATTTATGAAGAGTTCACAGCAAAAAACATTAGTTATCGGCTTGTAGGAATAAGTGCAGTGATGACTGATCTTTCGAGCAAAAGCCGCTCTAAAACCTTAGATAAACCAGCAAAAGACCAAGAAACCATCTACAAAGAAGCCCAGGAACTCTTCGAGAAATATCTATCAGAGACGGAACTCCCAATCCGGCGCGTAGGAGCCAGAATTGGCAGTTTTGTCAAAGAAGAGCCGCGACAGAAACAGTTAACGAGCTTTTTCCAAACAAAATAAGCCTAAGCAAACTTTTAGTTCATGCAAAACAATATTTTTGTAGGTAGTTTTCTTGTCCAACGAACTTGATAAAAAGAAGTTGCCGCCTAATCAAGAAGCAACAGATCGCATTTTACGTTGGGGCACTGATCACCCAGGCATAAAATCAACTAACCCTCAGCTCAAACTGGAAACCTACACGCTAACAATTGATGGCGAAGTAGAAACTCCTGTGAAGCTAAGCTGGAATGACTTCATGAAACTGCCAAAAACGGTTTCAACCAGCGATTTTCATTGCGTTGAAGGCTGGAGTGTTTTAGATTGTAAATGGGAAGGCGTTCATATCCGTGAAATCGAAAAGCTCGTTAAACCCAAAGAAATTGCGAAGGCTGTCACTTTTGAATGCGCCGATTCGTATACTACTTCGCTTTTCCGAGAAGAACTCTACGGCGACGATGTGCTCTTAGCTTACAAACTTAATAATGAAGTGTTGGAAGAAGGGCTGGGGTTTCCAGTACGCCTGATAGTTCCGAACAAATATGCATACAAAAGCGCTTTGTGGGTGGTTCATTTACGTTTCACACGCAACAAAGAACTGGGTTTCTGGGAACGACGAGGATACAATGACAACGCTGACGTCTGGAAGAATCAGCGTTTTAATTTATGACGTTCATTATTACTAAGACTCTTTGCTTAGGTTTTTTAATTTTTGATTTCGACTTCAATTTGTTTCAGCGCGACCGTTTCGGAGTTTTGAGTTTGACGAACAAACGCTGTTTAAACACAATCAATCGCTTTTCATTTTTTATGTTAACAATAAACTCAGTGATTTAAAAATTGGCGTTTAAACTCGGGACAAGATTTATAAGGGTACTTTGATACTCACTGGACTCTTCAAGAGGTTGAAAAATATGGCTCAGAAAAAACAAGCAAGGCACCCTTCAAACTGCCAAATAACCGCCGAAAAGGCAGTTATCACGACACAGTGCAGCATATCAAACGTGCCTTTGCAAAAACGAAAAGAAGACGCAAAAAAGATTCTCTACATAAACAGAATATAATCAACTGTTGTTAACGAGTTTTGTTAGGGTCCTCAGCAATTTTTAAACTGCACTTAAGCGACATCATTAGAATGAGAGGCAAAAGTGGAAAGTTTTATACTCAAAGTATATTCAAAGAAGATAACAAGAAATCCTTTGGACATAAAGGGTTCCACTAAAATGAGTATTTATGTTTGGCAAGGATGACGTAAAAAAACTAGTAAGCGAAAATTACCCGCTTTTAAGCATCCTAATCGGAATTACGTTTATTTCTCTTTCAATAGGTCCTTTCCAAAATGGGGATACTGACTGGGAATTTGCAGCTGCAAAAGGCGTTTTGAAATGGGGCATGCCCTACGTTAACAGTATTGGTAACATAATTAATCAGCCTCCTCTAGGCTTCTACCTTGAAGGATTATTTTTCAAAGGCGTTGGCACATCGGTGTACAACGGCACAATTTTAGTAACGTTGCTTGGGCTCGGAAGCACGATTATTATCTATAAAATCGGTAAGGAATTATACAGCAAACCTACTGGGCTGGTTGCGGCGGCACTTTTTGCATTAAGCCCATGGGAACTCGTTCTGTCAAGAAGCTTTTTGATAGACGTACAATGCTTATTCTTTAGCCTTCTTTGTTTATACGTTGGAATCTTAGCTATCCGCAGAGGTTCAATTAAGCTTTCCATGGTTTCAGGTATTTTCTTTGCAGCCGCGCTGCTAACCAAGTATTTTGCTGCCTTTATGCTTATCCCATTATTACTTTTTCTTCTCTATTCAAAACCAAAGAAAACCAGGCTGTTTCTCAGTCAGGTAACTGCTTTCTTGGTACCTGCACTATTGTCTTCTTTGCTGTGGTATCAAGTAATTTTAGGAAAAAACTTGTTTTATATGTTTCAACACAGCGACTTTAGCGATCTTAATAATAATGGCGTTAAATTGTCATACTCGTTCGTCGGCGTCTTTTTATGGAATTATGGTTTAGGCGCCTTCTTTATAGTTGCAACTGCGTTTTCTTTGATTTTGCTTGCTGCATTCAGAAAAGAATTACCAAAGACATTTCGTTTCGACCTTATTTGTTTGGCAACAATTCTCCCTATTTTAATCATTAATATGATCTTGGGAGCAGGGCTAAATCTTAAAGCTCCATACCTCAACGCCATCAAATATGATTACGAAGCGTTGCCTTTCTTCTGCTTGATTGCAGCTTCATTAGTAGGCAAATGCCTTTCCCTAATTAGTTTAACAAAATTCAAAGCTGATCTTAACGGGAAACTGGTTTTGTCGGCTGTTATAACTGGGTTTTTTCTGTTAGGGGCAACTATATTTTCCAGCATTAATTCTTCTTTCTGGCTATCTACTTCAGATTATTTGCTTTTTAGAGTGACCTTGGACCAAGCGGTCGGCTATTCTCTTTTTAATTATGCGCCAATTAGCCAAGGTAGCCTTCTATTAAGCCTTCAATATGCGGGGTTGTTTGTTCTTCTGTCTGGACTTCTATGGTCAAGCAGGGTCAAACTCCACGACTTCTTTAACGCAGTTTTGAAACTAACACACCATTCCAGTTGAGACAAAACGCCAAGTCATGCAAAATAAGAGACAGACTTTTATACTAATCAACCAGATTTCAATCGCAAGCAAGGCCAAAACTATGGACTTTACCGAAGCAAAACTCGGAAGAATCTTCATACTCAGACTTCACCAGGACGAGCGACTAGATGAAGTTATAGAAAAATTTGCTTCCAAAAAACAACTTTCAAGCGCGTTATGTTTCTTTTTAGGTGGCGCAGAAGACAAAAGCAAAGTTGTCGTTGGACCAAAAGAGGGAAAAGGATGCACAATTGACCCCATGGTGACTCTTTTGAAGGGTGTGCATGAAGCCTGCGGAGTAGGAACCATCTTTACCAACGAAGAAGGCAAACCGAAACTTCACATGCATGCAAGCTTTGGACGAGATAACACCGCAGTTACAGGCTGTGTACGGATGGGAGTTAACATTTGGTTGATAGGCGAAGTAGTCATTCTGGAGCTGGCAGGTTCCACTGCTAAAAGGGCAAAAAACAAAGAAACCAGTTTTGAAGTCTTAGATTTAAGTTAGCGTCTAACCTAAAAAGCGAACGAGGAAGAGTCTGTAACCTTTGTTGTTAGCAAAATCGCCAAAGAAAGGTTGATCAAGCGGATCGCCAAATCTGTGAGTATTGTAAATCATTGTCTCGACCTGCTGGTAATCCAAAGTAGAATTGAAAAATAATGTGTGAGGTCCATAGTCGAAGAGTATAATATATTTTACGTTTCGTTGTTGGCATAGAATGACGAATTCTGTTATGTTAAAGTTAGGCGTGAAGGCGTCAACTGCTAGGTCAGGGTACTGCCAAATCTGGTCTGCTGACATGTTCGCGGGCAAATAAAACCTAAACATATCTTGGTCCAAAAGGTTGGAAGCGCAAACCAGCACTGCTGACTGATTTCGGTCAAGGTGATGAACCAAGTAGTTTGTAGCTTCATCGATGGGAATGTGGATTTGGTCTCTGGCAGTCATAAGGTAGGAATCACAACTAGCATAAGCAATTGTAGAAGCAATAACTACAATGAAAATCACTGAAGCAAGTTTTTTGACTCGAACATCCTTGGCATCAACCAAATGGGGTTTCCATGCGCGGACTCTGCCGTAGAGGAAAAAGATGAAGCTTGCCGCTGAAATCGCCAAGATTGGGAAGAGTGTGTCTACATATCGCCACTGCTTGTTTGGAATTGCAGTGAAGAAGAGGTAAATTACTATGAACCAAGTGAGCAGGAAAAGGTCTTCTTTTTTGCGGCGGTAAGCAAAAAGCCCTAAGCCGCATAAGCCTAAGATGATAATTGGCAACGAGACGGGATGAACCGCTGCGTAGTTGTAGGGCCAGGTTATTTCAATCAAGTAGAAAACAGGCGCAAAAAATCGGTTGCTATATTCTAGTCGATTTTCTGCTCCGCTTTGCACTACATAACCAACGGTCTCAAACTTTGTCATACCATTAAGTTGATAGACCATCAGAAACCATGGAGCGGCCACCAAAACAGCGATTACGAGAATGACGATGACCTTTGCTATGCTTATTTTCAATCTCTTGCGCAGAAGCAACAGAACAGTTGCTAACATGGCGATAGCTGCAATTAAAATCTCATATTTTGCAAGAATGCCTATGCCTAAAGTTAAGCCGCTGAAAAAAAGCGCTTTGTAACTGTTATTAGTTATCCACGAGTAAAAGAAAAACATTACCAAAGTAAAAAAGAAAATGAGGATTGTTTCTAACATAGTTATTCTCGAAACCCAAAAGAACCCTGGCATAGTTCCGAGCAGTATGCTTGCGAGCAGCGCGTTTTTTGGTCCATACATTTTGCTGGAAAGTTCGAACACAACCCAGACGACAAGCACGGCAAAAGTAACTGAAACGAGCCTGCCCGCAATGGATGTCATCCCGAAAATTTGCATGTACCCAGTTGTTATCAAGTCGAATAATGGCGGGTAATAGCCATAAGTTGTCATGTAGAGGCTTGTCTGTCCTCGGCTTAACAGCAAACCGCCGTACAGATGAGGCATTTCATCCCATTGAAGCGACATGTACCCCAAATTCCACAAAAGAAAAACAACATAGACTATAGCGAAAACAAGGAAAGCAAGCCGCCACTTCTGTGTTTTAACTACAAGCTTCAGCCTTGACCCTGCAGAGGCGTCAATTAACGGCGTCGTTGCATTGGGGGATATGCTTGGTTCTTCTATGGTGAACCTCTCTCCTCTTAAACAACCATTAATTCAATCATAATAAAAAAGCGTTTGTTAAAATGCAGATAATTTTTAGCGCAAGAGCACCAAGCTGGAGTCTATTTCGCGTCAAGGGAATTTCGTAGGTATAACTGTATTTACCCAAAAACAATCCCAGCCAAAAGATATGTTCCGCATGGATGGCAAACGCTAAAATGAAGTTATCAATCGTAATACCAGCGTACAACGAGGAAAAACGAATCAAGACCACCTTGGAGAGCTTGGTTGAACGATTTGATGGTTCATGCGAAATTTTGGTAGTTTCAGAAAGCACTGATAAAACAGATGATATAGTCAGAGAATTCCCAAAGAACTCAGCAATTATCAAACTCTTAGCATCAAGCAAAAGGCTGGGAAAAGGCGGCGCTTTCAAAAAAGGCGCAACACAGGCCAATGGACAAATTGTAATGCTGCTTGATTCAGACCTGCCTGTGCCAGTGTCAGACGTTGAAAAAGTTGCAGCTTACATTGGGCAAGTTGATGTTGCGGTTGCTTCAAGAGAACTTAAAGAAACAAAAATCTTAATTTATCCTCCTCGTGCAAGAGTTTTCGCTGGAAAAGCCTTCTCAAGAATATTCAATGCCTTATTCAACCTCAATGTTAAGGATACTCAATGCGGCTGCAAGGCATTCAGAAAAGAGGTATTAGAAAAAGTCATAAATGATGTTGAAAGTAATGGATTTGAGTTTGATGCAGAGCTTTTGTTCAAATGTAAAAGAGCTGGTTATAAAATAATAGAAGTCCCAGTGACTTGGAGTTATAAGCCTGATTCAAAGCTTAGTCTCTTTCAAGATACTTTAAAGATGGGCAGAGGGGTGCTCAAATTATGGGTGAAAACTTACATAGTCACGCAGAAGACTTAGAGCGTTTTGAAGAATCAGATTTTTGGAGCAAAGTCAAGGTTAAACTGATTTTGAAGCTGGTTGAGGGCAAAAAAGTCTTAGATGTTGGCAGCGGCTCCGGGCTTTTATCCAAAACCCTGCTAAATAAAGGCTACAATGTAACGGTAATTGACAATGATAGTAAAGCAATTGAGATTGCAAAAAAGAAAGGAATCAACGGATTTGTTGCTGACATAAATACTTGGCAAACCCAAGAAAAATTTGATTGCATAATTCTTGGCGACGTACTTGAGCATATTGAAGATGATGAGTTGGCTATCAAGAAAGTTCATGAAATGCTGGAACCTAACGGCTGCATCATTGTGAATGTGCCTGCATATCAAACATTATTTAGCAAACATGACATCGTCTTGGGTCATAAACGGAGATATTCCAACACAGATCTCGAATCTAAACTTCAAGATTCTGGTTTTACAATCGAAAGATTAAGACATTGGAATCTGCTGGCACTTCCAATTACCGTGTTCATTAAGATTTCCAAAAAAGATTACCCACATGAAAAAGTGTCAAATGTAACGCTGCTGTCAAAACTTCTCGAAAAATGGCTGTTAGCAGAATCAAAAGTGAATTATTGGTTTGGGATCTCTATTTTGTGCAAAGCAAGAAAATAACAAGAAGGCATCTTAAAATTTTGTATTAGACGTGGCTCAATTTTTTAATCATCCTTACGACCCGATGGTACTCTTGTTGAATGTTTAAAGTAACGGGTACAGCTTTGCCGAAGGGCTGGCAATTGCCTTCTACAATGGCTTTGGCGATGGCTTCAACATTTGGCTCCACAGCCTCAATAACTGTGTAAGCATAACCTATTTGCGGTCCGTAATGTGAATCAGTGCCCGCCACCCGAACAAGCCCCAGCTTCTTGGCGGTTTCCTCTGCTTTTTTAACGCTACGTTTGAAGGGGAAAGCTCGGGAATTTATAACTTCCACTGCGTCAAAGGTGCTGCATACATTTTCTTTTAGGCACCCTTTGAAGTACACGTAGGGGTGGCAGGCAATTGCGACTCCACCTGCCTTATGAATGCGCTCGACAGTTTCAGGAGCGCTTAAACCTCGGGGGATAAGCTCATGAACGTTAAGTGCGACGATGTGTCCGTCTGCGCTGGAGACTTCCATTCCTGGGATAATTAGGAAGTCTGTTTCTTTAGCTATTTTATACGCGCCATCCAACTGGTCATGGTCTGTGACAGCTACAGCATTTAAACCCCGCTTTTTCGCATAATAAACAAGGTCTTTTGGCGTTATCAAAGAATCTTTCGAGTAGGTAGTGTGTACATGAAGGTCAGCTGTAATTCGCATAGTTAGCCCCGTTCTTATTTTGGCTGGCTTTCCAGTTTAGCTCTAATCTGAGCCAACTGCTCATCCAGTTTCGCCTCGTCAGCATCAATTTTGTGAAACAGTGGCTTTGGCTTAGCTATTTTATGCCCAGCTCCAAGCGGTACTAAAGCTTCAGTCCAGTTGGTTTTGGCTGCGCTTCCTGGGAGGTTGAGTGTTTGCCAGAGCTGCTCTGCCGTTTCTGGAATGAAGGGTGCTGAAACAACTGCGATGGCTTTCACAACTTGCGCGGTTACGTAAAAGATGGTTCCAGCTTTTTCTTTGTCGGTTTTCATTAAGTTCCATGGTTCTTTGTCGTTGAGGTATTGGTTGCCGATTCGGCTTATGCCGATGAGCGTGTTTGCGGCGGATTGTAACCATGAACCTTCGATTTCTTTAGCGGCTTGTTCAACTTTTTCTTTGACCGCTTGCAATATTGCCTCATCGTCTCTGTCAAGTTTGGTTGGTGCTGGAATTTGCCCATCAAATTTACTGTTAATGAATGAGAGGGTGCGGTGGATGAAGTTGCCGAAGGTGTCGTTGAGGTCAGCGTTTATTTTGTCTATGAAGGCGCTCCATGTGAAATTGGTATCTTTGCTTTCCGGTCGCGTTGATACTAGGAAGAAGCGCCAGTAATCTACGGGAAACATTTCTAGGGCTTCATCTATCCAGATGCCGATGCGTTGGCTTTTGGAAGCTTTTTGCCCTTTGAACTGTAGAAATTCGGTGGCTGAAACATTCCAGGGTAGATTGTAGCCTTGTCCTGAAGCCAGCAAGAGGGCGGGTAGGATTATGGTGTGGAAGGGGATGTTGTCTTTGCCGACGAAGTATAAGGTTTTGGCTTCCTTGCCAAACCAGAATTCACGCCACAGCTCAGGTTGACCCATCCGTTCGGATAGCTCTATCGTTGCTGAAATATAGCCTAAAACCGCGTCAACCCAAACATAGATTGTTTTGCCTTCTGCCCCTTTGAAAGGTGCGGGGATGCCCCATTCGATATCGCGGGTGACGGCTCGTGGTTTTAAGCCTTCTTTTATCCAGTTCAGGCTGAAGTTTTTGACGTTGACTGGTAACTGCTGGTTACCTTTTAGGTACTCTGTCAATGGCTCGGATAGTTTTGAGAGGTCGATGTACCAATGCCTAGTGACTTTTACGGTAGGCTTATTTTTGCAGATCACACAGTACGGCTCAACAAGCATAGTAGGCTCAAGTAGCCTGCCACATAGGTCGCACTGATCTCCGCGGGCTTTTTCACAACCGCAGTAAGGACATTTGCCTTCCACAAATCGGTCGGGTAAGAAGCGCTGGTCATGCTCGCAATAGAGCATCTGGGTTTCTTTATCGAAAATGTAACCATTTTTTTCGATTTCCAGCAGTGTTTTTTGAACAAACGCTCTGTGCACTGGGCTTTCTGTGCTTGTGTAATTGTCAAAAGAAGCTCCCCATCGCCGGAAGAGTTCGGCTACTCTGGCGTGGTTCCGGTCAGTCAATTCTTTAGGTGTGATGCCCTGTTTTATCGCTTCTACCTCGATGGGTGTACCATGCGTGTCTGAACCGCTCACCATCAGCGTATCGTCGCCCTTTAGCCTGTAATATCTGGCTGTAACGTCGGCTGAAAGGACGGAACCAACAAGGTTGCCCAGATGGGGTGTGACATTAATGTACGGCCAAGCGGATGTAACTAAAACTCTTTCAGGCAAGCTTAAATCTCCAACAAATCGTTCAGCGCCAACCTTATTAAAATTACTATCCCGCCAAATCTTAACCGTAGAATAATTGAAGAAAGCTGCCCACGAACACGAGACATTGCTGCCCTTAGATTAGCGCCAATTTCTCTTACCAAAATCAATCGATAGAAAATCTAAAAATGTTAAAACCAATATCAAACTGATGATTTTCTAATAAATGCTTAAATTAAAAAGTGCAATAACCGTAACATGAGGATTCATAACAGTTGCCTTACTGTCGAAATTGTGGAACTAAACTTGAAGAAAATGCAAGGTTCTGCCATAAATGCGGAACCCCAGCTGCCACCCTGCCGCCTCCATCTCCGCCGGCAACAATGAAACCAAATAGAAATGACCCGCTCTTTGTTACAAGCATCGTCATAGCTGCCGTTGTGATCTCAGCTATAATTATTGGCGCTATAATTCTTCTTGCTTTTTTTCACGTTAATTTCGGCACAAACAATTCAAACCAGCCAAACCTCAACACTTTAAATCTAATTTTCAGTACGATAGTGCATAAACAAATGCCGTTACTAACTTCATAACTCTGAGAGCTAAGGCGTAAACCATTTAAAACACAAGTCTCTAACTTTTTAATATAAGAAGGAATTTTTTTGACTGAAACAAAAAAAGTGACTAAACAAGAACTTGAAGCAAATAACGGAAAAAACGGCAAACCAGCCTACTTCGCCTATAAAGGCAAAGTGTATGATGTTTCTGAAAGCAGTTTTTGGCTTGATGGAGACCATTTGGGAATGCATGAGGCTGGCAAAAACTTAACTGAAGAGTTAGAGATGGCTCCTCATAGGGAAGAGAATTTTCAGAGAGTAAAACTTGTTGGCGACTTAGTTTAGGCAAATATGCGCCTAAAAAATACATTGCAGCACAGAGTCTATACTGTGTAAATCACCCATTACGTTTTTCACATCTTTTTTGCTTAAAGATTCAAAGTTTTTATGCAGTTCACTGATGGTTTCGTAAAGTCTATCGAAGGCTGATTTTACAGATAAATCATTGCTCATGGCGTTTTCAAAGTCAGACCTAAGTCTGCCTGTAAGCACAGCCACTTTAGGGTGGGAACGGTCAGATTTTTGCTCTTGCAACTTCCTAATAATGTGTTTGAAAGAATCGAGTTTGCGGCTTGTCTCACCAAGTTTTTCCATGGTGAAGTTTAGTTTCTCTCTGTAAGATCCATAGATTAGAAAGAACCTTAAATGCTCGCCGCTGAATCCTTTTTTTAACAGGTCGTTTGGGTAATACACGTTGCCTGTGCTTTTTGACATTTTTTTCCCATTTACGAAGAGATGCCCGCCGTGAAGCCAATAACGCGAAAAAGGTTTGCCTGAAACGGCTTCTGCAACGGCAAGCGTATAATCATGATGTCTAACCAAATTATCAATTCCCCCGCAAGCAACATCGATTGAGAAACCCAAATGCTTAGTTACAATTGCTGCATCCTGAATATTCCAAGCTGGCCTGCCGCCGCCAATCGACGTTTGATAACAAACATATCCTTGTTTGCAACCATCCCAAATGATAAAATCTCCCTTGTTCCATGGTGTGCCAGGGTAAGTATCCTTATGAAAGCGCCGTTTCTTTTTAGGCCACTTTGTCATATCCAAATGCGACAGTTTTCCGAAGCCTTTGAATTTTAATGGGTCAAAATAGACGTTCTCCGTTCCTTCATACTGGTATCGGTAAGCGTATCCTTTCTCCAAGAGTTGAGCAATCAATTTTGCCGCTTGATCCACAGCTGAAGAAGCCCTTATGGAGTAATCGGGCGTTTTGATTCTCAAAAGCTTGAAATCTTTGAAGAAGACGGCTTCATTCTTTGCAGATAACTGCTCGACAGTTATGTTTTCTTTTTTTGCTTGAGCTATAGCTTTGTCTTCTACATCAGTTAAGGTGATTAGACGCGTCACCTTGTACCCTAAGTATTCCATGTAACGTTGAAGTACGTCTTCAAAGAGAAAGGTGCGGTAGTTCCCGATGTGAGGTCGTAAGTAGGTGGATGGGCCGCAAGTATACATTTTAACATGCATGTCTGCGGAGGGCTGAAACAGCTCAATTTTTCTGCTCAAAGAGTTGTAGAGATTCAGCAACCTGTGTCTTCTTCCTCTACGTTGTAAGCGACTGCTCTTTTTGAAGTTCCTGTAGTGTTTTTTTGGCTTCTTCTACATGGCGGGGAGCTTGGGATTGGGAAGAGAAAATATTCCTGACAACACCTCGTTTATCAATGATAAAAGTGACTCTTCCAGGAATTATGCCCATGGTTGAGTGCACACCATATAATTTGTGTACTTTGTTATCTGCATCGCTTAGAAGCAAAAAAGGCAGCCCATAGTGGGATGCAAAAGACTTGTGCGACGCTATACTTTGAGCGCTGACGCCAAGAACTTCAGCGTCTAAATTTGTTAATTCCTCGTAGCTGTCTCTGAAAGTGCATGCTTCTTTTGTACAGCCAGGTGATTCATCCATCGGATAAAAATATAAAACCACGTTTTTCTTACCGAAGTATTCAGATAGAGTTACGTCATCGCCCATTTGTGAAGGAAGCGTAAAATCAGGCGCTTTATCGCCAACATTAACAGACAAGAAATCACCAATGAAACAAACTTTTGAAAGCTATTATTCTTTTCGCATTTCTGCGATAGCGACTAACTGTTATAAGAAACGAAATCCAAGTAGAATCCATGGAAAAAACATTAACCGCAGCTGAACACAAATGTGAAGCCCTATACTCCACTGCACCGGGCACCCCAATTGTTTTCCTGCACGGATTATCGTACACGAAAGACATTTGGGAGCAGATTGGAGTAACAGAACTGTTAATGGAAAAACATGTGCCGTTTTTAGCCTTAGACATGCCTTACGGTTTGAGAAGTAAATGTCAACCTAAAAGCCGAAACCCCGAAACCAATGTTGAAGTTGCAGCTGAAGCTATTAAGAGTCAGTTCGGTTCAACAGTGCCAGTTCTTGTCGGCGCAAGCATAGGGGGACACATCGCGTTGAGGTACGCAGCAAGGTTTCCTGTCAAGGGTTTGTTTTTGGTTGCACCTGCCCGAGCATTCACAGAGGACCTGTTGCAGTCTTATAAGAAATTTAATTTTCCAGTCAGGATCATTTGGGGTTCGCAAGATAATGTTATTTCTGGTGAAGAAATGCGAACTTTGGCTGACAAATTGCCTAAAGCTAAACTTTTAGTCTACTATGGCGCTACGCATTCAGCCTACAAAGATAAGCCTGAACAATTCAAACGCGACCTGCTAGAGTTCTACGCCAACGCAGAGTAAACTTAATCTTCACTATGGCAAAGGTTTTCCAGTAACAACATAGTGGTAATTTCCTGCAGCCTTGATGTTTTCAATTTGAAAACCTGCATTTCTAATCAAATTTGATGCTTGCTCCTCGCTGAATCGAATTTTACCGGGTGGACCAAAAGGTATTTCTTGTTTTTTCCAGTCCAAATCAATCAGTCGTCCATCAGCCTTCATCATTTTTTTAGCATTTTCCAAAACTTTAACAGGATCAGCAAAGTCATGAAGCACCATACTATAAAAAACAAAATCAGCGCATTTATCGCAGAAAACAGTTTCCTCACCCATGCCAATTTTGGCAGTGATGTTTTTCAAGCCTTCAACTTCGGCTCTAAAGTTGAGTTTCTTGATGGCTGATGCATCTGCATCCACAGCGTAGACTTTCCCGCGTTCGCCAACTTTTTTTGCTG
Organism: Bathyarchaeia archaeon; assembly: GCA_050012755.1. Lineage (GTDB taxonomy): Archaea > Thermoproteota > Bathyarchaeia > Bathyarchaeales > Bathycorpusculaceae > Bathycorpusculum. Next base: position 52,391 of record JBEKGO010000022.1, read on the forward strand.
CTAAAATAGTGAAGAAGCCATCGCCACAGCCAATATCAGCAAATACCATGCCAGAGCGTAAGTCTTGCAGAATAGCCTCTGGATTATACCATGAGCGTCTTGTAGCTTCGTCGAGGGCAAAGCCGCCGTGACAAGTCATATGTGGAGACCGACGTTGACTATGGCTTAAGCAATTCTCTTATTTGTTTTTCATGCGTTTGTCGAGTTGTTAGAGGGTAGATTTCTCGTTCACATTCAAAAAATAATGGATCTTGACCGATTATTTTTGAGAGTTTCTCGTCTGAATCAACATTAACTACGATCATAGTGCCTTGGTGCCCTATTAGGTGGTAATTAACTTCGATAGTCTTTTCCTTTTCCAAATTTTCAAAATACTTGAATTGTAGCGGAAGCAGTTTTGCCCATTTTTCGATGGGAACTTCTCTTTTTACTTTCTGTATAATCAAAAATTTCATAATTATCAATTAATACAAAGTTGAGACTATTTTAAAATGTTTCTTAAATAGCATAAGTTCAAAAAAAGAAAAATGTGAGAGGTATTCTGATTGCCATTTTTTATTCTTTCTTTTCTCCGTGTCCTTTGAACATTTCGGGCAACTTCATTGACATCTTGGACATTGACTCTTTGGCTAATTCCATCAGTTCCTCGTTTACTTCAAATTCTACGGTTATTTTCAATTTTCCTTTCTTTTCGGGCATTTCAGTCATGGAACCACCTCCTAAATCGGCTTAATTGTTTGGGGAATAGGTTACCAAGAAGATGAATAGCTTGCATGCCGGTTAAGTCTAAATCAATTTGAATTCGGTAATGGAACTTTCCTAAGCGTTTAGTTTTGGTTTTGTAATTTCCTATCTTGCCTGATTCTTTGAATCGGTGAAGCTGCTGATTCACTACTACAGTAATTGCCGTTGGAGCCAGAGGTTCAAAAACAAAAACAACTTTTGAAAAAACGCGTATGGCACTACTGATTAGCGCTTCAGTTACGGACTCTTCCTCTGTCATTTTTTACCCTTCAGAAATCTTCAGAATTCTTGTTTTCGCTCCTATAGAAGGGAGCCTGAACTTAATAATAAGAATAACGGAGCCATTTTTTTAAGGTTGTGTGACTGTCAATACCCAACGACGAGGCGATTGGTTTGGCACTTGAAGATTTGAATTTCCAAATTTATGGTTGCAAAAAATGTAGGCTTTGGCAGGGAGCGAAGCACGGGGTACCCGGAGAAGGACCACTAAACGCTAAGGTTATGCTCATAGGGCAGAACCCAGGAGCTGACGAGGACGAAACAGGCAGACCTTTTGTTGGCAGAGCTGGAAAATTCTTAACAAAAATCTTAGCTGAGAACGGCATAAAACGCGAAGACGTCTTCATCACCAATATTGTGAAACATGTTTCTCCAGAAAACCGGAAACCGTACCCTGATGAGGTAGCTGCATGCTTACCCTACTTGAACACACAAATCAGCATTATCAAACCAAAAATAATTGTACTGTTTGGTGAATCGGCAAAAGAAACCCCACGAATTGAAGGCGCCAAATATATCCAAATTATTCATCCTTCAGCTGCCATGCGCTTCACCAAAATGGGAGAAAAGTTTAGAGAGCAAATCACACAATTATCAAGTTTAATAAATGAAATGAAAACTTAGAGGTAATAAAAGCGGTAGCTATAAGCAAAACTTGGCCCGGGTTTATTTCATGGGTTGTCTTAGGATGGTTCTTAATTTTTCTGGCGCAGTTGTGGCGGGGTTATTTAGGTAGATTTCGTGGTGTTTGCCGCTTAGTGTGTGTCCACTGTTTTGGATGAAAGCATGTATTTTTGCTATGGTTGATCCTTCAGCCGAAAACGGTCCAACATACATTATTTGCGCAGCAAGTTCTTCATTGAAATTTTCAAATTGAACCTTAGGCAACGCAGGCAGATTCTTTTTCTTTTTTACCTGTTCAATCGCCAATCCAACGTCGTTAGCAGTAACGTACTTGGGCTGCATAATCATGGCTGTCCACTTCCATTCATCTTTTCGGTCTGAGTTGAACTTTGTCATGTCATCGACCCACCATAAACCTTCTAGTGGCATAACCGAGAAATCAATGCCAATGTTTTTCTTAATCATAAATTTGAGTGTATAAGAAACACTAAATAACGCCTCAATAGCCTCGCTATATTGCGGTGATGTGGGTGCACCTTCGCCGTTAACTAACAGATAATTCATTGCTGGAACATCAACAATGCTTACCTCTTTGGCGGATGGATTGTAGAGATGCTTTAATTCTTTTCTTAAGTCGATTTTCTCCATTAACCTTCAACCTTTAAACACTAATCTGAATCCTGTTTTGTTTCTTTGGCAATAAAATAATTACGGTCTCAAGTGGAAAGAGAACGCAATAGCCAAAGAGTGCTCAACCTCTGGAATTCAATTTAAACAGTCTTAGAAGCATTTCATTCGGTTTAATGAATCCATTTTGGATTTTGAAACTCTTATATATTTCAGATGATAATTGACTGTTGAATATCATGGCTGAAGTTTGTTCAACATGTGGGCTTCCTAAGGACTTATGCGTTTGTGGAGAAATAGAGAAAGAGCAACAGCGAATCCGCGTTAGACTTGAAACACGAAAATTTGGCAGACCAAGCACTGTAATCGACGGTATGGAAGATAAAAACATCAACTTGGCAAGCATTGCACAAAAACTCAAGACATATTGCGCATGCGGAGGAACCAGCAAAAACGGTCAAATTATGTTGCAGGGAGATCATCGGGACAGAGTTCGTGATTTCTTAATCAAATTGGGTTATCCAACAGAAAACATCGAAGTACAGTAAGCCCAGTCAAAAGATAGAGATGCATACATCATGAAAAAAATAGATGATATACGTGAAGTTTTCAAAGCAGCGAAGCATCAAAAACCCACACAGATTTTCTGTCCAAGATGTTGCAGCCCAAAAATTCGCCTAACAACCAGTTTAGCTATTTGGTTAACTCCTAAACAATATTACTGTGAAGATTGCCACTACGTCGGCATTGTTGTTATGGAACTTGAAAAAGAAAAAGAAGAAAATAATACGCCTAAATAGAAAAAGCCTTAATCAGGCAACTCAAGGTTTAATTGTTTTTTAAGTGTCTTGTAGCGATTGCGCACTGTTACTTCTGTTACGCCAGCAGCTTCAGCGATGTCTTTCTGAGTCTTTTTCTCGCCATTCTGCAAACAAGCAATGTAGAGGGCAGCAGCAGCTAATCCCATGGGGTCTTTTCCGGCAGCAGCACGTTTACGTCTTGCTTCCCTAAGAATTTGGATGGCTGCACCTTGAGTTTTTCCTGAAATCCCGGTTTTCTCTGCAATTTTGGATACGTAAGTCAACGGGTCAGCGATGGGCATATGCACATCAAGTTCGCGTAACAGTAGCCTGTAGCATCTTGCAACGTCTTTTTTGTCAACGAGACTGGCTTCAGCTATTTCCCGTAGTGTGCGTGGTGTTCCGCTTCCGCGGCAAGCTGCATAAAGCGCAGCAGCAGCGATAGCAGCGATTGATCTTCCGCGAACTAAACCTTTGTCCAATGCTTTACGATAAACAACAGCGGCTTTCTCTTTAATTGGCGGAGGAATGTAGACCTTGTCTGAAAGACGGTCAAGTTCCGCCATGGCTTGAGCCAAATTGCGGTCAATAGATGAGTGGACTCTACTGCGTATTTGCCATTTCCTAAGGCGCCACATTTGAAGTCGTGTGGACAGGGGCAGTTTTCTTCCGAATGCATCTCGGTCGACTTGGCTAATGGCTGTAGATAATCCTTTGTCATGAACTGAGTAGGAGGTTGGAACACCAACTCGGCTTCTTGACGCTTTCTCTTCTTGAGTGAACGCACGCCATTCTGGTCCTTTGTCCATCATTTGCTCGTATAGGACCAAGCCACAGTCGCCGCATACGGTTTCGCCTGTGTCATAATCGTGAACTAAATTTTCGCTGCCGCACTCTGCACACTTATCGGATAAGCGCGCCTGTGTTTTAACTTCTTTTTTGCTCAAATTTTTCTCTCCATTTCAACATGCGCAGAACCGTCACCATATCCATTTTGGGAGAAATAGTACATTCGGCCCGCGTAAACTAAGCTGATGAACGTCACTACTATTTAAGTTTTGTGGTCTTAATAAAGTTATTGCACACAATACTTTCGATTTATCCACCACAAGTCAAATGGACTAATGGGAAATAGCATAAGAAATTGCTTAAGCGCGGGCAAGGCCTATGACGAGAATATCCACAAAGAAGAGTCGGCATTCTACAGTCATAAGCGAATTCTCAATCGCCCATAATCCTCCAGCCAATATGATTGCATTTTTTGTTTTCCAGTGACTTATTCTCTAAAGGTACAATTTAGAATTAATTGATTAAATAAGACGTTTTTGTTTTTTTGATGGACATTATTATGCCGGTGCAAGAACGCTTATTAGATAAAAAATTGTCCTTAGATTTAGCATAAAGTCAAAAAACGTTGAAGCCCGGTGGTGTAGTGGTCAAGCATAGAGGGCTTTGGACCCTCCGACGAGAGTTCGAATCTCTCCCGGGCTACTAGGTAAAGACGCAGCGCTGTCTATTCAAGAAAGGGTAAAAACTCGATTTGGGAAAAGCCAAAGGCTTTACACCTAAATAGGTAGCTTTATTCTACGATTCAAAAAATAGTTTCCAGAACAAGCTCGACTTTTTACGCAGCTTTGTCCCGACATTACATATTGAAATACGCATTGCACCGCTAATCATGTCTAGTCAATTACGCCAATGTTTTCAGCTATTTCTTGGTTCAGAATCGAACAAATAATATTGAAGAGTAAGTATGAGGCTATTTTACCCAAGCAGACTTATGCATACGCGTTTGCGCAGACGAAGCCTCTAGCACTTCCAGGATTTCCTATTTTGATACCGTTTAGGAAGAGCCAAACCAGAAGTTAAAGCCATTCTTTGTAGGAGAGTCTACTAATACAGGAGTATTTCAGATTTGAGACTTGTTAGCGCAGAGCGAAAGACACTCTTACTAGCATCTGCAAGAGTTGGGGGTACGAGGTTTGTTTTTTCCCATCGACTAAAGTCTCTATTCTTCGAATATGCAAAAGCATAAAAGGAGAGCTGGTCAAAATGAATCCTCACATTACAAGGGGGTCATCATACACGAAAGGCAAAAAGGTTCTCGTAACTGGAGGAGCTTCTTTCATAAGCAGCCACTTGGTAGATACACTTCTCAAGGGAGGGGCTGAAATTTTGGTTGCTGACGATTTTTCTAGCGGGAAACTTGAAAATTTGAATTATCCTTTCATCAGTAAGTCTTCGGACAAATGGGAGTTTGATCGTCTGACCGTCTGCAAGGGTGACTTGAAAGACAGGGAATTTACAAGGCGGATGGTCAAGGGTGTGGATGTCGTGTTTCATCTTGCTGCGCTCCATGGAGGAAGAGGATATATCGATACTCACCCCGCTGAATGCTGTTCAAACATGATTTTGGATCAATTGGTTTTTGAAGAATCATGCAAAGCTGGAGTAAAGAAGATTTGTTTTGCAAGTTCAGCTTGCGTTTATCCTTCTTTTCTTCAGGGGGAAATAGGATCCAACTATCTGCTTAAGGAAACAGACGCAGATCCGTTTGTAAGAGACAAGGCATTTGCCGATCTAGAGTATGGGTGGGCTAAGTTCATGGGTGAAATGGCACTAAAGGCATACCATAGAGAGTACGGACTGAAAACGGCAGCCGTACGGATTTTCACGGCGTATGGACCTAGAGAAAATGAAACGCATGCGATAGTCGCTCTAATTGCCAAAGCTTTCATCAAAATGGACCCTTACGTTATTTGGGGCAATGGAGAGCAAGATCGAAACTTCACTTATGTACAGGATATCGTTGATGCTTTGGTGGCTGCTTCAGAAAAAATTGAGGATGGTTCAGCAGTAAATGCTGGGCGCAGCGACCGTCTAACAATTAATGAGGCTATGAATTTGGTGTTTGATCTGGTGGGTTGGAAACCTAAACAGATTGAACGTGACTTAAGCAAGCCCCAAGGTGTGGCATCACGAGCCGCAGATTTAACCGAAGCAAATAGGGTCATAGATTGGGCGCCGAAAGTCACGTACAGAGAAGGCTTTAAGAAAACCATAGACTGGTACTTCGCAAACCACAGCATTGAAGCAGTCAAGAAAAATTTGGAGAAACTGCTTTTGGAGCGGTAAACCCCGGATTCACAACAATAGATCAAGGAAAGGGAAAGAATGAACGTGCAAGTTGACCGCAAGCCCGATGAGATCGAGAACCCTGTTTCAGAAATGCATTGTCGAATAGCGGTGATAATGCCTGTTTATAATGAGGCAGACATAATAAAAAATACGGTCAGAGAATTCTACAGGAAAGTAGTTGACAAAATGGGCAATGTTGACATATGGGTTTTCGAGGATGGAAGTACAGACGGAACCCGGAAGGCTTTGGAAGAATTAGAAGTTGAGTTCCCGCTTTTCCATGCTGAGATGACAGCGAAAAGGAAAGGCTATCCTCGAGCTATGAAAGAAGCCTTTCTCAACATCAACTCAAGCGACTATGATTACGTGGTAGCAGTGGATTCCGATGGACAATATGAACCAGACGACTTCTTCAAGCTATGGAGCATCATGCAACGTGACTCGCCAGATATAGTAATGGGAAGACGAATGACTCGGCGGGAGCCTGCCTATCGCCGTATGCTTTCCCGTGGGCTGCAGCTTTTGGAGAGAATAATGTTTCCTATAAAGTGTAGGGATGTTACGAGTGTCATGAGGCTTATGAAAGTTGAACTTGCACATGAAATAGCTGGAGAGGTTAAGTATTCTCCTTATAATTTTTGGCTGGAGTTCACCGCGAGAATGTCTTTGAACGGTTACAGTATTGTGGAGATTCCGATTGTATATCGAGAGCGGGCGGGTGGAAGCAGAGTTTACAGTGCAAAGAAGATGCCCACGGTTATCCTATCAGAGTTTCGCGCTCTAAGAGCCGTAAGAAGAGAACAAGCGAATCATAAGCGATAAAATTCTTTTTATTAAAAAAGGAAAACACATAACAACTTGAGAAAATACCTCTATTCCATTTTTTGGGCTCAAAACTATTCTATTTTCAAAAATAGCTTGAAAATAACTAAAAAAAAAGGCAGTTTTAGATTAACGATAATGCATGGCAAGAGGTGTGGATAGAAAACCATTTAAGCAAATTGAACAGAATGAGACACTCAGATTAAAGGAGCAAAATAAATTGAAAAAAATGAAAATTGCAATAATTTGCGCATTAACAATTGCTATTATGGCATTCGCAGGAACAGCATCAGCTTACAACGCTGCCTACACAGCCACGTGTTACCTTTTGTCCAATCCGCCAACTATCGATGGAAAATGGACTGGAACAGAATGGAGTGAGACTGGAACGAACACTTTCGGAACGAACGGTGTTTGGGCAACGGGATGGACTGTGTCACCCACTGTCTACGCATGCTTCATTATTGAAACCGCGGACAACACTAACGATCCAGGCGATTACTGGGTAATCACCTTTGACGGAACCGCCGCTGGAACAACCACAGAGCCTAACGGAGGAACAGCACCCCAAACCGACGACTTCAAACTAGTTGTCACAGGACATGATTCGCCTACTGTGCAATGGTACCAAGGAACAGGCTCGGCTTGGAAAACAGTTGCTACGCCATCAGCATGGACTTCCGCCGTCTTCTCAGAGGCACAATCATTAAGTTCATCACCGCAGATTAGCGCACCACACTACATATTGGAATTTTACTTTGACAAGACAGACACGTCATTCGGTCAAACTATCGTGGGCTATGATTGGGCGAGTTACGTTGCCTACTACGACGCACATGCAGGCGGAAATGGACTTCAATCCTGGCCTCCAGCACCTGCTAACGATACGGACCCAGACAGTTGGGGATATGTGCCATACCAATATGCCGCAATTCCTGAAACACCAAACATCGGCATAGTTATAGCATTGTCTTCCGTTGCAGTCGTGGCTGGATCAGTAATCTTTAGCAAGCGACCGCTTACAAAACTAGCGAAGAAACACAGCCTGTAAACAAAAAACTTTCTTCTTTTTTTTTCATTTTTAGCATTATTTAAGACCATTCTATAATGCCACTTCTGAGATCACCCTTTCCGCTACTGGGATGGGAGGCAATTTATCTTTTTTTCTTTCCAAACGAGAACTTATTTTCTTAAAACCGTCCCTCGCCTTTTCTACTAAAGTGAACCTTTCAATGCAGACGATCAGTACGATAAATGAACAAATCCAGGTAAAACCGAATAGTTCTCTATATGTATTGTGAAATATCATGCCTACAACGAAAAAAGTCCCGAAAAGTCCAATAACAAAATAAAGCAAATTACGGAAACCCGAAGTTTTTGTTCTCTTAAAATAAAGAAGAATAATCAAAACATATAATAGTAAACTGTAGATCCCTGCACAGGCCCAAACTATTGCGAGACCTGCTCCCTTATTGCCCATACCAACTGTTAAGCTTGGCATTAAAGAACCACCAGTATGAACGGGATACGTCAACATCACTCTGTATCCAAAAAGGTCAAATACAGTGCAAAGAAGACGCCGTCGGTTGTCCTGTCGGAGTTTCATGCGCTGAGAGCTGTGAGGCAAGAGCAGATAAAAGGCAAGTGAGAAAGCATACTTCACTTCGCGGCAATTCCTTTGCATTTTCCAACCAAAAATCCAGACGATAACCGCGCTTAGCCTGGCAAACTCTCACCATTTGTTGTTCCAAATCGAGAGCTTATTTTTCTGAAACCCTCTCTTGTCCTTTCCACCAGCATGAATCGCTCAATACAGACGATTAGGATGATGAACACGAAGACCCATGTGAAACCGAACAATTCTCCGTATGTGTTGTGGAAGAACATTCCAGCTTTATATCCGCTCTGCAAAGAAATAACGAAGATTGTGTAGACTCGGAGGACGGCGGAGCAAAATGTTCCGAAAAGACCTATGACAAAGTATGACAGCTTTCTGAATCCTGAAATGTTTGTTCTCTTAAAGAAAACCAGAATTATCAGCAGGTAAAGCAGCAAACTGTAGACTCCCGCGCAAGCCCACGAGATTGAGTATTCTGCAACTCTTCCTCCAGCGCTAACCATCAAACTGGGAAGCAACGATGGCCCCAAATGCACCGGATAAGTCATCGTCACGCTGTAGCCTAAAGCATCGAAAAGGGCAGCGGCACTGGCGGTTATGGGAAGAGCAACTTCTTGGAGCGGTCGAAAAACGCCAAAAGGGTAGACGGTGTCAAGCATGTACGCAACGCTGATTGCTCCTAGCAGAGAAAGGGAAATCGAGAATATCTTCAACCCTTTTGTTTTGTAAGCCAAGATGATAGCGGCTAAAAAGGCTACGAAGAAAACCATGTATTCCACCGACAATGGCCATTGAAGATGCAGAAAATCCGATGGCTGATTGTTAGCTGCCACGCTTATGATGCCGAGGCTATGGCCCACTTTCATTATTGACAGGTCTAATCCAAAAAAATTGGTTGCCAAGACATAAATCGTCGGAATCAAGGCACAGACGAGAGATGCGACAACCAAGTTTCTGTTTCTCGGTTTCTTTTTTACGAGTTCATTCCAGCCGATTGCAGATTCGATCAGTAGGAACCACGCGAAAAAAAGATAGAATAGTCTGCCTTTCCACGTTACGTCGAAGCTGAAGGTCTGGGTGAAATACGTGTTCGTCCAATGTACGAATGTGTTGGTTACGCCGTCATAGCGGTAATTGAATCCTTGAAGGTGGTAAAAGTCAAGAAATATCAAAAGCACAATGGGCAGACCTATGCATATCATTAACACGATGTGGAACCAGTATTTTTTGAAGTCTATCGAACCCCATCCCTCGCTTGTTTATAACCCATTTGGGTGCACCACTGTCTTTTAGGTTTTTGCCAAAGAAAACCCAAAAAGTCAACTTTGCCTATTTGAGCAAAGTTTGGAAATTCAGGTGCATCTGGCACGTGATTTTGGTAAGTGTTTTAATACATCCTGCAATAATAATGGGAAACACATTTACAACAGATTCAAGTCAACGGTAAACTGATTTCGGGATACAAAATGGTGAACGAGGGGTTGGAAGACCACGAGGTAGAAAATAGAGAAGACTTCCTAGTTCCCATCCTAATATTAACTTTTGTGGCTTGTGGCTGGTTGGTTTACGCTTACGTAAACAGAACATGGTTACCAGCAGTTCAACAAGTTGCGTCTTGGATAATTCACCCAGTAGTCATCTACACTCCCGCCCAAATCGTGGGCGTTCCACTGGCCTTTTTGGCAACTGTTGAGGTTCTGATTCTGGGAGCAACCTGCTCCTACGCGTTGCTCTACAATGAAAAAGACAGAAGTATCAGGCTTCTGAGCTCGCTGGGATTAGGATTTGGCCTCACAGGATTTGTAACTGTCGTTCTCGGAATCTTCGGAGCCCTGTATCAACTGCCCTTAAACTTAGCAATAGTGCTTCTCTGCACAGTTTTCCTGTCAGTTTTTGCATACCGAAAAACGCAGGTGGACAAACTTAAATTGAGAGAATGCTTCACCCCGCATTTTTCCTTCAAGTTTAAGTTGCCAAATAATTTCAAGTTCTGGTTCCCCGCGTGTCTTGCAATCGGCTTAATCTTTTTCTTCACTTTTTACCACGCGCTTCTAACGATCATCGTTCATTGGGATGCCATCGTTTACCATGCAGCAATGGCTATCATAATGTACAGAGACCATGCAATTCCAGTAATAGCAGGTCCCTCAATCGGGCTTGAGATGAGCGCAAATTTCCCGCCGCTCTTTTCTGCTCTGGGGGCATTTTACTACATTCAAATAGGTACGGTAGAGGATTTCTTTTTAAGGGCAATTCCTCCTGTGATGGGAGTTCTAACGGTCTTGGCTACGTACAAGATTGGCGAGATTCTCGCTGGAAAAAAATTCGGGTTGCTGTCCGCGGTTTTCCTTGCAGTTACGCCGTTATTTTTCCGATATTCGATGTACACAACAAGCTATTCTGCACTAACTTTCTTCTGCACAGTTTCAATTCTTTTTCTATTGCTCGCTATGGAAAAAGGAGAAGCCAAGTACTGGCTTAGTTGCGGACTCTTTTTTGGATTTGCGCTATTAACCTCTTATGAAATCCTCTATCTTGCCCCTTTTCTAATCATAGCTCTGATAGCCTACTTGGCACAAAAGAAAAATTCTCTCAGGTTAAACATGAAAAAGGTTTCAGTTTTGCTTTTATCAGCTTTGACAGTTGGCGGCGTCTGGTATCTGCGGAATTATCTTGAAGTAGGAAACCCGATTTATCCTAACGCCTACACGTTGCTGGGAGGAATCAAAATTGACCCAGTCATAGAACAGGCGACTTTTGACAGCATAAAAATGAATGCAAATATAAATTTCTTCGGCGGATATGCTTCACCATTCGACAAACTTATGATGCTACTTACCTACAGATCATACTTCCCTGCGTTATCGCTGTTCACGGTGCTGGGTCTTGTGTTACTCTTAACTGTCCGCGACAAAAAATTTCTGCTATTAGCCCTGTGGCCTCTTACTCTGAGCGGGTTTGTTCTTGGCGGAATTTCATGGGCTTTCCCTCACCATTTGGACTTTGCGATGCCGGGTTTTGCACTAATAAGCGCAGTCCCAATCATGAAAGTACTGGATATATGCAAAAAATACGACGTTTCCAACTCCAAAAACGCGATTCTAAGAATAACAAGACGCTTGCCTTCCATTCGCAAAAGCAACTTAATCAGGGTGGGCATCGTAATAATTCTCCTCGTGGCTTTTCTTTTTCCAAGCTTGACGCTCAGTATGGCAGGCAAAATAGCTGAAGACAACCTCAACGACACGATGCCGGATAATTATCTCTGGTTTTTGGAGCACCCAAACGCCGACACTTGGACCGTTCTAAACAGGTTGTATCCTCAATCCGTCGCTTGGGAATTCATGAATGAAAACTTGAGTTACGGTGAAAAAGCCGCCACGGTTGAAAACAACATTTACTACGTCAAGAACTGCAGTAACGATTATTTCTTCTATCTCGACGGTTGGGAAGCACGACCGCTGTACAACATGACTGATCCAGCGCTTATGGTTCAGTTCCTTCGTAGTCAAAATGTGAAATACGTCATTGAAGTCAGCTGGGCTCAGACAGACCCTATTTTTAAATTATTGCCATTGACTAAGTATCTCGGTTCGCCATCTCCGTATTTTCCCATTGTAGTAGATGACGGGGGCAACCCCAACATATACAATGTTGGTCCCCTAGAATCTCCATTGACCGATAATTCTTCTACAACAATTTCCTTAAGTGAAGCAGGCTGGAGCTCTGTGCAATCGATTGATGGGGTGAATACGCAATCGGTTATCGCTGGAAACGATTCAGCGCGGCTCTACGTCGCCACTCCCAGCTTTACAGATGTGAACATAACTTACCTCGATGTGGGCAACGGCACATTAGGCATAAATGTGAATAATCCTTTCACTCGAGAATGGATCAATGATTACGCCACTATTCAAAAAACGGATACAGGTAAGTGGAAAACCTATGAATTTCTTGCACCATTTTTCAATAACACAGAATTCGTTGAATTGGGCTTCCACGCTTATGATGAAAACTTCACCGTGAGCAAGATAGAGGCTACGCCGTATCAATCGGATAAAGGAGTCTTTATGGATTCGTTCAACCGCACCTTGAGCTTTGACATAGCAAACAAGACGTATCCGCCAACCTTAATGGTGTATCTTCCGATTATGAATGAGAGCGAAAACATCAGTATTAGCACGGCTTCGTATGGAAAGGGAATGTGTATTGAACTCTATGACGGCACGATTCAACCTTTTGAAAACACGAACTGGTGGCTAAACCACACCTTAGTTGCAAGGTCGTCTGGCTCGCTTCTAAACGGTGTGAAGAACCCGTTTCTAGTTTGTGAAACCAAGCAGGCAGGCATATACACAATCGTCATAATCTTAAGACAGGACTACGACTACCAAAACACGAAAATAGAATTGCAAGTAACTAATGGAGACTCGAAGTAGCCATGGCTGTATGGACGAACAGGTCTTTCCGCGTTTTTTGGCGGTGCTCAGCTGGATTGACTTTTGATTCAACACAGCCGGTCGCTTTTACAAAAAGTCTGGGGCGAAGGGAAAGATGAGCACACGCAAGTATACAGTACTAATAGGAATCGTAGTGGCCATTTCGATAGTAGCCGCTTTTGCGATTCTTAACATGAGCAAATTGCTGCAGGCACCCATGGAATCGATTCCTGTGGACGGTGGATGGCTAGGTTTGCTCTTAATATTCGTTAACGGGTTCTTTCTTTCGTACCTTATGAGCCCGCAAAAAAAGGACTTTCTGGAAATGTTGCTTCTTACAATCGGGTTAGGCTTTGGTCTAACCTTCACAACTATGATTCTACTTGGGCTTTTCTGGGATTTCTCACTGTTCTCGGTGTTTCTGACCCAAGTAATTCTCCTAGCTGTTTTAAGCGGCGCTGCAATCCTTCGAGGGTTCCGAGTAAAAACGGACACGTCGCAATGGCCCAACAAAAACGATTTTCAGTTGTCAAGACTCAGCCTCCTCCATTTGGTTTGTATAGTGATTATTGGAATACTCGCGTTTGTTGCGGTTTATGATGCAGTTACACTTCCTCCTACAGAGTGGGATTCGCTAGCTTACGGGGTAAACTACGCAAGAATAATGTTCCAAAAAGGCACTATCCCGCTTATTGCGGGACCGTCAATTGGAATAGAAATGAGCGCAAGCTATCCACCGGGCGTTCAACTTGTCGCCGTCTTCCTATATGTGTTCGCGAGAAACGCAAATGACTTCTACTACAGGCTACTCTCGCCGATCTTCGGTTTAGCAACTTTAGCAGTCACATACAAGTTTGCCATGTTGGTCAACAAGAACCGAACAATTTCTCTTTATGCTATTGTCGCTTTGAGTTCTATCCCTGTTTTCTGGGACCTCTTTGTTGTGGAAAGCTATCTCATTGGGTTAACTTTGATGATTACCCTGTGCGGCTTCTTCTTATACAAAGCGTATGTATCAAATCCTTCTGATACCAAGAAATACGAAATCCTCGGCGCCTTGTTCTGCGGTTTTGCGTCACTTATTAGCTACATTGGACTGTTTTCATTCGGCATTTTGCTGCTTTATTCGGTGCACAAAAAGTTGACCGCGAAACACGTTGGTTTGTTGGCGTCGTTGGGAATCATCGTCGTTTTGCCGTGGTACTCCCGCAACTTGATCTTGCTCGGGAACCCAGTTTACCCCTTTTTCGGCGTCGGCAAATACCTGTATCCTTTGTTGGAAAAGTCAACGTCGCTTAGTTTTCAACAGTACAATATTATTCCCCAATTTGAGTGGATTAGCACAATTTGTAAAGTAGGCGTCGGCGTCTCGATTATCGCAATTGGCTACTTTACCGTTTCCAAGCGAAAAAATTTCCTCACGGTTTTGCCTATTTATTTTTTGTTCGCAGCTTGTGCAATAATGGGTACGCATATAGCCTTCATAAGATATGCAATAATATCTTTGCCCGTTTTGGCGGTGGTTTTCTCTTATGTCATCAATTTGATTCCAAAGAAGCGCAGGTTTTCGTTGTACGTTTCCATCGCGCTCCTAGGTTTCATTGTTCTTTCAAGCGCGTTTATGCTTCCGTACATAAACTCTGCTAAACTTGAGAGTAAACCAGGCGAAACCAAACCTCAGTACTTGTCACGTGTATTTGAAGAAGGCGACGCTTGGCAATGGATTAACCAAAACACTCCACTGAACGCTACTATCGCCACTTACGACATCAAAGAATACTACCTTAACCGCAACATTCTTGCACTTGACGGAAACGAGTCCGTGCCACTTTACCAAATGAACACCGTTCAAGAATGCATAAGCTTCCTCCAAGAAAAAGGCGTATCATACGTCATGAGCGTCCCATGGGCTAGCCCCGGAGACACTCGAATGCCGCTTGCCTACACTTGGTGCCCCTTCACAAAATACTTAGGCGATCCAAGCTTTTTCCCTCCACTCTTTGTTGGAGAGGCTGGCACAACTGTATATCACGTGGGTCCCCTCGACAAAAAAATGGTTGATCAAGCCTTCGCCGAAAACAACATGGTTCCACCCACGAGAAATGTGACTTTCAATTTTACCTTGACAAACAGTACCTATCCTCGCGAGGGTAAATTCTGGCTGCCCGTCCCTGTTGATTATCGGAAAGGTGTGATGACAGCTTCATTTAACAGTTCTGACCCTCTTGACATCCAATTATGGTATGGACAGGTTCCAGCAGATCAGATTGAAAAACCCTCAAAAAGCTACGTGCTCCTCGCACATTGGTCAATCCAGTGCGGAAACAACTTAAACGCTGGAAATTCCTCATTTACATGGCAAGTCACCTATGCTGGATACCTGACCTTCATAGTCTTTGATAAAGAAAAAAGCTTGCAGCCTGCAATCAACGCTACTGTAAATCTAAGTTTTCAAAACCAGTTAGGAAACTAACCTAGTTTGAAAATGGCTGACAGCATCTTCTCCGCGACTACACCTCAAGCGAGGAATCAAAAGAAGGGGTTACTTTCATAGTTCTCGAATCTAAAAAGATAGATGCCATTTTATGCCGTTTCGAACGAAAAGCATCATGAGAAGAGAACAAGCGGAAATTTGGGGTTGGAAGAGCTATTTTCTGTAATTCCTTCAAATTTGGCGAGTGTCGACAGATTAGGGCTATAGAAAGACCTTTAAAGAAAACGCATAGAAATAGAAAGCCATCAATTCAAAAGGAGACAAAAATTGAATTGAAACGGACAGTAATTGTAGCTTTTTGCATTCTGACATTGTGTTTGCTGACATGTTTAGCTACTCCAAAACTTGCAAATGCACAAGCAGCTGGCTATACACACACGTGCTATACGCTAACAAATGCTCCCACAATAGATGGAAAATGGACATCCCCCTCGGAATGGACTGATGGCCAAAGTACTATCAGATATGCCTAGACGGCAGCATGGACGGCGGAACAGCCCCGCAACTCGATGATTTCTTGATAAACATTACTGGTCACACGACCGCTACATGGTACGAAGGAACCGGATCAGGTTGGGCTGCAATAAGTACACCTCCAGCCACCACCTTCTCATGGAATGAAACATTAAGTACATCGCCAGTCTATAGCACGCCGCATTACATACTCGAAGTCCATATCATAAAAACAGATCCTGCAGGGAGCCAAACAGGAATTATGGGTGCAGAATTCTGGATGAGAGTAGCAGCCTACGACGCACACTCTGGAGGTTATGGGCTTCAGGCTTGGCCGCCCACGAGCAGCGCTAATGTTCCATCTGGCTGGGGAGACATACCATACTCTTCATCTGCAATTCCGGAAAGCTTGAACATCAGCCTCATAA
Organism: Bathyarchaeia archaeon; assembly: GCA_050012755.1. Classification (GTDB taxonomy): domain Archaea; phylum Thermoproteota; class Bathyarchaeia; order Bathyarchaeales; family Bathycorpusculaceae; genus Bathycorpusculum. Next base: position 68,857 of record JBEKGO010000022.1, read on the forward strand.
TGGTCATGTCTGCTGTTGCGGTTGCAGCTGGCTCAGTAATTTTGAAGAAACGATCCAGCATAACGGATCTTGTAAGCAAGCGAAAGCCAACATTATCGTAAGAATGCTGTTCCCTTTCCCCTTCTTTTTTTTGTTTCCACATCTTAAGATGACGATCGTTAACTCAAGCTTATAGGGTTGAGCGGAATCCGCTGAGCACTTCTTTGATGGATTGAATAAGTGGATGCTCAACTTGTACGGGCTCAGTTAGTTTTTTCAGACGTTCCACGCGCCAGTAAATGGGTGGGTGGCTGTCTAATCCAAGCCATTCTTGGAAGCGGAAACTGGGTGTACGTTCGAATAGCAGGCGTCGGAACCCGATTTTTTCTAAAGAGTTCGCCAAGATTTTAGGGTGCCCAATAATGATGCCTGAGGTTAGGTCAGCGCGGGCTTCGAAGAATTTGGCGATGAAGAAAATGAGGGTCATGACTGCGAAGAAGTAGACAAAGAACAGTAAAGACAAAAATATTGCAGGGAACAATGCAAGCAACACGTAGAATCTAAATATGAATTCTGCGCTTAGAAGTCCGAAGAGGATAAGTGGATCTCTGCCTTTGAGGTGACCGAATTCGTGTCCTAAGACACTTTCAACTTCAGGTTCGTTGAGTTGCACAAGCAGCCCTGTTGTTATAAGTACTATGCCTCGGCTGGGAGAGGGACCTGATGCAGCAGCGTTAGGAACCATGGTGTTAGAAACAACGATTTTAGGCACTTTGTAACCAAAGCGGTCAGCAACCTTCTTCACTAGATCGTATACGTTGATTTTTTTGGATGACAAGCTTCCCTGTCTACAGGAAACATTGTATTTGGAGAAGACGCCCTCAGCTTCAGTGCAATCGATTTCGCCATGTTTAGCTTTTATTTCCTGGTAGACCTCGTTTTTGATAGCTACCAGTTGCTCAGGAGGAATTTGTTTGTAATCATCCAGCGTGCCTAGTGAGCCAACTGGCGGCTTATACTCTAAGAAATGAATGGAAGGGTTATCTTTGGTTATGGTCCAGTCGCCTGACCGCGCTATGATTTTATCGGAGTAAAAAACAAAAACAAACTGTGAGGCGATTAATATTATTGGAACAGTCCAGAAATACTTGGGGTAAAGTGTGGTAACCACGAAAAACAAACCTAAGCCCATTACTATGAATACGAATGAGAGGAGGACTTGAGTTTCCAGAAAGATCCGTTGAAAACTTTTTTCGTGAAGCCTCACCTTTTCAGGGACAATTTTTTCTCCTTCTTGCCAAGCAAAGTACCATGTTATGTTGCGGGCTTTTTCTTCAAACATCTGAGTGGCAATAACAACATCTTGTCTGGCTTCAGCAATAACAGAGTCGGGTACCTGCCCTTCAAGAGGCGTTATGGTTACGTTAACAGAATCAGTGCCTACTATTTTCACTTGCAAGATTCGTTTACCTTGAGCGTCAAGGACATCGTAGGATATGTGGTAACTATTCGGTGCCATTTCTTGGGAGATGCTGGTGAACCGTTGCTTCTGCGATATCAAATATTGTTTGTAAATGAAGTCAAATAGTTTTTCATAATAGCTGGAAGGAACTTCAGTGTCAATTCTGTAGGAAACAGACAATACAATGTAACCTTCTGAAACCTAGAAGTGGTTAAAATAAAATATGTGTGTCATTCATTATTAACCCTACGGTTGGATTTAAGTTAGAAAATATGGCTTCATCGACAAGATATTAACAACTTTTGAGCTTAACGACTTTTAAGCTGAAGGCGATTTAATTTCAGCGGACAACCGGCATAAATTATCTTAGATTTTTAGAACAACTAGCAAATTAAAGTTGAGTTGAAGCTAACTTTTCTATTCTTATTGTAATTTCGTCGATAACATAAGGTATTAAAGCGATAAGGAAAGTAGCTCCAGGCAAGAAGTAGTTCCAGAAACCATTTACAGGAAGAATAAACGCTCCTAATAACAGCAAAGTCCCCATTAGTGGAACAGGAAACACTGTTTTACGCCTAAGACATATTACCGCTATCAAAGTCGCCACTAAAAACAGCGTTACTCTTATCCAAGATGTTAATGATAACCCTGTGGTGGTGTTGATTAGCTGTAGAGGCTAAAGACTCCATTGCTTTGAAGTGGTCTTTGAAATTGAAACAGAATGACATCATATATGAAGCGAAAAGTGTCTTGCAAAAAAAACGGAAGAACTATTCCAGCGGTAACTACTATAGAGCCAAAAAAATACGAGATTTTACGTTCCCCCAATAGATAAAAAACGATCAGAGGAAGTGCGAGAAACATTAATTGGTTCGTTGCCAAGCGCCAAACCAAGGAATATTGCAGACACCAGATGTTTTTTCTTAAGCAATGCTACTGTAGAAACAGTTAGAAAAGATGTTCCAATCATGATATTTGTCGAGGCCACGCTCGTTAGCCAGATAGAAAAAGGAAGAAGAGCATACGTTAAGGGCGCGAAAAATGCTGCTGCTCCATGATTAATTGATTTAGCAATATAATATAATGAAAACATTATGAGAATATCAGCAAATATGCTGCCAAGTCGAATGTCTCCTAAAAGGTAAAAGGGAGCATAATATATTGGCACCATAGGAAGATAAGCAAACATATTCAATGCATATCCCTGAGTAATAAGATTTTGAGAATATGGATTTTGAAAATTTAGAATTAGTTTTGCAGCTTGATTATCTACAAAGTAGACATCCACTGGATAATAAGATGCATTTGCGAATAAAGGAATTGAAATTACCCGAAGAAGCACACCAATCACAACAATAACAAAAATCAAGTATTTTGTTTGATCTAGCTTTTTTTTCCAAGAAATTAGTAGTCTTATAGAGTTTGAAGTCGAAACCGTTACACGCATTTCTCCAGAAATATTATTTGCTTGCCCATAAATAAAAGCCGATTTGTAGATTTATTAACATTTTCAAAAAGATAAAGCAGAATCAAGTCTCTTTTGTTCAATTAGCGCTGGTTATTCATGGTGAATCTTTTGATGTTTGAACTCTTTCAACCATAACAACCAAACCCTTCAAAGCCTTTACGCTCACTTGCTCGCCTTTTGCTATGACTCCAGATACCGCTTCGGCCCTCCAGATTTCCCCTTCCACTCTGACTTCTCCTTTAGGGCTAAGATCAGTAATGGCTACTCCTGTTTTGCCAATCAAGGCTTCTGGGCCCGTGAGCTTAGAGCGTCGCCTAATTGGTCCAATCACCCATCTGATGTATAAGCCGATGATTACTCCAAAAACCACCAGTAAACCAAGTTCGATTTCTACAAGCTCAGTAATCGGCGATGGTGAATACTGCAGCCCTAGCGAAAGATAATAAATTCCAAAAGCACCGAGCACTGCGCCTGCCATCAGTGCAAACCCGTGTCCAAGCTTTAACTCCGCGACAATCAGTGCCGCCGCTATGACCAATATGACGATCCCGAGCAGAGAGGCGCCAATTATTTCAGCTCCAACCAAGCCGGCAACAATAGCGATAAGACCCAAGATTGTGAGCACTATGGTTGGATGATAAATATCCAGCACAATTGCGATAACTCCTACCAGAAAAAGAATCCCATCCAAAGTAGCATTGCTCAAAGCGCTAATTATTTGCTCGTATAAGTCTTCACTTAGATGTACCTGAGGATTTTCTGATAAGCCCAGTTGGTTAAGCGCGTCAGATAGTGAATTTGCTGAGCCATCTGCTACGTGAATAGCTACTGCCTGATTGGCTGTAAACGCTTGATTAGACTGAACCATATCAAAAACTGCAGTGGTATTGCGTCCCCAATTCTCAGCAAGACTCGTTAGCAGGCTAAGCATGGCAGCTTGGGTGTGATTTTGTTCCAGCGCTGTACCACCGATTATGTATGGTGTACTTGGACCAATTATTGAACCAGGAGCCATAAGAATTCTGTTTGTAGCCATGGCAATGTAGCTGCCAGCAGAAGCACCTAAGCCGTTTGGCACAATAAACGTGTAGGTTGGAATGCTGGATTGATTTGCCGCTGTAATAGAGGATATTATGGAGAGCATATCATTGAGGCTTCCGCCAGGCGTGTTCATTTCTACAACTATGGCGGCAGCATTTTGGCTCTGCGCAGTTGATACGACACGGGACATGAAAGCAACTGAGCCAGGATCTACCTGAACGTTAAAATCGGCAATGACCACGACGTTTCCGCTGCCAGATACCGGTTGAGCAGAAGAAGCAGAAACATAAGCTGAGAAACAGTTAAGGACAAGCAGAAATAGTGCTGTCACAAGCAAACCAGAGATTATCGAAGCACCAAAAATTCTTCTTTTTGGTCTAAACAATTTTCGTCCTTTCTTCGCTATCTAGTAGGCTGCCTATAAGCTTTGGCATAATAACAAAGCGTCAAAACTACATGTTAATCTATTAGACAAAAAAAACTACTTTTCTCGATGCAACTTTAGTCGCCAAATCGAAATTGCCGAAAAAGCTACTAAAATGATCATTATAGCGGTTAGAAGTACATAAAATACGGTTGAATCTAAGCCTAGAATTTGTGGTTGCCATAGGTTTGTTTGACTTGTTTTTGTAAACATAGAAAATTCGTTGAAGTTTGACGTTGCAGCAACCATAATGCCTGTTTGCTTGTCCCAATAATAAGTGGTCTGGTTTGCAACTCCTGAAAGAACGGCCCGTTCGGCGCCTCCAGTTTCGAGTTGCTCAACACCTGTTATTGTTATGTTGCCTTCGTATTCGCTGTTGTATTTATCGCCTGGATTCAGATTTGTTGGTATGAAGAAGCCGTCTCCTATGGCTCCAGTCGCTAAGTTGAGGGTTATCCCATTTTCCGGATAAATTGTTCCGTTTGCATATGCCGTCACTACATCGATGTATATGGTTTCTCCTTTAACGCCAGTTATGTCCATTCTTGCCCAAGTAATGTTGAAGTCTGAAGTTGGATTGCCTGTTTCAGTTACCTGATATTTTATCCAGTCGCCTTCTTTTACGCGAACAGTTTCTTCGGCTGAAGCTGGAGAAAATAATGCTGGCGCCAAGAGCGTAATTAAAGCAATTACAAGGAAGACGGATTTCTTCATTGTCAGGTCACATTGTTTTGTCATTTTTGTGCTTTTAAGAGTTGTTAATAGTAAAGTTACCGTTGCAGAAAATGGTCATAAGCAGGAAAAAGTCTTCAGCTTTTTATGTAAGAGTCAATTCAAAAGCGTATTTTATTTTTTTATTATTTCTTTCCAAATGTTTCAGGATCAATCTGCTTACGCTTACCATCCTTATCCACCACGTAAAAGTGAAAGTCATACTCATCGCAGTAATTCTTAAACTCAACGTACCGTGCCTTGTTGCCCTCAAACATTTCAGGGGTTGCCACTTCACAAATACGTGTCAAACAGCCTTTCTTTTCTGCTTTAACATCTGGAAGGTATCCCTTGCCTATTTCGGTTGGCTTCTCGTAACCTTCCAAATCCGCTTTAACTGTCCAATTATCACGTTTCAATTCATCGGCAACAGCCCTAACACATTCATCATGACTATTTTCGGTTTTACTCTTTTTCTCAATCAAGACCAAACACCTCAAAGTGGCAAGCCTTTTTGAATTTGACTTTGCCTGACACAATTAACGCTAAGACGGTTGTAATAGCAATGAAAGATAGAATTATGGAAGATGCGGGGAATTCGGATATAACCCAGAGAGAAGATGATGTTATTTTCATCATCTGTGTACTGTTAGTTTGAAGATTTCCACTGGTCTGAATAGCTTCTTGTCGCCACTGTACCATCATGCCAGTGGCTTGGTCAAAATAGTAATCAGAATTAACCGTGGCCCCGTTTTGATTTGTGCTTGTAGCAAGATGATTGGCCAACCGGGACACGCCGGCATAATTCATCATAAGGGTGCCGTTTACAGTGGGACTCATTAGAGATGACGGAAACATCCGTCCCATCATGCCAACATTACGTGCCATGAAGTAGAAGTTGCTCGCATCGGTAGGACCTGCATATCCAGAAATTGAAGCCATTCCAGTTCCAACATTCATGGCGCAGACTCCAAAACTGCTTGAACCGTTAAATCCAAGCAACATTGTGTTAAAACTAACTGATGAACCAGAAACTCCAGTCACATTAATCATGAAATAATTTGTCTGGTTTATCCATGAAAATGAAGCTGGAGACACGGCGTGGGGATCATTTGAATTGAAGTAGCAGGTATAGCTGTAGCGAAAGACATTGCCTTTTGCCACTCCTATTGGTGAAGACATCATTTCTCCAAGAGCACCGCTAAGACTCCCAAAGACCAATATTCCTAAAATTATTAGGACCAAAATGAAGTTTTTTTGCAATGAAAATAACCAATCAAGAATAGGTTTGAAGAACTTCATAAACCTTATCCAACCAAGCGTTTTTACTCATCCAGCTACAAAGAAGGATTTTCTTCGTCATTCTTATGTGCAAAAAGCAAAGGCAGCCCAAGCAGAGGCAGTGAAAGCATCCACAGGTCCAAGTTGTGCCCGAGGAACCACGCATACCAAACTTGGTCGCTGTTCCACAGATGGATACTGCCGAAGAAAATCCAAGTCAGATAGTTCCACAGAAAGAACAGCCCAAACGCGGTGATAGCGACGCCTGACCTTTTCAGATGCACCGCAGTTAAGGATGTGGCTTTTCGAGACGTCACCGTAAACCAGGACACGTAAATTGCCAGCGCTAGCAAACCGACCACGGTTGAAGCGAAAGCAACTGTGTTTGCCGCATAATTTGTTATCGCTTTTATCCCATAAGCCTGCAATGAATAAACCCAGATACTAGAGTTAGTTAACCAAAATACAAAAACGAGAAGCGTTCCCGTTATTAGTCCCCATTTAATGCCTTGGTTTAACTTGTTGGAGTTGAGTTTGTAAGCTAACACTAACAGGATGATGGGCAATACAATTGATTCTACAACATCAGGGATAATATTGCTAGCTAACGAATTCAGGATACCTGTTACTGTTAGATGATGAGCCACTACAAAATTGCGGATGTCCACACCTGCAGTTGTGGCAAGCCCAAACCAGTAAATAGCTTCGAAGACAATTATGACCTTCAAAATCCTGTACAGTTTGACAGTTGAAGGCAGCCCTTTTGAGAAATAGTAGATAGCTGCTAAAACGGCGATAATGCCTGCAGCAAATCTGAATGCAACGCCCACTGCTGCAGTGACATCTTCAACATAAATTTCAAATGAAAGCGTTTGATTAGTGGTTAGGCGGTTCCACTCGCCAACCCAGGATAAATTGAATAAACTATGTACATTAAATAGGAAGTATGCAATTGCAACGATTACCAAACCTATTTTTAATGGAGTGAATTTCTGCATGGCCATAAAAATCTTCCTGAAATCAATTGATAATAAATTCTCGATATAGGTATAATATATTTGCGGTTGTAAGGTTGTCGGGCAATTTATCCTTAAATATCAAACTTTTGTTATTAAAAATAATAGTGAGCACTTTATGATAACCGATAAAAGATTGACAAATTATTTGTTTATAGTCGAAGGCGTAGGTGCTGTGTTTGTCGGCGTTTTTTTGGCGGCCTATTTAGGTGGATTATTTTATACTCCTCAAACAACAGTTTTGCATTCAGATTGGACTTGGACATTTAGGATTCCACTTTTTATTTTTGGTGGAATATTCGCGGAACTTGCGTTGGTAGCGATTGTCTTGGCGGCTTTAAACAAAAATTAGAAAACTGAGAGAACAGCTATAGTCTACGTTTTTTTCCGTTCTCAAACAAAAATACTTCTCCAATGAATGAGCAAGCACAATCCTCGTAAACAATCGCTGAGCCCATCGGCACGGCAAAAACTTTTTCGTGCTTTGACAAGTGTTCTAGAACAACATCTTTTTCAGGTTTATAATGGACTTTAAGGGTAAGATCCGCCAAGCCTAAGCCAAAGATAATTTTTGTTTCAAAACTCGTCCGGCAAGTAATTATGCATCTTCGGCAAAGTGCCAACGCTCCTGCACTTCTTCCAACGATGACTCCATGATAATCATGCATTGGGCGATGTACACCGACGTTTTTTAGTCGTTCAATTAGAATAGATGTTTGTCCCCCCGTCAAATAGATTAAATTTGAATCAACCATTTTGCTAGCAATCATTTTATTTGAATCAGAGTAGTCCGCGACGGAAATTGTGTTGGCGCCTAGATTTCTAAAGTAATCAACCAGATTTTTCCTTTTTTTATAAGAATTATCGAATGATGCTCGTGCCCAAGAGAAAACAAGAATATCTAACGGGTCTCCTGCATCTTGGAAGGCACGCTCATTCACTTCTCTTGCGCTTCTTTTAAAGACGTTTTCTCCGCCTAAAAGATACAGCTTAGGCATACTAGCAAAACAAATTGAAAACAAAGCTTAAAAGCATACCATTTGCCGCAGAAAAAGATGAAAAGATGGAGGCTTATCCGAAAATAACAAAAGCAGCACTTAGTTTATCTAAAAGATACAATTTTAATCATATGTTTAATTATTTGATAAACTGCAAAAAAAGAAGCGAACTAACTGAATTCGACCTTTTCCTTTAAGCCTTTTTGTCTTATTTTTCTAAAGTTTATTCATTTCTTTTCTATATTTCTCCGTTTCATTTATTTTACTAAGACCCGCAATGAGTAACGCAACAAACAAAAGAAACGTTGCACCGACTCCAACGTTCTTTAACAACTCGAAGTTAGAAGCAACAGAAGTTAGCATCAATTGAATTGACGCTATTAAAAGACCACCACTTACAGCAAAATAAGCCAAACCAAACGCAAGGGATGTCTGAACGTCAGTTTGAAGTTTAGCAAGTTTAATCTGCAGTTCTTTTTCTTCTTCATCCATGTTTAGCCTATTTCTACGCTATTCAAATTTAAGATTTATTCTTGCTTGCTTTTGGATGTTTCAAAAGTTCGCTGTGAAGTTGCCAGCATCTATTGGCACATATAGAGAATAATTGCCGAAATTAACACCCTTGTTACTCTCGATTGTGACTTTATACGTTTCTCCGCCTGTGAGAACCACGCTATAGCGACCATTGTCAATGGGCAAAGTTTGATAAGAGTTCCTGTTGGCAGAAGAAAAAGTTATTATGCCACTTTGCGTTTCGCTAACCAAACCTGACACTTGGACTTGATTGTTGCTGGTTCTGTTTCCATTAAGTAATTGCGGTATGAAAAAAACACCAACTAAAGTAATGAGTACTAAACCAACGATTAATCCAATTGTAACCCATGTCACTATTTTATCATTCACTTAATTTTCCCTATTCTATTTTTCCATGCCGCACAGATTTAAGACTTATCATGTATTAGTTTTCCAAAAAATGCGCCCATATTTTTGATAATTAGGTACTTGTTACCCTCGTTAGAAGACTGTTAGAGCAGACGTTTGCAGTAATTCTTCATATCCATCATTTGAACATTCAAGCAAATCATACTTGTAAGCGCGTTATCCCCTGTCTCAAATTTAAGTGTTAACTTGGGAAACAATTTGTCAAAGTCTTCATCCTTTATATCGATATTTCTCTGTAAGTCATAACGGATTGATTCAAATGTTTTTACAAGAGTGCTCATTCCAGTTATGTCGTTTAAACCTTCATACACCTTTACTTGAAATAAATTAGGAGACGTTTTTTTTAGTTCCGTTAGACTCTGATAGACTCCGTATATCAAACCACAATGGGTATCAATGCGGTCAATTATTGATATAATGGCGGGCTTTTTCCGCGCTTTTTCGGCTTGCTCAATTTCCATGTGCGCTTGTTTCATTCTAACAACGGACATACTGCGCTCAATTTCGGCTTCCAGTTTTTCTTTTTCTTCAAGACGCTTATCTTTGTTTTTTTCCATATTTAGGCTATTTCTACGTTATGCCGATTTAAGACTTGTTCTGAATCTCTTTTTTCTCTTCCGATATGAAAGCTATAAGGGTGTCTTTAGTCTTTTTTTCCAAATCGTTAGCGAAAATAGCAGCCAATACTTCCAGCAATCCCAGATTT
>JBEKGO010000023.1:0-40880 GCA_050012755.1 Bathyarchaeia archaeon
AGGCGGCGCAGAAAAAGAAGGTTTTGCCGTTGTAATCGGATTTGAATTTTGCTTTTTTCTCGTCAACCATCATTCCGCAAATCGGATCTTTAGCCATATTCATTTTCACCTCACAAGACATTTTACTGATTTACTTTGCTTGATTTAAACTTAGCCAACTTGAGCAGCGCCGAATTGCTGACCACGGTTAGGCTGCTTATTGCCATTGCTCCAGCCGCATACATTGGATTTAGCAGGCCTGCGGCGGCTATTGGAATCATGACCACATTGTAAGCGAAGGCCCAAAACAGATTGGTGTCGATTTTGCGCATTGTCTTTTTGCTTAGTTCAATGCCAAGGGCTACATCTCGTAAATCATCTTTTATTAGCACAATTCCGCCTGTTTCTTTGGCAATGTCGGTTCCGCTTCCAATTGCAATGCCGATGTCGGCTTGAGCCAACGCTGGCGCATCGTTTATTCCGTCACCAACCATCGCAACGATTTTTCCTTCACTCTGCAGTTGCTTGATAACTTCTGATTTTTGCCACGGTAGAACATTCGCAATAACCTTTGTAATGCCTAATTGGTTGGCAATTGCATTAGCAGTTCGTTCATTGTCCCCTGTGAGCATTACAACTTCCAAATTCATGTCCTTCAATTGCTGAACAGCTTCGGCGGCGCTCTCTTTTACGGTGTCCATGGCTGCAATCAATCCGACACCTTGGCCACCGACGGCTAGTATCATAACGGTTTTTCCTTGTGTTTCAAGCGCTGTAAGGTCAGCTTCTACCTCGTTGATGGAGACGTTTTTTTCCTGCATCAACTTGCGGTTTCCCAACAGCACAGCTTTTCCTTCGACAGTACATTGGACGCCTCTGCCGGGTAAAGCCTCAAAGCTGTCTGATTCAGGGATTGTGACTTTTTCAGCTTCAGCTTTGGTGACTATAGCTGCTGCCAAGGGATGCTCTGAGCTCTTCTCAGCTGCACCTGCATAGTGCAATACGCTTTGTTCTGTGTAGTTGCTGTAGGTTTTGATGTCGGTTACGCTTGGTTCTCCCTTCGTCAAGGTGCCTGTTTTGTCGAATATGACGGTTGTTAATTTTCTTGCTTTTTCAACATATTCTCCACTTCGAAGAAGTACGCCATATTCTGCACCTTTCCCTACACCTGCGAGAATAGCTGTCGGAGTAGCTATGCCTAGAGCGCACGGGCAAGAAATTAAAATAACAGCCAAGAGCGCTAAAAATGCTGTTGCGAAGTTGCCGCTTACTACAAACCAATATGCAAACGAAATTGTTGCAACAGATAAAATAATGGGAACAAACCATTTGACAATTCGGTCAGCGAATCTTTGGACTGGAGCACTCGAGGCCTGGGCTTCTTCAACAAGATGAACTATTTGTGCCAAAGCAGTTTCGCTGCTGACTTTTGTGGCTTTGATAGTTAGGAGCCCTGTTTTGTTGATTGTCGCCCCGATTACTTCGCTTCCGACAGTCTTTTCGACAGGGATGCTTTCACCAGTAAGAAGTTTCTCATCAACTGACGAGTAACCTGCAGTTACGGTGCCGTCGATGGGGATCTTTTCGCCCGGCTTAACAATGACTATGTCGTCAACCTGGACTTGATCTATGGATGTGTCGGTTTCTTTTCCATCTTTGACGACTCTAGCCATTGTTGGTTGAAGTTCGAGAAGTTTTCGTATTGAAGCGGCGGATCGGCGTCGAATTAATTCTTCGATGTATCTTCCCAGCAGGACGAAAGCTAAGATTCCGATGGCTACTTCCATGTACCCTGTGCCTGGTTGCGAGGTCGTTGGCAGAAGAAAAACGCTTATGACTCCGTAAATCCAGCCCGCAAGAACTCCGACAGTTACGAGAACATCCATGTTGATATTGCGGTTTCTGAGCGACTGATAAGCTCCCTTGTATATTCTGTAACCGGCTATCCAAACAATAGGAGTTGACACGATAAATATGGCTATATCATAAATTCTTAGCCCCCCGACAACGTCAAGATACATTATTGCGCTGATAAGTCCAAACAGAACTAGTACTTTCAAGGTAAGTGCGGCTACTGCTCCGGCTAAAGTGAAGCTGACTCTTCGTTGCATCGCTTTAAGCTCGCGTTCTGGTGCGGTGTAGACGTCGAGGCATTGTTGGCTGCAGAAGTAGTAGGTTCGGTCGCCTATTTTGGCGTGTAATGCTGTTTCTGTGTCTACATCCATTCCGCATACGGGGTCTCTTACTGTCACCATGAATGTTCGCTCTTTTTCTTGGTTAATGCAATTATTTTAGGGTTTTATGGATATAAATGTGTCTGAATAAGATATATCTTTTAATCAATCATAAACCCAAAATCAAAGTGCCCCAGCGACTGCGAATGCAGGACAAACAAACCTTAAAAACAATTCATTGTGTGACAATTTTCGTTTATTCATTTTTTTCAACATTATAGTTTGAAGACACCACAATGAATAAGTGTGTTTACTGGCAATTGTACTTGAGCGAATTAGCTTGGCTTAGTGAGAGGTTTACTCTAACCGTTTGATTATGTGGTACCCAAACTTTGTCTTAACAGGTTCAGAAGTTTGTCCTTTCTCAAGCGCAAAGGCAGCCTTCTCAAATTCTTTAACCATCTTCCCCCTTGAAAAAGTGCCGAGGTCCCCGCTGTTCTTTGAAGATGGACAAAGTGAAACATTTTTGGCTATTGAGCCGAATTTTTCGCCTTTATCAAGTCGAGTTTTAATGTTTTTGGCTTCTGTCTCTGTTTTGACTAGAATGTGTGCACAGTGAATTTTATCTGCCATAAACGCAATTAAAAATCATCTTTGGGATATATCTTTTACTTACGATAACGCGGAGAAATTACGCTAAAAAGTCTTCGGCGGCTAATTTTAGCGAAATATTTCAATGGATTTGATGAAAAGGCAGAATTGAATCATCGAATTCTGCTGTGCAAGCCACCCAAAAATTACATGAAAGTGTTAAATTGTCTCGCGACGATTTTTTCATCACTTCGAAGTTCGAAGTGGGTGCCAACATAATTGTTATAACAAAAGCAGCCAATACTTTGCATATGCCTAACACTATTCCGCTCAAAAATATAGAAGAAGAACAGAAAACTGATCGTTATACAGTTCAGCAAATCGCAAAAATTATGCAATTCTTAAGAAATATAGAAGATTAACATTTCTAGTCTAAAAATAGCAATTAGTGACCAAGAATTTTTGACTTAATAAAGAAGGGGTTAATCTCTCAGCTCGATGAGAGAAATGTTTGCGCAATTCAATATAAGCTTGATTTACTCGATTACCTGAATTGCACCCTCAGGACATTGAGCTTCGCATGCTCTGCAGACCAAACATTCACTAACTTTGCTTGGTACAGATTTGCCATCTTTGATTTCATATACGCCTACAGGGCAAGTGTTCACGCATGTTTCGCATCCGGTGCATTTGGGGTCAACAACTATTTTTACCATTTTGTTTACCTCTGATTTTTATTGAAAAGCTATTGAGTAAAATAAAAGGGTTTAGGTTTTCTAACGGGTTTTTTCACGTAATCTAAGTAGAATTCCATTTATGGTCGATTCGGCTTTGTCTCTGCGTTTCTGGTAATCTCCAATGTTTTTCTTGTAAGTTTCAATAGATATTTCGCCTGTGCTTTGGCCTGTTTCAAGTTTTCTGATGTTTTGTTCGGCGTCTGATAGGTCTTCTTCAGCAGAATCGAGCTGTTTAACCAAATCTGCGTAATTGCTTGAGCTTCGTAATGCAGCTTTTACTTTGTTTATATTTCGGGCTATTGTTTCTAATCGAATCTCAATAGCTCTGCGTTGAACCTTGTATTGCCGTCTTGGAATCTTCCCTTTTTGTGCTCTAGCATCCATTGCCTTCAATTCATTATTCAATTGTTTCTTTTCTTCGTAGGCATCAGTGAATTCTTTGAGGTTTTCAGATGTAATAGCTTGACCAGTTACACGCTGAACTTCTTCCGCCTTTTGAGCTGGTGCGCTCGGTTTCTGTTTTGAAATATGCCTTTCTGCCTTAGACATTACGGGTTCTTTTTCGCTTGGCTTTCTTCTTGTATAGAAAACGGCAACTACGCATCCAATCGCTCCTAATAGAGCACCCCAAAAGGTAGGTCTAAAAGAAGCCCAAACTGGATTATAATCGTAGGAAAATTGAATTGTATTGCTTTCGGGGCTGCTGTAGTCCACGTAGCTAATGCCCTCTCTGGTCATTGTGAGACTATCTTGGAAGGTGCTCCTTGTTATTGTTGAAGATGAGTCAAGAGATGAAAGCTGGGGAGTTACTATGTTCGCTCCTTCAGGTGGAGTGAATGTGATAGTTGCTTGTTCAACATAGTAGGAGAAATATGAGAAAAGCTTGAAGTTATTTAAGATAAATTGTGAGCTTTGAATGGTTGCGCTTGGTAAATTGTAGTTTATTGTGAAAGACGTAGATTGACTGCTTGATAAGATTGATATCATCGTGGCGTTGGCTAGAAAAATGTCGGAGGTGTTGCCGCTGCTAGTGGTGGTTGCTAATGCTCTGCCAAATTCATCCTTCACAACTATGCTTGTTGCCTTGCTTGGTAAACCAAAAACAAAAGAAGATATTGCTAATACCCCATTGTTTGTCATATGGTAACTATCAACCGCTGAAACTTTACCGGATGGGTCAACGTTTATTTGACGGGTTAACTGGTCAATCGTAGTTAAGTGGAAGTCTCCTGGAGAAACTTGAAAGGTTGCAGTCGCTGCTGAATAAGTGTATGCGGCTAAGTTTTGTGTAATATAGTTTGTTTCGTTTGTTACTCCATCATTTTTGGTAATTGTTAAATTTCCAGAAGTAGCTGGAAGAGTTAAGGTTACATTTGCGCTAGCTACATTTTGGGTGAGGCTTGGGTAAGCAGGAAAATTAAGACTGTAATTGCCACCAGTTAAATCAGTAATAAGACTGTTAGATAGCACAAACGCGACTGTGAAAACGCTGGGGGAGTTACCGTTAAAGTTTACTTGTACACCGTAAAATCCGCTCTGATCTCCTAATGGGGTTCCCACATTTACGGAGTACACATTGTTTGAGTCGTACGCTACAACTTTGAGGACATCAGTACTATATAGAGCGGGTAATCCAATCGGAAAGCCGTCTGTAACACTCCCAGAAACATGAATTGTATCTCGAACAACAACCTGTCCCGAATACATTACCTCAATCGAGTGATCAACCTTATCGATGCTGTAACCTGTGCTTTGAGCAGAAACCGTTCCTGAAGGTAAAACCATCGGCAAGAAAACTAGTAAAAAGAAAACTGTTATCATGAATACTGCATGCACTCGTTTCACTGAATTCACCAAGTCAAGTTTCTTTTATGTTGTGTTCCCTTATTTATTTACTTTACAGTAATCAACGGTGTATTTAGGCTTAAGCTTGAAGGCAGATACGTCGATCATTTTAGAATTTTTTTTAGAAATTGTTTTGCTGGCTGTCGTTTTCTTTTTTTTCCAGTGACCGAGGTATAGGTCAAAATATATACATTTTGTCAGTACATTTGTATATACAGTCGGCTACTAAACATTTTTTCTAAGTAAAACAACAGCAATTGTTGGTAACACAAGATGTTGTTCTTCTCTAATAGAAGAAGGAGGAAGGCTGAAAATAGCACATCCTACTTCTACCACTTGCAGTAAAGTTTCTTTGAAAGAAGAAAAGAGGATAACTGCAGGCAGCACCGCGTCTTCTTCTAAGCTTCTGGAAGAAGAGACTAGATCTATTTTGTAGTTATCTCATTTTGTTTATAGTGAGAAGAGTTTTTTCGGCGGTTGATGCGCTAAAAAGCAAATCATCTATAGTGGCAATAAACGTGGAACGTTTGCTTTCACAAGTAATATGAGAAATCACTTTATTATTTTCTAATATCGTTTCAACATTCAAACCAATTGGTGTTTTGAAGTTATCCGGAGAAATAGAATTGCTAATTGCTTCTGCCGTTTTCTGGTCGGCATACTCAAGAGTGATTTTCGCTTCCAGACTTCTCGCCTCTCAACTGTTTGCCTACAAGGTCATCTACAGTTTTAATGAATTCTTCAATCTTGTCCAACGGAACCTGTGCACCTGCCGCAATGTTGTGTCCTCCGCCTTTGCCACCGTGCGCTTCAGAAGCATTCCTCATCACTTCGCCTAGGTTGACTCCTTTACGGATTGCAGCTTCTGTTGTTCTTGACGAGAATTTGGCGGCGTTTTCTTTTTCAACATTCGCGAAAGCAATCAGTGGTTTTTCATTGTTAACCAAGGTTGAGACGATTATTGAAGAGACGGTTCCGACAATTTTTTCGTTGATGAAGTTCTCTCCATAAATGACATAGATGTTTTGGAATTCTCGCATTCGTTCGGGTTTTTCGTTTACCCAGATTAGATATTTGTTTATGCTTTTGCGGTAATCTTCCAATATTTTGTTTGCTTCGTCAAGGGCTGACTTGCGGTCGCCCATGCAAATAGCGATGCCTAAGCTTGGCCTCTCCATGCGTCCCGTTGAGTTCAATACAACCGCGAATTCCCTTGCATCACGTAGCGCCGTGTTTGGTTCTTCTTTGGTTAAAACGTAAATGTATCCAATGAGGTTCTCAACTTGCATGTGCAATCCTTTAGACAACAAGTGGTCAGCCAAAGCAGAGCAAAGCCGCTTTTTTTCTTCTTCGTTTAAATCCCGAAGCGCACGCCACTTCTCACCCTGTTTGATGGGTATGTCAAGGCTTGCAAGAAATGCCAAGGCTTTGTCTTCTTCGCCACTTAAACCTGGAATAAATGGGTTAGTGGTAGTTGACAATGTCCTGTATATTGGTCTGGTTTCTCTGCCGAAAAAAGTTAGGTCTTTTTCAACTTTAAGCAATCCAGCGGCGACGCCGTCGTTAACTATGATTTCATTTAGGCAGCACAGACTTCTCTGTTCATACTTATCTTGCATATCACCTAAAGCGCCGACCAACGCAACAGGCGCCAAATCAACATTCGCCCTGTTTACGGCTTTAGCTACAAAGTAAGCGATGCCTGAACCGCTCACATCACTGGCTCCATCAATGCCGAACAGATGAGGGTTTACCTGAACAAAATTCGGATTATTTGAAGTGCCATTTATTTGGTGATGGTCAAGAATTAGAACTTTCAAATTAGGAATTTTTTCATTCAAAATGTCGAGGTAGCCGCTTCCAAAATCAGTTAGAATAAGGAGTTGAGGTTTGTCAACACTTATTTGGTCGACTATTTTTTCATCAAGTTGCTGAGTAATCCTAATTCTAAACCTCGCATCGAGACGGAAGAGTGTTTTCCCAATTACCCCTGCCGCTGCAACTCCATCGGCATCCAAATGTGAAAAGCAATGAATGAAACCATCTTTTTGGATTGTTTCAAGAATCACTTTTGCTGCTTCTGTCGCAGAAGTCAGGAACCGTTCAATAGACGCTTGTTGCTCAGCCATGCGCATTTCACTCTTTGGCTAAAAGGTGCCTGATCAGATTTAAAGCTGGCGCATTAGTTAAGAAAATAAAGCTTAAAACGAAAAGAAAGAATGTTTAGGTTACGGAAGCGATTTTTGCTTCGTACTTCCAGTTCTTAGCTAAGACGCCTTCACGTTTATAGTATCGTGAGAGCTTGTGGATTCTTGCTTCGATAATTTGCATGTTGCGTTTGTTGTGTAGGTCTTTTTTGTTTTTGTCCATGTGAACGGCGAGGCTTTGTGCTTTCTTCATAAGGTTTGACAAGTCTTCAGGCATGGTTGATGCTAAGTTTGCTTCTTTAAGAACGTCGCTTATGCTTTTACCAACAATAGGCTTCACCAGCGGAATTGCGTATTGATCCCTAAGGATGGTGCCTATGCTGCTCATTGAATGACCTTCTTTGGCCAATTTTATAATGAATGATTCTACTTCTTCAGGCTGATATTTGCACCAGCTTGGAGGACGCCTGCTGACTGGACGCATCGAATGTGATTTTCCTTTTTCTTGCTTTGGCATTGTTACACCTTAAACTGCACCTAAACCATAGTCAACGAATATTTAAAAGTAATGCCCTTACATGAAAAATCGAATTTCACACTTAATTTTTTTTGGGTTATCTGCTGGCAGATTTCGCAACAAGGTAAACGGTGAAACGGGCAATCATCGATATTCCTAATACTAAAAGTAACCCTGTCCAGAACTCAAACCAACCGTTAAGTGTACCTGCTAGCAGATACACGTTTGCGACAACAGCGCCGCCCAACCAAAATACTAAGTTGCCGATAGTTTCAGATATCCGTCTGATAGGCGACCGAATCCCCATTCTAAGAGCCAAGACCAATATCTCTAACATTCCTACCGCCAAAAAGAATTCCATTATGGCTCTAAAGAACGCGATGTGCTCTTCGGGATGAGCCGGAGCAACCAGATTTAACATATTTGAGCCTCCCAAGCTATAGGTTACTGTTGTCAAATCGTTGAAAAACACACTGGTCTTCTGTGAGATGTCTGGCGTGAATGCAATTACGAAGCCTAATATGATAAAGACGCCTGCCACTGAGAAGGCAGTAACTAAGGGCTCATATAGAGACCTATGTCTTGTGACGTTTTCCGTCATAATATACCTCGCTCCATTTTCTCTTATACAAGGTAGGTCAATATAACATTTTTTTATTGCTTGATTGAAGTCTTTAGGTTTGCTGTCTGGTACCATTTGGCAAATTTTCTTAATGCCATTGCTCTATGCGAAAAGTTATTCTTTTCGGGAATAGTCATTTCTGCAAATGCCTTCTCGTTCCCTATGGGTTGGAAAATTGGGTCGAAGCCAAAAGAGGTTTTTCCCTGAGGTTTGCGTTCTGTCTGGGTTATTCTTCCTTTTGATTCGCCCCAGAAACATTTTGGTTCACAAAGAGTCTTGTCACGGTAAGCTATAACTGACTGGAATTTGGCGTGCCTATCGGTTATATTCTCCATGAGTTTGAGTAAACCGCTATTATGAATTGTCTTGTAAACGTATGCTGCGTATGGACCGGGAAAGCCGCTTAACGCATTAATGAATAAGCCTGCGTCTTCTACAAAAATAGGCAATTTTGTGCGATTGTACACGTTTGTGACTGCCGCCTCTGCGATTTCTTCTAAGCTGTCGCTTTGTATCTCGTCTCCCTTCATGCGTAGCATTCCGAGTGAAATGCCGTACGGGCTAAGGATGCTGCGGGCTTCATTGAATTTGTTAATGTTGCCTGTCGCGAAAAGGATGACTTTGCCATTAAGATTGCAGTTTTGGTTATTGTTTTCTTTCTTCGACATAGCGGCCGCGTCTCTCTATCTCTTTTATTTTCTCATAAACTTTTTCAGTTGCTTCAACACCCAAAACTGATGAGTACCCACGTAAGACATTTTTGAAGCATTCTTCCCAAAACTGGTAATGTGTACTTTGTAGCGCTCGCTTCATCAAATGCAAATCCACTCCCTGTGCCTCCACTTCAATGTTTTTTTCTCCTAAGCCAAAGTCGACAAAGAAAATTTTGCCTTCTGGGCTAAGAATCATATTTGAGGTTGTTAAGTCACCGTGAATTAAGCCGTGGCTGTGAAGTTTGCCGATTAACTCGCCGATTTTAACACATAACTCCTGCCGCTGGTCTTTTGAGACATTATTCAGCAACTGCTTGATTTGCTGTCCCTCTATATACTCCATGGTGATTGAAGCTTCGGGAATGTTAACGAGGTAAATTAGCGGGGTCGGTACTCCTGCGACTTTAGCTTCATGCATCAACTGCGGCTCATGAATCGTGCGGTAACTTCGAATCCGCTTATCCAACGCGTCTGGACGATACTTTTTTGGGATTCGCACCTTAACAATAACTTTTCTTTTGTGCCAATCGCCAAGGTAGAGGCTGGCTTCTGCGCCTTTCTTAAATAGCGTTCGCTCGTCTAATGTATCCATGGCACATCCACCTTATCAACTCGCCAACGAAGCCTCACATGACTCTTATCCAACGGCGTAACCAACCCATGTTTGTAAGCTAAAACACCTGTCCAGGCAATCATGGCGCCGTTGTCGGTGGCAAATTCAAACGGAACAACATTGAAACTTGCATTATGCTCCTCAGCGATTATGCTAAGCATATTTTGTAATCGTTTGTTGGCCGCTACGCCGCCAGTTAACAAAACTTCCCTTTTCTCAGTATGCGCCAAAGCTCGCTCAGTAACTTCAGTAACCATTGAGAAAGCATGTTCTTGAAGACTATAGCACAAATCTTCCAAGCTATAGTCGCCACTCTTCAACTGAACGGTTGCCGATGTTAACAAACCGCTAAGAGAAAGATCCATACCCTTAACAACGTACGGCAAAGAAACCAAGTTTTTGCCTTTAGCTGCCAGCCTCTCCACGGCGGCCCCAAGGGGCACACCCTTCTCGTATTTTAAGCCAGCTTGCCGAGCGAAAACGTCAAGGCAATTTCCAAGGGCAATGTCTAAGGTTTCTCCGAAAACTCTGTAGCGTCCAGCTTCAAAAGCTGTAACCATAGTGTTGCCTCCTGAAACATAAAGAGTTACAGGGTCAACGACGCCCGTTTTGAGTTTTCCAATCTCAATATGCGCCACAGAATGATTTATGCCTACAAGCGGGATGTTTAGGTATGAAGCTAACGCTCGGGCAACAGTAGCTCCTGTGCGCAAAGAGGGACCTAAGCCTGGACCTTGAGAGAACGCAATAACCGACAGGTCGTTTGGCTTCACTCCTGCAAGGCTCAAAGCTTCGTGTAATACTTTATCTGCAACTTCCGAGTGGTGTCTCGCTGCTTCTCTAGGGTGGATTCCGCCTTCCGCTGGTATGTAGCTGTCGTATTTGTTGGCAAGTATTTCTCCGTTGAATGTGGCTATGCCAACTCCGAAGTCATCTGCCGAAGATTCTATCCCTAAACAGCAAGTTTCATCTTTGTTGAGTGTTTTCTGCATGTTTTTCATGGATTCCAATTTTTCTAGGGGATACATATTTTTATTTGGATTCAACGCTTATATTCTAATTGCATTATCTGGAATTGATATTGGATGCCTAAACGTAATGACCTTGAACAGAAAGCACTCCATTATGTGGTAAATACTGGTTATCAAGGTGTGCTTCAATCAGATTTATGGCGTGAACTCGGAGCTAGCAGCCGAGAAGGCTCACGTGTCTCCATTAAATTGGAAGAAAAAGGGTTAATCCGTCGAGAAAAAGAACTTCAAGAAGGCAGATGGACCTACAGACTTTATCCAAAAAGGCTTCCTGCTTCTATAGAAACCATAATTGATTGCCCATGTCTACTTTGTCCGGACAATGCAAGATGTGATCCAACAACCGCGCTTTCTCCAAAAAGCTGCCCGAAACTTACCGATTGGATACTTGGTTTAGGAAAAGAAGCTACCGCTGCTCCTGTTGCACCTGAAGGACCTAACGAACCACAGGCACCAAGCGAGCCAAGCTCAGAAGAGGATGATTCCGTTGCCGAAAGCTTGGATTCGAGATAGAAAACGCGAATACTACTACAAAAAAGCCAAGGAAGAAAACTATCGTTCTAGAGCCACATACAAGCTAGCTCAAGCTAACGAGAAATACGGTTTCATAAAAAGAAATGATGTTGTAGTTGATTTAGGCGCTGCGCCAGGTGGCTGGATTCAAGCTGAGAGAAAAATGACTGGAAAAAACGGTTACGTTTTAGGTATTGATCTTAAACCAATAGAGCCCTTCACTCAAGAATATGTTCGCACAATTATTGCAGACTTCAATGAACCAGATATTATAGATCAAATTCGTTCTTTTCTGCCTCGCGAAGCTGACGTGGTGGTTTCTGACGCAGCCCCAAACATAACTGGCGTTTGGGAAGTTGATCAAGCAAAACAAATTGACTTAGCAACCAGAGCATTAGAAATAGCTCAATGCGTACTACGACCACAAGGAAATTTTTTTGTAAAACTCTTTGAAGGCGAAATGTTCAACGAATTTATTCTCACAGCAAAAGAACTTTTTGAAACAGTCAAGATTGTGAAACCACTGGCCAGCCGACAAAAAAGTTCAGAAATGTATCTTTTAGCTTTAGGTTTGAAATCCAAGGGTAAATGTGAGGAGGAAACCTAATTTCTTCTTTTCGCCAAATTATTTGATTGGTGAGTTACTTGAGAATTATATCGGCGGATTCTGCGGCTGCAATCCTTGATCAACAGTTTAAGCCGCTGTACCTTGTTGCTTCCGTTTCAGTGCTTGTTAATCCACCATATAGGGAGCCCTCCTTTCGGTTGGCTGAACCAATTTTTAGGGAAGTTGACGACGGTTTTGAAGTTATAGTCCATGAGGCGGAGCTTTGCAGAAGTTTGCTAGATAAAATGAAAGCTGATGTCGTGCATCTGGATATGTCGCTTGGTGGCGTTTCAATTGAGGAGTTATCGCCAGTTGAGCTCATAAACTTGCGAGCGTCAAGAACTGGGCGAGCACATATTCTCAAGATTTTGCCTAGATTAAGAAAAATTGCTGGAGAAATCAAACGAGTTCATGACGTGGATATGTTGGCTATTGGTAAAGAGAGTGTTGCTGTGCGGATTGCAGAGTTAACGGCTGGTGCAGAAGCGATTCTTTTTGCATGCAAGAAAGCGGTTGATGAAAAAGAACCCATTTTGCTGGGATTGCCTCACATGTGTCAACCCACGTTACTGCAGAACCGAGTATATCTTTGCTCACTAATGGCAGCTGAGCATGATATGCGTAGTTTTGCCGTTGATACAGAAGATATATTAACGAAGGTTAAATTATCAGAAAGCTTAAATCCCATTGCACGAGGATTTCGGGTCTTAAAGATTAAGCCAACAAGTTAGAAAGGTCTGTTAAATGAAACTTGATTTATCGTTTTGGCGCAACGCTTCGTCAAAACGAAAAAGAATCTATACAATAATTTTTATTTTCGTACTCGCGTCTATTCTTACTGTTATCGGAAGTTATATTCCTCTCAGCCACAATGATGCACAGACAATAAGTGACACTTTAAACTCAACTCTCAACACGCATAAAGCCAATAACAGCTTAACAGAATACATTTTCTTAAACAACTTCGAAATTTGTCTTCTAATGTTCATTCCTATAATTGGTGCTGTACTAGGACTTGCGATTCTATTCAACACTGGCATTGCTCTAGGCGCAATAGCGTCCGTACAAGGTTATCCAGTTGCCATAGGTTTGCTGAGCTTGGTAATAACTCCTGTGTTCTGGCTAGAATTCACAGCCTATTCAATTGCTATTGCGGAGAGTATTTGGTTGACACGACGGCTATTGCAGCATAGATGGCTTGAAGTGAAAAATACTGCAATCCTAATTGCAGTTTGCGCAGGAATACTTATTGTAGGCGCTATAATTGAAGCGTGGCTAATAAACCTCGGAATTTAAAGCAAATAACCTTTTTAATCTTTCACAATTTCCAAGCTAATGTCCATTGCCTTAACGCTGTGAGTAAGTTCGCCCAAACTAATAATATCAACTTGGGCCGTTGCATACTCCAGCATTGTTTCACTCGTAATTCCACCACTCACTTCCAGCAGCACATCGCCAAAGCCGGCGTTCCTTAACATTTCACTTGCTTCTTTAGCCTGTTTAGGCGAGAAATTATCCAACATAACTATGTCAACTCCTGCTCTTGCAGCTTTCACAGCGTCTTCGGCATTTGTTACTTCAACTTCAATTTTTTTGGTAAAAGAGCCGCTTGCTTTTGCCTTTTTGACAGCCTCTTCAACGCTTCCAACAATGGCTAAATGGTTGTCTTTTATCAAAATCATATCATCCAAATGCAACCTGTGCGGATCTCCGCTTCCGGCTAATACCGCTTTCTTATCAAAATAGAGCAAGCCTGGAGCTGATTTTCGAGTTGCAGCAATTTTCGTCTTTACGCCGGCTTTTTCAAGTTTGGATGTTAAGCTTCGCGTTTTAGTTGCAATTCCACTCATTCGAGAAAGAAGATTCAGCAAAGTTCTTTCGGCTGCCAGAATAGTTTGTGCATCACCATAAATTTCCATCAGAACCTGTTTGTTCTTGATTTTGTCTCCATCAACGACTCTAGCTTGAACCTTCAATCCTAGGAATTCAGCAAGAATAGTTGCCTCTTCTATTCCAGCCGCTACACCTTCCTCTTTAGCAGTAACTAATGCGTTAACCGTTAAGTTTGGCGGAATAATTGCTGCTGAAGTTACGTCACCCTGTCCTAGGTCTTCAGCGAGCAATTGGCTAAGTTTTTCTTCCAGAATTTTTCGTGGAACAAACATACTCTTAATGTTAACTTTAAGCCTTAAATTACTTGCTTTTTTTGAGTTAATATGGGATAATTATAATAAATTCCCGACATTGTGTATGTATATGCGACTCCTGTGTAGCTGTTCAGAGCTTGGCTTAGGCCATGTTTCCCGCATTATACCATTAGGTAAACGACTTGAGGCGCATGGTCATGAAATATTCTTTTTCTCAGGCGGCAAAGCACATGAGTTGCTTCAAAAGGAGTTTAAAAATGTTTACAAGTGCACCCCAATTTCTTGGTACGAAAATGCTCATGGGATAATTACTTCGGCTTCCCTGGTTAACCTTTTTTTTCCTCTTCCATTATTTAACAATGAAAAAAATAGGCTTGAAATAAAAAATTCTAATGCATGGGAAACTATTCACCGTTACTATGACCTTAGGGAAAATATACATGAAATAGCACCTGACCTTCTCATCGCCGACGGCGACATAAACGCGCTTCGGCTTGCTCAAAGATGGAAAATTCCGTCTGTTTACATAGCTAACATGATTAGGCCAAGCTATGGTTTTAGTGCTTTCTTGAGTCCAGGCGAACGTGTTGTTGAGAGATACGTAAAGCAGTGTTCAAAAATAATAATTCCCGATAATCCACCTCCCTACACTATTTCTGAGTACAGCATTGGAAACTTGGATAACCTGGGATTAAGCGGAAAAGTTGAGTACATAGGAAGCTTTGTAGATACAACACCCGTCAAAGGTTCACATGACCATATTTTTGCTCCCATAAGCGGACCACCCGGAACAAGAGGAAAACTAATAAAAACCCTTATCCCAGTTCTTGAAAAACTCAAAACCAAATGCATAATTAGCCTTGGAACGCCGGGCAAAAAAGTCAGCGCCAAAATTGGAAACTGCGAACTTCACACGTGGCTATCTGCTGAAGAACGGCAAGAAGCTATGAGAAACGCTAAATTCGTAATTTTTAGTGGTGGACATGCAACATGTTTTGAAACGATCAAATATTTAAAACCGAGTATTTGTATTCCAACTCAGCCTGAGCAGTTGGGCAACGCTGCTAAACTTCAAGACTTGAAATGTTCAATAACTGCCAAAAACAAAAGTCAATTGCGAAAGGCAATTGCCAAATTAGAAAGGGATCAAGAATCCTATAATCGCAACGTATCAGCGCTAAACGAGTTCTCTTGCAAGTTTAAAGGTTTAGACAAGGCAGTTAAAATCGTTGAAACCATGCTAGATTAGGCTGTGTTCCTATTTGCTGAGTAGAACCCGTTTTACTTCGCCCATCGGCGTTTCTTCTTCAAAAACTATCGCTTTAAACTTGTAGATCTTAACGCCCTTTGTTAACCAGCTATCAGGCGGAATTCCGGCTTTAACGCAACATTGGCAAAGAAATTCTTCCTCACACCATCCCCATTCAACAGGGACCTGTGGCAAAAGTAAACCTTTGTAGTAGCCCCTTTCAACGATTAAGCCGTCTTCACCAACCTTGATTTTACTAAGATACTCCTTTGGATTCGCAACTTGCACGGGCTCCGGAGGCGTTAGAACGCTTACCTCAAAAACAACTTTTTCCAACTCATCTGCAGACAAGGGTTCAAACCGTGGGTCCTCTGTTGCAGCGTTAATGGCGGAATCAATCACTGCATCCACAAGTGGACTAGTCGGGTAAGGATAACCGATACACCCTCGTAGCTCTTTTTCCCCGTTCCGAATCCTGTTTATAGTTACGAAAACGCCGCATTGCTCAAAAAACTTTTTAGCTGTGTCTTTTGGAGGCAAAATTTTCTTGCCGTTTTGCAAATACTCTTTGACGGTAGTTCTGGCAAGTTGGATTAAGAATTTTCCTTCATCCTGTGTTAGTTCAAACGACATAACATATTTCCGTTCCTTGGCAATGCTGAATCATTTTTACTATTAAAGAGAAATTTGGGAAAAATGGTTTAAAACTTTACGGAGTCTTCAGCGATGCCTTCCTTCGTTATAATAAGGAAGTCAATTCCGTCACCGCTCATAGAATCCCTACTAACGGCTGATTTTATAGACCGGGTAACAAGCTCTTTAGCTTCTTGTGCGTTCATGTTTTCTCTGTAGCCCTCTTCGATGACGCCGATCGCTAATTCTGTTCCTGAACCTACAACCGCATATTTATCAGGTATAAGTGACCCCAAAACGTCAAGTACAAAAAGCGAGGGACCTTCTTCGTCTAAGCCACCGACAATTGTCTGTGTGATCAGCGGGGCATATCGGCGGTTAAACAGCACTGTAGCCATCAGTTTAGCCGCTGAACCCACGCTAATTTTTCTGCCCGTGTCCATGCTATAAAGATTAGCTTGTGCTTCCATTTCTTTGGCGAGAATTTGCATGTCTCCAACAAGTCCAGCGCAGGCAACGCCGATTCTGTCCGTTATTTTGAACACTTTTTTGCCGCCTTTACTCATGATGAAATATCCATATGTTACTCTTTTTTCAGCGGCTAATATTACTCCGTCTGAAAAAACTACGCCAACAGTGGTAGCGCCTGGCATCCATGCGTAGCCACCTTGCTGAGCTTGTTCTTGTTGACCTTGGCCTTGTGGCATTGGCATTTGTGGGATTTGGGGAATTTGAGGTAGTTGTGGACCGTAATTTTCCATAATTTTCGCCTTTTCCCGTTGTTATACACAAAACAAATTATTAAGGTTGCTTATAACCATTATAGGGTAGACGGATTGAGTCGTCTATGGACAATTCTAACCGGTTGAAGTGTCAAAAATGAGGAAAACCTGTCGGTTATGGAACTGTTTCTGCTAAAAGTTTCTTGGTGTCTTCACCGGCGTTAGATAATATTGAACTTATTGCTGAATGCCCCGATTGCTCAGGCAAAACAGGTTTTTGCCGCAAAAACTTTTAACATACCCTTTACCTTTTACAGAGGCAATAACCGCGCTGGTTGAAGTTGATGATAGAAATTTATTCCCAAAACATTGACGATGTCTGGTTCAGCATTGCCTTTGAAAAACAGCAAATTATTACCTCATCATTTGGTGTAAATCGACAGTTAACGTTAAGTAACATTTTAAGAAATCTTCCGTTCAACGTATCTTTCGAGTTTTTTCATGAACCCTCTGTCTTCGCTAGAAGCATTCTTGCTTCTCTCAAAGACATTTATGATGGTAAAGGTATTGATTCAAACTTCCCTTTAGCTTTGAATCGTTTGCCCGCATACACTCAAAAAACTCTTAAAACAACCGCCAAGATTCCGCTTGGCTATTTGGCTTCTTACGGCTCAATTGCTAAAGCAGTAGGTGGTAGTCCAAGGGCTGTTGGAAACGTTATGGCATCAAACCCTTTTGCCCCTATCATTCCTTGCCATAGAGTTGTAAAATCAGATTTTACATTGGGCGGTTATGGAGGAGGGTTAAAAGTCAAACTTGAACTCTTGAGTCGAGAGAAGAGAGGCTTTTCCTCGTCAACAGAAGTGGAAGTTAATGGACATATGCTCCAGGTTTTTCCAGTCGAATATTCACTTGGAAGACTTTGCTTAAACTAAATTTTCTGGTTAACGCAAATCATAAAAGCATGCGAGCTTAACCTCAAAGGAGAGGAAACATCATTGGTTAATAGAGGTCTTTACGTTGGAAGGTTCCAACCTTTCCATTTGGGTCACCTTGGCGCTATCAGGGCAGTACTAAAAGAAATTGATGAACTTGTCATTGTTATCGGCAGCGCTCAATACAGCCATAACGGAAATAACCCGTTCACGGCAGGCGAAAGACTAGTTATGATTCGCAATGCTTTACAAGAAGCCAAAGTGGATTATTCAAGACTTTGGGTCGTTCCTGTTCCAGATGTTCATTTGCACATGCTGTGGGTTAGCGCTCTTGAAGGTTATACCCCAAAGTTTAATGTTGTTTTTTCCAATGAACCCTTAACACAAAGACTTTTCATGGAAAAAGGTTACCCCGTCAAAAACATTACCTTCTTCGATAGGCAACTTTACATGTCAACGATTGTTAGGGAAAAAATGCTTCAGAATGAAAGCTGGATGGAGCTTGTCCCAAAAAGCGTCGCAAACTTCATCAAGGAAATAGATGGCGTAAACAGGCTAAGAGACTTAGCCAAAACAGACAAGGTTTGTTAGACCACTATTTTTTCTTTAGAAGCCTGATGATAGAAACGCCATGCTGAAAGATAAGCAACAACTAAAACTATAAGTTCCGCAAAAACGCCAAAGGGTATGGCTGCTTCTAAAGCAAAAAAGTTGTTTGTCACGTGAAGAATTGCAGCCATCAAGTAGTATGGCAATGGGTTTTTCTTAGCTATTCCGTAACCTGTTATGCCAGCGCTTGAAGCATGAAAAATGACGCCTGGGATTCTATCAATTAAAGGTGCGCCAGAAAGGAAAACGTACAATACCAATTCGGAAATGCCAAACCCTAAACCGATAAGGATACCTAAAGTAACGATGGATCTTTCAGTTTCACCATGCCTATAGAATAATGGAAAAACTTTCGCTAACTCCTCTATGAACGGCGCTAAAATCACTATCGATAAAGCGACAGAAACCAAAGAAGATAATTGTTCAAAAACCAAAGCAAAAGGAATGCTGACCAAGATTCCCGAGGCAAAAAAGAACGCTAACTCTTTTTTTGTTGGTTTATGAAGTGGTATAATGCATTGCCGTTCATTTTCCATAAAAAAAGCTTCCTAGTAGAAAATGAATTTATCACTTCCTTATCAACCTTGTTACCAACCATAGAACCTAAATACAGGTCCCTTACATTAAGAACAAAAGTTGTGTTAAAAATGAGCTCTCTAATTATTCTATTCTCTTATCATCACAAAAACACCGAAAAAGTAGCCCAGGTCATCGCCAAAACTTTGGATGCAGAAATAAAAAAACCCGAGCAAACTGACCCAAACAGCTTAACAAACTATGACCTCCTTGGTTTCGGTTCAGGGATTTACTTTAGACACCACCATAAGGTTTTGCTTCAGTTTGTCGATAAAATTCCTCAAGCCGCTAACAAGAAAGCATTCATATTCTCCACAAGTGGTCAAACAGGAAACATGCAAAAATTTCATAAGCAGCTTAAGGAAAAACTCTTGGCTAAAGGTTTTAACATTGTTAGCGAATTTAATTGTGCCGCCTTTGACACTTTTGGACTTTTGAAAATAGTCGGAGGCTTAAACAAAGAAAGACCTAATGAAGACGACCTTGAAAAAGCAAAAGAATTTGCATTAAGCCTTAAGAAAAATATGCCTGATGCAACAAAATAGGATTTGAGAATTTAGAAGCCAGCTTCTAATGGGTCGGCAGGCTTCATTATTTCCCTTAGAAGCACTGTAGCGTATGAACCCCTAAGCAACATAAAGCTTAACTCGACTTGGCAGCCGCCATCTTTTTCAATTGCTGAGACATTTTTGGCCTCAAAATTCTTGACCAAAGTAATCGCTGTTCTTAATCCACCTCTGCAGGCGACCCTTGATAATTCATTAACCTTTGAGTTTTCTAAGTTGATTTCTTCTTGTTCAAGAACTTGTTTTTCTATTTCTCCCATAACGCCTTGTGAAAGCTTCTGTTTTATCCCTACTATTGGAAGGGCTACCCGCATTTTTCCCGATTTCAATTGCTCGTTAATATCCGTTACCGTTTCGGACGTTACCATTTTTGCAATCTTTGTAACAGGTAATCCCGAACGTTCAACGCCAACTACATAATCCCCGATTTCAGCCTTATTAAGGAAGTAGCTCTGCTTAATCCGTTCGCTCAAAAAACGATTAAAAAGGTACGATTGATGTGCTTGAACAAAAAGTTCCTGAAGCTTTAACGGTAACCTTTTAAATGCACCAACAAAATCGTTAGGATTATCAGCCAAATGACTGAGCATAATCTTTTCAAAGCGAAGCTGTTTTGGAAAATTTTCCAAGGCCTCCCTAAAATTTCCTGATTCTTGCAGTTGTTGGCGTGCTTGCCTTGATGATGGGTGCTCATGAATGCTTGGCTTGGCTAAGAAAAGCATTGTTGCTTCCTTGAAATCGCCTTGAAAGAGGGCTTTGCCAACTAAATGGGTTATTGGGCGGGTGGTCCCAAAACGTTGGTGCCCAAAAAAATTTGGGATGCCACCTAAGGCTTGAAGTTGCCCGTAAGTCTGAGCTATCCTTGTTTTAACTGCGTCTTGTTCAAGCGCCATTGATTTTATTTTTATTGTAAAATAGTTGCCCAGCAAGTAATACAGTGAAAGTGCCTCACGAACATAGCCAATTGGGTAAAGCTGGGTATCTTTAACGTTGACTTTGGAAGCATCATCTATTGAGCTATTTTCAATCGTTAAATGTTGTCCCGTGACAGCTTTAGCATCTTTTATGCCTGCAATCTGAATGCGTCTTTGGTCTATGCCAAGCTGTACCGCAATGTTTTTGACAGCTATGAAGGTGTCCCAGTTACGCTTAACCAAAACACATAACAGAAACCTCTGGATCTGGGAGGAAGAGCCCAAGACTTTACTTGAAATCGTTCCGTTGACGTTTGCCTTTGAGCCGTCAATAAGCATTTCTTCAACAACAAAATCGTCAACCGTTTCACGAATCGCACCGCCGACGCCTAAACTATCAGTGGCGTAAACCTCAATGCCAAGCTGCTTATCAAGCGGTGAAACAGGCACACAATCGCCTTACAACAACTTTAGTTTGCCCGTTAAGCGGTCAATCTTTTCTGCTGGAGCAGGACCAATCCCCAAACACGTTATTGTGCCTTCTGGAACCTCAGTTAAGCCTCTGTCAACGATCAATGCATGAGGCAAGCCTAGCTGGTCAGCAGCCTCTTCTAATTCACCAAGCTCTTTTTCATCAGCAACTTTTACTGCAATCTTACGTTGGCCCTCATACATCCATGCTTCCCACCATTTTTTGTGTTGGTTAAAAGCGGCTTGAGCGGCTGAAACTGCTGCGTGTCCAGCTTGCGCTGCAATTTTGCCTTTACTCATTCGCAAATCGGTTCGAAACACGAGGACTTGTTTGTATTCAAATTCGCCCATTCTTTTTTATCCCGCCTCTAGTTTGGCACTCGAACATTTTAAGGGTTTGTGGAGAGGTAGACCATCGCAAAGTAAGCCAGCGCTGCCACCATCGCCGGTTTGCCTAGAGCCGTAAGAATCATTTTGCCTTGAAAATCGATTTCATCAACATCAATTAATGCCCTATCAACGCCCAGTTTTCCACATACCCGTAGCATTTCATCCACTTTTTCGTCTGTCAAAGAATTAAGAAACCTCCTCAGCTTAAGCATAACATTAAAATCGAAACTTAGTAGGTTTGAACATCGTTTTTGGTAAATCTTAAGAAAATCGGCGGAAACATCGGCTTTATGCAAGGCTTCAGATGCTGTTTGAGCTGCTACTTTAGCGCATGTTAATCCAAAAATTACTCCGCCACCAGTGGTTGGTTTAACTTGGGAAGCGCAGTCGCCGCAGGCAAGAAATCCGTTCCCGTAGGTCCTGCTTATTGGACCACCCAATGTTATGGCGTGGTATCCAATCTTTGTTATTTTGGCTTTGTCAAGCTGTTTTGAAGCAAAAGGATGTTTAGACATCAATGCATTGAGAAACTCGCGGGGGTTTCCTTGGTTTGTTGCTAAGCCAACTTTTGCTGTTCCATCAAGCTTTGGAATGAGCCATCCATAAAACCCGGGCGCATAGGATTTGCCAAAATAAACTTCAACAGCGTTAGGTTGAAGATCTTTTACGTTTTCCACTTCTGTTTCAACTGCATAGACAAGCCCTTTTGGCTTAAGGGAAGCTAAACCCGCCTGCTTCAAAAGTCTAGAAGAGATGCCTTCAGAATCCAACGTAATTTTGGCGTAAATCTCTTCTTTTTGACCGTTTCGTTGGACAATTACTCCTTTAACAAAACCACCTGCTATAATCAGTGATTCGACGCGTGCATCTAAAATAAATTGTGCCCCAGCTGCTTTAGCTTGCTCAGCCAGATACTGGTCAAAGCGGGCCCTATTCAAAACTGCCGTCACCGGTTGCGAGAGATGAAGGGAAAATTTTGTACCCGTTGGCGAATAGAAGTTTGCAGTGTCAAAAGTGTTTTCAACAATGCCCTTTGGAAGCGGATACAAACCCATGCTACGTAAGCTACGGATGCTCAGATGTCCCGCGCAATGGGAAGGTAATCCGATTTCAGGATGCTCTTCAAAAACTGTGACTTTAACGCCTAGTTTAGCCAAGTTTAAGGCCGCATAAGAACCGACAGGTCCACCTCCAATAACTACAGCGTCAGTAGTTGATTCTGTCGGTTGCACTGTTTGCGTAATCATCGTTAAGCTACTGGACTAATTCAATACGGCGTTTTCCACGCGCCATTGAGGAAGTCCGGATTTTGCCGCTTACTTCCAGCTTTAACAGTAAGTCGTTGAAGTCTTTGTAGCCTAAATCCTCATACTCGCCCTTGACCTGAGTTAGTAGCTCATCGTCGGTTAAGTCGCCTTTTTTCTGGAGAATTTCCAATACAAAAAAGTAAGAAGGTCGAGTTTTCCAAACTTTAATTTGCGGCATAAGCGTCCTTCTCTAAGCAACTGGTGTTGCTGGCTTTTGTACTTGTCGCACTTGCTGCATGAAACTCTTGTACCACTTCTCCATATCAGGAGTTATTGATGGGCCCATCTCTTTTAAGGCATCCAAGAAATCCTTCATGGCGACTTCAGTGGAGTTAACGTCTCTTCGTAATGCATGCATCGCTGCTTCTCTACATAAAGATTCAATGTCAGCACCCGAATAGTACTTAGTCATAATTGTTATTTGGTTTATGTCAACGTCTTTGCCGATTGGCATGCCTTTTGTGTAGATTTTGAGTATTTGCAAGCGACTTTTTTCGTCTGGTTCAGGAACATAAATTAATCTATCGAATCTTCCTGGGCGCAGCACTGCGGGATCAACCATGTCTGGGCGGTTGGTTGCAGCGATAACAACGATATCTTGTAATGTAGTTATTCCATCCATTTCTGTAAGAAGTTGACTTATGACCCGCTCTGAGACACCGCTGTCAGACATACCCATGCCACGTCTAGGTGTAAGTGAATCTATCTCGTCAAGGAATATGACCGCTGGTGCTGCCATTCTTGCTTTACGGAACACTTCACGTATGGCTTTTTCTGATTCTCCAACCCATTTAGAGAACACTTCAGGACCCTTAATGGATATGAAGTTAGCTTCACTTTCAGTTGCCACCCCTCGGGCTAGGAGAGTTTTGCCGCAGCCTGGTGGACCATATAGCAATATACCTTTTGGTGGTCTAATTCCAAGTCGAGTAAACATTTCAGGATTCTTAATAGGCCACTCTACAGATTCTTTGAGGTGCTCTTTTACCTCGTCAAGTCCGCCAATGTCATCCCAGTGCACAGTAGAAACTTCGATGTAGACTTCACGCATGGCTGTGGGTGTCACTTCTTTGTAAGCGCCGAGGAAATCGCTCATTAAAATCTCCATCTTCTCCAGCACTGCAGGTGGAATGCGTTCTTCTTCAAGGTTAATTTGCGGTAAATATCTGCGGAGGGCTTTCATGGCTGTTTCTCTGCCCAGCGCTGATAAGTCTGCGCCTGTATAGCCATGTGTCATGTCAGCGAGTTTCTTGAGGTCAACATCATCTGGCGATTTTTCTGCTGTTGCAGCTTTCTCAATACCATGGAGAGGCATTCCTCTTGTGTGGATCTGGAGAACTTCGTAGCGTCCTTTCTTGTCAGGCACTCCGATTTCTATTTCTCTGTCAAATCTTCCAGGTCTACGCAATGCAGGGTCTAAGGCGCCTGGGCGGTTAGTTGCGCCAATCACTATGACGTTTCCTCTTCCGCTTAATCCATCCATTAGCGCGAGGAGTTGTGCGACGACGCGTCTTTCAACTTCGCCTGTAACTTCTTCTCTTTTAGGCGCTATAGCATCTAATTCGTCCACGAAAATTATGCTTGGTGCATTCTGTTGAGCTTGCTGGAAAATTTCCCGTAAACGCGCTTCTGATTCACCGTAGAATTTGCTCATGATTTCTGGACCGTTAATGGAGTAGAAGTTGGCTTCTGACTCGTTAGCGACCGCTCGGGCTAGAAGTGTTTTGCCGCAGCCTGGTGGACCGTGAAGTAGCACACCTTTTGGTGGTTCGATTCCAAGGCGCTGGAAGAGTTCTGGGTGCCGCAGTGGCAGTTCAACCATTTCTCGGACGCGTTGGATTTCTTCGTGCAAGCCGCCGATGTCTTCGTAGGTGGTTCTTGGTAAGCCTTTGCCTTCGGGCGCTGGCTCGTTTAGTATGGTTAAACGTGTTTCAGATGTTACTTTTATTATACCGTGCGGTCGGGTTTTTGAAACTGTGAATGGTATCGCATGTCCAAGCATCATCACAAGAGTTGTGTCTCCTTCAACCAAGGTGCGTTCCATGAGGCGGTTCTTAACAAAATTAGTGAAATCTTCATCAACATTAAGCCTCATATCCACTGGTGCGAGTGTTATGCTTAGGGCTGTTTTGACTTTTGCAGGACGTACAACAACATACTCGTTTATGGCTACGCCAGTGTTTTTGCGTGTATAACCGTCGATTCGGATGATGTCGCGGTTTTGGTCTTCACTGTAAGCTGGCCAAGCAATTGCCGAGGTTGTACGTTTGTTAATTATTTCTATTACATCTCCAGCGCTAATGCCTAATTTCTGCATTGTTCGCTGGTCAATCCGGGCGATTCCTCTGCCCACATCTCTTTGCCTTGCGTCTCCAACGCGTAATTGAACTTCACTCAAACAGAATCCTCCAATAATCTGATGCTAAAGTTATGTTGGAAAAGAAAACCCTCATTCCTATATAAACTTTAGAGCGTGAGGGCGCATACTTACAGATGTTTGTAAGTGAGAAGATTGATGGATTCTTGTCTAAAAACAAGAATTTGGGCTAGTCTCTGCTGCTTCGGCGTACATACATGCATTGCGCTTGGCTGACGCCTGGGATTTTACCGAGTTTTTCTTCAAATTCGTCAACAATGCCGCCTTTGTCTTCAGGGAATTTAAGTTGAACAAGAAGCGCTACCAATCCAAAAGCCACTGGTTCCTCCCCGTATCCTTCAATAGCAGCAAACTCTGGTTTTATGTTATTAATTTCTTTTTTGAGGGCATCAAAATTTTCCATTATGTCTTCTGGGAAAACCTTGTACGTTACAATAACGCTTCCCATGTTTTATCGCCTTATGGTCCTGTGAATCCGCATTTTGGACATTTGTATACGCGTCCGAATTTGCGGCATTTTCCATCTCTTTTAATTTGGATTTCTCCGCAGTTGGGGCAGAGGAATTTTGTGGATTCGCTGGCTGGCGGAATTGGTTTGCCGCAGCTTGTACAGGTAACTAAGGACAGTTTTTCTGTCATAATCTACATCTCTTGCGGTTTTAAATTGTAAGGGTTCCTTATATCTGCTATGCTTGCAACTTCACGATAACCTGTTGATATTTAAAATTAACTTTTCGCAAGTTTATTAAGAAGGGTTCTTGCCTATTTTATTCGTGGTAAATTTTGGGCGTAGACTTCAAAGACCTTGTTCCGAAAACTCCGGTTAAGCTTGAGGATTTAAGCGGCAAAATTATTGCAATAGACGCTTACAACGCCATTTACCAGTTTCTCTCCATTATCCGCCAACCTGATGGCACCCCGCTAAAAGACAGCACAGGACACATAACAAGCCACCTCAGCGGCTTATTTTACCGTACAAGCAACCTTGTTGAAATGGGCATAAAACCGATCTATGTTTTTGACGGTATTCCGCCAACCTTAAAAGCGGCTGAAATTGAGCGACGCAGACAGGTCAAAGTGGAAGCAGCTGTGCACTATGAAAAGGCTGTCGCGAAAGGCGACACAGTAAAGATGCGTATGTTCGCTCAGGCAACAACAAGCATGAAAGATTACATGCAGGAAGATAGCCGCAAACTTTTGGATCTTATGGGTTTGCCTTGGATTCAGGCACCAAGCGAAGGAGAAGCTCAAGCAGCATACATGACCAAATGCAGCCATGCCGATTACTGTGCAAGCCAAGACTACGACAGTTTGCTTTTTGGCGCACCTAAGCTTCTTAGAAACGTAACTATTTCTGGCAGGCGCAAACTTCCTAGCAAAGGAATCTACGTAGATGTCGTGCCAGAAGTTATTGAGTTATCTAAAGCATTAAGCGAAAGCGGTTTGACTTATGAGCAATTAATAGATGTTGCCATATTAATCGGGACAGACTTCAATCCAAACGGCATAAAAGGTCTCGGGCCAAAAACTGCTCTTAAACTAATCAAACAATATGGATCATTAGATTCCGCCATCCCTAACATAAAAAATGCTTCTTTTCCAGTTGAGCCAAACTGTATAAGAGCCGTCTTTTTGCATCCTGAAGTTACGGATAACTACAAGCTAGAGTGGAGAGAGCCAAATGTGGAGGGCGTAATTGACTTCATGTGCCGACAGAAAGAGTTCTCTGAAGATAGGGTGAGAAAATCTTTAGATAAAATGAAGGAAGGCTCCAAGAAACAGAAAGCTAAAATGACTTTGGAAAAATGGTTCGGTTAACCTGCCTTGATTACATGTTTTTGGTTTTAAGAATTATAAATAAACGGAGAAAAGCGCTACTTCACAGTAACGCACTTCGCCAAGTTCCTTGGCATATCTGGGTTGTATCCTTTCTCAAGCGCAACATAATACGCTAAAAGCTGCAAAGGCACTACAAAAGGAATTGGCGACAGAACACCCGGGATTCCCTTGGGGACCTCAATGTACTCATTAGCTAACGATTTGATATCCTCATCTCCTTCCTCGACGACAGCGATTATATGGGCGCCTCTGGCTTTCATTTCCATAATGTTACCAACCAGCGTCTTGTGACAATCATCTTTGGGGCACAAGAAAACGACTGGAAAACCATTTTCAACAAGACTGATTGGTCCATGTTTGCTTTCGCCAGCTGGGAACGCGATCGATGGAATATAAGCAATTTCCATAAGTTTGAGTCTGCCTTCATAAGCAGTGGCAGTGCTGATTCCTCTGCCTAAGAAAAAGAATACCTTCGAATCCTTGTATTTCTTGGCAATTTGCTTAACTTTTTCCTCTTGCGTCCTAACTATGGTATCAGCAATATCAGGTAACTTATCCAAATTTGCCTCAAGACTATCCATTTCATCCTGCGAAATTTTACCCCTCTTCTTTGCCAACCGAAGCGCAAGCTGCGCCATCACGGAAAGCTGAGAAGTAAACGTTTTCGTAGCTGCAACTCCAATCTCTGGACCAGCCTGCGTGCCAATATAAACACGGGAAATCCTCGTCAAACTAGAGCCAATAACATTAGTTAAGCTTAGAATCGTGGCTGCACGTTGTTGAGCGCAGGTAACAGCTGCTATAGTGTCTGCTGTTTCTCCTGATTGACTAACCGCTAAAATGGTGCTGTCAATGCTTACCGATTTGCCATGTTGTTCTATGAACTCGGAGGCATACACTGGGTAGGTTGGCAGAAATGCAAGTTTAGAAAACATGTATGAAGCTGCTAAACATGCGTGGTAGCTTGTTCCGCAAGCGACAAGAAAAACCTCGTTTGCTCGATCTAAAAATGTTGACATTAATTCCAAATAATGTTCCTGTATTCGAAGAGTGTTGCGCAGGGTTTCAGGTTGCTCATGGATCTCTTTAATCATGAAGTGTGGATACCCTTGTTTGACCGCCATTTCAGCCGTCCACTCAATAGTTATTGGTTCTCGGTTGACAGGGCTCAAATCTTGGATTTTTCTAATCTCATAACCTTGGGCTGTCAGAATAACTAGTTCACCATTATTTATCATGACTGCCTTGTTTGTAACTGGCAAAAATGCTGGAATATCTGAGGCGCAAAAAACGCCTTTACCATTGATCCCTAAAACTAGTGGGCTCTCGTTTCTGGCACAGATTATTTTGTCTGGCTCTTTTGTGGAGATTATGGCAAGCGCGTATGAGCCTTCTAGTCGTTTGAGGGTTGCTTGAACTGCATCGACCAAAGAGAGCTTCGGATTCTCTTTGAAGGTTTGTTCGATAAGATGTGGAATTACTTCGGTGTCTGTTTTGGAAACAAATGTGTGATCAAGATTTTGCAGTTCACTTCTGAGCTCCATAAAGTTTTCGATGATTCCGTTATGAACAACGACTATTTCTCCTGTGCAGTCGGATTGCGGGTGAGCGTTCACTTTTAAAGGTGCGCCATGCGTTGCCCAACGTGTATGACCAATCCCTATGCTTCCTGGTAAGTCGTCGAGGTTTACAATTTTATGGACCTCATCAATTTTTCCCGAATCTTTTTTCAGAAAGATTTTTCCATCGGAGATTGTTGCTATGCCCACAGAGTCATAGCCACGGTATTCAAGACGTTTAAGTGATGAATGAATTAACGGTGCAGCTTTTCCTTCTTTCAAGACACAACCAAATATTCCACACATTTTGAAGTCTCGCTTTCCTTTTTCTGTAGCCTATGGAACCAGCGTTTTGTTAATAAGGATTTTTAGGATAAACTTTTGACTACTAACAATCTTCTTATAACGGCTATCTAGCTAACTATATATGGTAGCGCAAAGTTGCTAGCTGGGTCTCTAAAACTTTTGAACCATTATAAATAAATTTTTTATAGTACCTGCGAGTATTCATCCATTCGAACGCGACATGGAAAGAAAACTGCTTCTCCAAGATAACGGCAACATCCAGGAGGTAAAAGAAATCTGCATACTGGATGATTCGCAAAAGCTAAAAATGATACTGGGCGGCCTAAGCTGGAGAATCATAACCTTATTGTCTAAAAAAGAAATGTACCCACTAGAAATTGCAAAACAGCTAGGCCTGCATGAGCAAAAAGTCTACTACCACATAAGAAAACTTGCCAAAGCAGGAGCCATTACCGTTGTTCGAGAAGAAAAGAAAAAAGGCGCAACAGCAAAATATTACAGAGCCGTCTCTCCAGCCTTCGGAATTGAGTTCCCATCAGGCTACAAACCAATCCAAAACCTCTGCACATTGAGCATAGACAGGCAGCTTCAAGCTTTTTTCAAAGAATTCATCAAAGACGGCGTTTTTGACGGAAAAATAGTTGTGGGCAGTCCTCAACCGCATGGCCCATTTAAAACTAGTGCTCGAGACGGCCATTATGCAGCGCATTTGGCACTTTTTTTGGGTCAGTTGGCTAAAATGCCCCTTGAATTTGCTGTGAAACTAGATGTTGATGTGAAAGTGGAGAAAGAAGAAAAAAATAATTTAATTCTTGTCGGTGGACCCGGCACAAATCTTCTTACGCAGGAAATAAACGAGTATCTTCCCATAAAATTCATAATGCAATCCTCCGAGCAAGGATTTTTGCTTGGCGGTTTATCCTCAAATAAGACAATGCAAGTTTACACCTCTGATGTGTCAGGGTTAATAGCTAAAATTGCTAATCCTTGGGATAAAACTAAGAGTATCGTTGTCTTAGCGGGAAACAAAGCTGTGGGAACCAAAGCATGTGTTATAGCATTGACTAATTTTTGGAAGAAAACCCTTCAAAAATACAAAGGCGGCGACACTTTCGCGGTTGTCATTCAAGGCTTTGATTTAGATGGGGATGGCAAAGTAGATTCCATTGAGGTTAACGAGTAATTGAGTAAACAAGCAAAAGAAAACATTGTGGCGTTTGGGCATGAAAACATTCAAGCCATTCACCCAACAACGTTAATGTTTACTAAAGAAAAGAGCGTGTCTAACACTGGCGATTGCATAGTTGCCGTGGCAGCTAATAAGGCACTGGCGGATTTAGCTCAAATATTTAAAGACACTCTCAGAAAGACTAACGCAAAACTAACCATAATTGTCGAGGCTGCAGGCTTAAGTGAACAAATTAAAGCCTCGGGCTCGCCTAAGCTGATTTTAACTCATCCAAGCGACATAGTGATCAGAAAAAGTAGCTACATATCTGACCGAACATTGGCAATCGATGCAGACAAATCATCGAACGATTTATCCCGAGAGTTAGTCGCGATACTGAAAAATCCAAAACAAAAAATCAACATTACCCTGACGGTTCAAAGCTAAACAATTTTGGTGTCTAAAACAATCTGCGACTCAAATGGCGCAGTTTCCCGAATACTTTTTGCGTAAAGAAACGCTTCAACTTTTCTACCCGTTGATTCTACAGCTTGGTTGAAACGAAGCTTGAGGTTTTCGATTGAATCGGGTGAACGAACGAAAGCGTAAAAATGAATTATTCCGCCCTCCGGCTTGATTGTCTGGCAAGCGGCATCAACAAACTCAATGGCTTTCTCAGGCAGATTCATTATAACTCGATCAGCCACTTCCTTCAGTTTCGATGAAGTAATTTGCCTTGAATCGCCCAAAATGGGCAAGACTCGGTTTTCAACTCTGTTAACTCTAACATTAACTTTAAGCAACTCAACTGCTTCTGGGTTAAGATCAACAGCGTAGACTTTCACTGTTGGATTCTTTTTAGCAATTAGTATTGAAAATGGTCCAACACCAGCGAAAAGATCACCCACAGTTTCGCCTTTTTGAACAAATGAAGCCACCCGTTCATGTTCATGCGAGAGTCTGGGCGAAAAATACGCTTTTGCCACGTCAACATGGTATCGGCAGCCGAACTCTTTGTGGACTGTTTGGGTTTTTTGTTCTCCAGCGATAAAATCGTATTCACGTACTCTGTAGGTCCCGCTTATTGCGCCTGCTTTGGCAAGCACCGTTTTGACGTTTCTATGCGTTTGCAGAATTGCTTCACCTATGATGTTTTCGCTCGATTTAAGCTCTGGTGGAATATCGATTATGGCTATGTCCCCGATTACGTCTAATGCTTGAGGTAACATTGCTATCAAATTTGGCGGCAACTTGTTTTCGAGAACTTGTATGAGATTCTCTTTTGGCAACTCTTTTTCCTTGAAAACAGCGTTTGACAATTGTGTTTCCGGTACCTCTCCTTTGAGCATTGTTAATTCATTTTCTTGCGGTTGCCTAACTATAGGTATGCAGAGGTTGTCTTGCTCTCGCTCAATTTCCAGTGATTTATCTATAAGTTCAAGTTTGCTGACTAAGGCGATGATTTTCTGCCCATGTTTTTTTGATGTTTTTATGCAGATACTTGGTTTAGACATGGAATCAGCTATTTTTTTCTACCTTATAGAGGTTGTTCGCTTTTTGAATAGTGAATTTAACGTTTAACATTTTTTCCATAAGCCAAATGTTAGATTCAATATGCTCAGAAATTGTTCTTACAAGAAATGTTGATTTGCCCCGCGCCAGAGCCATATAGGGAATAAGCATATCTGCCAAGAAAACATCAACCGTTGGTTTAACAGATAATTCGGCTAAGAGTTTTTCGGCAGCTTCTTTTCCAACAGCTTCACTCATTTTACGCAGTTCACCTATTGCATCAGCGCCTACTATTACGCCTGTGTCGGTTTCAGCCCATAAGACAATTGAGCTTCCTTTTTGAAAGGTGTTTGACTGATCGTTTATAGCGTCGATAATAACGTTGTAGCCGTTTTGTGAAAGATACT
Organism: Bathyarchaeia archaeon; assembly: GCA_050012755.1. Taxonomy (GTDB): domain Archaea; phylum Thermoproteota; class Bathyarchaeia; order Bathyarchaeales; family Bathycorpusculaceae; genus Bathycorpusculum. Next base: position 31,777 of record JBEKGO010000023.1, read on the forward strand.
CTTGTGCCGCTTTAGCTTGCCTCTCCGCCACCTGTCTGTCGGCTAAGAAAGTGCAGATTGAAACGCCATTGACGCGTTTGACTTTACCAAAATCCGACAGCTGAACTGGTTTCAACTTTTGGTTAGGTTTGACCGTCATTGTTGCTTCGCCCATGCCTTTTGGGTAATAACCATATTTTTGCACAACAATCTCAGCGTCAACTCCCATCTGTTTGAGCGCTGGCAAAAGCACATACCGTATGTAATTTATTGTTGGGGCATGAGTTGTGTCTGTTCCACCTTTAGCCACATGCAAATGCACGGGATTATCAGCGAACAAACAAACAGGCAAAGTTGCCAATAGCAGCATTGGTATGCTTCCCGCCGTTTCAATAAGGGCTTCAATATTGCCGCCAGCAATGTGCTGAGGCGTAAACCAAAGCTCCCTTGACCCTAAGGTTGCTCCCTGCACTTTAGCATTGCACAATTTAGCTGCAGTCAACACAGCTTCTAGATGCTGATGTTTTAATCCTGACTGCGGACGGTTCTGCCTAATGTTAAAAATATGTAACCGCTGATTTGTGATAGCTGCTAGAGCTACGGAGAGGCGAAGTATTGTGCCGCTTCCGCTTTTTTGGCTCCCATCAATTTCGATCATACTCTTTTTTCTTCCACGTTTGGCTAATGCAAATAATTAATAAGCGTCTTGGTTTATTTAGGAGTTTGAGGGAGCGTTTGGATGAGCACTGAAAAAGAAAAACTAAATGAGTTAATGGCAAAAGTTGACAAACTTGTTGCGGATTTAAGCAAAACCTCGGAAGAGCTGCGTTCTGTTTCAGCGTCACTCAAATCCATTGCAGTGGGTCAAATCACTCAGCCACAGGTTGCTCAAGCATCAGCGCCTAAAGAGGACGGTTCAAAACTGAGATCGCCTGATGAAATTCGAATGTCTTTCCCTGAGGAATTGGAAACTCGACTAGGCTTTGAAGAAAAAGGCGACTACATAATTATCAAGCCTAAACAGTTTTTGGGATCAGAAAACTTTGCAAAAATTGCCTCAGCTGTACGAGGCATGGGCGGAGAATACATCAGCGCTGGAAAAGATTCACATTTTAGGGTACTAAAGAAAAAAACTTAATGCGCTTCAAAATCGCTAAATTCTCCACGATAAGGTTCCCATATAGAATCAACATTGGTCACTATTGCAGAAGAAGGACCACTATGACAATATTCTTCAAGCGCTTTAACGGCTGTTTCTTCACCTTCAAAAACAGCTTCAACCCTGCCATCATGTAAATTTCTAATCCATCCCGTAACGCCTAATCTTTCGGCTTGTTGTTTTGTTTTTTGCCTAAAGAAAACGCCTTGAACTCTGCCATTTACAAAAACGTGAACTCGAGCTTTAGCCATTTATTTTCAAGTTTAAAATTAATGGGTTCAAATTTAAAAAGATAATTTGTTAAAAAAAGGAAAAAAATGTTTTCAACCCAGGGGTTGATTTTTTCTCCAACTGTGTACAAGAAAAGGCTTGCTGTAGGTGGCTCTGACCACTCAAATTTGTTGGTTACGTCTTTAACTACGTTTTCATAATTGTTTGACTTATCTAAACGGTCAAGGTATTTTTGAAACGAACCGTAGGGACTTTTAATTTGAATTTAAGCCGTTGTGGTTGTCCGTACGCAACAATAGCCCTTGTTGTCTGCGTTCACTTTCAGTCACCCCTCCCCTGTTTGGAGCTGTCGTTTTGTGATTTGTGTTAAAAGGGATTCTTTCTCATTGATTGTTTGGTGGTATGTCATGTTCAAGGGGAATTGTGGAAAACTGATGGTTTACGCGTCAACTGGTGTTCCGTTTAGGAAACGGTTGGATTCCGTTAGGACCGCTGCTCAGGAAACGGCTAAACGATTGAATTTAGATTTTGAGGTAGTAAAATTGGATAGAGCTGGTTCACCGATTTATGTCTACTATGAAAAAAATGATGGAGATGATCCTATCCCGCTCTATTGTGATGAAGGAAAAATGTCAGATTTAGAGGGGATAAGTTCAGCGTTGAGGAGCATGATGTTTGTTTTGTCTTTTCATCCTAAGCATACTGCGCTGCGGCAAATGAGAAAAGAAATTCTCAAACTTTCCTAAATCGAATAGCTTGATTTTCAAGAATAACTTCGTAAACCTGGTTCACGTCAAAAGTAATGCCGAAACTGTCGTATTCCTGCTCGGTTAGAAACAGGATTATTTTTGGTGTGGCAAGTTGTGTTCTCTGCGGCAAGAAGGGCATTTGTTGCTGGAGCGCTTGCATTATGTCCTGCGCCATTTTAGCCTCATCTGTCTGAGGTCTTAGGACATAGGGGTTAACTTCTCTCTCTTCAAGAAGCTCAATTCTTTTTCCAAGATTTCCATCTAAATCACGATTTGATTCGATTTTGCTTACTCTAACGCGGAACATTAGGAATACACTTCTTATTTAGAAATATTAGGTCACACATTTAATTCTTTAGACTAATGATAACATCATCTTACGGCTGTAAAGGAGAATCAGCGGCCGCAGGTTCATTTATTTCTTTGATTCTTTTGTCAATCTGTCTTAGCCGTTTCTGCATCATCTTAACAGTTTCGTAAGTGTGTTTTCGCTCAACTTCTAACTGCTTTAGGTTTTCTTCGGAATTTGGTTTTTCTTCTAGGAATGACGAGAAAAAGGACGGTATATTGGGCACGGATGCAGCCTCAATTTTGAGAACATCTTTCGCAAATTCACGGAAAAGGTTGCCAATATTATTTGAAATTTCTGCCTGTTTTACAATTGCGTGTCTAAGGATAAGTTCTCCTGATTCAGTGATTTTGTAGACTTTTAGCCGGCGGTTTTTCTGAGTTTGCCATTCGCCTTTGATATATCCTGTTTTTTCTAAGTCGCGAAGGATAGGGTAAACGCCGCCCGCAGTGGGTTTCCAGAAGCCCTTGGTGCGATTATTGATTTCTTTCATTATTTCGTAGCCGTGAGCTGGTTTCTTGTTGAGAAGAATGAGAATTCCAATGCGAATGGTGCCTTTTTGGGCTTCTTTTAGCCAGTTTGCTGTTGTCTTTTCTTCTTTTTCTGATGCCATTTGTGTTTCGAATCTATATTGTATTGGGGTAATACTTATATTTTACCGCAATATATTGCACTGAATAATATATGATGTGTAGGTTACTAAAATGGCGACTGATTCTATAATCGACGTAAAAAACCTTACTAAAGTGTTTGGCAAATTCACAGCCGTAGATGACATATCATTTCAAGTTAAAAAGGGCGAAATCTTCGGGTTGCTTGGCCCCAACGGAGCAGGCAAAAGCACCACCTTGCGCATGCTCTCCACCCTTTCAAGACCAACCAAAGGAACAGCCACTATCGGCGGTTTTGATACAGTAAAAAATGACATGGAAGTACGCAAACTAATCGGCATCGTTTCAGAGAAAATGATTATTTATAATAGGTTAACTGCTGAAGAGAATCTGCGGTTCTTCGGCAGCCTATTCAACATCCCAAAGGACACACTAACAAAAAGAATAGATGATTTACTGGAGCTGGTGCAACTTACGAAATGGAAGAATGCACAAGTAGGCACATTTTCAACAGGTATGCGCCAAAGAATGAACGTGGTTCGCGCCCTGCTAAACATGCCCCAGGTACTATTTCTTGATGAACCCACACTAGGATTAGATCCTCAATCTTCAGTCGAAATAAGAGATTTCATAAAGAAACTCAACCAGGAAAGCGGAACAACAGTTATCATAACCACACACATGATGGTTGACGCTGACTTGTTATGCGATCGCATAGCTATCGTTGATCACGGAAAAATCATAGCCCTTGACACATCAACTAATCTTAAAAAGATAATTTCAGGAGGAGATACCATGATTATTAAACTTGAAGTCGCAAATTTGACACCCGATTTAATTGCCTCAGTAAAAGCGTTAAACTGCGCGGATGCTGTAACCCAAGAAAACTCGACGAGGCTCCACATTATTGTTCATGGTGAAGAAGCATTTGACAATATAATCGACGCAGTCAGACAAAAAAATGGAAAAATTACTACTATGGAAAATCTACAGCCAACACTTGAAGATGTTTTTCTGCACATCACAGGACATGAAGTTAGGGACTCTGCAGACCAAAAAATGCCGCTGGAGCGGGGTCGAAGGGGTTTTGGGCGATCACAAACTTCTAGAGGGAGACGATAGAAATGACTGTACAAACTATTCTCAAACACAGCTTTAGAATCGCATGGAAAGACCTAACTGAACTCTTCCGCAACCGGCTAGGCTTGGTTCTTTTGGTCGTTATGCCACTGTTCATGATGGTGATGGTCGGTTTCATTTATCCATCCAACGGTACAGTCAGCAACCTGCAAGTGGGTCTTGTCAATAATGATTCAGGCTTTAACAATTCGACTCTTCCAAGCCAAAGCTTTCTGCTGGGTTTAGAAACCATAAACAATCAAACACACACGCTAGTAATAACCAACGTGTCTAGTGTTGGCAGTCTAAAGGATATGGTTCAGAAGGGTAACCTTGAAGGCGGCATTATAATTCCAAGCAATTTCTCCCAAAGCGTTGCGGGAGGGCAGCAAGGTGATATCATTGTGATGAGTGATGAGTCCAACCCACAAATCTCCGCGACTATTCAAGGTGTTCTCAAAGCAATGGTTGGTGCCATGGGAACCGCTACAGCACAGCAAAAACTTAACACGACAAATATAGCGGTCATTGAACCCTTTGCCGTGAAAACTCAAGGCGTAGTATCAGGTAACCCAAGTTACTTTGACTTCATCGCTCCAGGCATAATGGCTATGACAGTTATGATGAGCGTTATGACTGGATTGCCAGTTGCGATTTCGCAGGAGAAGGAAATTGGAACAATGGACGGCATGATGGTTGCACCAATAAATAGGCTGTCGATTCTACTAGGCAAAACCCTAGCTCAGACTGCCAGAGGCTTAATTCAAGGAATTATAATCTTGGTGTTAGCTATAGGTATATTCGGAGTCGCTATACAAGGAAGCATCTTGCTGGTATTCGCTTTACTATTGCTGGGAGTGTTTAGCTTCGTCGGCTTAGGCATAGTCATAACGTCTTTTACTAAAGATCAGGAAACTGCACAGATGCTAATGATGACTTTAATGTTCCCAATGATGTTCCTTAGCGGAGTGTTCTTCCCAATACAACAGATGCCATGGTATATGCAAGACATCTCAAAGATACTGCCACTAACCTACGCATCACAAGCTCTACGTAAAGTCATGGTGCTCGGCGCAGGTGTATCTCAGATATCGACGGAACTCATAATACTAATAGCCTTCGGTGTAGTCATGATTGCCATTGCACTTCCAGTGTTCAGAAGAATGATGACAAGATAGGAGAACTGAATAGAAAACGAGTACACTCTGCTCCAAATGCCCTTTCTTTCAACTTGCCCCACTGATAAGACGCAAAAACGCACGAAAAAGATGCCGCATCGAACCTCAAAGACAACTGCGAATCTACGAATGCAAAGACTTCCCTGAAAAAAAACGCTTCAGACGATAACGCAAAACCTTTCTGCTTTTCTTGCTTTATTTGTCACTTTTAACAATTTCGCCCGCTACGGTTTTATATTCTGCACGCATAGAAGTGAAAAGAAGAGAAAACCGCTATGTCAGATACTGGGGTTACCGTTAAGAAAAACGAAGACTTTTCCGAATGGTACATAGAAGTTATTCTAAAAGCTGGACTTGCAGATTACGCGCCAGTTAAAGGCTGCATGATTATTCGCGAAGACGCTTACGCAGTTTGGGAGAAAATCCAGGAAATCCTAAACAAGAAAATCAAAGCTACTGGACACCGCAATGTGTATTTTCCAATGTTTATTCCTGAAGCGTTCCTGAAAAAGGAGGCTGAGCATTTTGCTGGTTTCACACCTGAAGTTGCATGGATCACTCAGGGTGGAGATACACCGCTTGATGAGAGACTGGCTGTTCGGCCAACCAGCGAAACTATTATGTATGATGCCTTTAGCAAATGGGTTCGCAGTTGGCGTGATCTGCCCATTAAAATTAACCAATGGTGCAACATTGTCAGGTGGGAAACCAAAGCTACAAGACTGTTTTTGCGTACTAGGGAGTTTCTTTGGCAGGAAGGTCACACTGCACACGCCACAAGTGAGCAGGCGGAAGCTGAAGTCATGTATGCCCTTGGCGAGTACAAGGACATAGTTGAGAATTACCTTGCAATTCCAGTTCTCATTGGCACTAAGAGTGACAGCGAAAAATTTGCTGGCGCGCTCTACACGACGACATTAGAATCTATGATGTCTGATGGAAAAGCTTTGCAGATGGGAACCAGCCATAATTTGGGGCAGCATTTTGCTAAAGTTTTCGATGTAAAATTCATCGGCGAAGACAAATTGGACCACTATGTTTGGCAGACCAGCTGGGGCATCACAACAAGGCTCATTGGCGCTATGGTCATGGTTCATGGCGACGACAAAGGCTTAATCATGCCGCCTAAAGTGGCGCCTGTACAAGTTGTTATTGTTCCAATTCTCTTCAAAAGCGCCGAACAAGCCGCCATAGCGGCTAAAACTAAAGAAATCGCTGAAACCCTCAAGGCAAAAGGCTTCAGCGTCATTTTAGATGACAGAGAAGAGTATACTCCAGGCTGGAAATTTAACCAATGGGAACTCAAAGGCGTTCCAGTCAGAATCGAACTTGGCCCACGAGACCTAAAACAAGGGCAAGTAGTTATGGTTCGACGGGATACAGGCAAAAAGACTCCTGTCAAAGAATCAGAAATCCCAATCGCCCTCGAGAAGCTTCTAGTGGAAATTCAGGATAACCTCTTCGCCAAAGCCAAAGCCCTGCTGCAGGAAAAAACCACCACTGTGCAAAACTATGAAGAATTCAAATCAGTTCTCTGCGACAAAGGCGGCTTCATCAAGGCAGCATGGTGCGGTAGCCCAGACGATGAAGCAAAAATTAAAGACGAAACAGGCGCAACCATCAGAGTTCTACCCTTCCAGAAAGAAGAGCCGATAACCAACTGCGTTTACTGCGGAAAGACTGCTAAGGAAATGGTGTATTTTGCAAGGTCATATTGACACTTTGCTCATTTTCTTTTTCTAGTTTCACGTAAGCGTCAAGCTCTTTTGCCTCTTGACCTAAACCTATCCGTTCCAGAGTGGACAGGCTTGGCACTCCTCGCATATCCCAGCCTCTTTTTTCATAATAAGTAGTTAGCATCTCATTGTATTTCTTAATATCAAGTGCCTTGCCCTTTAACACGCCTTGAGTTAATGGGTCTTTAAACCATCTCAGAGGCGGGACATCCAACTCTCGGCTCCACTTTTCCTTATACTCTCGAACCCAGAAAGCACGTATCAAATTGAGTATTCTGTCGCTAATTTCATTCAGCTGCTGAAGAGAGAACTCTAACCCTGTAGCTGCTTTCAAGTATTTTTGGTACCATTCAAGCTCGAAGCCAAGCGAGTTGTAGGGGAATCGGCAAATGGTTAAAGCCTCAAAGAGTCCGCCTCGGATAAGCTGGGTTTCAATCAGGTGATCAATTTTTGCTGGGTCGAAACTTTCTCTGCCCACTTTCATCTCCCAAGTTATAACCCAAGCATCTTTATGATGTGCGCCAATTGAGTTGGTGCCGTAAGCTAAAGCCATCGCTGGTGCTGCGTGGCAATCATAAGCAGAAACTTCTAAGCCTTTAACATGCATCGCCCACTCGCTCGATCCATTACCAACAACTTTGGAGGCGGCTCTCACTCCTTCAGCTAAAACAGCGCCAAAACCGCGTCTGTACGCAATATCGTTAATCAATGCTTTAGTCTCTTCAAACTGTCCCCACCCAATCTTTTCAGTAATCAGCCCTTTTTCAGAGGCTTCCATAGCAAAGCCAAGCACGTTCCCAAGAGAAATAGCGTCAAACCCAAACTCGTCAGCCATACGGTTCAAGGTAGCAACTTGAGCAAGGTCTCCAAAACCAATGTTAGAACCAAGCATAACAACGTTTTCGTAATCCAGCTCTGAATCTTTTCCTTCACTGTCTTTGACAACATTGCCGCAGGTCATGTTGCATTGTGGGCAGCCACGGTTGGAAATCTTGATTTTTTCCATAGAAAACCCTCCGATTTCCTCGGCTTTGTCGAAAACAGCTTGCCTGTAGTTGAAAGTAGGTAATGCACTGTTTTCCTGCGACCACTCCACGGTTGACATTGTTCCCTGCCGCTTCCAAAATTGGTAGAGCGGTTTAGAAAGTACTTCTCGATAACCATCAGCAGCTAGCTTCCGCACTTCGTCCGGATCTGCAAGCGGTATTTGCCCTGTGCCTTCAATTATTATTGCTTTTAAATTTTTTGAGCCCAATACAGCACCCATTCCAGGTCTGCCGCCTGCACGTCCCTTTTGAGAAACAACATTAGCAAATTTGACCTGGTTCTCCCCTGCTGGGCCAATCGAAAGGATGCCTGATGTACCCGAATACTTTTTTCTAAGTTGCTCTTCTAATTCAAAGGCATTTAAACCCCAAAAATCCTTTGCATCAACAAACTCACACGCTTTATCCTTAATATGGACGATGATTGGCTTCTCAGCTTTTCCTTCGATTATGAGTGCATCGTAACCTGCGTTGCGCATGTGCACAGCAGCCAATGTTCCAATGTTTCCGTCGCCGTAGCCGCCGGTTAAGGGGCTTTTTGATGCAACAACAAGTTTACCGCTGTTCGGTAAACCAATTGCCGTTAAAGGTCCAGTCGCAAAAATCAGTTTATTTTCAGGCGAAAGTGGGTCAGTTCCTTGTTTGAGGGTGTCCCAGAGGATTTTGATTGCGAACCCTCTTCCGCCCAGAAAATTCAACGCTAGATCCTGCTTGTATTCTTCTACAACAGCCTGACTTTTGTTTAAATTTATTTTAAGAAAATTTCCAGTCCAGCCAAACATGCTGTTCACCAAAACCAAATCATTTCAAGGGAAATCAAAAATAAAAATGTGCTGAGCCTCCTTTTTTTAGGGGGGTAAGGATAAGTGAACCATTTCACGCAGTTTATCTTAGGAACATTTATTTTTTCCGTTAGCAAGTGTTTGGGTTACAGGGAATAAAACTTG
>JBEKGO010000024.1:0-40767 GCA_050012755.1 Bathyarchaeia archaeon
TGGCTTTCTTCGCTGTAATTGGCTTACTTTTCATGGTCTTTAACGTAACTTCGGTAACTGCGAATTTTTCTCCGTTTACTCCTCTTGGCATTGGCGGTTTTGGGGCAGCTCTTGTGTTGATATTCTGGGCTTATGCAGGCTTTGAAATTTCAACAATACCGGCCAATGACATACAAGATCCAGGCAAAACAATCCCCAAGGCAATAATACTTGGAATCACAATCGTAACTGTATTCTATTTGGTTACAAACATTGTGCTTTTTGGAGTAAGACCTTGGAGTTTGCTGGCTTTAGATAAGGCACCTTTGACTGCTGCAACCGGCGCAATTCTCGTTTCAAACCCAACATGGGCTCTGATCGGCGTAATTATAGTGGGAGTAGGAGCCTTAATCTCGGTTTCTGGTTCTGACGAGTCCGGAATGATAGGAACTTCGAGATTGGGTTATGCACTGGCTGCTGACGGTCTTTTCCCTAAAGTTTTCGCTCGAATTCACCCAAGGTTTAAGACGCCTTATTTGGGAATAATCATTTCAGCAGTCACGGCGCTTGTAGCAGCGCTTTTTGGCAATCTAAGAGTGCTTATAGCGGCTTCTGTGTTTTTCATGGCAGTTGCTTATGCTGCGACAAGTGCGTCAACCTTTTTCTTGCGCCGCAAGGATACTAAAACTCATTTTAGCCTTAGAAGCTTGTTTATTCCAACTCTTGGAGTAATCTTTTCTGTATACCTGATTACACAGTGCAACTTTACCCAAATTGCATTAGGTCTAATCCTGCTTTTAGTGGGAGTCCCTATATACATTAAATATTCGCCTAAGAAAGAAATAGCTGAACTCAAAGAGGCTTTAATGTCTCCAGAGGCAACCTTGAAAAGAGCACACGCTCAAGAGGACAGGTTTCTGGCTAATGTTCTGAAGCACATCAAAAATTTCTATAGAAAAAGAATTGGAAAGAAACAGGTACAGGACTTAACTGAGCAAGTTGAAGCGTAACCCAACAACATTGACAATGACAATTTTGAAGCTTAGGTAACTTGCCACTTCGGACTTGTTAGCAAAAAACTTTAACTTAGTTCGATCGATAACTAAATTAGGGTTCCCAAATGGTCGGGAAATATTATGAAACAAAATGTCACAAATGAAGATATTAAGCGTTTTTCAGCATCTTTCGACAGTGACCCTAAAAATCTTCTTGCTTTGAACGCGGTGACACGGAACGGTATTGCAGATGTAGCTTTGAGTCGAAAAGAAGTCGATCGAATCAACTACACATTCAGTAATCTCATAGAGTCACCCGAGGCTACTAATCAAGAAAGGTCAGGGCGGTGTTGGTTATTCTCCGGGCTTAGTCTCCTTTCTCTAGAAGCTATGAAAAAATTGAACCTTCAAACCTTTGAACTCTCCGAGGTCTACCAGATGTTCTGGGATAAATTTGAGAAGGCGAATTATTTCCTTGAGAACATCATTGAGACCAGGGATGAACCATTGGACAGCCGGATGATTTTGGCGCTTCTCATTGATCCACTTTCCGATGGTGGACAATGGGACATGTTTGTAAATCTCGTTGACAAGTACGGGGTCGTTCCAAAGTCTCTTATGCCAGAGACATTCAGTAGCAACGATTCCGATTCAATGAACACTCTTCTAGTTTCCAAGCTGAGAGAATACGCAAAGCTGCTTAGAGATATGAATGCCAAGGGCATTTCTGTAGAGAAGTTGCGAAAGTCAAAGTGCGCGTTACTTGAGGAGTTCTATCGAATGCTTGCAATTCACTTGGGGAAGCCTCCGACCAATTTTTACTGGGAGTGGCGAGACAAAGAAAAAATATTCCACAGGGATGGCGATATTACGCCTCGAGAGTTCTACAAGAAGTATATAGAAGTTGACTTGGATGGTCTTGTCTGCCTAATAAACGCTCCAGCAAAGGACAAGCCTTTTAAAAAAATCTATACGGTGCAGTATCTTGGGAATGTTATCGGTGGACGTTCAGTGCGTTACTTAAACGTTGATATGGAGACTTTGAAGAAAGCCGCGGTCGACATGATAAAGGGTAACCATGCGGTTTGGTTTGGATGTGACGTTGGCCAAATGCTTGAGACAGAAATGGGCGCCATGGATTTGAACGTTTATGATTATAAAATCGTTTATGGAACAGATTTTAAGCTTGATAAAGCGGGAAGGTTAGCATACAGAAATAGCGAAATGACACATGCAATGGTCTTAACAGGTGTGGATCTTGATGAGAAAGAAAAACCGAGAAAATGGCGAGTTGAAAATAGTTGGGGTGCCATGATCGGGGACAAAGGTTACATGTATATGATGGACAAGTGGTTTGATGAATACGTATTCGAAATAACTGTTAGAAAAGAATACCTCTCTCCAGAGCTCTTGAGCGTTCTTAGCACCGAACCTGTTGTTCTTCCACCTTGGGATCCTATGGGCGGATTAGCAAAGCAAAATTGAATTTCATTAAAGGCTTTACAAACTGGGCATTGTAGCTGTTTATTCGCAGTCACACATCTTCAAATAGGCTCAGCCAAGTTAATGGTAAGTGAGGCTTGTTAGAAATGGGCTTACTTGATTTACTTTTCGTAGTTGCTGCTATACTTATTGTATTGTGGCTCCTTGGCTTTGTATTCTTCAACCTTGGAACCATAATATGGGTACTGCTTGTCATCGCCATCCTCATAATACTTGTTCGATTGCTTACAGGACGAAGAATATAACATACGCCAGAAAGTATCTATGAGTCGTTAATTTGAGAAAAGGTAAAGTTAGGAGGAAAAAAATGAATGAAAGATATTATGAATATTTTTCTTGAAGCTGGAACTTTCAGGATGTTTGTCTCAGCAATTCAAGCTGCGGAACTAATTGATACCCTCAGAGGTACTGATCCCTTAACTGTTTTTGCACCAAATGATGAAGCGTTCGCCAAACTCCCCAAAGGCGCGTTTGACGATCTTCTAAAGAACGTTCCAAAGTTAAAGGCAATTCTAATGTACCATATAATTGCTGGAAAACATACAATTAACCAAATCAGTAAAATGAATTCCGCGAAAACAATTCAAGGCCAAGAAGTCAAAATTGACGGCCACAAGTGGCATCTTCACGTGACCCCGAAAATCAATGACGCAAACATTACAAATTACAACCTCGTAACAGACAACGGCATAATTCATGTCATAGATAGAGTGCTTATGCCAAATATGAAGCTAACTTGCCCCGTGTGCGGGATGGGTTTCATGACACTGGAAGCTTTGAATGCTCATACTAAAATGGGTCATGTCGTTGAGAAAGTATCAGAGCCAAGGCTAGAAGTTGAAAAAGCTACTGAACCAATGTCAGGCATTTCATCTCAAGAGACTCCACTGAGTGGTTTAGAACCTAATCAGGTCAAATGTCCTGACTGTGGAAGAACCTTCAAGAGTCATTCGGAGATGGAGAGGCACAGAGACACAACTCATCATGAAACAAAAGGACACGATTAACTGAAGGAACAATTCCAGAAATGATAATTTACTGTGGTGTTAATTTAAGCAGAATCTCTTGACGACGCGGCAGATTGCCAAAGTTATCCAGAGATTCAAATCCTTATCTTTGCCCCTAACCAGATGCACATTCCATAAACCGTTTTCATTTTGTGAGTTAATGAGCCAATCAATTGCCTTCTTGATTTGTGGTTCTTCTATTTTGAATCCTAAAAACGACAAAGAATCCAGGGATGACAAAATATCTGTGAACCAGAACGGAAAAGAGAATTCTGTCCAGAAAGCAACTGTTCCTCGATCTGGATAAGCATCTTTCTTAAAGAATCTTGACGCTAAGAGCTCTCCAGCGGCTTTTGCCTCGTCCAATTGACGATACTTGGGGTGCCCTGCAAAGGCGCGTAACACGACGCCAGTCACTAAGTGCGAGAACGGCTTTGTCCTGTCAGGCTGCATTGTTTCTTGGCGAAACAGAAAATCATTAATTTTCGCGTTTTTTGTTCGGCTTGCTATTGCCCATCCCCCATCATTCTGCCGAATAGAAAGCAGCCAAAGGAAACCTTTCTCGATGCGCCGGTCGCTTTGGTAGCCTGATTTTATAAGAAGCTCCATAATTGCAGCGGTGTAATTTGGAGAATACTGGTTTCCGTATATTCCTCTGAAATCTCCTTCTTGCGTTTGGAAGCTGAACAGGAAATCGGCTGCATTTCGTATGGCATTATTGCGGTTGGTGAAGCCGTATTTTTCCACTAGTTCTCCAATGATTCGGTAAGTTTCAATCTGATTGTAATTCTGCTGAGAACGGATATCCAGCTTTGCTCCAGGGTATCTCCAAGAACCGTCAAGCTGCTGGTTATTCACAATCTTTTTGACTAAAGGCTGCTCCCAGAGAGTCTCTGTTTGAATGACCTTTTCGTTTTGCAGGTCACGCTTTGTGAAGAAAACGATTGCTTGATTCTTTGATGAGGTCAATTGAGGTAACGGGTCGTACCTTAGCAGGTTCTGCCATTTCTCCAAAGCAATGCCCAGAATCACCTCTGCTCAAAGCGTTAATATCATTTTCTAGAACCTGCAGGCTTTGGCACTGATTTTTTTAGTGCAAGTTTGCAATCTATGCTTTAATTTGTTGTTTCAAGCATTATTCTTTTCAGGATCGTGAATCCGTGTTTCATTCCAAGTTTCTTTTCGCCTAATCTTTGCCTGTATTTTATGGGTATTTCGATGATTTTTAAGCCTCTGCGCTCTACTTGGTGGTTTAACTCCACTTCAAAATCAAATCCTTTGGATTCTACATGCCAACCTCGCATTATTTCCGCACGTACCACTCTCAGTCCAGTTAATGGGTCACTGAGTGTTACACCGTTAAGTTGATTGTGGGCAAATGCAAGAAGCTTATTTCCAAAATGAAACATGCCTTTCCAAGCCATTTTATCAGGAGTCCCTTCAAACCTGCTGCCCAAAACCATACCTACATCGGGATTTTGTTCCAGTATTTCGAGCATTCGGGGAACATGTTCAGCCGGGTACGTATGGTCAGCGTCGGTAAAAATAACAAAATCTACGTTTGAGTTAATGTTTTTTATAGCCTTGGCTATTGCGTTGCCTTTGCCTTTTCCATCTTGATAGATGACTTCTGCGCCTTCGTTTTTTGCGATGTTTGCTGTTTCATCCCGACTATTACCATCGACGACAAGGATATTTGTATTCGGAAGATGTTCTTTCAGTTCTGATATTGTGGGACCTATGCCGGGTTCTTCATCTAAAGCGGCAATTATAACTTGAGTTTGGGGTATCCCTAATATTTGCGTACTAAATCAAACCTAACAGCCAAATAACTGAGCGTTCTTTAGCTATTAGCATCTTAAAGATGCAGGTCCAACACTTAAACGACTGTGACTGTATGGTTACAGCAACAAACATTTGGATGATTACTTGCTTGCGTGTTTATGTGTGGAAGTGAGTGAGCGAGAAAACCAGAGAAAAAGATTAAAATCTAATCTAAGTTAGGGTACTGGTTTAAGATACATGTGAAGCTGATCTTTTGGAACATTTAAGTGCAATCCAGTGTCTGTCCAAGCGGTAGTCCCTTTCTTTAGGGCTGAGACGTCCATCAAGTTTCGTACTCCGCTTTTCTTTGCGCCAAGCACTGACTCAGCTATATCCTTTTCCAATTCAATTTCAAGATGAGTTACTTTCCACCCTTCAAAGTCTATTTCTATTCCTTTGACTTTACCGATTTTCTCATTTAACGCAAAAACGTCTTTATCAATAAGACCCAATCTCATGCTTTCTATCCCTCCTTTTCACATCCATAATCTGTACACCTTATTAATGGTCATTGGCGGACTTAAGTGGGTGTGACTGTAAGTCAACAGCAACTCCATTCATTAATGAAAATAGGTTCTCTTTAACGCAAAGGCTCTTTGTCGGTGTTAGATAGCAGTCACACATGTTTATACTTCAGCCAAATACTCTAAATAAAGATAAAGGCGAAAAGATATGGGATTTGGAAGTTACATTGGTGGTCCAGTACTCTGCGTATTAGCAGTTCTGTTAGGATTTTTTGGAGTTGCAGTTCTATTAGGAATTTTTAAATTCGTTGCAACAAGCTTTGTTATCCCATTAGGAATAGGTGCAATAGTAGTAGCGCTCTTCATATTCATATTTGGATGGTATTTATACAAATCGGCAAAGCCACAAGGAACATTAAACGTCCACAATCAATAAAGATTTTAGCAACTCGATTCATCAATGTAGACTACTTATTCCTATTATTAATATTTCAATTGCTTTCTTATGATGATGAACCGTCTTGAAAAAAGGTGGAAAATACCTATTCGCCAGTGGAGTTCAAGTTCGGCTAGGCTTGTTGGAATCTTAGGCTCATTTTTCTTCTTTGGTTATCTCTTTTCCAATTGAGAACACTTGTCCCACGGCTTTCCCAACTTTATGATATGCCATCCCTGAAGGATTCCAGATTATGGGTTTCACTTTTTCAATGTCTGGAAGGTTCTCCTCATTGAGCACAAGAGAATCAGCTTTGACATCCATGATTTCACCTATAAACTCCGTGTGTAAGCCGATTTCAACTATTTTTAGAACTTTGCACTCTATAATCAACGGAAATTCTTTCACATAGGGCGCATCAACAAGATCGCTTTTCACAGGAGTAAGCCCTGTTGCCGCGAATTTATCCACCGTTTTTCCCGAAGTGAGGCCAAAATAATCAGCCTCCTTGACATAGTTTTCAGATGGAATGCTCACTGTAAACGCTTTCCGCTCCACAATATTATTGTAGGTATACGTGGCTTTTCTGAGAGATACATAGATGCATGGCGGTTTGGAACAACATACTCCTCCCCAAGCAGCAGTCATAACATTTGGTTTTCCCTCTCGATCAAAAGTTCCTACAACCCAAACAGGAGTCGTGGGAACGATGGTTTCTGCACCTAAAGATTTTTTCATAGGAAACCTCCTTAACATTCTGTCTTTTGAGCACTACTCTGTTTTCAATGCAGAAACTTTTATGCTTACCACTGTGTTGGCTGCTTCCTTTACCTCTTCCTCTGTCATGTTTGCCATTTTGATTGCTTCTTTCAATGTGGATTCACTTATGATGTATTCAAGCGGGTAAGTTTTTTCTTCTATGACTTTTACTTCTTTGAATCCAGCTTTTCGCATTAGTTCAAGATATTTATCCTTAAGCTCTGCTCCCGAAATGCATCCAGCATACGCTTCAACATTATTTTGAATAGATTCAGGCAACTCTTTTAAGAGAACAATGTCCGAAACCATCAATCGTCCCTTTGGAGCAAGAACTCTGAATGCTTCTTCAAACACTCGCTTCTTGTTTGGGGCGAGGTTGATTACGCAGTTTGATATTATAACGTCGACTGAATTGTCTGCGACAGGAAGATTTTCAATTTCTCCTAGTCTGAACTCGACGTTTGTGTATTTGCCTTTTCTTGCGTTAGCTCTTGCTTTGTCAATCATTTCGGGAGTCATGTCTACTCCTATTACTTTGCCTTTTTTGCCCACTTTGTTGGCAGCTAAGAAGCAGTCAAAGCCTGCCCCTGCACCTAAATCAAGAATTGTCTCCCCTTCTTTTAGCGATGTCATAGCCGTTGGATTACCACAGCCAAGTCCCAAATTTGCCCCTTCAGGAACGGCGGTCATCTCAGCTTCACTGTAACCTATCATGCTGCATACTTCCTTGTTAGTTGGAGCCGAGCAACAGCTAATAGGTGATGCGCAACAAGAGCCATTGGTTTTGGCAACTTTGGCGTATCGATTTCTAACAAGTTTCTTAATTTTTTCTTCTTTCTTTTCCATACTGTTCACCATTCTATCTGCAAGTCATTTGATCCAGAACCTCTTTCGTTAGTACGTTGACAAGCTCTGGCGTTAAATCGTCAACAATATTGTGTATTCTGGGATCGACAATTGAATACATTCGTTTTGTTCCTTCTTTTCGGCATCTGACTATTCCGGTTTCTTTGAGGATTCTTAAGTGGCGTGAAACGAGCGGTTGAATTAGATTTAGATGTGGAACGATTTCGCAGACGCATTTTTCTCCGTCTCTCAAATATGCTATTATTTCGAGTCTGATTGGATCGGAGAGAGCGTAGAAAACTGTTGATTTGAAGCGATTCTGGTTTTCCACTTTTGCAGACATGGTTTGATTTAGTGTTGATAACAATATTTAAAAGTTGCTATGAATAATCGAAATGAAATAAGGCAACAGATATGTCTGAAGAAACTTGGCACGGAATTCCCCGAAGCAAGATACTCTGGTATCCTACAATAGACTACGAAAAATGCATCAGCTGCGGAAAATGCGTGGAATACTGCAAACTCGGAACCTATGAATTTGAAGAAATCAAAGGCAAAAAGATGTCAGTTGTGAAAAATCCAACTAATTGCGTTGTACTCTGCAATGGGTGCGATGCAATATGCCCTGCCCACGCTATTCACCATCCCTCTAAGAAGGCAACTCGTGAGAAGATACAGGAACTCAGAAGAGACCCTTTACTAAAATTGAGAAAGAACTAAGCCCATTGAAAACATCCGAGAAATTATAGATGAAATGGAACGCAAAGTCAAAGGTTAATTGAAGAAAATGAGTGATGGTCACGTTAGAATTAGAGATTGGGAAGAATTCAAGCGTTTAGTTAGCGAAAAGAAGCCAAAGTCGATTGTGTTTATACTTGAGCAAAATGCTCTTTCACCAAACAAAGAACTTACAACTTTAAGAATAATATTGATGCACGACAAGCGTTACTACATCTTCCTGGATTTTCCTAAAGACCACTTCCTTAGAGAAACAAAAATTCCTTTGCACAAAGACAAAAACGGTCTATGGAATCTTGATGAGGCTGAGGTGAAAAATATATTGAAGAAGCAATTTGAAAAAGAGAACGTGGAAGTGTTTTCTTTTTGGACTACTTAAAAGACGAAACAACTACTTCTATAAATAATATATTGACCATGTTTTTATGGTTCAAAAAGAATCGTATAAGGATGAGTCTTAATGGTTGAAACTAAGGTTTTGTTTTTGTGCACTCATAATTCAGCTCGGTCTCAGATAGCTGAAGGTCTCCTTAGACATTTGTATGGCGATGAGTATGAGGTTTTTAGTGCTGGAACAAATCCCATGCAGGTCAATCCTTTAGTCATTAAGGTTATGGATGAAATCGGGATAGATATTTCTGGGCAATATTCTAAAAGCCTCGATGTTTTCAAAGATGTCGATATCGACCTGGTTGTATCAGTTTGCCGCAGCAGCTCAAAAATAAACTGTGCCATTTGCGCCTCACCAATAGTTATGGGTAGACCTGAGTTGATTCGTTCAAGATTGCCTAAAGCTAAGGATTATCTGGATCATCCTTTCGATGACCCTTCCGAAGTGCAGGGAACTGAAGAAGAAAAACTTGAGGCCTTCCGTCGTACAAGAGATGAAATGAAAAAGTGGATAATCGAGGAGTTTAGTAACTTGAGGTGGGCGTGAGATGGGAAAAACTAAAGTCATTTTTCTATGCACAGGAAATTCGGCACGGAGCCAAATGGCAGAGGCATTTCTGAGGAAATATGCTGGTGATTATTTTGAGGTTTACAGTGCAGGCTTCGAGACTCGACCTATTCACCCCTACACTATTAAGGTGATGAAAGAGCTTGGTTATGACCTAAGTGGTCACCGTTCAAAGAACTTGTCGGAGTATCTTGGAAATATACATTTTGGGATAGTCATAACCGTATGTGTAAAAGCAGAAGAGGCGTGCCCCACCATACCGGGAGTATCCACAAGAATGTATTGGCCCTTCGAAGACCCAGCGGCATTTCAAGGGACAGAAGAAGAAAAACTGGCAAAATTCCGTGAAATTCGCGACAAAATTAACGAAAAAATAAAAGCATGGTTGAAAGAAAGATGCATAACGGAAACTGAAAACCCTCATTTTTAGCGGAGGTTTCCGTTTATGGGGTCTGCTCTAAGCCTGTGAGAATCCATTGCATCTTCAAAATCCAGACAAGATTCGCCCGTTTTCTCTGGTTCTCTCAAGGAACAGCGTCCCTCCTTCCAGTTTATACAAGTTTTTTTCTCACAGGAAGGATAACTCATTAAGACTCCTTCAGAAAGAAACTAAGAAAGATTCTGATTTTTAACGTTCTATTCCATACCATATGAAGACCTTGGTTATCACTAGTATCAACAAGATGTTGCTTTGCTTGAGAAGTTAGGTCCGCAGCATCTTGGGTTGTCATAGTAGTCGCGGCAAACCTGCATAAGGCTCTGGTCCTGAGTCAAAAGCGCACTTTCACTCGGCCAGTTAGTGAGCGTCACGAGATTTCTCATGTCTGAAATGAACATCGCTAGACTACAGTAAAGAATCCTAACCTCACCTAGGTCTGAGAGGTCTTGGCTATTTGCGATTTCAGGAGTTACAGCTAAGTTAAGTTTAACTCTTCGTTTTTCTTTAGCGTCTCTCAATGCTGGGTGAATTTCCCTGACTACTTCAGGTAATGTCATGAACATGGTTATTTCTTGCTTCGAAGCTTGAATTAGACTTTTCATGCGGTTGACGATACTTTTTTGTCCACGCAGGATGTAGGCGATTTCAAGTTCTTCAGGTTTCTCCGAGCTATCGTAGATCGGCGTCAACTTACTTGCAATGATATCGGCCTGCTTGATTTTCTCGTCTAGCTCGTCCTTTAGCTGCTGTTTGACGTTGGCAACCGCTTCATTTGGTGCAATGGGACGATAAACTGCCGGAGTGCTTTGCTGCATAGTAAGCATACCTTTTTTTGACAAGCTATCTAGTGCATAGTATATTTTTGAGTCAGGGATTTTGGTTTCATTACAGAGCGCACTCGCTGTTATGTTGGGATGCGCCAAAAGTGCGATGTACGTTAGGGCTTCGTGGGTTGAGAGCCCGAGGTCTTTGAGCTGTGAGACTATCTGATTTAACGCACCATTTTCCATCGCTATTAGCCTTCTACTGTTTTCTGATAAGTATATGTGAGAAAACTGTTATATAGTTTTTTCTACTACTAAAAAGTAGTAGAGAATGAGAACATGAGTAAACAATCATGTAACTGCACTGACGCAAAAACAGGCACAAACGTGCCAGACAAATCACTTCCAGAAATACTACCAACAAGCTGGTCAACAGGCAATGCTGAATTAAAAGATCACATTCTAGCCCGCTTGGGTGTCTATCGACTAAATCACCGCGTAGCACCTGGTTTGTACTCTTTAGGACAGCCAACTCAAAAGTCGCCCGTCTTTGTCTCCGCAAATTATACTTTGAGCTTTGATGCATTGCGGTCTTCTTTGAAGGAGACTGACGCCTACATCCTGGTTTTGGATACACAGGGAGTTAACGTTTGGTGCGCTGCAGGCAAAGGTACCTTCGGCACCGACGAGTTAGTAAGCAAAATAAAAACCACCAATCTTGCCGATGTCGTCTCCCACAGAAATCTAATTCTGCCACAGCTTGGCGCCTCGGGCGTTAACAGCTTTGAAGTGGAAAAACAAAGCGGCTTCAAAGTTGAGTATGGACCCGTGCGAGCTAATGACCTTCAAGAATATCTAAAAACTGGCAATGCAACCTCTGAAATGCGCCAAGTAAAATACACACTCAAAGACCGCTTAGTGTTAATACCCGTTGAACTTAGTGTTGCTGCCCTTCCACTTATTGCAGGCGTCATTGCTTTATACCTTCTTGGCGGCGTTTACCCTGCATCAGCGGTTGCTGTCTCGATGTTGGCAGGCACTGCCTTGTTTCCTATAGTTTTGCCTTGGCTGCCAACAAAAGACTTCAGCTCTAAAGGCTTCATGCTAGGAGCTATCTTAGCATTGCCCTTTGCAGCAGTTGCCTTTCTGTTTCACTCCGACTCGGTGATGTGGTTGCGAATCGCCTTGGGGTCGACTTACGTCTTCCTTATGGCGCCAGTCACAGCCTACCTTGCATTGAACTTCACCGGTTCAACAACCTTCACAAGTCGAACTGGCGTTAAGAAAGAAATCTTCCGCTACATTCCAGCCATGGCAGCATCACTAGTAATCGGCGCAGTATTAGCAGGAACAGTGATTGCTATGCATTATTTGGGAGGTGCAATTTAATGTTCAACTCCTACCAACAAACCACCCTACAATACGACAAAGCAAAATGCGTCGGTTGCGGTAAATGTAGCACCGTTTGCCCACACAGAGTCTTCACCCAATATGGAAACAAAGCAGAGCTTATAGATGCCTCAGCTTGCATGGAATGTGGCGCTTGCCAACTTAACTGCCCCGCAGGTGCAATAAGCGTAGACAGCGGAGTAGGATGCGCAGGCGGAATGATTCGGGCAGCCCTTAGAGGAGAAAAACTTGATAAAGCCAACTGCACCTGCGGATAAAAGAGATAACGAATACATGAGCGAGCCAGAGCTCGCCTTCAAAATAAGACAATCTCAATTTTACGACAAGAAAAGGAGAATTCGAATGAAATATATTCATAGGAATCAGACCCTTTAGTTTATTGGGGTTCTAAGAGTACTGCAAGTCTGTCTTTGATGCTTTTTAGCTTGTCTATGTATGGAGCTATCTTTGATTTGTCAGATTTGGCTATGTCTTCGAGGTACAAGATGTAGCTGTTCATCTCTGTTACCATCTCATCCACCGTTCGTGGCTGTTTTGTTGACGTCCCCCACGGCCACATATAATCTTGGTCAGCTTTCTCTGTGAGCTCATATTTGCCGTCTTCTCGTTTTTGAATGATTCCCTCTTTTTGCATTTCATCTAGCAACGGATATACCGAGCCTGGAGAAGGTCTCCACCACCCTTGGCTCATCATTTCTATCTGATCTATTAACTCGGCACCATTTCTCGGCGCCTGACGCAGCATTGAGACCAGCATCATTCGTAAGCCTCCTCTTCTGTGAGGCCCCATGCCCATTCTTGGGTTAAACCACATTTCTATATCACCTCCAACCATCCTAAGTTATATCGATTATTCGATATCGTTTATACGATGTACAAATCAATAAATGTTTCGGTTTTTGGCAGTTATTTAATTCTAAACATCGCGTGGTGCGCTGAGTAAAGTCTTCGTTTCCAACTCAGCTCTTTGTTTCAGTTTATATTTGCATCTATAATATCTTCTAAATCCCCTGTTCTGACAAAAATGAGTGCTTGAACCTCGCCTTCCTTCTCATAGCTTATGATGGCAAGCTTATCTCCGCCTTTTACGGAAAGTTTACTTCTCAATTCGTTAGGCAGTACAAATTGCCCTCGTTTACCAACGGTTACTATCCCTTCGATCTTGTACTGAATGTCAACTTCGCTCATGTTCCCTTGCTCAACTGAGAGGTTCACGCCTGTGATTTAATCCAGTTCAGGATATTTGGTGGGTTTCTTTTTCCTGACCCGAATTTTACCCTTGGTTGACCTAAAATCAAGGGAACTTGCACTTCGTAGCCACTTGGCACTCCTGCAGCTTTCAAGACATCGGGGTTTTTCTGGTTCATTATATCAATGAAGCCCATATAGCATGTTCCCAACTCTAATTCATACGCTTTCAAGAACATGTTTTGAGCTGCAAGCACACTGTCAAGCAAATTAAGCCGACTGCGAATTGGGTCAGCAACTTCGGTACATATTAGAACTAGAACGGGAGCATTGTAGCAAACAACATCAGCATCTGTCTGAAAGAAAGAGCCGTAGCGTTTTTGTCCTTCCGGTGATTCGTTGAAGAATTCTTTAGTTTTGTCTGAAACTAGCTTAATTACGCTCTCGTCCTCGATTATAATGAAACGCCAAGGTTGTACGTTGGTTGCGCTAGGTGCCCAGACGGCAGCTTCCAAGATGGCTTCAATTTTCTCTTTCGGTATCGGCTTATCTGCAAACGCTCTTACACTTCTTCTACTTTTAATGCAATTGTCAAGTTCCATTTTTTTCCCTCTATTTTTCTACTTACAAAAAGTAGTAGTAAGCTATTTAAGGCTAATCTGATTCTTTCTTACTAGAAAAAGGAAGAAAGCTGCCTCAAGCTTAGATTCGATTTTGAGTTGGAGTTGCAGGATTGATTGCTTTCTGTATTACTTCGGTTAGTTTCTCGATAGAGGGCACGCCGCCGTAGAGTACCAATTCGCGGTTTATGAACAAAGCAGGCATTACATCCATGCCATACTTGTTAAGGAGAGGCTGCAATTTTCGGAGATACTCAGCTTTGGGGCTGTAGATCGCAGTGGTAAAAGTTAATAGTTCCAATTCGGCGTCGATTTTTGCTTTGGCTAGCACTTCTCTTATTTTCACTTTGTATTGCTGGTCAAGGGGTGCTAATGATGGATTGCAGCATGAGGCTGAAAGAATATCGATTTGCATTTTACTGCTCATAAAGGTACTCTCCCACCTTTCGCAGGTTTTGAATTCCATAGACATCGGTTTCGAAGAGAGGAACTTCTTTTTGCAGTATTCCATTGAACCTGGTGGCTATTTCTTTGAAGTATTTTTCCTGTGTGGCCCTTCGTTTTTCCAAGAACCAGTTGCCCTTAAGAACGTCGGGCGGAATTACTTCGTTGACGATTAATGCCGGGACTTTTACACCAAAGTTTGACAGGTCGCTAATTGCCCGCGCTGTCTCTTCAATTGGCAACCTTTCGGGTAACAGGACAAGGTTGAATGCAGCTATGTTTTCATCTGATAGGCTCTTCACTGCCTGGTCGTATCGCAGTTTCTCTTTTTTCAATCGTTCCAGCGTCTGTTCATCGTTAGCCACACCCAATGCCACTGCCAGTTCCTTGCGATTATTAATCTGGCTTGTCATGTAGACTGACCAGTCAAACGGCATAGATAGCTCCCTTAGCGTTTTACCTGTAGGTGCCGTGTCGAAAACCACGCGGTCATGCTCAGTATCGCCGAGATAGGTAACGAATTGGTCAAAAGCAGCCATCTCTTCTGCACAGGGAGTGCTGACGGCTTCTTTTCCGAAAAGACCCTCAAAGCCCTGCATCATTCCTTCTAGTCTCTTTTGAAAAACACCAGTTGCTTTTTTAGGGTTGATGTTTAAGCCGCAAAGGTTTTTCACAGTTTCTATCTTGGTGATTTCTGTTTCGCTGATTTTCTGTTCATATGTAGCTGAAAGGCTAACTGTAGGGTCCGTGGCTACGATAAGGGTTTTGTAGCCGTTGTCGGCCAACCATGTTGCTGTAGCCGCGGCCATTGTGGTTTTTCCTACGCCTCCTTTTCCGCCGAAGAACAGGAATTTTCGGTTTTCTACTATTTCTCTTAGGTTTTTCTGCATATATTGGTCACTCCGATATTGTGATATCCGATGTGTTTATAAGTTTTCGTGTCGGCATCCGATAGCGGCACACAAATCGCAGACGAGGCAGTCAGAGATTACGCGGCTCACTTCAGACGAAAATAATTCTGATCCTAAAGAATGAGCAGCTTTGCGGAGTGGAAATCATGCGCCGACTTAGAATAAAAATTCCAAGAACAATCTATCCTGAACTTGAGGTTTTAAGAAAGAAAGGCTTGATCATCACAAAGTTGAAACAAAAATTAATGGAGTTTTTTTGTCAATTCAGCGATCCTCTGCCCCTGCCGCAGGCATTGCCGTTTAACCCTGTCATCAGGCTTATTGATGGATACCGGCCCGTAGTGGTCGCCTTGTGGGTCGCCGTGAACAACCATACCCGCAACAAGCATTGCTTCTATTATACCCATAACTGTGGTTTCATTACCACCGCCGATATTTGCTGAACTTGAAAAAGCACCGCCTACTTTGCCGTCGAGTCTGCCATGGAAAATAATGGTGTCTTCGAAAAACTGCTGAAGCTGCACGGCCATGTGACCGTAATATGTCGGAGAACCCACGACAATCGCATCGTATTTAGGCAGGTCATCGGCTTTTACATTTTCGACAGATTTGCAGTCGGTTGATAAGCCGGCATCATTCATTGACTTGGCTATTATCTCGGCCATTTCTTTTGTATGACCGCTTCTCGAATAATAGATAACTATCCCGTTTGCCATTTTTCTCGCACCTTTGACCTAGTTTTATGTCATTTCTTTTTTGTCTGTCTTCAGAACAGGAACTTGCGATTTTCAGCTATTCTTTTTAAATGTTTTCCTGTACATATTTGCCACACCAATATTGGATTAACCGATAAGCTTATAAGTTTTCGCGTCGGTATCCGATAATGGTGTTCAAGGTGGAAACGTCAAAATCTGAAATCGCCGGTTCACTTCAAGTAAAAATAATGATGGTTCTGAGAGATGAAAGACTTTGCGGGGTAGACATCATGCGTCAACTCAGAATCAAGAGTCCTGGCACAATTTACCCAGTGCTTGAAGTTCTGAGAAATAAAGGGTTAGTCGATTATACAGTTGAAACGTCGGGGGCAGTTCGAAAGAAAGTATATTCCCTAACAAATACT
This sequence comes from Bathyarchaeia archaeon, assembly GCA_050012755.1. Taxonomy (GTDB): domain Archaea; phylum Thermoproteota; class Bathyarchaeia; order Bathyarchaeales; family Bathycorpusculaceae; genus Bathycorpusculum. The sequence continues at coordinate 16,406 of JBEKGO010000024.1, forward strand.
GGGAAAAAGGAAATTCGAGACCATCTAACTCAATCTGCAAGATTATGCTGCGACATCCCCGCGCACATCGCCAAAATCTTAGAAAACGCAAGGGGTTTGGTAGAAATCAAACGCCACCAAAAAGTCCTCTGCACTCTAGAATATGAGGAGATCAAGCATTTCCTAAAAGGCGCCGACATAACCTTTTCAAGCGATCTAAGCGTTCCCGCAGATTCCTATGAAATGGCATTGAGTTTTTTGGGGGTCCGATGCTTAATTGGCAAAGAAAACACAGACATCGCCGATTACGTGAAGCGCCTGTACAAAAGCTTGAAGAGGGGTGGTTCTCTGTTAGCTATCGAAATTGAAAAAACGGATAACCTGTTCAGCCAAATCCTATTTAATGATGTTTATGGTTTAAAGGAACCTCCAGGATTGCAAACGGAGGAATTAAAGAGCATTCTGGAAAAAAATGGATTTGCCACTGCGAAGGTCACAAGCAAAAATGGCTTGCTTTATGCTGTTGCAAAGAAAACATAACTTTTTGCTCTTTGTCCTCTAAAAGTTTGTTCAGAGCTCCACGCAAAACTAAATCTTCATAAATCATTAAAAAACCAAGCAGTCTTCCCAGAGATATTCTTGCACATTTCCCAACAATTTTCGGATCCTAACGACCAATATACGTCTATTTCCTTTCCTGTTTTTAGGTATAACAACATTTAAATTTTGATATATAGAATAGTCTAAAAGGGCTGGGCAAGAAAATGTTGAAAAATGTAAACAAAAAAATTCTTTGTTCCATACTTATGATTACATTCTTGCTTGCGATAGAATCACAGGTACTTGTCAGTGCTGCTTCAAATGGCTGGCCAATGTTTCACCACGATTTAGCTCACACCGGCTACTCATCAAGCACTTCGGCATCCTCTGCCACCTTACTGTGGAACTATACAACCAACAGTGTAGTTTCGGCTTCTCCAGCAATCGTTGATGGCCGCGTTTACATAGGCTCTGACGGCGGAATCGCCTACTGCCTTGATGCGTCAACTGGTTCTGAAATATGGAACTTTACACCCCGAGCTATAACTCATGGACAATTCGGGGCAGTTTCAGCGATAGGTTCTTCCATGGCGGTCACCGGAGGCAAAGTCTACTTTGGATGTTACGACAGAAACGTTTACTGCCTTGACGCTTCCACGGGAGACAAAATTTGGAACTACACAACAGGAAACACTGTTGAGTCATGTCCCTCCATCTCTAACGGTTACGTTTACGTTGGCTCTTGGGACGGAAACGTCTATTGCCTAAATGCCTTAACAGGAAGCAAGATTTGGAACTACACAACTGGAAGCCAAGTAGAATCGTCCCCAGCCATTGTGGACGGCAAAGTCTATGTTGGATCAGTCGACAGTTATGTCTACTGTTTGAATGCGCTTACTGGCGATAAAATATGGAGTTACAGAACTGGGAATCTTGTGCAGTCTTCTCCAGCAGTTGTTGATGGGCACGTTTACATAGGGTCTGAAGACATGAACTTCTATTGTCTTGATGCTGCCACTGGTCTTCAGATATGGAATTTCAGCGCCTCAGGATGGGTTGATTCATCGCCTGCAGTAGTCAACGGGTATGTTTACGTCGGATGCACTGTCGTGAACGCGGCTCAAAATGATCTTCCTTCAAACCTTTACTGCCTTAAGGCGTCAACCGGTGAAAAAGTCTGGAATTATACTATGAAGGGAGGCGCTAGTTATTCATCTCCTGCAGTTGCAGGCGGCTTAGTATACATGGGAGATTGGGCTAACAATGTTTATTGTCTTGACGCATCAACGGGCGCTGAAATGTGGACCTTTACGGCTCAAAACCATGTGAATTCTTCTCCAGCCATTTCAGGAGGAATAGTTTACGTTGGATCATGGGACCATCATATCTACGCTTTTGGCAACCTGCAGGCACAATCAACTTCAGGTTCATCTCCATTAGAACAATTAATTCTACCAATAGCCGTTATAATTGCTGCTGTAGTCATCGCTGCCGTAATTGTGATAGTTAGACGTAGAAGGCGCTAACTCTAAGGCAATTGAAGATAGCAATTTGCCCAGACTTAAGTGCGCTCTCACCAAACATTTGCACCTGAGAAAAACTTGCCACTTATTCTCTTGTTTGCACAGTTCTGAACCAAAGAATGCTAATTAATTTAAATACCAAAAGCTCCCAAAGTGCTGGTGAGGAAATCATATGAAAATTGCCCTGGTCTATTTTTCGCGTGGAGGAAATACTCGCAAAATCGCAGAAGCTATGGCTGAAGAACTGGGAGTAACAGCTGTAGATGTAAAGAAGGAGCAACCCGACGTAAGCGATGTCGACTTGCTGGTTGTCGGCAGCGGAACGTACGGAGGCAAACCTGGCAAAGAAATGGTCGCTTACCTCGAAAATCTGAAACCTGTGGCAAGCAAGAAAGCGGCGTGCTTTTCCAGTTGCGCAAGCGGCGACGCCTCCAAAACGCTACAAACCATGAAAGACATCTTGAGCAAAAAAGGCTACTCCAACGTTGACTCTTTCAGTTGCTTAGGAAAGTGGCTAATGGGGCTATCCAGAAGAGGACACCCATCTGACGAAGAACTTGCCCATGCCAGAGAATTCGCGAAGAAACTAAAATCCACCGTCTAGCTGGCTTCTTTTTGGTGCATTATGTTGGGAAGTTCTTGACTAAATCGATGTTAGGAAGCTCAGACCGCGTGTGCCGCTTTAGTCTTTTTCTTTGATTACCTTGAAAAACTTTGTTTCCCTTTTCGTTTCAAAAGTAGTTCGTAGATTTCGTTTGAGATGGAAATTAGTCTTGTCATCCATTCATCAATATGTTTTGGGGAAAAATGGTAAATACCGCGTTTTTGTTGAGTTTGAGTATGATGCTTGTGTCTGAAGGCTACTGTTCGGGACCTCGCTCAAACATACCTTGTAAAGTGGTATCACGTTGACGGAAAAAACAACAAATAACAATAGCCCAATCTGGGTAAGCCGGGAATTCTCAAAGTGTAGCGGGTGCAGAAAATGTGAAATTGCCTGCTCGCTGAGTCATGAAAACAAGATCTGGCCTGAAGCCTCCCGAGTCCGCGTGTTCATGCTTGTTCCAGGCACAGAATTCCCACACCTATGTACGCAATGCGAGGATTATCCCTGCGTTGCAATCTGCCCGTCTAAGGCTCTGGGCATTAACAAGAAAACCAGCGCTGTCACTATCGACTCGGCAAAATGCACTGGCTGCGGAAAATGCGTAGACGCCTGCCCAGGCAAAGTTCCTCATATTCACCCGGCAACCAAGAAGATTCTTATCTGCGACTTATGCGGCGGCAACCCGCAGTGCGCCAAAGTATGCCAAGAAGGCGGCTGGAACTGCCTTCGAGTTGTAGACCGCGAAGACCACGAGTTTAAACTTTTCGCGCGCCCGCCCGAAGAAACAGCCAAAGCTCTCGCGACAAAACTGTACGGAGAGAAGGCGGAGGAATTCCTCTAATGCTTGGCTACAATGGAAAACTCTTAGAAGTCGACCTCTCAAACTCCAGCTTCAAAGACACCACGATCCCTGACGAGTGGCTCAGAGACTACATAGGCGGCAGAGCGCTCGCCGCAAAAACCCTCAGCGAACGCCTCATTGCCAAGTGGGAAACCGTCGATCCACTCGGACCCGAAAACCTCTTATTCTTCATGCCTGGTCCGTTCACAGGCTATTTTCCCGGCGGCAGAACCTGCGTCACAGGCAAGTCGCCACAGAGCAACGGTATGGTTGGATCCACTGTCGGCGGCGAATTCGGCGTTGAGCTACGTTGCGCAGGCTACGACGGCATCATAATGTCGGGCAAAGCCGAAAAACCCGTTTACCTGTTCATTAAAGACTCTGACATAGAGCTCAGAGACGCAGGCGGCATCTGGGGCAAAGACGGTAAGCAAACCGAAGCGTTGCTCAACAAAGAATGCAGACAAGTGCTAGCCGAGCGCTATCCCCGGGTTGGCGTTTGGAGACAGCCAGCCAAGCTGTACATAGGACCTGCGGGCGAACGGAAAGTCCGAACTTCAGTTGTTATTGCAAAGTGGACTCACGCGGCAGGCTACGGCGGCTACGGAGCAGTCATGGGCTCGAAAAACCTCAAAGCAGTTGCGGTCAAGGGCACGGGGCCGTTGCCCGAAGTGGCGGACATGAAGAAAGTCAAGGATATGATTGATGAGGCTTGCGAGGGCGCATATGGCAACGTGCTGTGGCGGCGATGGGGCACAGGCGGAGGCGGCTACAGCTTCGGAGCGGAAACGAGTTCCGAGCCTGTTCGCAACTGGCAGGAAGAATGGCATGACCAGAAAAGCTACGGCGTTGACCAGTTCGAAAGCAAAGTGTGGGTGAAGCCGGCTTGGAGCGACTTTGGCTGCCCCACGAACTGCCTGAAAATCAGCTGCATCCGCTCAGGCAAATACAAAGGCGCCATAACAGACAATCCCGATTATGAGTTGCAGGCTTTTCTGGGTCCGAACTTGGGCTTGTTCACGCCCGAAGAGAACGTTTACCTGTCTTCGCTCATCGAAGATCTTGGTCTTTGCGGCATCCAAGGCGGCAGCACACTGGGCTTCGCGGCGGAACTATACCAGCGCGGTATCCTAACCAAAGCAGATCTAGACGGTATTGAGTTAAAGTGGGGCGATGTCGAAGCGTTCGCAGCGCTTTTAAGGAAGATTGCTTCCCGAGAAGGCATCGGTGACCTATTGGCGGAAGGCACATACCGCGCAGCACTTAAACTTGGAAAACTAAAAGGCAAAAACCTCTTACCCTACACCGTGACAAGCAAGGGCATAAGCATCGGAGCCCACGGCATCCGAAGCGGCAGAGACTTCTCACGCGAAATAGGCTACGCCTGCAGCGTACAAGGCGGCGACCACTCATCCATGACTGACGTGCCCATTGACGGATGGGGCAGCGAAATCTGGACAATATTCAACGACTCAGCTGTCATGTGCATCTTCACGTCGTTCAACATAAGCCCAACTTTCAGATGGGATTTCTACACTGCCATAACAGGTCAACCTCTGCGACGAAAAGACTGGCTGAACGGTGGCGGACTGAAAACGCTACAGATACAGCGGGCTATGTTACTCCTCGGCGGACCAGACTTAAAGTGGAACCCAACAGTTGACGATGATAACCCAGCAAGATTCTATGAGCCGTTGCCGACTGGACCATGCAAGGGACAAGCTGCTGACCTTGCAAGCGTGAAAAGAAAAGTGATGCAATACTACGAGCAAGCAGGGTGGGACCAAAAAGGCATACCTACAAAAGAGACTCTCACAAAGCTAAAACTAAACTGTGTTAACGAGAGCTTAAACAGACTGCGTGGCTGATTCATTAAGAGAAACAAACGTGACTTGGGGGCTTAATTCTTCGTGATGTTCAATCGAAGATGATGTTATATTTTTGATTCACCCTTTTGTTTGAAATCCTCTGGTTGCATTATTTAGACAGGAATCTCCAGGAGAGAACAATTCCAATTGCTGATAATATGACTGCGAAGGCGATTAGGACTGCAAAGTCAATGAGAAGATTGTTTGTACCTGTAGCGCCTATCAGAAGTTGTCTTGTTGCGTCATTAGCATAGCTAACTGGGTTAACGCTTACGATGTCTTGGAACCAAGTTGGCATTATTTTTGTTGGGAACAGTGCATTGCTTGCGAATAGCAGAGGAAGATTAAGCAGGTTGATTATCGCCATCTGAGTCTGCCAATCAGCGGACCTCAATGCAAGCATGGTAAACAATGCGGATAAACCTGTAGCCATAAGGAAAATGACAACAAAAGCTCCTGCAATTCCCTGTGCGGTAAAGTGAGTTATATCCATTCCAAGCAGCACAGCAATGACAAGAATTATGGCGGCTTGGATGAGTGACCTGCCAACGCTTTGCAGAATCTTCCCCATTACAATCGATCCACGTGCCACAGGTGTACTCAATGCCTTGTTTAGGAAACCAAATCTGCGGTCAAACACAACTGACATTCCGCTGAAAGCAGAAGTGAATAGAACTATGAAAGCCAGCATTCCGCAAGCTAAGAATGAAAAGTAGCTGGTTGTTCCGAAGAAATTCTGCAGAATCGCGTTTTGTTGTGCGATCGATGCTCCTGATCCAGAAATGAAACTTCCAAAGTTCAATGCTTTTCCGAACAGTCCGAGCCAGACTATCGGTTGGATTAATGACACAAACAGTTGAACTGGATTAGTATACCACTTTCGCAGGTCTCTGTTTGTTAGCGCCCATAAACCATGTAAAGGGCTCCTGTTCAGCTTCGGAGGAGTCCTAAACGTTCTGCTGTTGCCTGTTGAATCATTCGTTTGCTTTTCTTGAGCTGTCGAATCTCCTGAAGGCGTTTCTTGGTTTAGTTTGTTCTTGTCCATGTCTGTCACTTCTACGATCTTGCTCTTCTCAAAGTTGCACGTTGACGAAACATCTGAAGCTTATCAACTTCTTCTTCTCTGAGGTTACGTCCTGTAAATTCTAAATATGCCTCGTCCAAAGTTGGCTTTGTTAGAGAGACTTTCGTAACATGAAGCCCTTTGGACCGAATAAGATCAGTGATCTGTGGCGAAGCCTCTTCCCCGAGCTCCACCTTGATGCGATAAGTATTTTCGTTTTTCTTTACGCCTTTTACTAACTCGATTTTAGCAATATCAGGTGAAATGTCCGGCTCCGGTTCTTTCACGACTACAGTGATTACGTCCCCTCCGATGCTTTCTTTCAGTTCCTCAGGGGAGCCGATTTTTATAATGTGACCATGATCGATTATGGCTATTCTATCGCAGAGGGAGTCGGCTTCTTCAAGATAGTGAGTTGTCATGAAAAGAGTCATGCCGTAATTTTCTTTTAGCATTTTTATGTATTTCCAGATGACAGTGCGTGTTTGAACGTCGAGACCAAGCGTTGGTTCGTCGAGGAAAAGCAGTTTTGGATAGTTGATTAAACCGTTGGCCAGTTCCAGTCGCCTGCGCATTCCTCCTGAGTACGTGCTGACCTTTCTGTTTGCTGCGTCTTGAAGCTCAACCAATTTCAAAAGTTCTTCCGCATGCGCCTTTGAATCGCTTCTAGGTATCCCATAGAGGTCGGCGCAGAGAAGGATGTTCTGAAGTCCAGTCATGTCTTCGTCGGCTGTATATTCTTGCGGTACAACTCCGACGTTTCTTCGCACTTCGTTTGCCTCTTTGAATATGTCATAGCCACATATTTTCGCGAAGCCAGAAGTGGGCTTAAGTAGCGTCGTAAGCATGTTGATGGTGGTGGTCTTGCCTGCTCCGTTGGGGCCAACGAAACCAAAAATCTCTCCTTCTTTGACCTCAAAACTGATATTGTCAACGGCTTTCAGATTTCCAAAAGTCTTTGAAAGGTTCTCGACTTTTGCAATGATTGAAGACACATGGTTTCCTGTTTCTGTTGCAGACATGTAAGATCACCTTAAAACCTAACTAAGATTTTGTCTCCTTCTACTTTCACTTCATATGTTTGTACATCGTAAGTTTTTACGGGGTCCACTAGTTTTTTAGCATAAATCAGGAATTTCTGCATCTCTTCGGGAAGCTTATCGAGGTTTCCAAACGATTCTTCCTGAGGATCTTTGATTTTTTGGCCTGTGGTAACATCAAACTCTGCGAAATGAAATGGACAAACAACGGTTTTTCCTTTTAATGCTCCCATTGAAAGCATGGCGTTCATGTGTCCACATCTATCATTCATGGCATAGAATTTGCCGTCAACATTAGCTATTAAGACAGCTACGCCGTTCACATCCACACTTTTCATTTTTCCCAGCTCTATTTCACTGGTCTTAGCAACTTCCACAAAATCAGATTCTTCTCTCACAGTTTGCTTAAATCTCAATTTGAACAGAACTCCAAAATAGAAAGATTTGTCGACCCTTATACAGTTTTTTAGGATTGAATTCTAACTTTGAACCGTTGCTTGTTTTCTCGCTGTCCACACATCTGCTTTATCCACTTTTGTTTTCTTATTGTGACGTACGGGCGGTGTGTCATACGCGCTTGTCAGCATTCCATGTCTGGTTCTGAACCGAGAGCAACAGAAAACACCGGAGATGTGATAAAGCAGCTTTCCCAACTTACTTCAACACTAGCTATCTTGACAAAGAAGCGCGCGACTCCAATAAACAATTGTTCATTGGAAAATGTTAACAGTGAAAATACATTGAAAATTTCTGGTAAAGTCTTTTATAGCATTTCGGGTTAACAGACTTAGACGTAGCTTGCAGGCATCAAGTGCACGTTATAAAACGAAAGGTTAAGGAATACATATGAAAAACAAAATTTGGAAACTAATAGGTTTGTTGACAATTATGGTCTTTGTTTTGTCAGCGGTCAACTCAGTTCATGCCCAAACAACAATTTCAGACGGAATCGGAGTCTACCCTAGCGGAATAGCATACAATCCAAGCACAAATCAAGTGTACGCGGTCAATCCCTACGCGGGCACCATTTCGGTAATTCAGGACAGCACTAACGAAGTCATTCAAACTATAACCGGTTTGTCAGCAACTCCCCATGACTTAGCTTACGATTCAGGCACAAAAGCGATGTACATTTCCACGGATGACGGAGTAGATGTGGTACCAGACAAATCCAACAATGTTACCGCCACTATTCCAGTCGCGAATGGTTGCGTAGGCATAGCCTACGCTTCTGGCCAAAACGAGATATACGTATCCTACGAATACAGCACAAAGGTCGCGGTTATATCTGACAGCAGCAACACGATTGTTAAAAACATCACTATGCCCGAATATCCTGGTAGCATGACTTATGATAAAACCCAAAACGAAATCTTTGTGTCAGAAGGAAATCCTTACACTGGCAATGTTGCGGTAATAACAGCTAGTCATGAAATCCATACCACTATAAGCGTCGGAGGTGTGGGAAGTGGTCCTGGAAGCGTAGTCTACGATTCTGTCAAAAACAGTATTTACGTAACAAACAGCACTACCGTTTCCATCATCTCAGACAGCAACAACAAAATCTCTAAAGTGATCAGCAACGTGGGAGCAGCAGGGAGCTTAGTTTATGACAAAACCGACGGCAAAATATTCTGCAGTAACGGCCAAGTCATTTCTGACAGCACTAACTCTGTTGTCGCAACCCTTACTGTCGGAACTTCTCCTGCTGGCATAGCTTACGATTCAGACACAGGCTCAATCTACGTAACCAATGGCAACGACCCAGGCACAGTAACTGTGAACCTAGTTTCATCAGGTACGCCTTCAACTGAAAATCCAACTAGCTCCGCCTTGTCCTCTTCAACTTCTACTCCAACACCAGCAGTTCCAGAGTTCAGCAGTGCCGCTCTTGTTGCAGTTGCTGCAGCCATGATTGCATTGACAGTTTCCGCAGTTACATTGAAATCGAGAACAAGAAAAACCCTCCAAAAGTAACATAGACGGAACAGGCTGGAAAAATGAAAGAACTTTGAATTTTCCCTTTCTTTCTTTGTTTTTTGTCTTCAATTATGAAATTCTTGCCGAGCAAATCGGCAGTGTTTTGTTTTTTGTAGCGTTTGAGAAACTGTGACTTTCACTTGTTATTGGATGTCAATAAATAAGTCGTCGCCAACAACTTTCACTTCGTAAGTTGATAAGCTGCTGCGTGTTCCAGAGATTGCTCTTCCTGTTGTTACATCAAAGGTTGAAAGATGTCTGGGGCAGGTAACAATTGTTTTATTCAAAGTGCCCTCGGATAAAGTAGCATTAAGATGAGGGCATCTGTCCCCAACTGCATAAAACCTGCCTTCAACATTAGCGATCAGAATCTCTAATCCATCAACTTCCACATGCTTCATCGTGCCAGCGGGAATATCGGTTGTCTTGGCTACTTTTACAAAAGACCCAATTTGTCCGCCCACTTCAATAACTGCTGAAAAACCTTCTTGTTTAGGAATATTTTCTGCCGTCATAGGTGGACACTGCCTAAACAGTTTGGTTAAGTTGGATAAATAAAATTTATGAATTGTCCGTTCAGAACAATTCTCGCATTAGATATACTTTAAGTTGTCAATGGAAAAACGACTTTGGAGTATGGTCGTTGTTTAATTGAGATTTACAAAAAATCAGGTTCAAAAGCAAAACAGCTTTTCTTGAGCCTTCAAGTCTACGTTTCGCAGCAAACGTATGGACTTACAATTCAAAAAAGAAAGGAAGTTTGGCTGTTTACGATGCAGTTCCTGTGGTTGGCGGGGGTCTTGTGCCCAGAACTACAGAAATGGTTATGCTCTGACTATTTCGTATAACTGCTAAGTTAATGGTTTGGTTTGGCTGGGTGAATTCTTCAAGGTAGGTTGATAAGTCGTCTGAGTTTCTGATCCTGTTCCCGTTGATGCCTACTATTATGTCGCCGCCCAAGGTTACAGTATTTCCATCTACGACAGCTTGTGTTGTTCCAACTTTGACGCCTGCTTTGTCTGCGGGACCACCACTTGTAACTTGCTGGATTAAAACGCCGTATGTTACGCTTGTTTTCATTTGAGTTGCGATGTCATAGGTCATGTCTAAACCGCCAATGCCCAAGTATGGATGTTGGTTATAGGAACCGTTTTGTGCTAGGTCTTGGATTTCCCGCAGTATCGTGTCTGAAGGTATTGCGAAACCTAAGCCCTGTGAATCGGTAACTATTGCTGTTGTTATTCCGATTACTTGTCCTTGGTCGTTTAGAAGTGGTCCGCCTGAGTTGCCTGGGTTAATGGCGGTGCTTGTTTGAATAATGTCCGATATAGCGTAGCTGTTTGTCGTGCTTTCCGTGATTGTTCTGTTCAAAGCGCTGATTATCCCCGTCGTCATTGAACCTGTTAAACCGTAGGGACTTCCGATTGCAATTACTTGGTCGCCAACTAGTAAATCTGATGAACTGGTGATTGTTAAGGGGACGAGTTCGCTTTGTGGCGCATCAGTTGAAAGAACAGCTAGGTCTGAGTACGCATCTGAGCCAAGCACTTTCGCGGTATATGTGTTGCCATCTTGGAATGTGACTGTAACGTTTACGGCGCTGTCAACAACGTGAAAGTTTGTGATTATAACATCTTGACCGTTGAGGCTATAGGTGAATCCTGAACCTTGAACTTGCGCGTAGGACGCTTGGTTAAACAAGTTAGTTGAAGGTTGCCAGTCTTGAACAACTACCACTGACGGCTCTACTTGCTGGTATATTTGTGAAAGTGAAGCGTTGTCCGTTAAGCTGCTGTCGCCGGTTTGGGTTGAGTCAGTTGAGCTCGTGCTTAATGGTGTCAGCTGGTTGTTTGCGCCCTGATTGTTGGAAGAGGCTGGGTGGGCTATGTAATATCCCGCTAGTCCTGCGATGAGACTGGCTAAAATGAGAAGTGTAACTATAGCGGCTGCAAGTTTGATGTTTCTTGGTTTTTTGGGTGTGGTTTCCATAAGTTTTGATCTTCCTTTGTCTACATGAACTCTAAGCTGCTATTTTTGGTGTCGTCGGCGAGTATAAATTTTATTCCAAATCCACCCCTAATTAATACCACAACATAGCTGCTCGTAGTTACAGTGATGTTTTTGATAGTCGCGTCGGGTTTGGTTGCTTATCGCCGACGCAACTCCTTCGCGCAGTAGTTTGACTCCAAACTTGTTCTGCGTTTACAAAACTCTCTTAAGAGCTTGTGCGGTAATATTAATAGAGTGTTATGGCAAAGACGAAGGCTTTCCTGTGCGCTTTCTTGATAACCGTTATGATCAGCGGGTTATTTTTTATCGATAGTGTGAATTTTAGTGCGGGTGCTCAATCAGCCGGAGCGAACGCGAGCGCACAATGGATGCCAGATTCAGCGCTGGTCAACGGACTACCAGAATTAGGGATTATTGGAGAGAATTGTCAATGCCCCATCTTCAACTTAACAGGTAACAATCAATGGGAGTTAATAATAGGTCAATTCAACAGTTGGACCGTAAATGAGTATCCTTTTTTAGGGTACAATTGGAACGGCTCCCAATGGATCAGCAACTCTGCAATAGTCAAAGGGTTAACCGCTTTACCTAATGAAAACGACCCAACTGTCGGTTTCAACGTTACTGGCGATAATACCTTTGACATGATAGTTGCGCAATGGGCGGGTAATCTAATAGGTAACGGACAAAGTTGGACGGGATACTCTTGGAATGGTTCCCAATGGATAGTCAATTCAAATATAATTAGTGGTTTGCCAATGAATACTCTTGACGCCGACAACTATGCATCTTTAGGTTACAACGTGCTAGGCGACGACAAATGGGATTTAATCGTTGACAACTACGGAAACAACGGTTACATCGGGTTTGAATGGACTGGAACAGCGTGGACGAAAGAAAACACCTTGGTAAGTGGCTTACCCAATGCGGGGTCGCCGAGCAATGGTGACCAATTCCCGATTCCATGTTTAGCTAATAACTTTGCAAACGACAACACATCAATGCTCATAGTCGGTTATTCGAGCGGTGGTGGACCAAATGGCGCAATACAGGGTTTTCAATGGGAAGGTACTGCATGGGTCTTAAACCCCGCATTCGCTGAAGGTATCACCAACTTGCAACCTTGGTCTAACACTCCAACCGTAGCTTACAATATCACTGGCAATGGCAACTGGGAGCTACTAATAGGCTCTGCCACGGCGAATCCTAACCAACCAACCTACTACACTGGTTATTACTGGTCTGGTAATAGCGTTCCACTTTCAGTCTCGATAACTCCACTTTTAGTCTCAATGAACATCGGGCAGTCCCTAAATTTCACCTCAATTGCGTCTGGCGGCACATGGCCCTACACGTATCAATGGTATGTAAACGGCAGTGCTGTTTCGGGAGCTACAACAACTTCTTGGACCTTCAAGCCAGCAACAAGCGGAACCTTCGACGTATCCCTTAATGTTACAGACCCAACTGGAAACATTGCACAATCAGATACTGCTTACATAACAGCAGACTTCTTGACCAAGTACAACATCACCTTTAGCGAAACAGGTGTCGGCTCGGACTTTAATGGCACGGTTGCCATTATAGATGGATCAAGCTATACCGCGAACAATCTTCCCTTGGTTTTCTCTTGGGATAGTTTCTCAACCCACACATTTGCCTTCCAATCATCGCTCCTACCTGATGGAAACACAACTGGACAATATGACTGGGCTTCAACAAGCGGTCTGTCGACAAGTCAATCGGACACATTCAATGTAACTCATTCTGGAAGCGTAATTGGCAATTACAATAGCCAGAAATCTGTTCCCATAAATCGTGTTCAAGGATGCTTTCACGCATCGACTTTGGGAAACAGTTTGATAGTCAACCTTGCACACACACCTACAAGCGGCGATGTGCTAATCGCAATTATAAGTACAGTTACAAACACGGGGTCCCCTGCAATTCCTATTAGCATCACAGAGGCAGGTGTCGATAATTCTACAGGTGGCACTTATTGGAACGAAGTAGCGGGAGGAGGAGGTGGAGGTACCTCCCCTGGAGAGCATGGGCTAGACATGGAGATTTGGGTCGGAAAAGTAGGTCAGAGTCAAGCAAGCAATACTATAAATGTCATATTGAATGCTGCTGCCAATCTTGGAGCTACGATCGACGTTTGCGAATACAGTGGAGTAGCAAAGATTGATACGACATGGACAAATGGCACTCAGTCCGACACAGCAAATCTATCAACTGGCTCGGTTATTAGCTCAATGAACGGTGAACTTGCAGTTTGCGGAATTTTTGATGAAGGATATAATTTAACAAATGCAAGCAATGGATTCACACTCTTAGATGGTACCTATTCCAATAATCAAGCGTTAGCTTATCTTGAAAAAACAAATTGCCCGATAGGGGAGGAAAGTTCTACAATAACCGTTCCAGGGAATACTGACGGATATGGTTGTATAGCGGTCTTTCAACCCACTCTAGTAAAGAGCAATGTAACTGTAACCGACCAGGAGACCGCGAACGGAGTTCTAACCTTTACCGCTTCAGGACCGAGCGGACAGCTAGGATATGTTAACGCCACAATCCCCGTCGGATTCAACGCCACAGACATCACAGCGTTCATCGATAACCAACCGGTCCAGCAGCCAACCATAACCACGGACGGCTCTAACTACTTCGTCTACTTCGAGTTTCATCTAAGCACCCACAACATCATAATCCAATATGCACCTGCGCCGGCGCCTTCGGTGTCGATTTCGCCAATGTCTGTTGTTATGAATGTTGGTCAGTCTCAACCGTTCACCGCTACTCCCAGCGGCGGCTCAGGAACATACACAATCTACCATTGGTATGTAGATGGCTTTGCAATGTCTGGCGCAACTGCTTCAACGTTTAATTTTGTGCCTGCTTCCGCTGGTTCTTACTCGATTTCTGCAACGGTTACTGACGATTCAGGCGCAACATCGGCTCAATCCATGGGTGCAACGGTTACGGTTTCGGCAATTGCAACTCCCCCTCCATCGCAGCCAACTCCTATACCAACTCCTACTCCAACTCCCACACCAACACCAACCCTCACTCCTACGCCCACGCCAACAGCCACCCCAACTCCAACACCCACTCCAACTCCAACACCTACCCCCTCTCCAAGCCCAAGTCCATCACCTAGCCCCAGCCCAACTCCATCAGCTAATCCAACCCCAACCCCCACACCAACCCTAAGTCCAACTCCCACTCCTACACCTACTCTGAGTCCAACCCCTACTCCTTCAGCTAGCCCAACACCAACAAACAATCCTAACCCCACTCCAACTGCCACACCAGAACCAACACCTAGTCCAACCACGCCCTCAACTCAAGACCCAACAGCCAACCCAAGCAATAGCCCAAACGCTACCCTTTCACCTACTCCAACAGTACCAGAGTTTCCATCTTTGCTGACTTTAGTGCTTGTTGCCGGGTTACTTTCCCTGAGTATAATTACCATAAAAAGAAGGAGACAATTCAAGCTTCACTAATCAATGAAAGCGTTTTAAGGAGTTTACATTCCGAACATACTGCCAGATTCTTCTGTTAGCTGGTCATCCCAGCATTCCCCTTGATTATTCAATTGTGGGTAATTGGGGTGCCTTGGCATAGCTGTTTTATTGAGTTTTTAGGGAAGTTTAATAGGTTACGTTTGATATCTAACGTATTACGGTGGATTCATGTCTGAAACAATCACCCTGAGATTACCGCCCCAAACAGCAAAGAAACTCCAAGAAATCGCCAAAAAAGAAGGCAAAGACCGCTCAACCCTCATACGTGAACTTCTTGAAAACGGCGTTAAAGAAAAAAGCGTAGAGCAAGCCGTTGAACTCTACCGAACAGGGCAGGTTACGGCTTGGAAAGCTGCGCAGTTAGCTGGAGTTTCGTTGTGGGCTTTCTACAAAATATTAGAACAGAAAGGCATCATCTTTCAGTATTCTGAACACGATCTAGAGCAAGACTTGAAAACTTAAGGAGCAACAGACGCCATGCCCCCAACAGTCTCAAACACTAGCCCCCTTATTTGGCTTGCCAAAATTGGCAAACTCAACTTGCTCAAAGATCTTTTTGATGAAGTCCTGGTTTCGGAAGAAACCTACAAGGAAGCAGTAGAAGTAGGTCTGCGAGAAGGCTACAGTGACGCGTTAGTAATCAAGGATGCTTGCGACCAAGGATGGGTCAAAGTTGAGCGGCTTGATGAAAAACAGGTTGCGATTTGCCAGAAAATAATGCGGCACAGTTTTGAACTCCATGAAGGTGAAGTTAAGGCAATAGTGCTAGCTCGCGAAATTGGTAAGGACGCGCTTCTTTTGATGGATGACTCTAGTGGTCGAGCCTTTGCTGAAACTTGGGGCTTAAAAGTCAAAGGAGTACTCTACGTCATAATCACAGCCATGCGGAATGACTTATTAGATACGACTGAGGCAAAGGAGGCAGTGCTAAATTTGGTAGGTAGAGGGTTCAGAATTGAACCAAAGTTTTTGGCAAAAATAATTCAAGAAATCGAAAAAGAAAATATGCAATAAGCAAACCATTGATGAGACTTCGACAATCTTATCGGTAGAAGGTGACTACAAAACGCACAAATGTAGTCACCTCGCATCGGTAACCTATCGGATAATCTGGTCTGACGTACAGAAGGGTACCGGTTCGAATCCAGGCTGCCTAATGTTTTTCTGCATCACTTTTATGCCAAATACTTACAATAAATATTGGAAAACGTTTTAAGATACAAATATTTTGGACGAAAAGAGTGTTTAATCACTTGTAGACTTTCTTTCTCAGTTCAACATCATGAAAGATAATCGACTTGTCTTTTTCGTCGATTTCATACAGTAGCCTATATTTTCCAACCTTTAACTTCCATAGCCCTCTCAAAGGACCTACTAACATAATGCCGCCGTAAGGTTTAAGAAGAATTTCTTTGATGGCTTCTGTTGTTCTTGATTTAATGCCTTTTGACATTTTTCCTTATTTTCTTAGAAAAATCTTAGAACTTGGCCTTATATGGCATATTACTTCAGGATCTTTTCTAAGTCATTCATGGAACATTCAACGTATTGGCCTTTGGTAACTTGCTCTTTGCTTTTTTCTATTGTATCTAATGCTTCTTTGTCGGCAAGCGTTTCTAAAGTTTCAAGAATCTGCTCCATTTTAACGTATGTTCCAAGGATCTCTCTGAAAAGGTCTTCAGGAATGACAATTCCTTCCTTAGTGACCTTAACTCTTGCTTCCAATTAATTGCACCTTAATAATAAACTGGTTAAACTGCTTAAATCCTTTCAGTACGCGGTTATTTTTCAGCGAAAAAGTTATGTGTTACATTGTAGTCTCTGTATTTTGGAGTGAGAAGATGGTCGAGGTTGAAAAAAGCAGCGTTGTTACGGTTCGTTTGTCAAAGAGAAATCTGCGTAGAGTTGAGGCTGTTAGGGCCCTTGAAAATGTTGACCGCTCCACATTATTTAAAGAGTTCATCGAGGATGGTTTGCGCGAGCGCGTTGTGCGTTTGTATACGAAGGGCAAACTGAGTGCAGGTCGTGGTGCGGAGATTTTAGATATTTCGCTTCGAGAGTTTTTGGAGTTGCTTGAGCGTGAATGCGTTGCCGTTAACTGGGATTCCGAAGGCATAGCGAAATATTTGAAATCTAAATATGGAGAATAGGCGCTTGGTTGCGGTAGTTTCTGATGCGGGACCGCTGATTCATCTATCGCAAATTGACAAACTATTTTTGTTAAAGAAGCTTTTTGGGGTTGTGTTTGTTACTGAGAAAATTAAGGTTGAGGTTTTTGATGAGGGGTTGCGGCTTGGTTGTGTTGATGCTCAAGTGGTCAGTGAGGCTTTGTCGGATGGTTGGCTTCGGGTTGAACCTGTTTCTGAACGTTTAGTTGGGTCTGCTCTCAAGCTGGCTGAAGGTGAGAATATTTCGAGGGCAGATGCTGAAACGCTTTTGCTGGCTGTTGAGAAAAAAACTGCGTTGTTGGTTGATGAAAGGTTGCTTTCGGATCTTGCTAAAATGTATAAGCTCAGGGTTTGGAGTACATGGACGTTGCTTCTGGAAAGCTTAGCTCCGGATTATTTAGTGTTGGATGAGGTTGAAGGTGCTGTTGAGGAGTTAGGCAACAGGAAGTTTAGGTTAAGTGCTAAACAATCAGAGGAAATTTTAGGTGCAGCTAAATTCATTGAAAAGCACAAAGGAAAGTTGGGCTAAGAGTTAAGGAATTTCTTGAAAAACAAAGGATGGACTCATCAGTCGATAAGTTTTCTTTTAGGTAGTTCTTAGCTCAACGGGTTTTTCCGACCGCAATAGTTAAGTTGTACTTTTTGTATTTGTTGTACTTGGAGTTGAAGTTGAATATGGAGGATGTTTTAGTAACTCGCAAAGGGCAAATTACAGTTCCTGTTGCGTTGAGACGCAAATATGGAATAAAAGAGGGCATGAAAATGTCGGTTAGAGATTCAGGCTCAAGTATAATTCTACAGATTGTACCAAGAATCGAAGATCTGGTTGGTGTTGACGCTGGAAAAATAGATGCGAAAAAAGCCGTAGAAATGTTGGATAAAATGCGTTCAGAAGACAGATATTAATGAGAGCCGTGTTGGACACTCGGTTCTTTATAGATAGCTTCACAAGCAACAACGAGCAATTCAAAAAATGGGCAAGAGCAACCCTTCAAGCACTCCAAACAAAAGGTAATCTAGGTGTTGTCCCATCGATAGTAATACATGAATTCTATAAAATCCAACTAGAAAACTTGGGGAAAGACATTGCCGAATTAAGAATTACCTCTATTCTCAAATCAGATCTTAACGTGGCAAATCTTGATTCAGCTATAGCGATAGAAGCTGCAAAGCTCCGGTGCAAATACGCTGAATTGCCAACCGCTGACGCTGTAATAGCTGCCACAGCCATTATAATGTCTTGCGAATATGTTTTAACCGATGACAAGCATATAAAACAGATTAAAGAAACCAAAACAAAATGGATTTAGCAAACAAAAAAGATTCAAGACGAAATTTGAAAGAACAAACCAGATGCTTCCCCGTGCATTAAGTTTTGAGCAACCTTAACATAGAGAAACTGCTGTTTTCTGGTTTGATCTTGTTAAAAATCCCAGAGTGTGTTTGCGCTGTGTTGAGCTTTTTCTATAATTGACAGCACGGTTGCTTTGGGTAATCCTGTTTTCCTTTCAATCGTTAATCTGTCTTGGTCAAACAACTGTTTTATAAGAACAATTCCCGAGTCAACTAGCCTTCGTCTTTCTTCAACGCTTACTCCTCTGAGGCAACTAAGCGGATATAACTTATTTTTTTCAATAGCATCCCGCAGTCCAAAGTGTTCAGGTGAAGTCCATCCTATCTGTATGATATTCTTGCATTTACCATATTGAATTGCCTGCTCTGAATATCTGGTGTTGGTAACTATAACCGCGCGGTCAATTTTTAGGTCAGTTAAGCCAAGCGTAAACGCATCTGTAACGTCTTCCAGCACTGCCCACGCTATTCGACTTTCATCCAGCCCCGTTAAGGCGTGATAGTTGAAATGATGCTTAACCTCAACAAAATAAGTAACTCCATCCTTTCTTGCGATGCCGTCTACCTCATGTTCACCGCATTTTCCCCTAAGAATCTGATTAGGCGTAACCTCAAAACCAGTATGTGCCAACAAAACCTGTATGAACAATTCAAATTCTGGTTTGGACTCCATTAGGCTTATGCCTCGTTTTAAGTCGAAAAGGTGACTAACAGCAGGCCTGTATTTCCTCATATACGTGAAAATTAGCTGGAGAATCTTCTGAGTTGTTATGTCTTCATATAGTCTTTTTTCAATTCGCTCTGCAACTTCATTAGCAATGTAGCTGTCTGCGCCCATCCTTAGGCAAGTCTGCACAATTTTTTCTCTGCTAAACAACTGTTTGGAGCCGTTTGCTTTGGTAACGAGAAATGCCAAGTTGCATGCACCAGCTAGAGAGAAAAATACGTAGGTTGCAGTTTTAAGTTTATTCAATTCTCAGGGGGTTTGATTCTTTTGTGAGATCCCTTTGAGCCGAGTGAAAAGCAATAATACACGATTAGAGATACTGTGGTGTTTGACTTTTCAATCTTTCAGCAACTACACCTAAAAAAACACAGACATTTTATAGCTACATAAGTTCTGCAAACATACTGTCTGATTCTTCTGTTAGCTGGTCATCCCAGCATTCCCAACACACATTATCTCATAAACTAACGAACTGCCTGATTTGTTTTCTTTACTACAAACTTCTATTTGTTTGTGGTCGTTGGTGTCATGAAGTCTGGCTATTGATTTGAGCACCACAATTCTTAAAACTATATTAAGATATAAGAATGGCGAATATGCCCAAACCATCGAGTTTAAGCGGTGGGGGTGGGGAAACAGTCGATAAAAAAATCAGTAAACTGATTTTTCACCCATCGTTTGAAGATACATTGTTAGAGCTCAAGAAACGAAAAATTGTGTTACCCACTAATCCAATTGATGAGGAAATCGATTTTAGTAAGTACGGGTATCCCCAAGAGGGCGCTCTAATTTCACATATTGAAGATTTTGGCAAGTTTAAGCTTGATGCAAATAAGGGTCAGGCTCTAAGTAATTCACTTTTGATAACAGCGTATGATGAATCGGTAAACAAATTTGAAGGCCTGCAGGGAACTGGGTTTCTAACTTCTCATTCAATGATTATTCATGGGTTAAGCGATTACATCCCAGTTAGTTTGTTAACGTTTTATTTCTATACGCGGTCACGAATCCTTTCGGATGGATCAACTCATATTAAGTACTCTGAAGAACCAGAGACTGATTCAAATAGAGACTATATTATCGACAGAAGAAAACTTCTCATCGAAAATCTTCCAAACAACTCGATAGTGTTTATCGATGGTCCTTTGATTGGTGGTAACATGGCTACCGCTACTATTGACATGAACAGAGAATTGGCTAAAAGGAACATAACACCATTATGTTTTGTTAAAAATAGCCATAGCAATATGGTTACTGATAATATCCCCGAACTTAGTGGCAGGTATAATTCCGATATGCACTGGGCTTACAGTTTTCTAAAACCAGGAGAAAGAACGAATCTCTTTAGATATACAGATGCTGTAAATCATAATCTTACAAAAATTTTTTGTTATATGAAAGCGTTTGATGTCAGTCCACAGAGAGTTGAGCTTGATTTGAAGACGTATTCTAGATACTCAAATAATATTGATGATTTTTTTGATTTGATTTTCTATTTGATGCTCGCGCAAGGCAACTTAATGAATCCTCAGGTCAGGTCAATTGCGGTCGCAGAAGCTTTTGCTAGAACAACATTGAAGTTGGTAAATTTTGAGCAAATAATGAAAGAATTAGGAATTATTCCAACAATGAATCAAGAGAGGTTTGCATGGTAAATGTGGATAGTATTGGGTGAAGAAAAAGGACGAATAAAGCTTGTATCCTCAAGTAAAACAACTGGTCTTTTGCCGAAGGGTTCATTCCTGACTGTAGAAGATGATGACAATCAACACATACTCCGAATTGCGGATAGTCAGCAGACCGAACCTTATTCGCCTGCACCAATGTTAGCAGATATGGACCTTTCTCCATTAAAACAAGATCAGAAATGCCAGAATATAGTTTATGCATTTAGAGTCGCTGATTTAACCGAGCGTCAAGACGGGTTAATCGATTTCATTAGACCTCAATTAATCGCTAGACGCTCAACTCAGCAAGAAATTGACAAAGCGCTCGCTTTGAAAACAGTTGGGCCTAGTATTTTTCTGGCTACAGTACAAGCAGGAAAGAACCAGATTTTGGTTGACGAACAGGGTGTTTCAATTAAAGTATCAATTCCTCCAGAAACCTTTTATCACCAGATTTTAATTTGTGGAAAGACTGGCAGTGGAAAAACTGTTGCATCAAAATATCTTGCGCAGTATTTTGTAGAAGAATTGGAAGGTGCGGTATTAGCAGTCAATGTTAAAGACGTTGATTTTTTAATGATGGATAAATCTTCTGCAACTTCAAATCCCACTCTCCTAAAGGAATGGCAAACGCTTGGAAAAGAAGCTCATGGGATCGAGAATTTCACTGTTTATTACCCAGCCAACACTTCAATCGAATCAGGTCAAGGAGTGAATCCTGATGTCTGTAAGAGAATAACCCTCAATGTTCAGACACTGGAACCAGAGGCTTTATCAGGATTATTGGTCGGAGTTTCGGATATTGCAGCTCAACATTTGCCTAACCTTTTCCGAGCATGGCAAAATAAACGAAATAGGTCAAACAATGGACAATTTACGTTCAATGACTTCGTGCAATATTTTGAAAGAGGTGTTGACGACCAATATTCCTATGAAACTTTAACGGCGAGAGGAGATTCAGGCAATATAACCCTTCCGTGGAGCACTTACCATAATATCCTTAGAAATTTAGAGTATGCTATTGAATTTTTTGACAATGAAGATTCACAAAACATAAGCGCTGATGATATCCTTGTTAGAGGAAAGATGTCCGTAATTAATGTTGCCGGAGAAAAAGGTATACAATTCGGTTCAGTTCTTCTAAGACATTTGTTAAAAAATATCGTCGATGAAAAGAGAACAGGCAGGTCCAAAGTTCCTGTTTTACTAATTATTGACGAAGTACACCAGTTCTACGATACAACCAGTTCTAAAGAAGCTTTAGGAGAACTAGACTTAATTTGCCGTACCGGCCGGAGCAAAGAAATAGGTGTAATTTTCTCCTCACAGAATCCTTCTGACATCCCACGTGGGCTCTCAAACGTCATTAATACGAAAATATTCTTCAAATCAGACAGATCTTCGGCAAAAGATTACGACTTATCAGTAAGCACAGAAGAAATACAAAACTTAGGAAAAGGATATGCTATTGCTAACATTCATGGACTAAACCAAATTAAAGTCCTTAAATTTCCTTTGGCAACGGCGGGTGTTTTTGAAGCAGGGAGCGAAACAAGTTGAGCGATTATTCAATCGCAGATTTTCTTAAAGCGCTAGCTAATGATAACATAGAACAGAAAATGATTAAACTGATATCCGAAGGTTATACAGATGAGGCTTTGCTAACTAAACTGCTAGATATAATTGGGGAGGAGAAAAATGTTAACTTATGATTATACCATTGACAGGAAGATAGGTGAAGGCAAACTACGGCGATTCGTTCCAGAAAAAATTCCAACAAAGCTTGGTAATATGGTCTTAATCGAAGGTCCAAATTCTTCTGGTAAAAGTACTTTGCTTCATATAATCGCGCTTGGGCTTTACGGAAACAGAAATTCTAGAATTAACCCAAAATTACAAAGCAAAATGAATTCATTAATGAACACGGAACATCAAAAGTTAGAATTCTCATTCCAAATAGTTTCGAAAGATAATAGAATCGTATTAACCTCGAACAAAACAGATTCCCAAGGAAAAGAGGTTATTGTTAAAGAAACTATAGCGGAAAAACCAGCAAAAATAATTACTCCTGAAAGTTTTGAAAGAAAATATAACTTGATCTATGATATTCCTGATAACCCCACTGAAAGACTTAGCGAATTACTTAAGGAATTAAAAGACGAGCAACAACAGTTTGGAAATCAAATTAAGGATTTCTACTTTTTCTTGGATAAAACGATAACTCAAATCAACAGCACTAGAGACCCAAAGCATTTAGAAGACATCCGAAGAAAGCTTAAAGATGCTCGTGAACAAAAGAAAAAGATTGATAAAGAATTACCTGAATTGCAAACATTTTTAGAATTGCTCGAAAAACGCGCTTACATCCAGTATTACTGTTACTATTCAAACGAAGGAGAAAAACTAGAGCATCAAAAACAGATACTTGAGCGGAGCATTAAGCTTTTTACCAACGATGGAAAGAAAGTAACAAACAGATTATCAAAAAACAAAATAAGAGCATCAACTTTGCAAAGTAATTTCAAGACTTGTTACGACAAAGTCACTCAATTGATTGTCAACGCTTTACCAAGAAATGAACGCTCGAGATTCAATATATGGAACCAAATTAACCCATACCAGACTGAAAGCGATGAGTTAAACAAAGTTAGATTTGAAGCTACACATTACTCCGATATCTTTAGTGCCGAAATGGAAAGGATGCGTAAAGATCCCTCTTTCAGAGAAGCGAGCGTATGGGAAAAAATCTTTCAGGCTTTAAGAGAATTCGAAAATTCTGGAATAGTTATTCCTCAGTTGGAAGTTCCATTAGGGCGATTCGTCAAAATCCTGAAAGATGAGAACAGAAAGAGTCTTGTCCTGGTTCTTAGGTATCAAACATTGAATCAAATTGTTGAACTTCTTGAAGAAATTAGAAACACCACAAATGAGTTGCAAAATATACATAAACAAGTTGAACAAGAATCGACGGAAAGTGAACAATTATCTGAAGAGGCAATAGATTCATTTTCAGAGCAAAAGCGAGAACTTGATAAACTGGAAGTTGATGAAAGGATTTTAGCAACAAAGTGTAACGACTACTACCAGCGTTGCTTGTCCAGACAAATAGATGAAAAGAAGCTTGAAAGTGAATCATTTGCGGAACTAATAAAGGATATTCCATACAACCATCAACTTGACGAATACTTATCATTGGGTGAAAATCATGTTCTAAACAAAATTGAAACATTGAGAACTGACATAATAGAAAAAAGAGGGGAACTTTCAGGATTTGAAATGTTCATAAAGCAATATGCGGACGAATTGCAAGAATTGGAGAACCAAAAACCACATAAATTCGAACCACATCTTGAGCAATTGAACCGTCTACTTAGGAAAACGGACACTTTAAGGCAAAAATTTCTCGTAGATTATAACAATAATCTGAAGAATTTAATGGATGAAAAAGTTACCAAAAATGAAA
>JBEKGO010000025.1:0-40634 GCA_050012755.1 Bathyarchaeia archaeon
ATCAGCATTGGAGTTTTATTCGCTACTATAACTATACGAGGCCTCATGAGGGAATAGGCTATTTAACTCCCGCTGAAATATACCTCAAAGAAAAAGTGTAGCCCATTTTCTAGATAGAACACCAAATTAACGCAAAGACATAACGATGGACCAAGTAGCAGACTCGCACAAATCAAAACACAGAGACAAATTTGGCAAAAATGCCCTATGGTTAAGCTCCTTACTTACCAACTTTGTCTTTGGAAAGTAAGTATTCAACGTATTCTCTTATGGTGCGGTTTGTTTCCTTGGCTCTTTTTTTGACCTCTTTATGGACACTGTCTGTGACTGTCAAGCATTTGTATCCTTTACGTGGCAAAAACTACCGTCTCCCAAGTACTTTACCGCACAATTAAATATATAATTAACGGTGAAGCATGACGGAGAAAAACCTGTTTATCGTGAAACTTTAAATAAATATACGTAAGCTAACTAACTTGAGAGGGGAGTAAAACGCCTAAAAAGGGCTACAAGAGCATAACCGTAAAAGCTGAGGTTTACGATTACTTCTTTAGAGAATGGCTCAAAGTTAAAGAGGAATACGTCATCAAGAAAGGCATTCACAGTTTCTCAGCCTATGTTACCTTCACCTTAGCTGGACTGATGAACGAAGACAAGAAGTGCAAAACCGAAAGAGATATTCATAAATAAAAAAGCCTATTTGGCTAATGACTACTTGAGAAAGTGCATTGGCACGGTTCTTCAAAAGCACCAATTATCAATGAAGGAATCGGATAGCTCACTAGTAATTTACCGTCCTCGAACTTGGCCAAACTATTCTAAGGTTTTTTATTCCTCCAAAAATTCAACTTGGCCTACGCTTTCTTGCTGTTGTAGTTACCTAGCAGTCACATACAGTTATTTTATCAATTGCAGAACTAGTTATGGTTAGCTTTTATGAACGACATTATTACGGTAAAGAATCTCGTTGAAGTTTATTCTGACGGCACCAAAGCCGTTGACGACATCTCTTTTAGGGTGGCTGAAGGAGAATTCTTCGGTTTTCTTGGGCCTAACGGAGCGGGAAAAAGCACAACAATCAAGATTCTAACGACCCTTCTTAGAAAAACGTCGGGCTCGGTTACTATTGCAGGATACGACGTTGATAAACAAGCAGCCGCCATACGCAAGATCATCGGTGTTCAAAGCCAAGAAACAACCGTGGACGGTGACCTCGCTGGAAGAGAGAATATTACACTTCAAGGTCATTTTCACCAGATGAGCGGAGATGAAATCAAGAAAAGAGTAAACGAACTTTTGATTCTCGTAGGTCTTGAAGACGCCGCCGAAAAACGCGCCAGAAACTACTCCGGCGGAATGAAAAAACGCCTTGACCTCGCCACTGCTTTAGTCCACAAGCCCAAACTCCTGTTCCTTGATGAACCAACCACTGGTTTGGATCCACAATCCCGATCGGCTATTTGGAGTTATTTGGAAAAATTAAACAAAGAAGAAGGAATAACCATTTTTCTAACCACGCAGTACCTGGAAGAAGCCGACAAGCTATGTAAAAGACTTTCAATTATT
This sequence comes from Bathyarchaeia archaeon, assembly GCA_050012755.1. Lineage (GTDB taxonomy): Archaea > Thermoproteota > Bathyarchaeia > Bathyarchaeales > Bathycorpusculaceae > Bathycorpusculum. The sequence goes on from JBEKGO010000025.1 coordinate 1,567, forward strand.
GACGTTGGAAAAATAGTTGCAAGCGGCTCTCCCCTCGAGCTAAAACGTGAAATTGGCGCAGACTCTATAAGAGTCTCACTTGAAAACTGCAAAAAAGACAGCGCTAAAGCCAAAGAACTCATCGAATCAATGACGGGCGTCGCTCAAATTGTGGATTCTGAAGAATGTCTCACTGTTTACGCAAAAAACGCCGGTCTGCTAATAGCTGATATCGTGCGTGCACTTGACAGCAGTGACATTCGACTTACATCAGTTACGTTTTCCTCGCCTTCACTTGATGATGTCTTTTTGAAACACACTGGCAAAAGAATCCGAGCTGAAGAACTCGTCAAGGCTCCCAGTAGAATGTTTGGAGGGAGGCGCTAAGAATGACTTTGCTTTCTGATACCCGTTACATTTTCATTAGGTACATGACAAAACTTGTTCGAACTCCTATTCTGCTTTTCTTTTCGCTCTTCCAACCCCTTCTGTTCCTTTTACTATTCACACAGTTGCTAGGCAGACTGGGCAATTTTCCAGGAGTGCTGCCTGCAGGAGTAAGCTATCTGGAGTTTGCTGCCGCGGGAATTTTGATGCAAAACGCTTTTGGAAGTGCATTGCAATCAGGAAACTCGATAGTTGCTGACATCGACTCTGGGTTTTTGCAGAAAATGCTTGTGACCCCTGTCAGTCGACCCGCGATTTTGCTGGGTAGGTTAAGTAGTGACGCCTTTAGAGTAGTTGTCCAAACCGCCATAATTCTTGTCTTAGCATATGCATTAGGGGCCTATGTCAAAACTGGTGTCCTCGGAATTCTAGGTATCTTCTTTACGCTTGCATTCTTTGGGCTCGCGTGGTCAGGAATTTCTTTAGCGTTAGGCATGAAGACCAGAAGTTCTGAGACAGTTTTTGCCATAGGAGGAGTTATCACTTTTCCTTTGCTGTTCTTGAGCCCCGCGTTGTTCCCGATTAATTTCCTGCCATCCTGGGTGGGAACTGTCTCTATGTTTAACCCTGTGAGCTACGCTGTTAACGCCAGCAGGGCGTTTATGATTACTGGCTACGATTGGGGCACGATACTGCCTGCTTGGGGGGTCATTGGGCTAGTGGCCGTAATAACAATGAGTGCAACATTGTATCAATTTAGAAAAGTAGTAAGCTAAGGGTAAATGTGCGCGTCAACATCCATCGGATTATGTAAGCGCGTAATTTTTGCTTCAATCAATTCTGATTCAGCATCGATTCCTTTCAGCGCTTTAGAAAACCCAGCCATGATGTTGCCAATGGTTTCTTGTACAAAATTGTTTAAAGGCAACTCTTTTCCATCTACGAACATTTTTGTGTCAAAAGATTTTTTCATTATTCTATGTTTTTCTCCCAATAAATTCACGAGCTAAAAATTTAATTCTAAAACTGATAAACCATTCGATAACAAGATATGCATGAGGAAACGCAAGCCACTATAGTTTATTGCCTTCGCGTATTGAGCTATATATTTTAATGCAAAAATATGGGAAAAAAAGCTTGCTTAAAGTAACAGCTAATATACTTGAACAATCGATTTAGTTTGGACTTAACAAAAATTTACCTTTGGAAAAAAGGAGCGGCACTGTGCTTAGTAAACTATGGATCAAGCTCAATGCGTTGTCCTCGAAAAAGCCCTTAAAGTACACCCTCTATCTTTCTGCAATTATTATTTTCTTTGCTATAATTCTTATTCCACCCATAATCGGCATTTTAATTAAGGCACCGACAATAGGCAACATCACCAGCCAACCTGCCTTAATGAACACGGCATTGGGCGCAATCTCAAACTCATTCACCATTGGCTTAATCGTCGCCGCTTTAGACCTCCTTGCGGGAGTGCCCTTAGCCTGGCTTATTACCCGTGGAAAATCAAGATGGCTAAGTGTCCTCGATACCTTGGCTGATTTACCATTTGTTGTTCCGACCGCCGCTTTAGGTTATTCGCTTCTGCTGTTTTGGAGTTCTGGCGGAGGCATATCCGCATTTTTTGGAGGACCACTTGTTTCCCCCGGTTGGTTGCTTGTGATGCTTTTGCATTTCACTTTTTCTTTCCCCGTGGTTGTCCGTATAATAGTTGGAGCAATGCTTGATTACAAGATGGAATATGAACGAGCGTCAAGAACACTTGGTGCTCCGCCGTTAACCGCTTCTAGAACCGTCACCTTTCCTATCACAAAGCCATCCCTAATTGCAGCGTTCTCTTTGGCATTCGCCCGGTCGCTCTCAGAAACGGGCGCAACGTTCATTGTGGCGGGCGCCGTCTTCATGAATGGCCCTGTTTTCTTACAAACAATTAGTAATGAGTTTAAAAAAGGCGCAATCCCCATAGGCACCTATGAAGGTGCTACTGTCTTTGCAAGCTTAATATTAATCGTTGTTTCGCTTAGCCTTTTTGCGTTAATACGTATTTTAGGGCAAAAAATAAAATTGCCGTTTGGTCACGGCTTGCCCGTTATTGAGAAAAAAATCAGTTACAAAAAAGGGGCTTGGTCAAGAAACAGCATTGCATTATTTGTCTTTGTATTTTTAGTTTTGATACCTTCACTTTTTGTTGCTTTGCCAGCTTTCCAAGCAGTTGCTAATGGAACCCCGCTAATTCAGGCTTTAGCTGGAGCAGGTATATGGACAAGCTTCTGGCAAAGCTTGCTTTTATCTTATGTCTTAGCGGGCATTGTAACAGTCCTAGGCATTGTTCTTGGTATACCGATGGCAATACTGCTTGCGCGTAAAACATTTGGCAAATGGCCCTCAGCAATACTTGACTCATTAATCAATGTCCCTATCATCGTACCATCAATCGCCTTAGGCGTCTCCCTGAAATTTTTCTGGCAAGGGGTCCCCGGCATACCTGCTTTTCTGCTGTTGGTATTTGCCCACTTAGCCATTACCTACCCCTATTTTGTAAGGTCCATGTCTGCAGCAATGGAGAGAATAAGCGTAGATATGGAAGAAGCTGCAAAAACACTAGGAGCTAAACCTCTTACAGTTTTTAGATCAATTGTACTGCCACTCACGAAATACTCTATTCTTTCAGGAGCAATAATCGTTTTTACCAGAAGTGTAAGCGAAACAGGTGCAACGTTGGCTGTTTCTTCAAATTTGCAGACGGCGCCTGTGCTGATTGTCAACTGGGTTAACTCTCTTAGAGGCGTTACAAAACCAATCATAGGGGTTAACTCATTAACGGTGGGTTTAGCTTGCGGCATTTTGATACTGCTAAGCTTCATAATACTACTGGTTTTAAGGCTTTTAACTAGAAAAGGGAAGGTTTAGAATGATAACTAATAAATGCATTAAAACAGCATCAATTGGAGAGTTAACTTATGCCTGATATCCGAGTCGTAAACTTGACAAAAAAATACGGAAAAATATGCGCTTTGGACAATGTTAGCTTAACCATAAAAGACAAAGAGTACTTCTCACTGCTTGGACCAAGCGGCTGCGGCAAAACAACCCTTCTGCGTCTTATAGCTGGGCTTATTGAACCTGACAGCGGCGAAATCTACATTGGGGACCGACGGGTAGACAAAGATCCACCTGAAGACCGAGACGTCGGTTTTGTATTCCAAACCTTTGCCCTTTTCCCGCATATGACCGCCTGGGGCAACGTAATTTACGGTCCAAAAGTGAAGAATTACGACCAGAAACAAGCTGACACCATTGGGCACGAAGTTTTAGAGCTTGTAAAACTTAACGAACGCTTGACCGCTTATCCCAGTGAACTTAGTGGTGGCATGATGCAAAGAATAGCTGTTGCCCGAGCGTTGGCTGCAGGCGCCAAAACGCTGCTTTTAGATGAGCCGTTAGGTCAGTTGGACGCAAAGGTTCGAAATGAAATTAGGTATGAAATTCGAAGAATGGCTAAAGACCTCAAACTGACGGCAATTCATGTAACGCACGATCAGGCCGAAGCAATGTCAATTTCAGATAGGATTGCAGTTATGAAAAATGGAAAAATCGTTCAAATTGGCAGTCCACAAGAATTATACATGCATCCGAACAGCTTGTTTGTTGCTCACTTCATCGGTGAATCCAACTTTTTAGAAGGCTACATTACCAAGACAAATGGCTATTCTGAATTAGAGTTACGTGGCGGATTAAAAATTAAAGCCCAAAACACTGAAATAAAAGAGGGCGAAAGAATAGTTTTAGCGATAAGACCTGAAACATGCGAAATGAGAACCGGGCATGTCTCCACCGAAAACGCGTTGTTTGGGAAAATTGATAAAGTGACTTTTGAAGGAACTTTCGTCCGCTATGAAATCAGGCTTGAAAATGGCGACCGCTTAGTAATAAACAGGCCCTCCCTAACTGAAGAATGGGTTGAAATCGGACAAGAAGTAACTATCACTTATCCACTTGAGAAGGCTCATATTTTTGCGTATCCAGAAGCGGGTTTAACTGAGGAGATCTCAGTCTAATTTTACTTGCAATCATCTTTTCATTTTTACGTTAATTCTTAATTAACGATGGACTTCGCAATATTTTTGTTCTTAATATTTAAATCCAAGAATGTTGCTTTGGAAATTAAGCTCGGGGTAGTATGGGAGAAGAGATAGCGGAACAAGATAGTATAGTCAGCGATCATGGTGATAGCATTTACTTGAGATCAGATAGCCATCCAACAGCTAACTGCAAGATTGTTTGTTTGCAGATGTTTTATTCAGATAACCTTATATTCGTTCACGAATACGCTTTTGGTTATAACAAATCCAAATCTGACTCTACTCTTGATGTAGATTTAATGATTAAAAACAAAAGCATTAATGGAGAAGTATCGTATGTTTGTTGAAGCCCTTATTGCGGTTACGTCAACATTCCTATTAACATTAGCGATTAACACTTTGGGCAAAAAGTCTTTAATGTTACTCTCTCATCTTGGGCGTTCACTTGCCTTGGACAAGTTCTTTTAAGAGGAGATAATACATGATGGCAAACGTAGTAACATGGGCTCGTGTAAAATCTCCGTGGGTCATACACTTCAACTCAGGCGCCTGCAACGGATGCGACATTGAAATAGTAGCATTGCTGACACCAAAATATGACGTCGAACGCTTCGGCGTTAAACTTGAGCCCTCACCCAGGCATGCTGATGTTTTACTGGTAACGGGCGGTGTCACAAAACAATGCGAAGAACGACTAAAACGGATATACGACCAAATGCCACAACCCAAATTTGTTGTTGCAATCGGCGCATGTGCATGCTCAGGCGGGGTGTTCGCAGGATGCTACAACGTCGTCGGCGGCGTAGATAAGGTGATTCCAGTTAATGCATATATTCCTGGCTGTCCGCCACGCCCAGAAGCACTTTTGGATGGAGTAGTTAAGCTTCTGAATGCCTTAGATCCGCCTAAACCAAAAAAACAAGCGAAACAACCTCAATTGCCCAAAGAAGAGCCAAAGGCTGAGGCTATAAAACCAGAAGCAGCTACCCCCCAAGAGGTTAAACAAATTGTTAATGAGGAAAAACCAAATGTCAAACAGCAACAAGATTGATATTATTAGCGTAATTGAATCAAAAGTTCAATCCAAGATCCAAATCCAAATGGGACAGCTTGGTAAGGCTGCAATAATTACCAGTAATGGCTCACACAGAGACGTTATCAAAGCCATGGTGGAGGCTGATGAAAAAACTGCAGTTTCCGCCATAACCGGTCTTGATCTTGGTCAAAACCTGGGCATCCTCTATCATATTCGCACCTCCAATGCTTTCATAACGATAAGAGCTGAGGTCTCAAAAGAAAACCCGAAAATTGCAACTATTGTAGACTTAATGCCAGGCGCAACTTTTCACGAATTAGAGGTAGCGGATTTATTTGGTGTAATTTTCGAAGGGAACACCCTCTCCGGTCATTTCGTTTTAACCGAAGATTGGCCTGAAGGCGTTTATCCACTTAGAAAAGACGTTAACGCAAACGAAGTTAAACTTAATCCTGCAAAAAACGTCGAAAAAAATTCAGAAAATGATAATGTTGTCAAAATTATTATTGGTCCTCAACACCCTGCGTTATTGGAACCGGAAAAATTTGCAGTTACAGTCGAAGGCGAAATCGTAACTAAAGTCGAACCTCGCATTGGTTATGTACATAGAGGAATCGAGAAGGCGTCTGAGTCACGCAGTTACGTGCAAGATGTTTACTTAGTTGAAAGAATATGCGGTATATGCAACTCTATTCACGCAGCAAGTTTTGTTGAAACTGTAGAAAAAATATTGAAAACCGACGTTCCGCCAAGAGCTAAATACTTACGAACAATAACTTTAGAACTAAACAGATTGCACAGTCACTTGCTAACTTTAGGGCATGCATGCTTAGAAATAGGATATGATACCATGTTCCAATATTTCTGGCGTGACCGCGAACCCATAATGGACCTTATTGAACTAACAAGCGGCAACCGAGTTTATTCCTCAATAATGACGGTGGGCGGCGTAAGACGCGACTTAAAAGAAACAGACATTCCAAAAATCAAAAATACCTTAGCTGATTTGAGAACAAAAATACCCTTCTACAAACACACCTACGAAACCAATTCATCCATAAAATTACGCATGCAAAACGTTGGCACATTATCAAGGCAAGATGCCTTGAAACTCAATGTAGTAGGCCCTGTTGCAAGAGGTTCAGGCGTAGACATAGACGTACGCAAGGATGAACCTTACGAAGCTTATGGCGAAATTCCATTCAAAGAAATAACCTACACCGAAGGCGACTCATGGGCTCGCATGAATGTTCGCATGGATGAAATTGAAGAAAGCATCAAAATTATCGAATATGCACTTGACCATTTGCCGAGCGGACCATATAGAGTTAAGGCGCCTAGAATTGTTCCTGCAGGCGAAGCAGTTAATCGAGTTGAAGCACCAAGAGGCGAGCTTTTCTACTATGTAAAAAGCAACGGGACAGCCAATCCAGAACGCGTTAAAGTCCGCACACCAACCTTCGCAAACATTCCCGCATTCCTCAAAACAGCAATTGGAGAAAACCTTGCTGATGTCCCCCCGAACTTTGTCAGTTTAGATCCTTGTTTCTCATGTACAGATAGATAAAGGTGAAAATATATAGCGAATAAAAAAAGAGCTTCATCTTCCAACATAGCAAGACGGGCATTTTCATCCATCTTTAAAAAATCAGCGACTCAAAAATACCCCTTTGTAAAGGCTTCCGTGGCTGATGGCTTTCGAGGTAAACAAATATTTGACATTGAAAAATGCATAAGCTGTGGATTATGTTCCAAAGATTGCCCCGCAAATGCCATAGAAATGATCGATGTTGAAGGCAAAAAAAGACCCCTTTTTCATTTGGACAGATGCGTTTTCTGCTATCAATGCGCCGACACTTGCCCCAAGAAAGCGATTCAACCAACTTCGATATTTGAACTAGCCTGTATTGATAAAAAAACGCTTGAGCTGAGACCTCAACCACTACAGGCCTCAGTAAAACAACCAACTTCGTAAATTCTTTGTTTCCTGAGGATTTCACATTTTGGCCATCAATTTCTTACTGCCATTTTCAACTAGTTAAGATTATTTAATAAAAACAAAATGTTTGGTTATGAAAAAAATTTGGAGTATAACGTAGGTAGTTGCTAACTATACGCCTATTCCAGCCAGTATGAGAACTATCTGCAGAATTGCTAGCGGTAGTAGATATCTCCACATTCCTGAAATTGATTGGTCCAAACGTAAGCGTGCAAATATGGCTCTGAGGAATGAAATCAGTAGAACCACCGCGATTGTTTTAATGATGAAAAACACTGCTGCGGGAATGAATGCTATTTGCTGTATTCCGCCCAAGTAAAGGGCTGCTATTAACCCTGATGCTAGAATTAGCTCTAGATTTCTTCCAAGTCTGAACATAGCTAGTTTTTTGCCGCTGTATTCAGTTAGCCATCCTGCAACAACTTCTGATTCCGCTTCAGGAATGTTGAAGGGCGCAGTCTCAAGTTCGGCGAGAAAACAGACTACTAGTACCGCAAACCCTATTGGTTGAAGAAAAATCGTCCAGGTTGCTGTGTTTTGCCAATTTGAAATGGTACTTATTGAAAGACTTTGTGCTGCGATCGCTGGGCCAATTAATGCTAAAGCCATTGGAATTTCAAAACTCATCATTTGAAGTATTGCACGTACTCCTCCAATGATGCTGTATCTATTCATTGAACTCCAACCAGCAAGGAATACGGTGATAATCATCAACGTGAAAACAAACAAAACCAGTAATAAATCTCCTTCAAAAGCCACGATAGCCGAGCCTGCAATGGGTAAAACAAATAATGCAGTCAATGGTAATGCGAGGTAAATGATTGGTGCAGCTGAAAAAATAAATTTGTCACATACCATCGGAACAATGTCTTCTTTTGAGAGTAATTTAACGAAGTCAGCAACGGGCTGAAAAAGACCTGCTGGGCCAGTATGCAGAGGGCCATACCTGTTCTGCACTTTAGCATACAATTTCCTGTCTATCCATTCATAGAAGAAAGCTAACACCAAGAGGAACAATATGCCTGGGAAAATAAGGATCTGAAGTATATCAAGTGCAATCATTGTTTTGTCTCCCCTCTGAAACCCTTGTTAACTCTTAACGCTCTTTTAATATTATCTTTATCGGATTAACGATTGAGAATAATAAAAACCCTGTGGTATATTTATAAAAAATATTTTTGGTGAGGTGACTTAGAGTCGTTTTCTGCCGAAAACAAGCATGGCAACTGACATCAAAACAATCAAAGCGTAAACAATCGGCATTAATCCAATAGTAAAAAATGCGGTCACCATCATAAATGCGAAGATATCGAAAATAAGGAAATAAACTGCAAACGTAAGGAATCTTTCGAGACCAATCTTTACTTCCTCAAGAGGCGTGTCTTCTCCGCAAGCATAAGGTGCAGTTTTTCCAGGCAAATTTTGGGTGCCTTTTGCTGAGATTTTTCCCCCAATCAGATAGATAACCACGGCTACTATTAATGAAACTCCGAATACTAAAGGTAGAATCAAAGGGATGTCGCTGATCATTTTTGCCCCTTCACCTAAAGATTTTAAAGCAACCTATTAAACCCTTCTTATAATTATTAAATGGGAGACGGGGTAAGGACGCTAGAAGAAGTGCTACAATATGTTCTGATGATTGCAACACTCATTTTAGCAATTTCAGCAATTGAACTGAAAAATCTTTTGCACGCAGCGATTTCTTTCTGCGGAATGTGCATTATGATCGGGGCGCTCTTTTGGCTTTTGGATGCTCCCTATGCCGCTGTTTTTCAAATTCTTGTTTATGCAGGTGCCGTTGTAACAATTTTTCTTGCAGCTGTAATGTTGACAACACGCAAGGAGAGCATAAGATAACATGAAAATTAATATCATAATAATTGTCGGCATTTTGTTTGCCTTATTGGCCCTGGCTGTTTTTACGTTGGTCGCCACGCAGAATCCTTTCCCAGCATTCAAATATGCCACACAAACCGACCACTATGTAAGCGTCACACAAAATATTGGTCCTGAAGACAGCCGCTTTTTGTGGACCAACAATACCTTGAACTTAGTCGCACAAGCCTTCGTCCTTTTTGCCGCTGCGACTGCAACTCTTGCTTTGTTAAACACTAACAAATCAGAGGAATCTGAATGATTGATTTAACTTTCTATCTAATTTTTTCCATTGCGCTCTACATGGTTGGACTATATAGTCTAGCAACAAAGCGCAATATGCTCAGACTCGTCTTAGGAATTGAAATGATCATAAACGCAGCAAACATTAACTTCGTTACACTCGCAGCTTACGCGATGCCAGGTTTTGTAGACCCATTGGGCAATTCTTTCGTTTGCATTTCAATAGGTTTAGCTGGAGCAGTAAGCGCAGTTGCTCTTGCAATTGTGATCACAGCCTATAGACTCTACGGAACTCTGGATGTGGACGAATTAAGGCGTCTCAGGGGTTAAAGGAGGAACAATCGAATGTTTACTCTGCCACTTGACATACTTCTTGTTTTCACTGCTGTGTCACCAGTTATAGGTTGGGTAACTCCAAAACTTTACAGAGCAAAACTGGCAGGAGCTTTTGCTGCAACAGCGCTGGCAGTAACAGGCATTGCCCTATACAGCCTCTACCAAACCGTTTCCAGCACCGGTCCAATCTACTTACCGAGTAATTCTCTGATTGGCGCCCATCTAAAAGTTGACATGCTGAGCATCTTTATGACGACTATCTTTCTGGGATTAGGGTTAGCTGCAACCGTTTATTCAATTATTTACGTTGAGAAAAGTCGAAGGGCACCGATGTACTACACATTAATTCTAACAATGATAAGCGGTATGATTGGTATTGTTTTCTCAGGCGACTTGTTTACGCTATTTGTTTTCTGGGAACTAATGTCCATTTCAACGTACGCCCTCGTTTCTTTCTACAGGGAAAAATGGGCTTCGATGGAGGCAGGCATAAAATACCTAATTATGAGTGCTGCTGGCTCTGCCACCGCGCTTTTTGGGATCTCCCTTCTATATGGTATGACCGGAACGTTGAGTTTCGAAGGACTCGCAACCGCGTTTAACGCCGCAACACCGAATACTTGGTTGTACGTTGCAGCCCTATTCATCTTTGTGGGATTTGGAGTAAAAGCTGCTGTTGTTCCTCTTCACACTTGGGTGCCTGACGCATATTCTTCAGCTCCAGCGCCGATAACTGCAATGCTTTCAGGCATCGTAATTGGACCAGGAATTTATGTTATTGCTCGCACATTCTTTTCGGCTTTTCTATCGATTCAGGCACAGTGGATGCCGATTGCCGCGATTTTAAGCTTCATAACGATGATTGTTGGAAACATCACTGCACTTCTTCAAACGGACCTGAAAAGAATGCTTGCCTACTCGAGCATTGCACAAGTTGGATACATGCTAGTTGGCTTAGCCGTGGGAACTCAAACGGGGTTGACAGGAACCTTTCTACAGTTCTTTAATCACGGCTTAATGAAAGGTCTCGCTTTCCTCTGTGCAGGCGCAATCATATTCAGATTAGGCGCAAGAGAGTTGCAGGACATGGTTGGAGTAGGTCGTAAGATGCCTGTTACAGGAATTGTTTTTTCAATATCTCTTTTCGCTTTGATTGGAATTCCTCCCTTTAATGGCTTCATCAGCGAACTAACTCTTTTCACATCGACTTTCCAAGTGAACTTGGCTTGGCTAGGTATTGCGTTAATCGTGAACAGTGCCATATCTGCAGCCTATTATCTGCGTGTGGTACGAACAATAATGCAGATACCTGTTTCAGAAAATGTTCAAAAAGTTAAGGAAGTGCCCTTGCTCATGCTTATTCCACTTTGCGTTCTTGCTGCCTCATTAATTGTATTCGGCCTCTGGCCTGACCCATTAGTTAACTTCGCCAATCAAGCTGCAAAAGCACTTGTGTCCTTCGGAGGTCTGATTTAAACGATATTCACTGATTTTATTCCTTGGCTCTGCTGGATATTTCCCATAATTGGCGCTCTATCAGCGTTGATCCTGAACAAAGTCAATCGACAAGTTATGGACATAACAGTCATCGTTCTGGCAGCGCTAGGCTGGGTAATGGCACTTCTCCTAATTCCCAATTTATTGAACTACAACTACATTGACAAAACGGCTTTTTGGTTTTCCCTTGGAGGCGGCAAATCGATTGGCATAGGCATGCTGATAGACCCTTTGAGCATAATTATGATTAACGTAGTAGCATTCTTGGGTTTGCTTATTGTAATTTATTCAAAGAAATACATGGCAGACGATGCCAACGCAAGCCGATTCTGGTTTTTCATGTCGCTTTTCATCGGTTCCATGCTGCTCGTGGTGTTGGCTGATAACCTCATTTTAATGTTTGTCGGATGGAAACTAGTTGGCTTATGCAGTTTTGGATTAATCGGCTACTACTACCAAGACAAAAAAGAACACTGGATTGGTGGGCCTCCTCCTACTCCATTCGTGAAACCCTCTAGAGCTGCGTTGAAAGCCTTGTTAGTTACAACCTTAGGTGATATGGCTTTATTAGCGGGCATAATAATCATTTACCTATACGCTGGCACCTTCAACTTTCTACAGATACTTCAAACTGCAGGCACATGGCTACCTGCAATGGCATTGACACCTGGAATGTTAGCATTAACATGTGTGCTACTCCTACTCGGCCCATTTGCAAAGTCCGCGCAGTTCCCATTTCATGAATGGCTGCCCGAGGCAATGGCTGGTCCAACTCCAGTTTCAGCACTCATCCATGCGGCAACCATGGTTAAAGCAGGAGTCTACCTGATTGCCCGTTTACTACCAATCTTTTTCTTCGCCGCATGGATTGCTACTCCAGCATATCCAGAAGCTCTAACATTCTTCATAGTTGCCGCAATCATAGGCGCATTTACCGCTTTCATGGCTGGCACACAAGCGATTGTTGGCAAGGAACTAAAGAAAGTATTAGCCTATTCCACAATGAGTTCTATTGGATATATGATTCTTGCTTTGGGTATAGCCGGCTTGAGCTCAACCACTTTGGTTGCAGGAACGGCTTCTGGAATCTTCTTCTTAATCAACCACGGCATTTTCAAAGTCATCTTATTCCTCTGCGCAGGTATCATCATACATGCTTCTGGTTCAATTTACCTCTCGGACATGAAACTTTCAAGACAAAAAATGCGTTACACATGGGCTTTCATGTGGATAGGTACATTAGCACTTGTCGGTGTACCACTATTCTCCGGGTTTTGGAGCAAAGACAGCGTACTTGCCGCTACATGGACAAGCGGTCAATACGCATTATTTGCCGTTGCACTGTTAACTGTAATTCTGACATCATTCTACGCATTTCGCATGATGGGCATGATCTTCCATAGCGGCAAAAGCACTGGACCTACCCAGCCTGAAATCGAGGACCACGAAGATGCTGCCAAACATGAACATGGCGAAGCAAGCTGGATTATGCTCATACCAATCGGCATCTTAGCCGCTTTGACAGTTATCATAGGCTTTGCCGGTCAATGGGTGAGTGATTTCCTAACAAATGCTTTTAATAAATATTTCATCGGCACACTCCACCTCGTCGCCAGTAACAGTGTAGCTTCCACCTCAGCTCTTTCTGGTTTAGGACTAGAAATTGTAGTTGCAGTGGCGTCAACTCTCATGATTATAGTGGGTGCTTATCCCGCATACAGGCTATACGTCCAACACAAATCAAACCCCGAAAATATCGTTGGCAAAAGCCGAGGTTTACAGAATATCTACAAGTTCCTTTGGAACCGATGGTACATCGACGCCTTCTACAACAAAGTTTTCGTTAACACCACACTTGCAATCAGAGAACCATTGAAACGATACATTGAATCACCACTTGACCAAGCATTAAACAACGGTATCCCAAGAATTTTCAATGGACTCAGTAAACAATTCAAGAAAATCCAAACAGGAATACTCTCAGTGAACATGCTGTACTTCTTGATATTTCTAGTAATTGCCCTACTAGTTTTGTGGCTAGGAGGATTTCTATAAATGCAAATTCCATACATCCTACTTCAAATTATTATCGCACCACTTATCGGAGCACTCGCCTGTGCTTTCCTAGGCAAGAAGCTTAAGAAAAACTTGGGTTGGGTTGCCGCAGCCGCAATGCTCTACACAACTATTCTATTATTTCTTGTCGCAGTTCAATTATGGGTTCAAGGCGGCTCAGTTACTGAAATTTATCAATGGGGCACAGTAGTCTTCAGTTTGAAATTTGGTTTTCTAGCGGACGGATTGTCCCTGCCCGTTGCACTTGTTATGAGCATCATTTGCACCGCCATCGCAATTTACTCGATCAATTACATGGATCACAGAATAGAAACTATGTATGGTAGAGAAAAACCTCAAATGTTCTCAATGTATTATTCGCTTTTTCTGCTTTTTCCAGTTGGACTAATCGGTGCAGCCTTGTCCACTAATTTAATTGAACTTTTCCTGTTTATTGAGGCGGCTCTTATCCCATCTTACGTTCTTTTGGATCTCTTCGGGTACGTTGATAGGCATAGAGTCGCGATGATGTCATTCATTTGGACTCAAGCCGGCGCCGCAGTTTACTTAACAGGAGCCATATTAGCCTCAACCGGAACAGGCAGCTTCGACGTAAGTTCTCTGTCAGTTTTATCTGGGACATCGCTTGGGTTCTGGGTATGCCTACTGATACTCATAGGCTTTCTGATAAAAATGGCAACTTTTGGCTTCCACGTTTGGTTACCTTATGTGGAAGGAGAACACGCAACATCTATCGCTTCTATCCTTGCGGCGTTCGTGGGCTTAGGTGCCTACATAATTGTGCGATTACTTTACGGCCAGCTTCTCACATCTTTCGAAGTCTTTAGCATTCCTCTGATGATATTAGCTGTAATTACTATGATTTACGGTGCTTATCTTACAATGGCACAGGACGATGTCAAACGGTTGTTTGCCTGCTCAACTATAAGTCAAACAGCCTACTCAATACTTGGAATCGCGAGCATGACAGCTCTTGGTGTTTCGGGTGGAGTCTTCTATTTCATGAGCCACATTCTTGGCAAAGCTATCTTATTCTCCGTTGCAGGAATCCTTGTTACTCAAACAGGCGTTAGAAACATAAAAGAAATGGGTGGACTGGCACAGAAAATGCCGTTAACAGCAACACTTTGCATAATTGGCGCGATGGTTCTCTCAGGGATTCCGCCTCTGAGCGGGTTCCAAGCCGAATGGGTTATGTTTGTCGGAATATTTTCACGAGGAACCACATCTATGGTGTACTTGGCAATTGCAATAGTCGCCATCTTCGCCACTTTCTTAACCTCGGTTTACACATTCTGGCCTGCCATCCGAATTTTCTTCGGCCCCTCAAAACCAGAGATGGAAAATGTTAAAGAAGCACCCAAAACAATGACCATTCCACTTCTTGCACTTGCCATCATATCTTTGTTAATAGGCCTGTTTCCGGATATTATAATGCACTTTTTGACATCCGTAATCTAAAGGCTCTTCTGTTCTCCTTTTTGAATAATCTAAAATCACATTATTCTCAGTTACATATTTAATACCCGAACGCCATTAATCATCTGGGGCTAATATTGGAATCAAAAAAGAATCCACTTATAGCTTACAACGTTCTAGAGAAGAAAATCATAAACACGGGATTATGCACGGCTTGTGGAGCGTGTGAGGCAGCATGCCCGGTTGGCGCACTTCAAATTGAGGGTGATAAAGTTAAACGTTTATACAATTGTGCCGAGTATTTGGACCTTTGTCCAATCTGTTATACAGTGTGTCCTCACTCTGAGGCTCTTCTGCTTAGAAGTTTGCGAGCAGTTTCAGATGCCCCGATTAAGAGTGAAGCCATTGGTTGTTACAGAAAAATGTTGCTTGCCCAAGCGGCAGACCCAAAGATCAGGGAACGAAGCAAGGGTGCTGGGGTTGTCACTGCCATCTTGACATTCGGGGTAGAAAACAAAATTTTCGACAGCGCCATAGTTTCCCAAGCTGAAACCCAAGATTCAACAAAGACCAAACCCATAGTTGCCACGGTGCCAGATGACATCTTTTCTGCAACCGGTACCAAATTTTTTCCCTCGGCAGTCGGCAGTGCATATGGAACCGCTGTAATGGGGTACGGAAAGAAAAAGATCGCGTTTGTAGGGGTGCCCTGCCATGTGCTAGCCCTTCGTAAGTTAGGAGCATGGGAACATAAGATCAGTGGAGACCTCAAGATATCAATTGGTCTATTTTGCTTCGGGGCTTTCTCTCTTAAGCCACTTTTGGAATATATTGAAGAGACCTATCACATTAAGTCTACAGACATCAAGCAGATGCGACTCTCAAAAGAACTAGTTGTCCAAACCGAAAAAGAGAAAATAAACATTCCGTTTGAAGAAGTACAGAGCAAGATTTTGCCTAGCTGCAGAACATGCGCCGATTTTACTTCCGAATTTGCGGACATCTCAGTGGGAAGCGCTTTTCCGTTTACAGACTGGTCTGTTGTGATCATACGCACCAAGGCTGGAGAAGACTTCTTTTCCGATGCAGAAAAGAAGGGGGTTCTAAATGTGCGTGCTATCGAACAGGAGCCAAAAGTGTTTGAACGTGTGATTGGAACGGCTCTAAACAAACGCAGAGAAGCTTTACGGGCAGCCAGCAAACTTGAGGAAACCGAGGGTTTTATTCCAGCTCGATTGCTAAGGGAAACGGACCTGTTGTCACACGTCAAGGTCGAGGACATCATGACGAAAGATGTCAGAACCGTGCCTTGTAACATGACAGTTAGCCAACTCTTGAAGCAGATGGCGACACAGCAACACACAGGATACCCAGTGACAGATAAGAAAGGTGAACTCACAGGAATAGTGACCATAGAAGAGGCTTCGAGAGTGGACAAACAAAAGCGAGACGAAACACTAGTTGGCTCTATTGCTCGACCAAATCTTGATGTAGTCTATCCTGGAGAAACAGCATCGGACGCGCTTAGAAAAATGAGCGAACAGGAAACTGGACGAGTAC
Organism: Bathyarchaeia archaeon; assembly: GCA_050012755.1. Taxonomy (GTDB): domain Archaea; phylum Thermoproteota; class Bathyarchaeia; order Bathyarchaeales; family Bathycorpusculaceae; genus Bathycorpusculum. The sequence goes on from JBEKGO010000025.1 coordinate 18,062, forward strand.
TCGTTCTGGACCCAGAAAATCCGCATCGAATGATAGGCATAGTAACCAAAGCAGACTTGTTGCAAGCTTTAGTAAAACAAGCTTGAAGAAGCTGACAAATGTTTCAAACCTAATGGGAATAACTGAAGCTAGATTTCCTTTGCTGAGCTGTTAATTTCATCCATTGTGTCCCACTTTTTTCATCTTTTTGATGAAAAATAAGCTATTGTTAAATCAAATTTATTAAGGGAAAATGCCTTAAATTACAACTTAAGGTTAGGTTGCTTAAATTTCATGGCTGAAAGCCAATTAGAAAAAAAGCAAGTCCCAAATTCCTTGGCACTAGCGATAATAATTATTATAATCGCCGCCGCCTTTTTGTGTTCTATTTTGAGTTTAGTTTATCCAGGATTCATTAACCTGCTGTCTGGTGGAAGTTACGTATCGGGTGGCGCTATTTACGATGCGATTTACGTTATACTTACCATAGCCGCTGATGCTCTCTATCTTTTCGGAGGTGGTGTGATAGCTTTTGGTGCCATATTGGTAACTATTCATTTTATTCAATGCAAAATTAAGGATCCTTATCAGCCATCGCTTTCGACACGTTACTTGTCTGGATATTTAACGTTAAGTCTAAACTTCTTCATCGGAGCAGAAATAATTCGTACAGTAGCTACCAGAACGTTTGATGAGTTTTTGTTGCTTATTTTGGTAATTTTCAGCCGAGGTCTTTTCACCCTGATTCTTTATTTGGAAAGAAGATGGCATGGAACAGCTGAAACTGAATAATACCTGTCCTTTTTTGTGGAAATTTTTCTTTCTGCCTTTTTATAGTTAATTAAGACTTGCAAAAATATTGAAAAAAGAGTTGAGGGAATTGTTTACTTGCTTAAATTTCTACGCTCGTCCTTTTGTTCAATTCAACTCCGGTGTCGACTTCGGGAAATTGGTCTCTAATCCTCTTCTCTGCAGCTACCTCTGCTTCCTCCAAAATTGCTAGTGCATCCTCATTTACTGTTCCAATATTTACTGGCGACTCTGACGATTGGCTGGTTTGAGTGCAAATGTCCCCCAATAGGCTTCCGATGCTTTGAAGTTCCTGGCTTGCCTGTGGCAAAATGTCCGACATCCCAGAACGAACAGTGTTTAAGACGCTTGCTGCTGGACCTAAGATCGTAACTAAATCGCCCACTTCTGAAACAGTTCTTAGACGCATGGATACGCTTTCTAAAGCAAGGGATTCTTGAATCAGCATTTTTTCTGCTTTGCGTATTTCCCCAAGTTCGTTGGCAAATATGTTTGCTCGTGCCCTATCTCTATTTGCGAGGGCGTTTACTACGGATTGGAATATGATAGCATCTCGGTTTTGAAAACGTTGTATCGCTGCATCTAATGTTTTGGTTTGGGTATCTAAGCGTTGAATAGCCGTGTTGATTTGGTCTTTTACATTTTCGGCTGGTTTGCCGATGCTTTTAATTTTTGTTGTTAATGATGGTTCTTCCTGCTCTTTGCTTTTCCATCGGGTGATGAATCGGTTACCCAAATTAATTTCTCCTAATTTGTTTCCTGCTTCACTCTGGGATGACGATATAAAAAATTGTTTGAAATAATAAGTTAAAACTAAAGTCGCGAAAAACTTCGTTTTTAATTTTATTTCTAAACAATTAACCACTTGAACGGTTTTCTGAATTAGAAGTCACGGCAAGCCAATGAAATTTGTATTTAAACGCTACTTTCTTGCAAGCAATCTTTTCCCGCGTCTCCTATCTGTGGCTGTCTTAAAACATAAGAGTGCATATATGATTTAAAGTCTATTTTCTTATTTGTCCGCTGCCTAAAATAATGTATTTTGTCGTAGTTAGGTGTTGCACGCTCATGGGTCCTCTTGCGTGAAGTTTTTGGGTGCTGATGCCGATTTCTGCGCCTAATCCGAACTGGTTGCCGTCTGTGAATCGTGTTGATGCGTTCCAGTAGACTGCTGCCGAATCAATTTCTTTTATGAATTTCATGGCTTTGTCGAAATCTGTTGTAAGAATTGAGTCCGAGTGTTTGGTGCCGTATTTGTTGATGTGCGCTATAGCCTCGTCCAGGTTTTTAACGACTTTGACGCCCATTATTAAGTCTAAGTATTCGGTGTACCAGTCCTGCTCTGTTGCAGGCTTCACGTCTGAAACGATTTTGCGGGTTTCTTCGTCGCCTCTAACTTCTACACCTTCTTTTCGCAGAGCAGCGATCACAATGGGCAGATAACGTTTGGCAATTCTGCTGTGGACTAAGAGCTTTTCAGCTGCGTTGCAGGTTCCAGGTCTTTGGCATTTGGAGTTTATCACTATCGGTGTTGCTTTTTCTAAATCTGCGTCTTCTTCAACGTAAATGTGGCAGTTGCCCGTTCCAGTTTCAATAACTGGGATCCGTGAAGTCTCAACCACAGTTTTGATTAGGTCGGAGCCACCACGGGGAATAAGCACGTCAATGTATTGGTGCATACGCATCATTTCTTCTGCAACTTTGCGGTCAGGCGAATTCACAACTTGAATTGCGTTAACAGGCACGGCTGTTGCTGATAAGGCGTCGCGTAGGGCTTTACCGATGGCAACGTTTGATTGTAAAGCATCTGAGCCGCCTCTGAGAATAACAGCGTTACCTGATTTGATGCAAATACTTGCGGAATCGGAGGTTACGTTGGGTCGTGACTCATAAATTACACCCACAACGCCCAAGGGTACACGGACTTGGCTAATTATCAAACCGTTGGGGCGTGTCCAAGTACTGATTATCGTGCCAATTGGGTCTGCTAAGGCTGAAACTTCCCGCATATCCTTAGCCATACCCTGAATTTTCTTTTCATCCAATGCCAAACGGTCAAGCAACGACGCTTTGAGCCCTCTAGCTTTAGCCGCTTCCACATCTGCCTTGTTTGCCGCCAAAATCTTCTCCGCATTTGCTTCAAGAGCGTTTGCCATTCTGCAAAGCGCGGTGTTCTTGGCATCCGCTGAAAGCTTCGCCATTTCAACTGAAGCTGCCTTTGCCCTCTGGCATATTTCGGTTATCATTTTTCTTCCCCGATTAAGTGAATATTTCTATGCTCAACGGCTTCTTTAGGCTTATTGGACCCAAATTTCTTTTGTACACCTGAGGCTTGTAATCCTTTAATCAGGTTTAACTGGCCGCTTGCGTAGCTGGGGTTGGCTTTTGCAAATTCGACTTTGTCTTCGTCGACTAAGCTGACGACGTCACCAACGTTAAAGTTCCCAACAACTCGGGTTACGCCAACGGGCAAAAGGCTTGAGCCTTCAAGAATGGCTTTCTTTGCGCCTTCATTCACGTGTATTTCACCTTTGACTGCAGCTCCATATGCTATCCAGCGTTTTACAAACGGCATAGGGTTCTGGGGCTTAAAATATGTGCCAACGTCTTTTCCTGAGAGAATGTCAACTAGAACGTTTTCTCTTCTGCTGTTCGCAATCACAAGCGTGATACCGCATGATGTAGCGATTTCAGCAGCTTTTATTTTGCTTTGGATTCCGCCTCTCCCCAACTTGCTTTTCCCGTTAAGAGAGGCTTTTAATTCAGGAGTTATGGCGTCTACGTTTTTGATTAGTTTTGCGCCTACTTCTTGCGGGTCAGCCGTGTATAAACCATCGACGTCTGACAGAATTATTGTCATGTCTGCACCCATTGCGCCCGCTACCAGAACCGATAGGATATCGTTATCGCTGAAGTTGACTTTGTAACCTTCAGTTCGCTTAAGTTCAGCTACTGAGGTTACGTCGTTTTCATTGATTATTGGGATAACGCCTGATTTTAGAAGCATCATTAATACGTTGCAGGTATGCAAGTACGATGCCCTGTTAGATAGGTCCTCTGCTGTAAGCAGGATTTGTGCAACTTTTAATTTGTGCTTTTTGAAGAGTTCACGGTACTTGGCCATCAGCACGCTTTGGCCTGTTGCGGCTGCAGCCTGTTGAAAAACCACATCATTGGGTTTAGAGGGTATGCCGAGTTCTGCTATGCCTGCAGCTACAGCTCCTGATGTTACAAGCACGACTTTGTCGCCTTGTCTGATCACAGCGGCTATTTCACTGGTTAGCTTTTGCATTTCTTTTTCGTCAAGGTTTCCTTTGCCATTTGTTATGCCGCTGGTGCCAACTTTCACAACTATTAATCTTGAAAGCATCGCTTTATCCCTTTAAATTCCAGACTTATTGAGTTATGTCCGAAACTTCCTTAAAAATGCAACCAAATTTAGCCTCTGACATTTTTCTTTATTCATGTAAATTAGCGGTTTAACCATAACCAAATCGTGACTTTGTTAGAAAAACATATAAAGAAAATGCGCGTGGCTTGTTAAAACATGTTCATACCCTTACAAGCTTTAGCAACATCTCTTAACTCACCGTCCCCACTTGTATTTTGGATTGCACCAATCGCTGGTGTTATCGCCGTTCTTGCTTCACTTTTGCTCATGCGTCATATAGGCAGAATGAGCGCCGGCGGACCAAAAGCTCAAGAAGTAGGAAACGCCATTCGGGAAGGCGCCTATGCTTTCCTGAAAAGGCAATACAAAACAATCGCTATAATCACAGTAGTAGTGTTCGTGTTGCTGTGGGTTGCTTTGCCAAGCGGATATCTTGGCGTAGGCACGGCGGCTGCCTTCTTAGTAGGTGCAGTCGCGTCGTTGGCTGCTGGCTACATAGCCATGGACAACGCAACCAAAGCAAACGTTCGAACGGTTGCAGCGGCAAAAGAAGGCGCTGAAAAAGCTTTAAAAACCGCGTTTTACGGCGGCGCCACGATGGGTATGGCTGTTGTTGGTTTATCTCTTTTAGGTGTAAGTTTTCTATTCTTGCTTTACGGTGGCTACAATGCCATGTTCGGCACACTAAGTGTTTCTGACGCTGCCACATTAGGTAGATCAGCTGCAAGCGGCATTGTCGGTATGGGTTTTGGTGCCTCATTAATCGCTTTATTCGCCCAGCTTGGAGGTGGAATATACACTAAAGCCGCAGATGTCGGCGCAGACTTGGTCGGCAAAGTTGAAGCAGGCATTCCAGAAGATGACCCACGCAACCCAGCAGTAATCGCCGATAACGTTGGCGACAATGTTGGTGACTCGGCTGGAAGAGGCGCAGACTTATTTGAATCTGCCACTGGGGAAAACATCGGTGGAATGATCATTGGTGGCTTAATCAGCATCGCCACGGGAAACCTACTATTCTTGGTTTTCCCGCTTATTGCTCGAGCTCTAGGCATCTTTGCAACCTTAATCGGAATGCCATTCGTGAAGCTCAATGAGGCAGAAGCCAAGCATCCAATGAAAGCTTTGAGAAAAGGTCTTATGGTAACCACGATAGTGTCAGGCATTTTGTTTCTACTCGCTACAATTTTCTTGTTAGGCAACGGCGACTTCTCAATGACCTTCTTCTACCTGTACTTCTGCTTGCTTTCAGGTTTAGCTGCAAGCGTAGCAATCGACTATATCACTGACTACTACACTGGAAGTGACCGTGGTCCAGTTGGACGAATAGCTAAAGCTAGCCAAACAGGAGCCGCAACTAACATTATCACAGGTTTTGCAGTGGGTCTCGAAACAACAGCATTGCCAATAGTATCGCTAGTTATTGCTCTCGTCACATCCTACTACTTCGGTACACAATTCGCAGTTTCGTGGAATGCCACACATGCAGCTCAAATTACACCTTTTATAGGCGGAATTTACGGAACCACACTTGCCACGATGGGTATGCTTGCAGTCATGGGCATGGTTCTAGCCTTAGATGGCTTTGGACCAATCGCCGACAACGCAGCAGGCATAGCAGAAATGTCAGGCGAAGGCGGCGCAGAAGAAACCATGGAAGCATTAGACGCAGTTGGAAACACAACAAAAGCATTAACCAAAGGCTTTGCACTCGGCTCAGCCCTCCTTGCGGCGCAACTGCTCTTCCAAACGTACGCTTCAGAAGTTACTTCACACACTGGCAAAACCTTTGTTGTAGATATCTCTAATCCAGCCGTGCTAATCGCAGGATTCATTGGAGCAATGTTGCCATTCTTCTTCTCCTCACAAGCAATCAGTGCAGTTGGAAAAGCAGCTGGAGAAATGGTTGAAGAAGTCAGGAGGCAATTCAGAGAAATCCCAGGTATCATGGAAGGAACCGGCAAACCTGACTACGGTAAAGCTGTAGACATCAGCACAAAAGCTGCGTTAAAAGGCATGGTGCTTCCAGGATTAATCCTTGTAATAGTTCCAGTAATCGTAGGTGTCTTGCTGGGGCCAGAAGCGGTGGGCGCATTTGTAATCGGGGCAACTCTATCAGCAGTTCCCCTAGCGCTTTTCATGAATACTGGCGGAGGCGCATGGGACAACGCAAAGAAATTCATTGAAACCGGCAAATACGGTGGCAAAGGCTCACCTGCACACGCAGCAGCAGTAGTAGGCGACACAGTAGGAGACCCATTAAAAGACACAGCAGGGCCAAGCCTTCACGTACTCATAAAACTGCTCAGCACATTATCAATCGTCTTCATCCCGCTGTTCATAAACCTGCTACACCTCATCTAAGAGGATTTTTTTTTCTTCCTCTTTTCTTATTTTCTATTTAGAACTAGAACGGTGCCGATGTACTATGTTTTTATTTCTTGGTGATGCAACTAGCTAAGAGAAGTGTAGACTTTGAAAATTGTTCAAAAAAATATCGAACAGGATTTCGTAAAAGTAGTTCCTGACTCGCCAGATGATCTATGGCACCTATACAACATCATCTACGCTGGCGATGAAGTTTACGCTTACAGTTCAAGAGCCATAAAAAGCGACACAGAAGCTTCACGACCAAAAAGTGGCGAGCGGGTTTCAGCTTTTATGGGCGTTAAAGTTATTTCCGTTGGCTGGGACAAATTTCTTGGTAAACTTCGGGTTCATGGCTTAATTTGTCATGCACCTGACATCATTCCCACTGGCGCCCATCATACTCTTAGTATAGCGTTGAATCAGCCAGTAACAATAGTGAAGAAAGAATGGCCTAAGCATATCTTGGATAGGCTGGAGCGGGCAAGCGAAACCGAAAAACCGATGTTAATAATCTCCATCGACGATGAAGGCTTCGCTATAGCAGAAACCAAACAGTACGGCGTAGAAATCAAAGTGGAAGAACGCATCAAACTGCCTGGCAAACATGAAGCCGACAAACGGGTCGAAGGAACAAAAGCGTATTTTCGCCGAGCTGTCAACACCCTCCAGCAACTTTGGAGTCAAAATCACAATCCAATTGTAATTATCGGTGCAGGCTTTATCAAAACCGATTTCGCAAAATACCTCTCTGAAGAAGCCCGGGAAATGTCCAAATTCGTTGCTGATGTGAAAAGCGTTAACAATGGAGGCACCGCAGGCATATACGAAGCACTACGTTCGGGTGTCTTATTGCGAGCATCTCATCAACTGCGCATCGTTGATGAAACAGAACTTGTTGAGGAAGTTATGAAGCGGTTGGGTAAAGGTGAAGGCACAGTCACTTATGGCTTGGAAGCGGTGGAAAACGCCGCCAACATGGGAGCTATTGAAAAATTAGTGGTTGCTGACACAGTGCTTCGTGATGCTGAAGAGAAGCAGCGCTTGAAATTGGAAGGTCTTATGCGGGATGTGGAGAAGCGGCGAGCAAATGTGACTGTTGTGAGCACAGAACATGAGGCAGGCTCAAAACTGTTGGCTCTGGGCGGAATCGCAGCTTTGCTAAGGTTCCCAATTTACCGAGACAAATAACGTAATGATACTTAACGATTTTTCATGCTGGTTAGCTGTTACGTGCCCTTTAAATAGATGCTTTATATACCCCCTTTTGCTATTTAAATAGCCAAATACGTGATTTGACATGAGCAAAAGAAAACCGATCATCAACATACAGAACATTGTCGCCTCAGTCTCACTTAACCAAAAAATCGACTTACAAAAAATCGTAGAAAAATTCCCCCAAACCGAATACAACCCAAGCGTATTTCCAGGCTTAGTTTTCCGATTAAAAAAACCTAAAACAGCCACCCTAATTTTCGGCACCGGCAAAATGGTTTGCACAGGCGCAAAATCCGAAAAGGAATCTCGAAGTGCAGTAGAAAAAGTTGTTAAAGAACTGCGAAGTGAAGGCATCCAAATCACGGAAAAACCCGTTGTAATGATCCAAAACATAGTTGCATCAGCTGAGCTTGGCGGCGAAATCGACCTTGAAAGCTTGGTTTACAAACTGAGCAAAGTCATGTATGAGCCAGAACAGTTCCCAGGTGCTGTATACCGAATGGACGAGCCCAAAGTTGTGTTCCTAATTTTCTCAGCTGGAAAACTCGTTTGTGTTGGTGCCAAAAAAGAAGGGCAAGTTTACGAAGCAGTCGACAAAATTCAGGCGCTACTAGAAGAAAAAGAACTTATCTACTACCCCTCATAAACCTATTTTTTCATTCTTCGTCGAACTGCAGGATTGTTTTCTGATAGTTTTTTGAGTGCTAATTCAAACGTCTCGTCCGGAGCCAACTCTTTTTTGATGAAAACTCCCGTTCTACCTACAGAGTCACGTTTGATAAGCGTGTGCACTCTATCCAAGACGGTTTCTGCGGAAATTCCCAATGTTTTAGCTGCAGATTCTTCTTTGCCGATGATGCTGCTTTCAACATGGCCCTTTTCCGTTGGCTCAATAAGCATAAGCCGTTTATCCACTCCTGCAACCCGAATATCCATCTTAAGCTGCACAAAATTGGCCTCTCCACCAAAACGATAAAATTCCCTCTCCACCCGGCGCATCTGCATCAGCGGAAAAGAAACCGTTGTCTGCTCATCAACTTCAATATGTGCTTTCATAGCGTAGTTTGGTGTGGCTTGAATAATGTATCTTGTATTAATCGGGACATGCGCTTTTTCCAGCGCCGTTTCCACAAGGAAGCTGTTCTGTGCTTCGCCGATAAAAATGTCGATATCACTGGTTTTGTTCACATCGCCTCTAGCTATGCTTCCATTCACAATTGAACGCAAATGAAACTCTTCCAAAGTAACCATGATTTTTTCAGCCTGACTTCTAAGCGCTTTTAAAAGTTGCCATCGTTCAGCAGCGTATGTTACTTCTTTGTAATCTGAGGATCTAGTAGGTTTAACAGCCATTTTACCCCAGCCATTTTAAGTTGTTAGTAAGCATTGTTTATTTACCTTAATAGTTTAATCAAATCCTAATAGTGAACCATGATGACTGCCTCAGTCTGCACCGCCTGCAAAACCAAAGAAGCCTTCTTCCACAGGCAATATTCAGGGGAAACACTATGCAAAAGATGTTTCACTCAATCAATAGAAGCAAAAGTTAGAGCAACAATAAGTCGCTATCACATGCTCAAGTTCGATGACCATTTAGCGGTAGCTATTTCAGGTGGCAAAGACAGCCTAAGCCTACTGCATATTTTGGCTAAGTTGAAGCGGTTTCGCCCAAAAACCACGCTGACCGCCGTTACCGTAGACGAGGGCATAGACGGTTACAGGAATGAAGCCTTAGAAATTGCAGCAGCTAACTGCAAACAACTTGAAATTCCACATCACATTGTCTCATTTAAGGAACTTTACGGTTTCACATTGGACGAAATAGTTTCTAGGGTACGTAGTAAGGGTGAAACAGAATTGACTGCTTGCGCTTACTGCGGGGTTTTGCGTCGAAAAGCCATAAATGCTGGGGCAAGACAAGTCCACGCCAACAAAGTTGCTACCGGCCACACGTTAGATGACGAGGTTCAAACGGTTATTATGAATATTTTCCATGGCGATATCATGCGTTTGGCTAAGGAAAAACCAGTCACCAGCGAGGTTCATCCGCTTCTAGTGCAGAAGATTAAGCCTTTCTGTGAAATCCCAGAAAAAGAAAGCGCACTCTACGCTTACATCAAAAAAATAAAGTTCCAAGATACACCATGCCCCTACGCTTCTGAAGCCCTACGCAACGATATTCGAGGCATGATAAACCTAATGGAAACAAAGCATGCGGGAGCAAAATTCACAGTTTTCAAAGCGATAGAACGCTTAAGACCAGCGTTAGAGGAAACAGCTAAAAAAGAAAAATTTAAGACATGTATTGAATGCGGGGAACCTTCGGCGTTGGATTTGTGCAAATGCTGTGAGATGCTGCGACACGTACGCTAAAGTTTGGGGTTAAATCCCTGTTCACTTTTTAATTTGCGGAGCATTTCGGAAGCTTCAAATGCATTCGCGGCTGAAGCAACTTTCTGCGCTCTAAACAGATTTACTTGTGTGCCGCAGTATGGACAGATTTTTGTTTTTTGCCCCTTAGCCGTTAACATTAAACCGCCGCATTTTGAACATTTTACAATCAGTGTTGGCTTCAATTGCATTTGGCTTCCGAAAGGCTTTTCCACACACAGGTTGATAACAGTTTAGTTAGGGAAGAAGCGCGAGAACATGAGCATTGATGATGAACAGCCTAAGCCAAGGTCTCATTTGTTAGATTTGGCTATTCAATATTTTAAGAAAGAAGGTTACAAAGTAAACGGCGAAAACGCCACACTGGAGGGTCACAGCGGTGTTACTAGACATTTTGACCTGATTGTACAGAAGGGGCGCCTGGAGCAGGGCGTTTGGGTCAGGGATTGGAACAGAACCATAGGCGTAAACGTCATAATAAATCTGGATATGGCTTCAGAAGATGTAGATTTATCCAGCCCCATTATGATTGGCGAAAAATTCAGCGACCACGCCAAATCCTACAGCAACAGACGCAAATTAACATTATTAACTAAACAGAAATTAGGCAGCTTCAGATAGTTTAGGCTTTAAGATATTGGTCCGTTATCCCTTCGTGTTCAAGCATACCTAGCCAATCCACAATGCCGCTATAGCATTTTTTGCCTTTATCTAAAACATCTATGATTTCGCCGATTATTTCTTCAACTGTTTTCCCAGTAACGTCTAATTCGCAAACTTTACCCTGCTGAGATTGCATGGCTTCAATGAGGCAAACGTCAAGTATTTCAGCCGACAGGTTCTCCCACATCTTGGTGTCCGAATAACCGCATTTCTCCATAAACTTTTTTAGTTCTTTGGGGTTTCGACGCAAAACAAAAACTTGTGAAACGAGGCTGGTTGGGGTGACTGCCGCTGCATAGTGCCCGTCGATTATGATGTTGACGTTGTTTAAGGCAGTGATAGTTTCGGCAAGCCTTGTCTGCATTTTTTCTTCGTTGATTATGATGGTTTTTCTTTCTTTATCTTCGCCTAATGTTAAACCGTGGGTTTTTGCATATTCGGTTAGGTTGATGTATTCGGCGTTGAGTTTGCCAGAAAGCGCTTTTGCCACGGTTGTTTTTCCCGTGCAGGGAGTGCCTGTTATGAGGATGACGCGTTTATTCATGAATGTACTTGTGTGGGTGGGAAATTCTTATTGCTTCCGATTGTGCATTAAGTTTTTGGGCTGGCGAGTTGGTGTGTGGCTTTCGGACCCAAAATTTGGGTCTGAGGAAACTCCGCCCACGTGTAGAATTGCAGTCCCTCTGGGACAGGGCGAGAGCCTTGGCAACGGAGCAGAAACGAAACGTCCAACTGGACTTGGCGATGACACATTTGTGATGTTGAGTGTGCCAGTTTGGAAGCGGTGAAACGGCCGTCCTGCAAGTGGAAAGGGCAAACAGTCGCTGATGAAGTCTCTACCTGAAGGCGCGGGTAGCCCGATTAGCCGAATGCCACAATAACAGAAGGCGGGTTACTGCCAACACACCAGCCCAATTCCTTACAGACAGGATGCTTCTTTTCCAAAACATATTTGCGCCAAGAAAAACAAAAAAGAGAGAGTTTGAAGGAAATTTGCCGATTTCGGTTTTTCCTTCAATTGAGCTTTCGGATTTTTGGTTGTTCCCGGAAATATCGAATACTGACTAGCGTGACAAAAGTCGATAAGACTGCGACAACTCCGATGGTTAAGGTCTCTGGAATGGCGCCGGTAACAGTTAGAGATGAAGTTGCACGGTTTCCGCTTGTATCTATTGCCGTAACGGTGTAGGTTCCAGCAGCCACGTTGGGCACGATAATGTTAGCTGTGAAAACGCCTGTGGCACTTGTAGTTACGTTAGCAGCCGGAGTCACTGTATAACTGTAATAAGTGTAGGTGGCGCTGTAAACCTGGACGTCGCCTGTGAGGTCCATCGTAGATGTACGGCTCCATTGGCCTGTTACATAATTTATTGTGCCTGCGACAAAGTATGAGCTTGTGCTTGAGAGGGTTCCATCTCCATTATCGGTGTACGCGGTTACTACACCACCGGAGGCAGTAGTATCTGATGTCAGGGCAAAGGAACCTGGTTTAATAGGCGCATAAGTCAAGGTACCTGAGTATGGACCGGGACCCGTACCAGAGTAGCTCATGTTGGTCTCACTGCCGCTTACTTCTGCTCCGAACCCTATACCCACAGCTTTATTTGCTCCAAAACCGGTGCCTGCAACGCTGACGGAACCACCTGAACTACTGGAATTGGGCGTCAAAGTAATTGCACCCGCTGCGTTCGCCATCGGCATAAACATCGTTGTTGCTAATAGAAATATTGAGAGCGTTATAAAAGCAATAATAACAGCTGAATATGCCTTATTTTTATGTTGCATCTTCTTATTCTCCTTAATTTCCTCAAAGAAAGCTTATAATACGAATTTATATTTAACATTTTCCAAGAAGAAAAAGCTGCGTAAAACTTGACAACTGTGAAGGCTTAAGGCGGGTTACTGCCAGCACACAATTCCACAAAAGAACATAACCATTTGAAAGTGGTTTTTTTATCAATTCAGAACATAATCGTTTTGGCGCTTTGCTCCAGCTTTCGCAGCTCGCTAAACTATCTGAGGAACAACCCACCTAATGATTATCAAGAGCGCAAAAAAGAAATGCCCAAAGAATATGGAACAATTATTGGTAGAGTAGGCATCATTTTACTACTCACTGGAATAGTTATCACAATAGTTGGTTACTTAAGGTCTTCAGCAAACACCAACCGCATAAACAGTAGCTTGGTAACCTATCTTGGGATAGGGCTAGCGGTTGTTGGATTTATTTTACTCCTCATATTTGTTATTGAATTTGTATCAAACAACAGAAAACACCCATAACCGACCTCAAGCGAATTAGGCTTTGCATCGCTCTCGCTTTCACGTTCGCTCCGCTTTGCCTCATAGATGCGAAAAAGCCAAACGATACGTAAGGAGCGAGAGAGGTCATTCTCATGCAGTCGTGCGAAAGGAAGCATAACAGAGAGAAGACTTATTGGCTTATTTGGTTTCAGCAATAAGTTTAGTTTCGTATTTGAATGTGCTCATGCAGACTTTACAACGAACAACATTTTCTTCAGGATAGAATAATCCTTCTCCACCTACGTCGTGAATTGCGTTCTTATGAATCTTGAAAATCAATTCAGCATTGCAGTTTGGGCATTTTTTCCTAACAATATTGTATCCTCTAACTCCACGTTCAAGTTTTATATCTATTGTCATTTTAGATACCCATTTTGAAAATGGTAGATAATTCTATATAAATTTAGCGCGTTTGGAAAATTCACTTAAGCAGGTTATTTGAAATTCCTCTTAGTAGAATTAGAAGTGCAATACCGAAAGACAATGTTTTTGTAATAGACTACCAAGATGATGTAGGAGCCAATCAAACCGTTTTTTTCAACCACTCAGATTACATTACCGAATTTGCAAATGAACTTCTTAATTTAAGAATTGTGACAGAAGCGAGCGAAAAAGCTGTCACGGAAGGAAAAGTTAGGGAGACAATAATCAAAGTGCGTTGTCATTACTGCAACTACACTTACGATAAGAAGATAGATAAATGTCCTCATTGTGGTGCAATGAATCCGTCAAACTGTTGTTAAACAGAAACGCGTCACTTAGTGAGGAACACCAGTCCTAAGTGGTAAAGAAGTTGACAAACCAAATTTTTGCTATCGAAGCGTATAATTGCGAAAAATGCCACCATTGCTTTAAAGTTACGATTAATCCATCCCTGTATATTTCAACCGTTTAATACTCAATGTAACATATGTCCGCATTGTCAGCGAACTTAGAGCACTTCCCAGACTCGGGACAGTGATCGCAATCGTAGTCTCCGAGGCGATAATTGACACAGCGTTTAAAGCTCTTACACGTCATTCTAAGCACTGCTCCTCAAAAACTTGGTATGACGCGGGCTATTTAAGCCATATTTCAAGCCTCGGAACATATCAAAAATTTAGCATTTATGTGGTGATATCTTTCTTTTTCAACTATCGCTTTAACTCGATCGTGCTTCAGGTTTTTTCAGACCTTAAAGGGTTGGTGACCGCAGGTACGTTGTGTTTGGGTTTGTAAATTATGAATGCGTCTGGTTCCTTATCTTTCGACCGTTTTGTTCTCCACAAACTACCCTCTTGGTAAATAAGTTGATTTTTCATTAAATGCTTTGTATGCAGTTTCTTGTTTTTTCGTCAAAACCTTTACTGATAATAATTTGATATCTTCTTACGGTAGACACAGGTGTGCTTGGGGTGCTAATTCCAGATAATGCCCATCAAGACCCGCACAATTGTCAAGAAGTTCCTTCAGAACCGATATTGCTTCCTCGCGTTTTAAACAATCCCAGGCAATTCTCTAAGGGCCTTCTGATAAAAAAGATTCGGTAATACATCCTTCAAGAGGCGCAGTGTGGAAGATTAATTAGACGTTTCAACTATTATTTATCTTGAGGAATTTCTTTGGCGACACCTCAAAAAGAAATAAAAAGGAAGTTGCCCGGCATCGTTGATATTGCCTATGAGCAATACAAGCGTGATTTGCCACGTTGTCGAACTACGAGGGAACTAATGAGTGCTGATGTTGTTACGGTAACTCCGGAGGCTTCGCTTGATGATGCAGCTCAAATGATGGGTGAGAAGCATATCGGAAGCCTAATTGTAGTGAAGTATAGAACGCCTGTGGGGATAGTTACTGAGAGGGATTTGTTAAGCAAAGTTTTAGCGCTTGGGCTGTTTCTAAAAGATGAAAAAGTGGAAGATGTGATGTCATATCCATTATCTGGTGTTTCCTTGACGGCTAAGATAAAAGAAGTTGCCAAACTAATGATTAGTAAGAAAAGCAGACTTGCGGTGTTTGATGCTGGAAGCCTTATAGGTATAGTAACTGCTTCGGACTTAATCAAGAGTCTGCCTGATGTTCCTGAAACTGAGGTCAAAGTTGATGACTTCATGACAAAACGGGTTGTTAAAGCTGATGAAGAAACATCCGTGTTCGACATAGCTAAAATCATGGGTAAGGAACGCATTGGCAGTGTCATAATAACCCGCAGAGGAGAACCGTTTGGTATTTTCACTGAACGAGACCTGCTCACAAATTTCTTAGCCAAAGGCAAGGCGTTGTTTAGTGAGGTAGGTCCCGAATGTTCACAGCCTCTGACCGTTATTTCCGCAGGCACAAGCGTTCATAGAGCTGCCGCCACAATGGCTTTAAAACACATTAGACGTTTGCCTATCGTCAGAGATGAAAAGTTAGTGGGCATTATTACTGCGCGTGACCTCGTCGAAGCTTATGCAAAATAATCTCCTTTCTTTTTTTGGGTCTCTTGAACTAAAGGTTTTCGCAAACCAGACCCTCTATCTAAATTTACTACAATTGTAGATCAGCTGATTCTACTTTTCTTCGAAGAAGCCTTGACCGTGTTTCAGAATGAACCCTCTTGTCACTTATGGGAAGCTCCATGTCTTTGGCAGTCAGAACTAATATCTTTTGCACAAGTACTTGGGCGGCTCTCGCGATTTCTTTAATGGGCAGTGTTTCTTTGTCGCAGATGCCTATGCAGCAGCTTGAAAATGGAAAGTTTAATTCCAACTCAATCTTGTTTTTTTCACAGTTATAATCCACTATTGTAAACGGTTCGAGTCTGCAAACGGCTGGCCTCACATCATAGATTTCACATTTATTGCCCTTGGTAAGAAAAAAGCAGCTGTCGTCCTTTTTTCTGCGAATCCAAGCAATTCCTGTTTCATCAGTGGGCTCTAGAAAATCCTTGAAGCCTCTTGTTTCTATCAGTTTTTGTTCTGCTTTATTAACGTCGGGCGGCTGCATTCGGCAACAAACGCCACAGTTTTTGCATTGAAAGCCCACAGAATCAAGGAAGACAACGTTCTCAAAGTTCAAGGTGAATATGATTGGGAAAAATGGTTTATTTAGGTTGTGCGACGAAAATCAAATATTTTGAGGGGAATCGTTATGAGGTGCGGTGTCTAATTCTTTGTTCATTATCACCGTTGTTTGGGAGTGTCGGTTTTGACGATTAAGACTCTGCTCTGCGGCTGTGTTTATGAAGAAACTGAGTGGATGCTTGTCAGAATAAAAGAATGCGAAAAACACCATAAAGATCGAACCAAAAAAATAGAGTATAGACCAAAATCTGAATGTTGCAGAAACGACACAAGAGGCGAATAAATCTACATCAAATAGTAAATGTAGATTGCATTGTTGCTACCCATTTGAAGACGTGGCTAGAGCCGTTGATGTTTGAATCGGGGTTTAAGTTGGCGCATGAGTTGGATTTAGTAATGGGCTGGAATTTTGATAGGGCTGTGAGGTACCCATAAAGTCACCATAAACGAAGACCCCTAATATTACGACTGCAAAAATAATAAGGGCTGCTAAGGCTTTCTTATTAATGCTGTTCACCAAATTGCTATTCAGCAATAGTTTCATAAATAATTTGAGCAAAATGACAATGGAAGAATATGTTTTTTATCTGGCTACTTCAATTCAACTGAGTCTATTCTTGATATTTAGGACGTTTAGATTCCCTTTGCCAAAAATCGGGGTCCGCAACCAAAATTACTTGAACTTCAACTACGTTTCTTGGATTAGTTATCACTGCTCTGAACTTCGGTGATAAATCAGTTTTAGCCAAAAAGGCCATTCTGGACTCTTCCAACTGATCCGCTGTGCGCTCAGCTTTTTTATTTGCGTAGCCGCGGTACTTTACACTTTTTCTGCGGATGATGGCTTTATCAAAATTGTCCTTGCTGCATTGGATTAGTTTTTCGCCGTCTCGAATGAACCAGAATGGAGAAGTCTTTGGCATTATTATCGAGGCAATAGGGTCAGTTGACTGTTAATTAAGATTGTCGTAATAAATTAGAAATTTGCCTCAGATACCAACTTATTTTTCAGTCATTTTGGAGAAACAGAATATCTGAAACTCCATTACTTTCGTGCAATTGTCTTCATCGGCACATAAGTAATTTCTGATCTTGTTAAAATTCGTAGCTTAGGGAAAAGGTCTATGACTCCTGTGTTTTTCGAATCGACGATTTAGCTCGCAGTACCGATCCTTTAAGGTCAATCCGTGCAGGACAAACATAGCTGCAGTGTCCACAACCGTCACATAAGTCAGCTTTAAGTTTTTGAAGTTTTTTCACGTTATTTTTGTCAAATGCTTCTTTGATCATTATCGGGCTTAAATTATGGCAGCATACAACCATGCATTCGCCGCATCTGATGCAATCCACTGTTGTTACGCTTTTGAATTGTTTTGCCTTGGGAAGATGAGGCGTTTTCTTTTCCAAAGTTGGTTTGCGTAATCCTACATTGTCCAACAATGGTGTGGTTAAATTCATTATTACAAGTGCAAGGATTGAACCTCCCAAGAAGTTCATATACGTTTGGATAATAACAGTAAGTACGCCTACTCCTGCACCGAAGATGGCTTGCCCTGTAAATGTCAATGGTGTAGATGCCGGATCAGTAGCCATGAAAAAAGCTAGGAAAATTGAGCTTCCTATGAACAGTTCGAATCCCAATCTGAGAAATAGGTCGCCACCGTAGACAGCGGTCATAAGAAGGGATATCAACGTAACTGTTCCAATGTAAGCTGCGGTTATTCTCCATTTGACGTATTTGCGACAGAGAATAAACAGTGCCACTCCAACTATTATGACTGCTAAGCTTGAAGCTCCGCCTACCCAGCTATGAAACTTCAGAATGAAAAAAGTGTAGAATACATCTGAGGGCGAGTGGACTGTGGATTTACCCAGACAGTTCTGTATCCAGTAGGCAAAAGAACCCGTGCCACTATAGCCGATTGCACTAGTCAATGGGGGTAATCCTTGACCGCCAAAGGCACTTTCGTAATGGTCTGCGGTCAACAGAATTGAGTTTAAGAAGGGAAAAAGAACCAAAAGCTTTGCAGCCGCTGCAGGATTCACATATTTCCTGCCCAGCAAGTTTTGACCCTTCTTTAACCCTATCATGCCGAAAACAGCAATTACCGCCGCGAAATAGTATGCTTGAGGACCCGTAAGTGGCAATACCTCAACGGTGGCAATTGAAGGTAACCCTAAAGTGTATGAAAGGGCAACAATCAACCCGAAGACAGCAGCAGACATCGTGTTCATTGGCCCCTTGGCTTTCATCACTTTTGATAGCAAATAGTCAAGCACAACAGCAACCGCCACAGCAATCACTGAGATTATGATTGAAGTAGGCCAGTAAGAAATAGCGGAAACACCCGCGAGTATAACAAGCGCCACAAATGTGTAGGTCATTAACTTATTTTTTGTCATCCAAGAATATTCTTTTAGTTTCGATATTTCCGCTCCGCTCCTTTCTAGTCAAAATTAGTTTGTCCATAAGCGGTGATTAGTTAATTAAAACTTTCTTAATTGTTCAATGCAGTTATCGATTGGATACTTTATCCGAAACAATCCGAAACACTTCAATTTATTTATTCAATAAAGTAATCTGCGGAAAAGAACAAGCATTAAATTTGGCAATTTCTACTTATTTTGGCTAAATACGAGATGAACATGTTGGCTTCGCATTCTTTCCTCAACAAGTCTCGAGCTATTCTGATATGCCTTTTAGTAATTGGTTCCTTTGCTGAGGTGGGCGCTTACTACTATGTTCAAAACTACACTTCTTATTCTTCAGCTGCTCCCACAGTAAGCGCATTTCAAGCAGGTAATCTAACGGTCGACCCTTATGAAGCCTTAGTCAATCATCCAGTAAACATTTCGATAGCCGTAGTTAATTTAGCAAATTCTCAGGGAAGCTATTCTTTAAGCCTCAAAATTAACGGCACAGTGGAAGAAACAAAAAAATTGACGTTTTTAGCCAATGAATCGCAACTAGCTTCGTTTACTGTAACCGAAGGAAACGTGGGCAGTTATAACGTATCAGTTGGCGATCAATTCGGATTGTTTACTGTCGTTACCACACCTACTCCGATGCCCACCGCACTTCAAGTATCAAATATGTTTATTAATCCAGCTGAAGGCTGGCCTGAGCAGCTAGTCAACGTTTCAGTTGACGTAACTAACACAGGAAACGAAACCATCAGTTATTCATTACCATTCTCAGTGAATGGTCAAGTTGATCAACACGTTCAAGTGGACCTTGCAGCAGGAGCCTCAGCAACCATAACAGCAACAGCAACTGAAGACTCCACTGGAAGTTACCAAATAACTGCTGGAGGCAGCATTGGTCATCTCACAATTGTACCAACAGGCGAGCATACGTTGCATGTAATTATAAACATGGATGGGGTACCCTTCACTCTAGACGGCGCACCTCACAATAGTCCATATTCGTCTCTGGTCACTGCTGGATCACACACAATTGTTGTTCCCGCGTCTGCAGTGATTGAAAAAGGCGGATGGGGTTCAGTAAACTATGCATTTTCAGGTTGGGACGACGGCTCCACTAGTCTAAGCAAAACGGTAGATGTGGAAAGTGAGATTTACGTGTCAGCAAATTACATTAGAACCTCGACTTCATGTCCTGTACTATCCGCATGGAATGGGATAAACTATAATTACGTTGCTGATGTTAACGACGGTACAGGTTGGCTAGGCTACTTAGAGTATTTTAAACCCGATGGCTCAATGGTTTTCTCATATAACTATCCATATGATTACATAAAATTAGACTCAACTCAACTTCAACCGCTCAATGGATTTTATAACTTACAAATTAGCGAACTCAATGACGAAATATTCTACATGGACTCAGTGAAACTACTTGCAGTTGATCATCCAGCTAATACTGATGTTTTCTCGACAAAAAGCACCTTTGTCTACAATCTTACAGGTCAAGGAACAATTTACACCATAAGCAAGAACGTAGCTCCCCCAGTTTCAGCAGTAAATGGACAAAGACAAAATGTTCTGCCAATAATCTCAAAGCTAGATAATAACTTTACATTAGCAACAAGATGGACTTGGAATAATATAACGCTTAATCTTGGCAACTTAGCTAATGCGAAGGAAATTAATCTTGTCGTTGGCGCCAAAATTGTGTGGCCAAGTACTCAGTCTGGAGGCAGTAACTTCATGAGTTATGCTAACAAACCTGGAGTTATGCCTTCACCGCCACCTTATATGGAAGTTAAAGCTGAAAACGGAAGCTGGATTCCTGTTCCTACAAGCCGCGAATTTCCAATTCCTTCTACGACAGATCAAGTTTTTGTAGTCAACTTAACAGGTCTGTTTCCAACTAACGATTTCGAGTTAAGAATTAACTACTATCAAGACATTGAATTCGATTACATAGGAGTAGACACAACAGCCCAGCAAAACACAATTGTTCGCACTTTAACCGCCTCATACGCTGATCTTCAACAAGCATTCAGCACAAATTCAAGCTCCACTGGAGCATTCACAAGATACGGCGACGTTACCTCACTGCTGCAATCAACTGATGATCAATTTGTTATCGGACGCGAAGGAGACCAAGTATCTCTGCAGTTTCCGGCGAATCTTCCTCCAGTTCCGCAAGGAATGATTCGAGATTACTTTGTTGTCGCAAACTGTTGGTTCAAAGGTTTAGGCTTGTCCTATGTGCCATTTACTGTTGATCCGCTTCCATTCCAGTCGATGACCAGTTTCCCCTATCCGACGACGGAAAGTTATCCTACCGATACAATTCACCAAGCTTACCTGAAAACCTTCAACACAAGAATAATCAATGCACGATGAGGGAAAAATAATTTCCAATTTTCTAATTATTTTTTTCACCTAAATTTTAGCATCGGCTGAGAGAGTTAAGACTAAAAGATAGAAATCAAAGGATGAAGCATAGCAAACCTAGGCTTAAAATCTAAGAAGTCTGTGTTTTGCTCTGCTTTGCTTTTTTTGCTTTTCTTTTCTCGTCTCTTTCTTTTTTGGTTAACGGTTTATCTTTTTTGGGCATTATTATTCTCCGCTCTCTATTGTAGAGAACAAGCCTTTAATAACTTTCGAAAAAACAATCACGCTAACTGTATTCTCTGAAGGTGTGACCGCATTTTGTGCAGCGCATAAACTGAGTTGATGCTTCGTCGCCGCCTCGCGTTTGCACTTGCCAAACGTAAACTGTTGTATTATCGCATTTTTCACATTTCATGTGGATAGTAGGCATAGTTTTTACTTTCTGATCTTCCTCGCTAATAACAGTCATAAAAGGCTGAGATTTAGGTTGGATAACTTTTACTACTCTGGCTTGTGACCTGTTACCTTCTGCCTGTTTAACATAATTACATTTTGTGCAGGCAAGCACCACGGTACCCTCACTTTTTTTGGGTTCAAGCCGACAACCGCAATCTGGACAAAATTCCATGATGTTAGAATACTCCCTTCCGAATAATTATCCTTCAAATTAAATGGAATTATGGATATAAGCATTGTTTATGAAAAATATCCGAATTCGGGCAAACAACAATAGTTCTGTATTAGTCAAGACACAAATTAAATACATTAGTAAATCTTTAGGCAAGCGATGAAAAATGGATAAAGAAAGCAAACCAACCAGTGAATGGCAAAGCATCGAACATGCACTCGCGTATTTAGCAAGAGCAGACAAACTTCCTCACAGAACGGAAGGCGAAAGAGTACTTCTTGACCAAATTCCGTCAAATGCCCGACGTGTACTTGATTTAGGAACTGGAGACGGACGACTGCTTGCACTAGTTGAACTTAATAGACCAAAAGTTGAAGGTGTTGCGCTAGATTTTTCGGAGCCTATGCTTGAACAAGCTCGGAAGCGGTTCGCCCAAAACATGCGTGTGACCATATTAAAGCATGATTTTAGTTTTCCATTGCCCCAAGAGCAACTTGGAAATTTTGACGCTGTTGTATCCAGCTTGGCAATTCACCATATGACTCACTCAAGGAAAAAAGAGTTATACAAAGAAATATTCAATTTGTTAAATTCAAAAGGAGTTTTCTGCAATCTGGAACATGTCTCTTCACCAACGCAGAATTTGCATCTTAAATTTTAGGCGACGATCGGTTTAACTCCTGAAACTGAGGATCCGTCAAACAAGCTATTAGACGTCAAAACCCAGCTTCAATGGCTAAGACAAATAGGTTTCACAGATGTTGATTGTTACTGGAAATGGCTTGAGGTCGCGCTTTTAGTAGGTTTCAAACCCTAAAAACTTGGTCCTCTTTAGTGTCTAATTGCCTGAATTGTTCTATCTTTAAAATAGGCTACATTCTCCCTAAAATGGGGGAGTGCTTGGTTGGAAAGAGATCGGGAAAAACTTAGAAAATGGATAATCAAAAAGAAACTTGAAGGTAGAGCCGTTAC
>JBEKGO010000026.1:0-64920 GCA_050012755.1 Bathyarchaeia archaeon
GGATCTGGGTTGTTTTCGCCTGGCAATCCCGTGAGGTCTATCCATGCTTTGACTTGCCCAGTCTGCGGATTGATTATGGCGATTCTATTTGTTTGCCAAATGTTAGCGTAAACGTCGCCGTTAATGTACTCTAACTCATTGATTTTGACTACAGTGGTGTTTCCATCATGCACAGCCACTTGCCCTGTCCGTTGAAAGGTTGTTGGGTCTAAAAAGTAGAGGTTGTCTGTGCCGTCACTCATGATTAACTGTTTGCCATCATAAGTCAACCCCCACCCTTCTGTCGTATAACTGAAGTTTCCCAGAAGGGCAAATGTGGTTTTGTCATAGATGAAGCCTATGTGCGACTGCCATGTTAACTGGATAATAGTGTTGTTGACGATTGTTATTCCTTCGCCGAAATATTGGCTGGGCACCATGATCTCTTGCTGAACATTTCCCGTAGTTAAGTCTACTCGACGTAGCGATGAAGCACCCCAAAGTCCAGTGCTTTCATACAGAAAACCATTCGAATAAAAAAGTCCTTCTGTGAAGGCGTTTGTATCATGTGGATAAGTGTTAACTAAGGTGTAGGTGTAATGTAACACGGCTGAAGGGCTTGCTTGGGGCTTATTGCTATTTACATAAACAAGTATTGAAACACTCAAAACAAGAATGGCTATTATTAATAGTGAGGCTATGACTAACGATTTCTTCATTGCATTTCATTTGGCAGTTCTCGTTAATAGGCAAAACGGTAAAAATCGCAATTTTGGCTCCCAGAAATTATGTGACAAGAGTTTTTCTCTAACATTAGAAAGTCTTAAAGCTACCCCTAAATATTTTGTTTATCGTGAAACGTTAATTGGGTCCTAATAGAATTAGTGGCAAATCCTCAATTGTAATTGCTATAATTCTCATTATTTTCATTTCCTCATACATTTACCCTAACACACAGGCACAAAGCAATACTTCCTTTAGTCCTAAAGACCAATTTCTCATCCCCTCCAGTAATGGAGCCATTAGCTTTGCAGTAAATGGCAGCTACTCCAACGCAACACTTGAAAATGGAAGTTGGGCTTTCAATAATTTGAGCATCAACGGTTCCATGCCTATACGAAATTTTTTGGTTTCTGCTCAAAATTCTAACGTTACCATCTTCTCTTACTTTTCATTCAACAATACGGTGGCAAGCTTAGGATTTGTATATGCGGTTGAAGGAAAAGGCAAACAAATCTTCAATTTTGGTCAACAAAGTCATGTGAATGGGGTTGATTGGACCGTTGTCAAAACTGTCAACCGTCAAAATGTGTTTTTGACCCCGGGGACAGATTATACTATTTCGACTAATGGAACAATAGTTGTAAATGGAGCTACAGGCAACTTCAGTATTTTCCATTTTAATTTTTTTAATAATAATTTGAATACGAATTTGCCCTTCTATGAGCAACATTCTGTAGCTATCGCAACTTCAGCAGCGGTGGCAATTGTAATAGTTTTGGCCGTTGTTGTCGCGGTAAGAAATAGAAAATATTTGGCCGAAAAAAAACTTGGCGCAGGTGCTTTAACAAAAAATATAGAACGCTCAACATTAAAAGATGAGGAGAAAACATAAAATGCAGTACTCGAACCCAACTTGGTTAGTACTACTGATATTTTCAATAATTGTAATTGTGGGCATTCTCCTTATCCTTAAATTTTCTAAAGACAGAACAAAAAAAGTAAGCACGCTTAGGCTTTTCATTCAAGTAGTCGCTGTTTTTGCTGTTTTCTTGGGGCTTATATTAGGTCCATTCAATGTGCCCTTATTCCAGCCTTTGGGGCCTTCTCCCCGTGATCATCTGCTCGGATCCAATTTCTTGGGCACTCAATTCCCAGACGGTATATCAGTTCCTATTTTAGCATGTTACTATCCCAACGGAAGGACAGTTACATGTCCAATTTGGCAGCTTCAAGCCTACATCTTTCCCTTTTGGAACCATGCGGTAGGCTACAACGTTCAGTACTCTACGTCTGGGTTAGAAAAAATAGGTATTGTAATCGGCATGATCGTTGTAGGCGCAATTATTCTAGGACGGTTTTTCTGCGGTTGGCTATGTCCATTTGGATTATATCAGGATGTGTTAACACGAATACGTAAAGCCTTAGGAGTAAAACATGTGCGATTCTCAGCGAAAACAAACACAGCACTTGGACAATCACGCTACGTTATAATTGCGGTTTTTCTCATACTCAGCGTTATTTTTGGTTCATATGCCATTTTTGGCGCTCAAATAGTTCCAGGCACGATAACTGGTGGACCTCAAGGAACCGAAGCAGGCATAGTAAGTAACGTAAATGAGCCTTTCTGTCTGGTTTGCCCCGCGAGACCCCTTTGCCTCTTAATTGAAGCATCTATTGGCGCGATAAAATGGTCTTATATTTCACAAATAGTTTATGGACCATTTTGGATAACAGGTTTCTACATCACATCCATAAATTTGGCTATCCTGATTGCAATTTCAATTGTAGCTTTTGTTTATAGGCGGTTTTGGTGCAGAATATGTCCTCTTGGTGCAATTACAGCGTTGTTTAGCAGCTTTACCCCGTTCAAACAGATTGCGTTAACACGCCTGACCAAAAATCAGGAAAAATGTACTCGATGTGGAGTCTGCAAACGGGTTTGTCCGACTGAGGCTACAGATGTTTATGATAAGAAAGGTGGTGACGTGACTGAGTCAAGATGTATTCTTTGTGCTCGTTGTGTTGAGTTATGTCCCTATGAGGGCGCGTTAGAATTGAAGTTCGCTGGTAAAACGATGATGAAATCAAGAGACTGGTTAGAGCAGCAAAAGGCTAGCTAATTACGTTTGTAAATTTACCGTTTACTAAGATTTACTGATTTACAGCAAAATTATAAATATTAATTACAACAATATTTACGCATTCCTAATTTGATTAGGAATAAGAGATTCTAATATGAACAATTTTAAAAATAGAGGAAAAAATAAAACACTCGCAATCGCAATCGCTTTGCTTTTGACATTATCTATTGCAACCCCGATATTTTCTTTGCAAACAGTAAGTGCACATACTCCTCCATGGCAAATCAAGACATACGCGTTTATTGATGCGAACCCTGACCCCATCGGTATCGGTCAAACTGCTTTCATTACCTTTGGAATTGATAAAGTTCCAAATACAGTAAGCGGGGCTTACGGTGACAGATGGACAACCCTCACCGTAACAGTTACTGATCCAACTGGAAAAGTAACTACGCTTAGCGGATTTACAGCAGATGATACTGGATTCTCACACACAACCTTCGTACCTGATAAACTTGGCAACTACACATTCGTATGCAACTTCCCTGGACAAACATTAACCGGTGCAAATCCTCCACCAACTGGAAACGGACCAGTTGCTCAATACATTGGCGATGTTTACTTGCCAAGCACGAGTAATACTGCAACCATGACGGTTACGAACGAACCAGCATCGATGGTTCCATTCAACCCTCTTCCAACAACCTACTGGCAACGCCCAATTAACATGATGAACAGCAACTGGAATACAATTAGCGGAAACTGGCTCGGCGATTTTACATACGTTAATGCCGGCTTAGGTTATAATGCAACTACAGACTTTGATCCATATATTCAATTACCGAACAGTGCACACGTGCTTTGGACAACACCGTTAGCGCCCGGGGGCTTAATCGGAGGCGAATTCGGTGCAACCGCACACAGCAACTTCTACTCAACCGCCCAATACGAATGCAAGTATCTGGCAGTAATAATCGACGGAGTACTGTACTATACTTTCACACCTGATGCCTCGACTGATAAGCAGGGTTTAATCGCCCAAAATCTAAAAACAGGCGCAATATTATGGCATCGTTACGACATCAATGGCACGCTAGCACGCGGTCAAATATTCAATTACATATCACCCAACCAGTACGGCGGTCATGCATACTTGTGGACTACTACAATGTCAATGTACGATGCAGTAACCGGTAACTGGATCCTTGATGTTGCGAATAGTACAACTTCTGGTTTATTCGTTTCGCAACAAACCCCTGATGACATTGCTGACGGAACTCTGTTAGAATACTACATTAATACAACTGTTGCAAGCAGTCCAACGCTGTGTATGTGGAACTCAACCCGTTGTATAAATACTGGTCCAACTGGAACTGGAGACCCAAATACTTGGATGTATAGACCTACCACAGGAAATAAAATTGATTTCAAATACGGTATACAATGGTCAGCACCGATAGCCACTAACATTTCCGGCAATCCCATTTCGCTATCCTTGTCAGGTGCCCAATCAAGTGGTAGCATAGGAATTTCAGGCAACACAGTAGTAATGAGCTACGCAACAACAGGTAACTGGGAAGAATGGCAAGTCGATGCAGGCTACAGCCTAACTGACGGACACCAAGAGTGGTTAGTAAACCGCACTGTAACAGACTGGACTAGGGTAGTCACATACACCACAGGAGAAGGACACTATATCGAAATGAATAACGAAGACCAAACAATCACCGTGTTCAACGCCGATACAGGCGCTCAAGTATGTGTATGTAAATTCCCAACAAACACTATCTGGGGTTACTTCTCTGCCTATCGTCCAGTCGGTGGATACGGAATGATCTATGATGCAACATTCGATGGACACTGCTACGCTTGGAACGCAACAACAGGAGCTCTAGTATGGAACTGGTGGGCAGGCCCAGCCGGTTACAACACGGTCTACAATTCATGGCCATTCAAGACTGTTGAATTAGTCGCTGACGGTAAGGTCTACCTTAATGGAGGCCACACATATAACCCACCGCTATTCCGAGGGTCACATGCATATGCATTAGATGCATTTAACGGCTCAGTGGTTTGGAGTGTCAACAGTTTCTGCGAATCCAACAGTCCTGTCGTTGCAGCAGCTGACGGTGTAATTACATTACCAAATGCTTATGACAACCTGCTATACGCATATGGAACTGGACGCAGCGCAACTACAGTAGACGCGCCATCAGCCGCTATCACTCTAGGCTCCAGCTTAGTCATACGTGGCACTGTAACTGATCAGTCTCCAGGCCAAACTTGCCTAGGCATACCTGCAGCAGGCACTCCAGCAATATCTGACGCAAGCATGGGTGATTGGATGAATTACTTATACGGACAACAACCGATTCCAACCAACGCTACTGGCGTACCCGTTTCACTCGACGTGATAGATGCAAACAACAACTTCAGACATATTGGCGATGTTACGAGCGACATTACTGGCACATTTAGCTTCCAATATACACCCGATATACCAGGTAAATACACTGTAATCGCTAGCTTCCCAGGCTCTGAATCTTACTATGCTTCGTCTGCTGAATCAAGCTTTGCTGTTGATCTTGGTCCGACTCAAGCTCCAACCGCTACTGCAGTAACAGGACTAGCAACCTCATCAGACGTCATGTACATCGGAGTAGCAATAATAGTCATAATAATCATTATCGGCGTTGTACTAGCAGTGCTGATGATGAGAAAAAGACCGTAAACACTGAAAAGCAAACAAATCAATTTCCCTTTTTCTTTTTTTGTTTATTAAATTCTGAAAAGTCATGTAACAGAAGATAAGAGGTATTGTGCTTCTTTTCCTTCAGAGCAATTCAGCGATTGACCAGTAATTTTCTTCTGATTATACCCGTCAAAACAGAAAACCCAACCAAAGCTGCGAGCATCAAGACATTGTAAATAGCTAAATGCTGAATAAGTGAAACACTGACAAGCGCAAGCGGAACTACGCTAATCAATAGGTATACAAACGGGAAAAGTTTGAGTGCTTTCCTGTTCATGTTCTCGACTGTGGTTTTGGTGAAGAAGAGCTCGGGTAATTTACCCATACCGATTGTGCATGTCTTGCAGAGAAAACATGACAGGCAGCCCTTTTTGCCTAACTCGTAAAAAACCAGAAAAGACGCTAAAGCCAGAAAGACAATTGCGCCAAATGAAAAATATAACCAGCAAGCGGCTGTCCCCAGCAATATCCAAATAAATATTGCGCCGTTACCGAAAACTAATTCGGCTTTTGAGTATTCGCGTTTTTGTCTTTGCAACAAATCAATTTCACCTAATCTGTGCCTGTTTCTCTCTGATTGTGTGTTTTGTGACTCTTAATGCTAATGCAGCCGTCGTGAGCAAAGTTGACAAGCCTTGAGAACGCGGCATAAGCGAGAGATCAGCAACCCACAGGTTTCTGGGCAACCCGCGCTCCCAAATTTCAGAGCTGACGCTGGCTAATCGATAATATTAGATTTGAAGCTTATCACATTCTGCAGAAGTATTCTAGTGGAGCATACCAGTAGACTGTGATGGTTTTTTTGCAATCTTGGTTTTTGCACCTTACTTTCTTTTGAATGATTTTGCCGTGAAAATTCTTTGGAATTGGTTTGGCTGAAATTAGTGTTGAGTGTCGTCTATCGGGCGGTTCAATTTCAAGGATTTCATTGCAGGAAGGGCATTCAAGAACAGCCATAATGCACCCTCTACACTATTAATAGGCTGAAATTCTTTATAAAGCCAACGTATTGATGAAGAATCAATTAGACGAAACGCAAAGGGAAACGTTATTACATTTCGATTATTTCGCCAAAATTTAATGAATTGTGAATAACGAATATTGGGAGGATTTTCTGAGCTGACAATGAGTTTTGGTTAAGAAAAAAGTGCCTAAATAGGAAAATTATTTATCCAGTTTGTTATCACATTGCAGGGAATAAGGAATCACTAATGGATGATAATGGCATCGATGGTCCCAGTCATAGCCAAGATAAGACTCTCAATGGGATAGTTAAGAACAACGAGTCACTATCGCTTTTAGATGGTGCCACTGCCCAAATCCCAATCATCACCCCCGAATTGTATTCTCTGAGCAAGATCGCTTCTGATCGCACCAAGCCTCTTCCGGAGCGGTTGGAGAGCTTTGAGATAATTCTCGACTCCGAGGTTGGGGACACTAGTCTTACAAGAGCTAGAAACATAGAAAGAGAGATCGGGCTTAGGCAGATATACTTAAAATTCGAGGGTGGAAACCCTACTGGTACACAGAAAGACCGCATAGCTTTTGCACAAGCTTTGGATGCTTTGCGAAGAGGCTATGATGAGATTACAGTGGCTTCATGTGGCAACTATGGTACAGCCGTGGCGCTTGCTGCATCCCTAGCAGGTTTGCGATGCATAATTTACATACCAGCGGGATATTATGCCCACAGGATTAAGGAAATTGCACGTTTTGGGGCAGAGATCATTAGAGTGCCAGGAGACTATGAAGAAGCGGTGAAGGTTTCGCGTATTGAAGCGGAAAAAGAAGGGTACTACGATGCCAATCCAGGTGGGGCAAACACCAACCTGCAGTTAAAAACATACGGTGAAATTGCCTACGAGATTTACGACGAACTTCGCGACGCACCCGCAGTAATCGCTGTTCCAGTATCGAACGGATCTACTCTGGTGGGCATATACAAAGGCTTCGTAAGCCTATACAATCGTGGAAAGACATCTCGCATTCCTCGCTTTTTTGCAGGCTCTTCATACGGCATGAATCCAATAATTCAATCTTTCGTAAAAAACACGTCACAATGCGTTGATTTGAAACCTGAGCGAATAAGGAATACTGCAGTTAATGAACCCTTAATTAACTGGCGCTCAATAGATGGAGATTATGCTCTATCAGTCATTAGACAGACAAGAGGCTGGGCATCTTTCACGACTGACAAGACACTTCTGGACTATGCCAGATTAATACGGGAAAAGGAAGGCTTGAGCGTGCTACCTGCTTCGACTGCGGGTCTTGTAGCGCTCGTGGATCGCCATCGAAAGGAGCCGTTTTCAGGTGATCGATTCGTGGTAATCTTGACCGGACGGAAAGCATGACCCATGCCCAAGAGAAAAGCGTTGGTCTATTGTGAACGTGAATATTTAAATGCTAATGGCAAGACTGCCCACGGACTTGTGCGTCACACAGTCAGATATGATATTGTTGGAGTAGTCGATTCAACCGCGCCATCAGGCGACGCAGGACAACTTCTGGATGGAAAACCGCGAGGCATCCCTTTGTTTTCCAATCTTGAAGAAGCTTTTAGGGCAACCAAACCGGAAATTTTCATAGTTGGTGCCGTTTCAGAGGGGGGATATTTGCCGGAAGGGTATGACAAAGCAATCACTTGGGCTTTATCGCATGGGCTTGACGTAGTTTCCGGTCTACATCATTTCATATCTGATGATGAGCGATTTGTAGGCTTAGCCGCCAAGAACGGCTGCAAGATTGTGGATGTTCGCAAATTGTTCCGGGATTACAAGCGGTTTTATACTGGTGAAATCAGAAATGTTAGGTCAACTAGAATTGCAGTTTTGGGAACTGATTCTGCAATCGGCAAGAGAACTACATGTGTATTGCTAGTGCAGGAGCTTAGACGGCGAGGTCGAAAAGCAGACATGATATTTACTGGACAAACAGGATGGATGCAAGGTTGGCCACACGGCGTAGTTATGGATGCAATGATAAATGACTTCGTATCAGGCGGCATTGAAGGCGCCATACTAGATTCTTGGAAGGATGAAAAACCAGACTATATGATAATAAATGGTCAAGGCAGCCTCGTACATCCTTTCTTCCCAGGCGGGTTTGAAATAATGGCGGCTGGCCAGATCCATGGTTTCGCTCTCCAAGACGCTCCTGGACGACCGCATCTGGACGGATTCCCAGGTTATCCGATGCCCGACCCAGGACGAGTGATTAAAATCGCAAAGCTGCTATCCCAATGTCCTCTCGTAGGAATAGGATTAAACCACGAAAACTTGTCACCAGAGGAATCGAGAAAAGCCAAAGCAAGACTGCACAAAAGATTCAAAGTCCCAGTAGAAGACCCAGTTTTTGACGGCGTAGGAAAGCTAGTAGACGCAATCGAAGCACTCCGAGAAGGTGACTAAATGAACCTTCAATGTTTTCGGTCCATTAAAATCTCAGAACCTATTCTGCAAGGTAAGACAGTAACCACTCAAATAACAAGCACTGACATGAAAGCAAACAAGCACAATTTTTCTCTTATTTTTAGATATGACGAACCTATCATTTCGGGAGATTTGCCTTTAATGCGGCTCGCGTCGGTTATGCCAGTTCTCAACTATGGCCTATTCTCAAAAGAAATTAGACTAATGTTTCCCGTCAGCGATTCGGATATTTCCCTCCTAAATGATCTCCTCGAAATATTCACCAGAGACATTTTCGTCAACAAACTTGTTCGGAAGAAAAACCCCTACATTTTACCCCATTTTCTACCCCTTGAAAGCGAGGTAACGAATGAAAATGCTCGCCCTTTGGCAAAGATAATTCTTTCAAAACTTCTCGAAGACGCTCCAATCTCGCAGGGAAGCGACAACAGCTCTTGTGGCGTGCTATCTAGTGGAGGAAAAGAAAGCTTACTGACATATGGGATGCTTAAAGAAATCGGCGCTGAAGTCCACCCGTTATTTGTCAACGAAAGTGGAGGGCATTGGCGAACCGCATTGACTTCTTACCGCCAATTTGTAGAAAATGAACCGAACACTACGAGAGTATGGACTAATGTGGATCGTTTTTACGTTTTCATGTTGGACCACATGAGAATCATAAGATCTAATCATAGGAAAGTTTGGTCAGATACTTATCCGATTAGACTCTGCATTTTTCCAGTTTACGTTTTTCTTCTTCTTCCTGTTTTTGTGCGAAGAAAAATAGGGAATCTCCTAATAGGAAGTGAACTAGATGATCCTCGCACATCACCTTTTTTCAAAGGAATAAAACACTACTTCGGCGTCTACGATCAGACACAGGATTTTGATCTAAGAATGGAACAATGGTACATGAAGAGACTACCTGGAATGCGACAGTGGAGCGCCGTTCGGCCAATCTCTGGCATGATCGTGGAAAGAGTGCTGACAAAAAGATATCCCGAATTGGCGAGAGTTCAGCGTTCATGCCACAGCTGTCACTTTGAGAAAGGCAAAATAGTCCCATGTGGTCAGTGCAGCAAGTGCCAAGGAGTGCTGCTGTTTCTTTTGGCAAATCAGGTGGATCCGTCGATTATGGAATACCGCGAAGAGGACGTAATCGCTCTTCCTAAACGAGTGGCAGAAGGAGTACTGAGACTGGATGAAGACGAGCGGGAACACTCCCTATTTCTCTCTAAACTGCCAGGTTTAGCTGGAAGAGAATATTCCCACATAGAAACCATTCACTTGAATAAGCCTACAAGCGACATCGAACTCGTGCCGGCACGTTTTCGAGGTCCTCTTCTCAAAATTATGACAGAATACACAAAGGGCTTCACCAAACTAGAAGGAGACTCTTGGACGCCTGTGACTTCTCCTAAAGAGCTTTGATCATGCGCATCGCATCGCGGGTGCCTTCGTGCTCGTACTTATAATATTGTTTGATCTGTTCCTTTAGCGTATATCCGGCTTTTTGGTAAAGTTTCAATGCTACTTTGTTGCCCTCTGAGACCTCCAACTGGGACCAGCGTTTTCCGCGCTTTCGCATATCATCCTCAGCGAATTTCAACAGCCTTAAGCCTATGCCTGATTTGGTGCAAGCTGGGTCTACATCAATGGTTTCGACGTGACCGATTAAGCTGTGCTGGCGATAAATTAATATTATGAATCCTCTTATCGCTCCTTCGCAGCTTTCTACGAAGGTAGCACTGTTAGCACGCAAAATAAGGTACGCTAATTGACGTTTAGAGTAGGCAATAGATCCAGAAAAACACTTTTGTTCAATTTCCAAAATAACATTTAAATCGCTGCCGCTGGCTGGCCTGATGGTTGAGCGATGGCTTGTTTCCATGTTTCTCAGTACTGTAAGAAGTGTCTAATAAAA
Source organism: Bathyarchaeia archaeon (assembly GCA_050012755.1). Lineage (GTDB taxonomy): Archaea > Thermoproteota > Bathyarchaeia > Bathyarchaeales > Bathycorpusculaceae > Bathycorpusculum. Next base: position 10,870 of record JBEKGO010000026.1, read on the forward strand.
CGATGGCTTAACTGTCTTTCTTCCAACGGAAGCGGTGCGCGACTGCATCGCTTTTTGGTGTTCCCCACACAAACACCTGACAATTTCAAAGATAGCAAACAAATCATGAAAAATCAAACCAATTACCACTAACTAACCACAACAGTTGAAAACCTAATGTGTTTCTTCTTAAAACGCTGACAAGAAAGTCACAGTTCACGGCAATAAAGAGAAATCAAGGCAAAAGAATACCTTATTAACTAAAAACAGCCGAACAGCAGCTTATACAGCAAAGTTTGCTCATTATTCTTATGCTGTTGAGACGCTGTTAAGGAGCTTGAATGACTGAAATAAATTATGTACCGGATTCAGAATTTAATAAGCAGTTAGATAATTGTTGGAATCTGATCAAACCAGCGGGCATCTCTTTTTCTTAATCGCAAAATTTTTAAAGAAAGTGAACTTCATATAACGCAGAGATTACAGGAGAATCAAAAGAAATGAAGAAATCATTCGTCGTTGTTTTTGGCATGATTATCCTATGCATTCTATTGATGGTCCCAATTGCCTACGCAATTAATTCAGCATACTCATATACTGATTACGAAGCTACATCAACGCATGTCGAAGATGGAAAATGGACTACACCTGATGAGTGGACTGATGCAATGACCATTTCACCCCTTGTGTCTGGTTTTAGTTGGAGAGCTTCATGGACATATCCTAGCGATATTGTGCAACACTTCATAATCGAAGATCTCACTGATACCACCAATGATACGGGCGACATCGTTAATGTTTGCTATGACACTGCAGCAAGCGGTGGCGCTGCACCTCAACCAGCCGATTTCAAAATAGAGCTAGTGGGGGACAGAACTTCAGGGCTATCGTTATACAGGGGCAATGGAACAGGATGGGCGAAATTCACTGGCTGGACAGCAACCGATGCCGCTGTAGGCGTTTCATTTAGTGCATCTCCGTTGAGCAGCACCCCACACTTGATTGTCGAATTCATGGTAGACAAAAGCACCATCGCTGATGTGTCAGGGTCAGGATATCAACCGGGGATTTATGTGTCCGCATATGACGCAAGTAACAGTGCAGCAGGAGTCTTATCTTGGCCTCCAGCGCCAGGTGCATCTGCAAATGTTCCTGACAGTTGGGGCTTGGAAATGGGTACCACATCGACTATTCCAGAGAGTCTGACAATTGGGGCTGTTGCCTTATTGTCTATCGTTGCAATCGCAGTAAGCTTCTACTTATTACCGAAGCGGCCAAAACTGAGAATCAAAACGACAGGGAAAATAGAATAAATAGCTCAGACCCAAACGCGTTTGAGCAAATCTCTTACCCTTTTTTTAAACTTGCCTGTGGCTTGTTTGCAAACTACTCATGGGTGTTAGGGCGATTTACCTACCTAAATGGCGAAACCATTTGCAGATACCTCCATTTTTTTGAGCCAAAAGAACTCAACGAAACATAATCAAAGACGTGAGACACCATGGAAAAAAATAATTGGTTGCCAGAATGTGGCGGTCAAAGAGCTTACAGAGATGAGATACGGCATACCCGTATTGGAGAAATTCAACGTTATCTATGCAGTGAATGTGGCGAAAGTTTTCATAACGAAAACTACAACAACTTCTTTTTTAGTTCAACAAGTGTACCGGGATTTGAACCTTGCTCAGGCCGGTGATTTCACTCGCAACCCTCCTTTTCTCAGAGATATTGGGCGAATGTGCCATGCATGGAACAAAAAATAGTTAATTGCCCCTGCCGTGATCGAGACTATAGTTTTTCCTGGTGACAACAGATGTGAATTGTTCCGTGAGCAGCATGTTTTTTGATGATTTCTGAAAATGGATTAGAATTGCTCTGATGCTTGAATTACAGTCATGTTCTCGCTTTGTTTTCAAAAAAATTGAACAATCAATCAACAGCTTTGTTGCGGCAAATTTAGGAACTTATAAACATTTTCCCGTATTTGTCCAAAATTATAAATACGTTAGCTTTGATATAATCGCCTGAACGGAAGAGAGAGCTTGCTTAGAAAGCTTGCAATCCGTTTAACAAAATTAAGGAAAATGAAAAAAATGATTAAAAACAAAATCTTAACAGTTGCTACAATATTTCTGCTATTTGCTATGACATCTACACTGGCACTAAATCAAAGTGCACTTGCACAAATTACCTTCCCAAAAGGCACACAAGTACCAACATACGCCTTCATCAACGTAGCTCCAAACCCAATTGGCATCGGCCAAACGGTGAACGTTAACTTCTTCGTATCCTGCCCCATGGAAAACAGTGAAACCCCAAAAAATATGACCGTGGTGATGACAGATCCAAATGGTCAGAACACAACCTTCGGACCATACGTTGGTGACACTACAGGAGGCACATTCTTCAACTACGTTCCAAGCAAGGTCGGTAATTACACGTTCCAATTCTACTATGGCGGACAAAGCTTGACAGGCTCAGGATGGACGGGAGTCCTCGAAATGCCAAGCGTAAGCAAACCATTCCACCTAGTTGTCCAACAAAACCCAATCGTTCAGACTACATACCCGATTACGCCTCTGCCAACTTCTTGGTGGGAGACTCCAATCTCAGCTGAAAACGTACAGCAATGGTACAATATCAGCGGAGACTGGCTTGGCTTCGGCTCAGTTACCTTCGCTACCACTGGTGTATACAATTCTACTAGCGCCTGTAACCCATACACCGAGTCGCCATTATCCGGGCACGTGATATGGACAAAACAATGGTGCGCTGGTGGTGTCGCTGGTGGTCAAGGTGGCGGAACTGAAGAAGCTGGCTCTTACTGGTCAACAAGACAGTATCAGCCTCAATATGCACCAGTTATAATGGACGGGGTAATGTATTCACAGCTGTTCAGCGTTGACATGGGTACCAACATGGGAATGGGCATTCAAGCAGTTAACCTATTCACAGGACAAACACTGTACACAATAAACACCACTAACACGCTGCGTTGCGGCATGGTCATGCGATACCACAATATCAACCAATATGGTGCGCTTGGTCCATTCCTATGGACTAACGGTGCTCTCCCTCCATCAGACACAGGCGGCAGCCAAGTCGTAAGTACAGGAACACAATGGAACATGTGGGATGCGTTCACTGGAAAATACATCATGAGCATCGTTAATGGCACTGGCTTAACATTAACCCAAGATGACCAAGGAGACTTAATCGGCTACTACGTCAACAGCAGTGCTGGCGTAATGGTCGTAACCCCCCTTCAAGGAGCGGCGCAAACAGTGACCAATACTGGACCACACATGACTTGCTTCAACATGACAAGAGCAATTGGACAAACCGGTGGTTCATGGCAGGTTGGGAGAGATACAGTGCGTGACTTCAGGACTGGAATAATGTGGGATGCACCAGTACCAACAAGTATCGCCGGAGTAGCTATTAGCCCAGCTCTTTCGCTTAACGCATTAACTGGCAATTCAGCGGTGCTAACTACTGGTCTTGTTCACATGCAAGGCGGCGGAGATGAACAAGCTGGCTGGAACATTATGTGCAGCCTCAACGTCAACGACGGATCACTACAACAATTAATTAACCTAACATACGCTGGCGGTGCAAAATCGTTGTTGCCATTCACCAGGGTGGCTAGAGCTTTCGGCGACGGATTGTTTGTAATCTCAAACCTTGTTACCTACGATACAGAAGCATGGAATGTCGCAACAGGCACTAAAGTTTGGACAACAACCCTCAAGACTCCATACGGCGACGGAACACCAAACGTCTACGACAACTTCGGCGTTAGCGAAAGATTCGCAAACGGTGTACTATACTTCTATGGCTTAGGCGGCGACATCTGGGCATATGGATCAACAAGCGGAAAACTACTGTGGTACACAAACACAACTACTCTCATCGGCAACCCAGGAATTGAAACCCCCTATGACATTTGGCCATTATGGGTTTTCAGTTGTACTGGATTTACGAATGATGTAGCATACCTTTGTGTCGGCCACGAATACAACCCGCCTTTGTTCCACGGAGCACAGATGCTAGCTATCAACGCGACTAATGGGCAACTCATTTGGAGTGAACTAGGCATGTACATCAGGTCTACAGCAATCGCCTACAACATTGCATTATCGCTAAACGGCTATGACAACCAAATCTATGCCTTTGGTAAAGGTCCAAGTGCAACTACCGTTTCAGCTCCAAGCGTTGGAGTAACGACAGCTACACCCATAACCATAACCGGCACAGTGATGGATGTCTCACCAGGCGCTCAACAAGATGCAGTAGCACGGAACTATGCGAACGGACTCCCATGCGTCTCTGACGCAAGCGAGAGCCGCTTTATGGAAACCGTCTACCAGCAACAACCATTGCCATACAACGTAACAGGCGTTCCAGTGACAATTAGTGTTCTTGACTCTAACAACAACTTCAGGACAATCGGCACAGCCACAAGCACTGTCTACGGCACCTACAGTCTAACATGGACACCGGACATTCCAGGAGCATTCACTGTCATCGCGAGCTTTGCCGGATCAAACTCCTACTATTCATCTTCAGCTTCTACAGCCTTCTACGCCAGTGCCCCACCAGCAACGCCCACCCCAGCAGTCACAGCTCAAGCAAACCTTGCAACTACATCAGATCTCATGCTATACATAGTCGGTGCAGCAATTGCCATAATCATTGCAATCGCCATAGTCGGCGTCTTAATGCTTAGAAAACGACCGTAAAAACGCGAAACCAAAACATCCTTTCCCTTTTTTTAGTTTTTAAACATCTTCTGAAAACCAAGCAACCAGTGGAAGCTGGGTTTGGCTTCGTTGCGATTTTAACGGAAACAAAATCTTCAAAATCTGGAAATAAAAACCGCTTAAAATTTTTCTTTAAGAATACTGAGAATGTTATTTTTCTGGTCTTTGAATGGACTCGGGAATTTAGACCCCTGCACCAGTGGAGATGTCACCTGAATCACCTCTTTTTCTGCTAAAGGTTTGTCCCAAAATGTTCATATCTTAAAGTGTCAAAATTTGATCCAAAACACAAAATCAGAAAATCCTAAGAGAAAGTTCAGTGCAAAGATTATTGAGGAACAAATAACAAAGTTAACCCCAATTGCATAAAGGAGACGAAATTAGTGATTGGCTTATGGCCAGCAAGCGTCTTTGTTTTGATTGCTATTGCATTAATTTACTTCACCCTTTTCCAAATTCTCAAGATTCTTTATCGAAAACATTTCATGTGGTTTGTCGCTTCCATTATTTTCCTATCTCCTTTCGGTCTCGTCTTGTCTCAAGCTCGCAACTTGCTTGAACTTATGTGGATACTGCTGCTTACACCATTTTATGGAGTGCTAGTTCTCTGTTTGACCACGACTTGGATAATCCGGTTCTACTGCTTGGTTTTTGCCATCCTTTTGATTGTTCAGTTCCTACTCCAAAACAGAAAAGAGAAACATAAACCAAGGAGCTGGGACAATTTTGAAGAGTTTTTAGTGCAGCAAATGAATAAGAACATTTTTTCTGGTGCAAGCGTAGAAACAGTGGCTAGCAGAGTGGCAAGAAAAGGGCGTATTCTTGCTGAACACTTATGGACGTTTTTGAGCCTTGTTCTGGCAATTATTCTCTTGGTTGCTTTGGCTTCAACTTTTGTAAGTAGTGCTACCTTAAGAAATCCAACTTATTTTGAAGCCCAGCATTTTGTCTCAACAGATAGAACTGACAACCATCCATATGTTGAGGGAAGCTACACTTGCGCCAATTTTGCCAGTGACTTTAGACGCAACGCCCAAAGTGCAGGATATGAATGTGGTTACGTGTTCGTGTATTTCCCAGACGAGCAAAGTCATGTACTTAACTGTTTTAACACAACTGACAATGGGCTTGTCTTTGTGGAACCTCAATGGGACAAGTTTGTTAACGTCACAGTTGGGAAGCCTTATTTCAATGACAATACCGCACTAGTTTACAATGACACTGTGTTATGGTACTACATAGATTGGCAAGAATCCTCCATGATACCCTGAGCGCAACCATTTTCCAATAATTGACAAAACTGCAATATTGCATCTCTGAAAATAGGATAATATGAAATAGACTTCTGTGGGATTTGAACCCAAATTAGGCTAAGTTGAACCTTAACAGTAGTATGACGTGTTCTTCTGTAAATAAACTCTTGTGCCAATTCGTCCACCGAGGATTTGAACCCCCGCTTGTTTTGACAAAAGAGAGTGGACCGAGGGGATTTGAACCCAGGCGAAAGTGGAGATGTCACCCGAAAGTTCCCTTTTTTTTGCTGCAAAGTAATAAATATTGAATTAACGGTATATGAGCAAGCATGGAAGGCTCAGAGCAGGTTTTAGATATTATCGAGAGTTTGCAATCTGACGACTTTCGTGATTATAATCTGATCTTGACAACGAGACGAATTGTTCTGATACGCACTCGGAGCCTGCGTTTTCCCGAATTAGGGTTGGTAAAGGGCGGATGGTGGGGGTGGGCACCTGACAGCTCGACGTTAGATCATCTATTGCAGAATGATGAGAACAATTACGCCATAAACTACGCAGAGATAGACGCAATCAAGCTACACAAAGGAGTACTGAGAAGCAAACTCGTTGTGGAGTCAAGAGGTTCTCAAAAAATCTTCTTTTTCGATAAAAACTTCGAGAAAATATATACTATGCTTCTTCAAACACCAGCACTTGAGGGGAAAGTTTCCATTTCAAAATAGGTTGTAAAGCAACAGCAAATTCTCGAATTTGTCAAAAAAAAATTGCAAATCTAAAACTGAACCCACTTACATTTTCCGTAGTATTGGCCTGGGGATGGGAATTGAACACTTTCACCATACTATCTGATTTATTTCCAGTTGTCTTCGTATAACTTGGAATGATATGTCCCAGCCAGTCAGATGATAAATTAATTCCTTAAAATCTGGTAAATTCAATTTCGTTTTCTCTTGCTCTTTGATTGTGGTATAGATTGTAGCTATCGGAAACGATTCCACGTTAGGGATAGAGTTTCTTACTTTCTTTGCTAGACATGCTAATTCTTCAGTTTGCATTCTTTCTTTCTTCCTCCAAATAGCGCTTGCCGTTTCTTGCTGTCTCCTCTTATCGCATGACTTATTATATAGTTTTTTGAAAAATCCAATAACGTTAATTGTCAACTTTAGCAATTTTTGAAAACTCAACTTAACAAGGTGTGTCAAGCTTAGCAAATTTGCCATTATGCATGGAAGTCGAAGAGGTATTATTCTAGGTCAAAACAAAATACGTGCCCCAAGACAGAAAAGGAAAGCTGCAGATTAATCGAAGCAGACTTTGAATTTGTTTGCGACTTTAACGGTAACAAACTTTTCCGAAAACGCAAATAGCTAATAAAAAACCTACGTCCAAAAAGGACCGGGGTTTGTTGAAAAGCTGTTGAAGTGGACTGGGGGGGATTTGAACCCCCAATCGGCTGGCGATTACACTGCTTGAGCTATCGCCACTTCTGCTTTTTCTCCGCAGCTTCCATCCCTTTTTCTTCTTTTAGTCAAAGTAATCAGGAGGTTTCTTGATGGATTTTGTTTTTGTTGTTTATCATAATGTTATTGGTGATTCTGGCTCAATTTTTATTTACGCTATCTGCGGCACTGATCGTAAAGCGAAGATTGCCAGAGATAAGGCTGCTGGCTTCAAAAAAAATGGGATCTATTATAATGTGGATCCAGAGTCCACTCCATATGCGATTAAAATCAGGATTTTGGAAGTTGCGATTGACAGACTTTATTCATTAGGCGTCTTGGCCCACGTGCACCATTGCGACTTGAATTCTTTGGGGGTTATTTCTTGAGTGAATTTGTGTGTCTGGAAGATGTGGAGACTTTCTGCAGTAAGAAACGGGGGCAGGTCCTGATTACTCTCCGGGCAGCTGAAAAGCCTAGAGGCAGTGTGATCACCGGAGAGCCTGAATCCTGCAATTCTGAAAATGGCTGCAGTAAAGGCGCGTTATGTCTTCTAAATTCTGCGAGAATCACAACAGCCAGGAGAAAGTCACATTGAAATTGATTACCCTGTACTTGCCTGAGCTTTACATTAAACAGCTAGATGAGCTTGTGGATGCAAGGTTTTATCCTAATCGGGCGGAAGCGATTCGGCTGGCTATTCGTGATATGCTTTCTGTTTACTGCAGATTTTGTGCTAAGGAGGTTTCTTAGTTGGGTAATGAGGCTCAGATTGTCCTGGATCATTATACGTTTGTTCATGTTGCTAAGCCACATGGCTGCTTTATTTGTGAAGCTCTTATTTCCAAAAAGGATCTTGCGCTAAATGTTACTGGCAAAAACCGCTTTTGGTATAGTCGATATTACTGCTCCAGCTGCTGCAGAGCTGTGACTGATGCCATTTCTGACAAGGCGCTGCGGGAGCGACTTCTGGCAGAATTTGAAAAGCTGGTCAAGGAGGATATTTCTTAAATGCCTGTCTGGCAGCCGCCTTGGGATGTCAATGTGAAGCGGCCTGATGTAATTCAGCCTCCGCATTCTTCAGCTACAAATAATAGGCCTGTTGGCTGCTGCGAGTTTCTAGATCACATAGACGATTTTGTCCAGGATGCCGGTTACTGTTCTGATAAGACTTTTTGTCCTAAGCGCATTTTTTCTGACGTCAAAGTTTTTGTTTTATGCCCGACTCGTCTGGAGAAATTGATGGATAAGGAGCAGAGTTAGCGAGGTTATTTTTTGGAAGGCAAGCCTGGGGATAGAAGTCAAAATTTTTCGTGTTCAAAGTCAAAAGTCAAATTTGACTTCTGTACTGTTCGCACTCGCGTTATTCCCATACTCAAGGGCATTGAAGTTAAGATGTATCCAGCGAAGATTGGACGTGCCCGTGGATGGAAAAAGCAACATGTAGCCTACTACGTAAAAAAACTAGAGAAAGCGGGGCTAATTCGTAGGTTAAAACGCAGTAACTTTGTAGATTACCAGTTAACGGAGCAAGGTCAAAACTTTCTCATATCATGTGAGGGCGTACTATTTAGCAGCGGAGTGTTTCGGCTGCATCGTTGCTTTTTCAAGTTTCCTGTTTTGCGTGAGGGGGTTTATCCGGCTGTTGATTTTCGCAGGATTGAGATGGTTAATTGGACTGCACTTTTGGGCTTGGAGCAGGGTGTGAAGGTGCGTCATACCACAACTTCTTGGATTGTTCACGTTGAAACGCTTTATGGTCGGAGTCCTGGGGAGTTGGTGACTTTGGCTAAGAATCTTGCTGATAGGGTCGCTAAGGGTTTGATGAGTAAGTACGGTTGCGTTTTGGGTGACGGCCAGATTAACAAACGGCATGAGCTAGGTGTAGATGATCCAGTTGCAAATCTGCTAAATCGTTATTTTACAGTGAGCACTCCAAAACGAGTTATCGATGATAGCCCTGGAGAAGATGAGGGCGAGCTTGATCATGTGGGTCGGGATGCAGCTGTTGAGTATTTGCTGATGCCTGAGCGCGTGAAGAAACTGGAGGGTCAAGTGGATAACGTCCTTGCTGACTTGGCAAAGATCTCAGACAGCCTCGAGAAACTGGAGAAGATGGGTTACAGCTTAGCTAAGGTTGCCGAAGCTCTGGGCAAGCTTACAGAATTTCAAAGTAACCAAGACTTACCGACAGATCCTGGAGGCAAAGAATACATTGCATAACCTAACATTGAGGCGTCTAATGTCTGTTAAAAGATGTTCAAAAGCAATTTTTGCGTCTATCTCCAGGCATGGTAAAAGTCCATGCTTTTCACAAGTCACTTTTCTGCGATTAGTTAGTCCTGATTACCCACTGCCAATTTTGCCATTTGTTGATGAAGGAGAATTCTTGGAGTGTGCATTCTGAGATGGAAACCCCTGAAAAACCTGCTCAAAATCTGAAAAAAAAGCGTAATCAAAGCGATAAGATTGGCCGTTTGAAGTATAACCAGCAACTCCTCAAACAAACCTTGGCAGAGGTTGAAGAAGTTAAGCTAATGCTGCGCACAATCTTTGCTGGACTAAAGGGTTCATTTAACTTTGATCACTTACTTATCGAGCGTATTGCCTGCAAAGATAATGTGGATTGCGATATTCTGCAATTGCTTTTTGAAGCCGGAAGTTTTGGATTATTACCGAAAGACTTGGCTGGCAGGCTTGAGCAGTTTAAGGTTACTCGCTTTCAAATTAGCCGCCGAATTAGGCGCATGAATAAGCGAGTAGAAAAAGAGTTTGGCGAGCACGTCGCAGAACAAATAGGTTGGCACTGGGCAATGACCAGCTTTGCTAGAGATAGCTGGGGCGGGTCAGAATGATCTACACAAACGTAATCATGTAAAAAGCTAATTATTCTTGTGGCTACATGAAGTTTAGTCTAGCCTAATCTAAAATTATGAAGATAATTCAAGCGTTTCGAATAAATAATTGCAGAAAATAATCTGCTTTCTTCACTCTTTGTAGTTTTCCTTTGTAAGGAACACCGGCTTTACTAAAGCCATTTTGCTGAAGAACAGTTTGCATGGCCATGTTTGTTGTTCTCGTTGTCGCATACATGCTATCCTGACTTCTTTCGATAAGCTGCCTTACCAGAGTAGAACAAATGCCGAATCCTCTGTACCTTTCAAGAGTTACGACATAACCTAATTCTAAATCAAAATTGTCTTCCTGCTCAGTTGTTTTTGCTTTCAAAAAGATGCCGCGTTTGTAGTTTTCTGTTGGTTTCTTTAATGCTGCTATTCCAGCGAGGCTTTCCTTTTCATAGTGAAATGCAAGAAACTTCGCTCTCATAATTCCTTCATGCGCACTTCGCATCTCAACTTCACTACCAATCTTTAATAATTGGAAAAAAGCCTCGATTTCTTTCTTAGTACATTGGATAGGAGGCTTAATTTTATCAGACATAAACTTCTCTCATTAACAACCGATCATGTCGCTCGATAATCACTGTCTCTTGCATGATCTTCGCAGTAGAACTTGGTGATTGCATTACCCTCTTCTCGCTTTAACGCAATATCTGATTTCCCACAAATGCAACAACGACTCTCTCTAGTCCATAAGTCCGAGAGCGATTGGTAGATTGAAATGACAGCATCAACGACAAATTTAGATTGCTCTTTAGTCGGTAACGATTTACCCTTGGATAATTCTCCTCTTACTACCCTTATTCGAGTGATGTGCTTTATTTGATCTGAAGATAAGTCCTTTGTTTTTGTTCGAATGAATTCAAGAAGTGCTTGTCGCTTGGCATATTTTTTGTTTAGTCCTTTGCTAACGGCATAATCTGCCATCAGAAGGTCCAACAAAATCCCAGAGCTCAGGATTGCATCCACAAATCTATTTTCTTGCAGAGCTTTCCTAGCATTCAAACTATGAAGCAACTCCAGTGCGATAGGTTGAACGATTGCTTCGATAACTTCATGCTCTTTGATATCAACGTTTAACTCATTCTTACAAAAATCCTCTGCAAATTTCTTAGCAATTTCAACAAACCATTGCGCATTCTTAGCATCAGGTTTGTAGGAACGATGAATGCAGTCATTTCTTAAATTTTGGAGCATTCTAGTTTCTGTTTCTAGTGGTATGGTGACTCCTTTCTGTTTTAGAAAATTAACGGAATCGACGAAGCCTAACATTATTGATGAGTTTTTCTCTGTGTATACCTGAGCGCCAAGGACCCGGATTTTCTCTTTTAGAATATATTCCACGGCACTTGCTGAGCTAATAACGGCATACTTGCAATCGATCGGTCCTCCTCGCTCACTTAGCTCTCGAGCATGTTGAAGATCTTCCAGTGCGCTTAAAATGAATGGAGAGAAATTATTTTTTTCTTTTAGTGACTTCACTTCATGCATCTCGGTCTAGTGTCCTGCATTTGCTTCAGTTTTATTGATTCCGTTGTAGTTTACTAAAAGCATTTCTAATACTTCAAAAGCTGTTCCAAGAGTTTTATGGATCATGGTGGCCTTAACAATCCGTCCAATTTCATCATTGTTTCCTGATAATCGTAAAACCTCTGAGTAATTATGCTCGCTCCCTATTAACTCCGGCATTATATGAATCAAATGATAGGTTTCCCGATAGTGAACATAACTCGAAAGTTCGCTGTATTCTTCGCAGAAAGCTCGGAATATAAAATCGTCGAGAATTCCTAATTTAATTAATTGGAGAATTGGGCTATTTTTCTTGTGGGTTAATCCGTAAACCCTGTATTTTTTAGAAAAAGACATATCGATTAGTCGACCATCACCACTTACATGGTGGTAAAGACAAAGGTTTGCAGCAGTTAATTCCAGAGCAGCTCGAGCGCATCGTGCAGAAGCATGAAAGTGACCAATCCTCAGGGTATCCAGCACAGCTTCAAATTCTCTCAGTATAATTTCATTAAAACTGGGTATTGCTTGAATTTCGTTTGAATTTATTATTTTTTTGCAACGTTCAATGCGATCAGCTATTATTTGAACTTCCTTGTCATAATCATAAATTTGAAACTCTGGGTTATCTTTCACGGTGATTCCTTACTAATTATTCCATTTTTCAGACTTAAGCTTTCTCAGTACTAGTACATATCGGAGCAGAGAGGCTGGCATTGGGCACTAACCAGTTTTGCTTTTGAGATTTGGGGAGAAACTGAAATGGACACCAAGCCCGATTAAGCTTATTTATTCGTCGAGACATATCATTTTTGGGCTAAAAAATGGAGACGCCGGCAAACCGAGTGGTAAGGCAGTTTTCGGTAAATGATTTCCTTAGTTGGAGAGAACACAACGAACTTGAATTAGTGCCATGGTTTCAACGAAGAGAGGTTTGGTACCCTAAAGCACGGTCATACTTGATTGATACGATATTGAAGAATCTTCCTATTCCCATTATAATAATTCGCGAGTCAATCTCTCCAAAGACGGGAAGAACCTGTCGCGAGGTTGTCGACGGTCAGCAACGTCTCAAAGCAGTCTTCGATTTTTATGATGACAAGCTTACCATCAATTCTGCACATTCGGAAGTACTTGCTGGAAAAAGTTTTAGGGATCTTCCAGGTCCATTGAAAGAGAGATTTAGGTCGTACGAGTTCCCTGTCAATGTTCTTAAGAATGCCAGCGACGCCGAAGTTTTGGACATCTTTGCTCGAATCAACTCGTACACGATTACATTGAATAGACAGGAAATATTAAACGCAAAATACCATGGAGAATTTAAGAGCTTCATTTATAGGCTGAGCGGACAATATCTGAATTTCTTCCAGTCAAATGGAATCTTGAGCGAAAGGGCTGTTTTTAGAATGGCTGAGGCTGAACTAATATCAGAACTAGTAATCGCAATGATTGATGGTTTTCAAGATAAGGCTAAAATTGAAAATTACTACAGAGTAAATGAAGAGACTTTTCCTTTAAAGGAAGAGGTCGAGTTACGATTCAAAGAAACCTGTGCTCTGATTGATAGTATTTTTTCTTTCAATCTCCCAAAAAACTTCAAAGGTAAAGCATTATTCTACAGTCTGTTTCTGGTTTTATACGACTTAGAACATGTGATGATCGGTCAAAATGGAGAGGTTGTCCATTTATCCTCTAATCATTATTCAAATATTAGGGAAGCAGTAGAACGCCTGGATCGTGTAATCGAGGATAAAGAGCCATCAGAAATTACCTTCCTGAGGGCATGTGCACAATCAACAGATAAAAAAACCTCTCGGCAGATCAGGCACGAAAGAATAAAAGTGGAAATTCTTGGCTTAATTCGGAGGTCATAGTGACTGATGTCGGAAGGCAGTTATTAATGGATACTGACTTCTTGACTGAATATGGAAAAGTTAGACCAAGATACAAACAGCTCACCAAGACAATGCAAGAGTTTCTAACTCAACTTCTTTTAGAAGAACAAATTGATTATTTGTCACCTGTACAAGCGAGGACAAAATCGCTGATCAGTTTCCAGGATAAATTGGAACGCAAAAATTATAAGAGTCCCTTAAGCGAAATCACTGATTTGACTGGGTTACGTATAATAGTTTTTTATCCTGATGAGATAGATCGGATTAAAGAGGTCATAAAAGAGAACTTCAAAGTCGACCAAAAGAACTCGGTTGACAAGAGAGAATCGCTTTCAAAAAATCAATTCTCTTACGAAGGTATTCATTATGTCGTTTCAATTAAGAGCGATGATCTAAAACAGCCTGAATATAGAGAATTTGTTAATATGAAATTTGAGATTCAAATTCTTTCTTTATGCCAGTTTGCTTGGGCACAAATACAAAGGAAAATTGAATACAAGTCAGAAACATTGGTCCCTTATACATTAAGTCGAAGGTTGGCAAGGCTAGTCGCTTTGTTTGAACTCGCAGACGACGAATTCATGACAATCCGAGACGAAGAAACAAAAGCTTTGATGAGTTTTCGTATTTCTAGAATGTCCCTAAAGCGTTTTCTTTACACATCATCAACTCTAAGAAGCCTCATGAGACGTTCCATAGAGTCAGGGTTCGCTAAAATGAATGATTTAGACGACACCTCTTATTTAGCAGAACTTCTCGAAGCTTGTTCTTCGGTGGGATTTCAGGATGCCTCTTCTTTCGACGTCTTTTTGAGATCAGAGGATAACTTCTCCTCTTTCCTTAATTCTAAGAAACTTCATGAAAAGGGCTTTGTCAGAATTGGTCCAGCATTGCTTTCACTTTTGCTCGTTTATCATTCTGACACAAGGTTCACTAAAGATATTTTGTCAGGGAAAGGATGGAAAGATCCAGTGCTAACCATATTGGTTGATAGAAGTCAAGGGACATAAGAGAGATTTGAGAATTTATTGAAAAAATATCTAGAATTTCTTCATTTTCCGTTGTCAATTACTCTTGTAATTCTGGAGATTTAAAGAAGGAATTCTTAAAATGCAGTTCTACCCATTCGCTTCATGATCTTTCGGCTCTGAAGTTTAACAGATAGTTTTTTTAGTGTTAGCCTATGTCTACTGCGCTTGATATTTGTGCGAGCATAAGCTTCAAACCCAATGTTCTTGCCTCTTATCACCGGAATTGAATTCAAGAATCACAAGTGACAGGATGAAGCCAACTGCTTTTAGGTTTTGATTAATTTATGTTAGAAGCCATGGGTGTTTCTTTTTTCTTCTATGAATCGCTGCATTTCTTTGATTGTGAGTTTAGTTTTTGCTTCTATAAACTCCAGGAGCTTGGTTGCGATCTTGGTAGCAAGCACTGTTCCAAAGGAAGTTGCGAACATAATTATGAAAATCTGGGATAGGTTGCTTAAGTCAATCTGCACTTGGTTCAGGTCCTATTCCCATTCTTTGTCTGCTTCCTCTGTTTTGGCTAATTGTTTTGTTGGTTCTCCATGCACATATTCAACTGGAATTGTTGCTCTATCTAGAGCTTCTTTGAGTTCAAAAGCGTTCATTTTTGAGCTCAAGTGTGTTGCTCTCCGATGGCGATTAAGGTGGTTTGTTATGCCTAAATTATTCATTATTCTCCAGGCGTGTTGTCGGCTGATCGCAAAGATTCTTCCTTGGTAATTCTTTTGCTGAAGGTACAAGAGCCAATCCAAAATATATTTTGTGAAGGGGTCATCGAGGCGGATGTCTTTCCATTTCCAGACTTCTTTCAAGTGATAATCAAAAGGTATTTCCTGCAGAGCCAAGCCGCAGGTCCTGCAGAATTTGCTTTCAGCTCCATTTTTGGTTTTACATTTGGAGCAAATTTTGTGTCGTCTGCCTCTTTTGAGAATTCTAATGTAGAATTGGAGGACACTTTTTTCTCCAACTTTGTTTAGGCGCCATTTATCCATGGTTAAGCCGACGTAAACGTCATCGTGGTATTTTCTGCCTGTGAATTCGCTTACACGTTTGTTGCTTATGTATTCCCAGGCGACAAGGGCGGCGTCTCTTATTGCGTTCTCTGGATTCCGAACATAACCTTCAGGGCAGCCGGATCCTTGGCCAGCTCGAGCGTTTGTTAGAATTTCCTGTATGTCGGATCGGTTGCCTATCCCAAATGATTCGATGTCTCGACGTTTTCCTGGCAAATTTCTTCATCCTCCTGCAGGAAATAAATAAGGTTCTAAGTGTTACATTACTACATAATGTAACATCAACATTGTTTTGAGGTTTACTTTCCTCTCCTCACTCCCTAGTGGTTGTCGAGGAAGTAAATAAATAAGTAAAGCACTCCTCAGCGTGAACCAAATAAGACATAAAGAGTATCCTATTATACTTAAGATCCGCTTTTTAGGCCATCGATATACTTCTTTCTTACCTCTGGATCTTTGATTTCAGTAAGTACCCTCTTGAGTTCTGCGTAGAGACCGTCTGCTTTCTTTATTCTGTTCCGTAG
This sequence comes from Bathyarchaeia archaeon, assembly GCA_050012755.1. Lineage (GTDB taxonomy): Archaea > Thermoproteota > Bathyarchaeia > Bathyarchaeales > Bathycorpusculaceae > Bathycorpusculum. The sequence goes on from JBEKGO010000026.1 coordinate 27,176, forward strand.
CCTTTCATTTTCCAAATTATCGAGATTTCTTTGGACTGTCTTAGGATCTGGAACAACAAAAGTGATTTTTTCAGGGTCTGCTAAGATATTCTTAATTTCCTCGAACAATACTTCAGCCATTCCACCAACTCCTGTAAGAATGCACCAACCTCGAGTACGGGTCATTGCCGTAAAAGCTTGATTTCGTTCCTGAACAATTAGCTTTGGATGACTACCAACGTGCTCAAAACCCATAACGTAAACAATTGAAGCTTCATTACCCTTTGCAGGGAAAATATTTGTCAATGTCACATTGTCCTTCACTTGGAAGATATCTTTTATCACATCTATGCCAGGTCTTATAGCATTGATACTTTTCTCGGCTAGGAGTTGTTTAAGTGTCAAAAAATTACTCTTACTATTCATCCAATCCAGAGAAATAACCATTATTTCCTCCGGATTAATTTCCTCCTTCTTGATATTTTGATAAATTTGTTGTGCAATCCATGCTAATTCGTCTGATCTATTTACAAAAGCCATCCATTGAACTAAATTATTGTAGCCAGCAAGTTTTTCCAACGTTTGAGGTGAATTAGCTATAGGCCTTCTAATCGTCACTTTTTCACCCGGTATAAAAGATCCTGAGAGTACTTCATACCCTATGTCAGTCCAACCTCCCTCTGTTGGAATAAATTGCACAGCTCCTCCAGGTCTAAGTAAACCCATTCCAAAAATATGCGCCATAACTAAAATGGGTCGTGGAGTTCTGTAACATCTATGAAGAATAAGATCCTTCTGTATTTCACCATCTGGATAATTCCCCTCAAGAGTCACTAATGGAGTTCCATCAGCACTGGTTCCAAATATATCAATGGTTGTTGGAATAGAGAGAGATTCCAAACTTTGAATATCGTCATAAGCCCAGATGAGCCGCTTGGGATCCTTCAAAGAATCGTAGCAAAGTCTGTAGAAATCAAAATGAAAATCTTGCCCCTCATCAATTAAAATAGCATCAAATAATTGAGGAACGTTACCAGTTTTTCTAAGTTCTTCACAACATTTTCCTAAAAGTTGGTTGTTCTCCGCGTAAGAAAAAACATTCGCTGCCTCTGTATATGATCTAGGGGAATGCAACATTTTTCCAGCGATAAACCTGTATAATCCAGGAGACTCTTTGGCCCCCCACGCATGGAGTATATGTATTTTATTCCAGTTAGGATCTTGATTAACCCAATAATGATAGAAACGAGTGATCAAACCTTTAATCATGCCATAAAGGCTCTTTGTATAAAATGTGTATACTATGTCCCAATCAGGAAACTTCTCATGCATTTGAGCAGCTTTCATGCAAAGAACTACAGTTTTGCCTGAGCCTGAAAGTCCTCGAATACGCTGGGGTCCGTTGGGAATTTGAATCCCAACTTTCATCTGTTCCCTATCCATCATTTGTAACTGTTGCTCAACTTGTCTCAACATTGCAGCTTTTGAGTTTGAAACTGTAGGTTCAGCTCTGAGTTCTCGCCTAAGGACAGGAACACCCTGTAGAACTCCTAAAGCAAGTTGCCACTGTTCGTCAGTAATATCTTCTTGAAGTTCTTCAGCCGGAACAGCTTGAAGTCTGTTTCTTAACATGTTAGGTTCCAAATCTTCAGCAAAAATAATAGTGCTAGGAGATGCTGGAGATAAGTCAAGACCTTTCTCAACCCATTCTGATCTATAAATGAAAGGAAGACCTATGAAAGTATGTCCTTTCTATTACATACAGACCCCACTTACGATGCAAGATCAGGATATCAGGCTCTCGCCTTGATCGATCTGCTGAGAAAACTGGATATCTATGGTAACACACGCCTTCATCGTTAACCAAGGACAATTCAAGAGCTTTCCATATCTCTTTTTCAGCAAAATTAGTAGTGATAGGTTCTGACCAAAGGAAATCCATTCTCGCACCAAAGCCTATCTACTAAGATAGGTATATTTGAGATTTATGATTTTCTTAGTAATAGGGCGGCGCGCTATTACTAAAAATTTATATTTAAAATGCCCCCTTTGAATTATGCAATCTTAGACCCTGTCGAACATGCAGTCTTTTCATTAGGGCTATTAGGAGTAAAATAGGTGTCTGGTAGTCTGCCCAATACAAAAATAGATACAAAAGATCCCGGGGACCTAGTTCAGAACAGGTTTAGATTCCAGGCAGCTTATGCTGGATATATTTCACTTCGCCTCATAGGCGAGAACTCAGAATACGACTGCATATATTGTGAACAATATGAAGATATTTTGGTAAAGCTTAAGAACGGTTTGTTCATTGGCATACAGGTTAAAACTAGGGATAAGTCGCTCGGCCCGTTCAGGTTCAATGACGACGAAATATTGCAAAGCATAAAGAGGTTTATCAGACACGAGATTGAATTTCCGAACGACTTTTCAAACTATATTATTAGCACCAATGCTGGTTTCGCGTCGGGAACAAACGATAACAATCTAAAATTGGTTCTGGAAATTGTAAAAAAACACAAAGGTTCAACAAAATCCATAAAAGATATGGACTTTTCAAAGGAACTAGAAAAATTAAGTAAATTGTCGAACTGCAAAAAGAGCCTTATTCTCACTGTCCTCAATAAACTAAGCGTCGTCGATTGGGCGGACCTAGACAATTATGAAACAATTCTTGCCCATGACATTGGTGTGCTAACTAACAATGGAGATAAACCTTCCTTTATCCTGGAAGCAATTGCAAATGAGCTTATTGCTCTCACCACAAAAGCGGCCTGCCGATCCGCTAGTTTAACAGAACCATCATATTACAAATTGCTTAGAGCGCCGGAAGCAGCACTTTCTGATACTGTGTTGGAAAACAAACGAATCACCTCTAGCATGGTTGATGATTGCCTAAACAAACACCTGAACTTAGTAATCACACTCCAAAGCATCAATCCAAGCCCAATCTTGCTATCACCAAAGGGTACAAAAATAATGGAAATTAAGATGCTACAAGGAGGCATCAACAACGAGAATATTGATTTAATGAAAGATAATAACTACTCAACTCGGAGACTATTCATTGGATGGCTTTACAAATGGAGAAAAATTGAGGCTGAACGCCACGCTGACCATCTTTCCCTTCTAGTTAGAAATGAATGTCAAGAAGTTAAGAATACTTTTGAAAATAGGTCATCGATTTATGGTCCTGAAATGCTGCAGTTAGTTCAAGAAAGATTGAGAAAAAGTTATGACACGTTGACGTTTCAATATAAGGACCTTCAATATCCGCACTTATTAGGGATTGCAGGTATTCTTACCGAGGAGTGCAAACTTTGGTGGAGCAAACCGTTTTCTATCGAAAAGGAGGATGAATAATGGATCTTCTTAGAACATTAGCTGACCTTGAAGACAATCCAAAATTGCACCTCGCTCGACTCTTAATCTTGCTTAAGGAATTCGATACCAAAAAAGGAGGCCCAGGTATTGATGGTAAAACTAAACTGGTGAAGCTCGATTTCTTACTTAGATACCCTGTCTATTTAGAGCGAGCACTAAAGGAAAAAAAGCTTCCTGAAAGTACTATTGCAATAATGGAGTATGAACGGAGCAGCATTGAGTCGACAATGATTCGTTATCGATTTGGTCCATGGGATCCACGTTATGATACTTTCATTAATCTTCTTATTGGAATGGGTTTGTGTGAACTAAGCAAAAACGGGCGCATGGTATACATTGGCTTAACTCAAAAAGGATTCGAGGCAGCGTTGCGGTTATCAAAAGCTGAAGAATTCGAAAATATAGTCAATCGATCACGAATACTAAGAAGGTACTTCAACCAAGGTGGCACCAGCCTCATGAACTTTATTTACGATACTTTTCCAGAGATCGTTTCTTTAAAAACCGGAGAGACTATAAAATATGAATATTAGATTTGAGACATTAGCCTTAACATGCAAGCAGTCAAAAGAAGTTATAGACTTCTCTTCCAGATTATCACTCTTCTATGGAAAAATGTCATCAGGCAAGTCCACTATTGCTAGATTAATAGATTATTGCCTAGGCGGTGATCTACAACGTACGACAGCAATTGATAAAGAGCTGATTTCTGTTCAGCTTGTAGCAACGATAGAGCAATATAGCGTAATTCTTGAGCGCCCATCCTCTGGTTCAGACCAAGTTCAAGTTACATGGACGACCAAAGATGGACTTTACGGAAGTTTATTAGCTCCCACAGGATTCTCGCAAACGCCTATATGGGAGGGAAAAATCTGCAATTTGAGTGATCTGCTCTTTCATTTTTTGGGTATTGAACCTCTGAGAATTCCTAAAAGCGCCCAATCTTCAGAGCAGCAACCTGTGCGTTTGAGTTTCCGCAACTTTATGTGGTATTGCTATCTACAACAGAACCTCTTAGATTCATCATTTTATTGGCTTAAAACTGAATATAGGCAGAGGAATAGCCGTTATGTTCTTGACTACATTGTAGGCGCATATAGCGACAAACTATCCGCTATCAAAACAGAGATAGGGCAAATCAAGGAAGAAAAAAGCAAGAAAAAAACAGAGGTTGAAAGCATACGACCATTCTTAGAAAAATTTGGTTATAACTCAGAGGATTCGCTACTGAAAGAAATAAAGGTTGAAGAAGAGAAGCTAGCCCAAGTGTACTCCGAATTAGCGCAGATGAAAAACGGGTTTACAGGAGAAACGCATTTTGTGGATAAACAAAGGGAGAAGCTTCGATCATTGGAAAGAGACTTATCTGACCGCGAGGTAGCACTTGATGACATAAGGAGAAGAATCATAGAACAAACGTCTTTAAAGGCTGAACTTATTGCGACAAAATTCAAACTAGTTCGCTCTGTGTCAGCTGAAAATATTCTCGATGGGGTAAAGTTTGAAATATGCCCTTCTTGCGGGGCAAAGATTGAAGCAAGTGTTGACACGGATGTAGATACTTGCCATTTGTGCAAACAAATGCATCCTCAACAAAGCGAAGTGAATGAAACTAAAGCAGATATTGTGAAGCTGGACCTTGACGCCAGGATTTTCGAATTAGAAGAGTCAATAAACCGTCAAACAAAGGAACAGGAAAAACAAAAACATGATTACTCAGAACTAAGAGCTGAGAAAAACTCGATGGACGCCGAGCTTGCGGAAGCGCTGAAAATATATGATTCCAACTTTTTAGCTGCATCTCGTCAAATTGAGCATCAAATTGCGGCCTCGGAAGAAAAAATTCAAAACTTGCGAAAATTAGCTAGGATGCCAAAAGCAGTTAATAGCCTACAAGACGAGATAATAATGCTCGATGCCAAAGAACAACGTCTTAATTTGGAATTTGAGAGGGAGAAAGCTACATTTATCACTGCTGAGGAACTAATAAAAGAGATTGAAAGTAGCTATTTAAATGCCCTGATTTCGATTGGTCTCCAAGGCGTTCACGAAGATGACAGGGTAGAAATTGACAGGAATACGTGGATTCCGTACATTTTGGAACACGGAAGCAAAGAACACGTTTGGGATTTTTTCAACGCTGGAAGCGGTGGAAAAATGACAATTCTTAATGTATGCTACGCTCTAGCAATTCATAAGGTAGCTGCCGAAAGAAAATTACCCTTACCTAATTTTCTTATTATTGATTCTCCAATGAAAAATGTTGGCAAAGGTGTAAACCAGGAAGTCTTTGAAGCTTTCTACAAATATCTCTACAATCTTGCGTTAGGTCCTTTGGCAGAAACACAACTGATAATATTGGAAACAGATTATGTTCAACCTCCTGACGAACTCCCAAAGATGGTTCGGAAAATGACTCCTGATGATCCTGATTTCCCACCTTTAATTCGTTATTATAGAGGCGCATAGTAAGATCTAGCAAAGCGCTGCAAAAAACATTCTCATTAGCTATTCCCTTTCGCCAAATTCATTTGCCTTAGAGATCATGTTACTAGACCGTAAGCCTTCACTTTGATGTTGAGGTACTATTATTTGAAATTCCCTGAAAGAAAAAAGGGGAGTTTTGAGGGAGGCATCTCCACACTTTAGAGGATAATTACTTATCCCATCAATTTGGGACTTATCATTCATATTTCTTGGATTTCCGAGAAGAAGAGTATATCACTCACAAAAACTATAATCTACCTTTAGTTTCTGGAGGGCTACCCTTTGCTTTTTTTAAAGGTTTCATAACGTAATATGTTCGCTTGTTTTGAATGCCAGACAACCATCTCTCAACCCATTTAGCAATTTCTTGATTAACTTCTGAGGGCTCCAGAGATTGGAGTCTTCTCTTGACTCTATCTCCAAAAATGAAGGTTTTGGTACCATCAGGCAATGTCTTGCACTGAATGTTGTAGGGAAAATCTTCCATCATTAATTTACGCAACACTAAAAAAACGTTAATTGCATCCTGTACAACTACACCTTCAGGTTTTTCGCGGTTTACAACTAACAATTTAAAAAATAGTTCTTTTAATTGACCCTCATCGGGTAAGTTGCTGGCTTTCATAAACTCTGCTCCCCATGTTTCTGACTTACTTCTTGTTCTGTTTGTTCTCTGTTAGTAATAGATTACAACTCACGCAGGAGAAAATTGTTTTATGGTTTTGTTCTGGCAAAGCAGCGCCTATCCCAGCCTGGTGATTTTCTGTCGGACAATAGATTATCATTACAGCTGAATTGCAAACTGGACATTTTTCTTTAGCCCATCGAAAATGAAGATGTGTGGGTTTATCAATCGGGTTGTCCTTGAGTTTAAACTCAAGCGTTAAACCACTTTCCATTATGGGCGTCAACTTAATTCGCTTTTTCATCCTTTATCTTCTCCAAGTATTAATCGTCAATGTGATAAGAGCTTTTCAGGATTCAGAGAGGCAAATATCGTTAAGTGAGAGTTACCTTTAGCGCCCCAGACATGAATTCTTGTTATTTTTGAAAAGAAAGCCATTCCTTCTCTGCTAATTCTCACGTGAACTTTAGGGCTTTGTCTTGGTGCTTTAACTCTTAAGAAAATAGTTGTGGGTATAAGCGCGCTTAAACTTTCGCCAGTCGTATTATCGATAATTAGCGTTTCATAAGCTCCTACCGACCTGTCAAATCCGCCGTGAAAGAAAAATTCATAATAGCTTTTTTGTCTTGAAGAGTGTAGCGCTTTTTCAAGAGTAATCTCGATATTAGCAGAATCGGGGTTACTATTTATGCTTAATAGAATTTCCCTGATAATAGTTGATCGTAAACTATCAACATCAATGGACTGCACCTGGCTCCCTCGAAATAAGAATCGATGGAGCGCCTTTTAACATTTTAGTTAGGCATTTTAGCTGTTATAATTCTTGTTGTAGGCGTTTTATTACTGCTTTTTAGAGGCATCAAAAGGCGAAACTAGTTGTTTGATGCGTCACTCAAAAAGAATTGTTATAAGGAGTAACATCAGATTAGGAAACCATGATGTTTAAGAAGGCTCTCCTGGAGAAGGTTCTTTCAGGCGAGAAGACTCAGACGCGTAGGGATATTAAGCGCAAGCCTGGGGTTCAGGTTTTTTCTGTTGGTCAAGTGATCGGTGTTCGTGCTGGTTACACGAAGTATATTGGTGCGATTAGAATTGTTAGGAGGCGCCAAGAGAACTTGGGCGATATTTCTGAGGAAGACGCCAAGAAAGAAGGGTGTCATAGTGTCGAGGAATTTAAGACAATATGGATTAAACTTTTTGGGAACTGGGATCCTGATCAGGTTGTGTGGGTGTATGATTTTGTTCTGGCTGACATATCTGATTTAACCAATAAAGATAGCACCGTTGAACCGGCAACGAATCTATTAAAGTCCCAATGAAGTCTCCGCCATCTAATTTTTTTTGTAATGTTTCCATTCTTCCAGGAGAAGAGCCTCCGAGATCACTTATGTCTTGGCGAAGTATTTTCTCGAGTTCGGCCATTTGAGATGAGTTTAGGCTATTCAGAAACCCTTTGCACAATGCTTTGTTATGGATTAAGCTTATTTTTCCCCCAGTGCCTTCTATGAATGCTAAAAGTTTCTTCTGGATCGGTTGGAGCTCCATTTTTCCTGAAAATGTCATTCCTGCTTTTTCGAAGAATGGGTTATATTTGGCCATGACTGCGACGGTTTCGACTACTCGGGCGTTTACTTTTGGAAGAGTTTGTTTGACGAGTTCTTGTGCTAGGCTGATGCCTCTGAATTTTGGATGAATTATTATTCGGGCAATTCTGAGGATTTCAGCGTTTACTCTTTTTATATTATTTTTGTATTCAGGGAAGCGTTCGTTGCGTAGGTGCAAGGCTCTGAATGAAATGGCGTATAGAATTATTCCGATTGTTTCTCCGTTATAGGTAAGTTTGAAGCGGTATTTGACAGCTGCCGGGGTTCCTTGGAGGTAATGGAAACATTTGAGGTATTCATAATCTTCTTTTGTAGCTGGGAGAATCTGCATTGAATTAACTAAGCTGAACTGTCTGGGTTTTGCTGGATAATATTTCACTTGGGTTGTTTGGCCGAATTTTTTGTCAACAACTATGTTTGGATTGAAGTCTTCGATTAAATCTTTATGCGTAGTTGCAACGATAACCATTTTTTTGTTTCGTCTGGCCCATTTCTGTATGCAAAATGCTAAAACCTTTGCCATTTCGCGGTCCAAAGTAGCGCCAAATTCATCAATTAATAAGACATCTGCGTTTTGGCTTATCATCTTGGCGAGTTTGTATCTGTATTTTTGGCCTTCACTTAATTCTTTGTATTTGCGGAGCATTATGAATGCTTCACTTAATCCGACGATGCTGAGTAAGGCCATTGCTTCTTCTTGGGAGGCTCCGATGCTGTTTATTACGACTTCGTTTTCGTCTGGTTGGATATCGGCAAAGTTAATGCATTTTAGGTTATTTGATTGGGTTTCTTTGCTAAAGAGTTTAAGGAAGGTTGATTTGCCAGATCCCGAATCGCCGGTGACATAGAGTAAGTCATCAGGATTGAATTTCACTTGGACATTATCAAATATCATAAATTCTTTTTTGTCGTCGACGCCTACGCCGAATGCTTCACTTACAGCCATTACTCTGTCTGTAATTTCAACGGGACTAGCCGCTATTTTTAGGTTCAATGTTAAGTTGTATTGTTTTTCTCCTGGATCAATTTCTGTGCTATCCGATTTCAAAGGCTGAAGTTTTTGGTTGTTGGACCCTCCAATCTCGATTTTTTCTGTAAAGTTGACGTTGCTATCGAATTCTTTTTGTCCGGTGAAACTGTTTACGCAGATTAGGTGAATTTGGTTGAAACCGTATTTTTGGGCGAATGTTACTTCGTTTTTGCATTCTAGTTGGATGTCGACTGTTTGTGGTGGCAGAATTGATTTTACATGTATGACTTCTTGGGGTGTGGTGGCGTCTTTCCAGACTACCAGGTGGGGTTCTGTTGCTTCATAGCTTTCTGTGACGCGTAGGCCTTGGAACCGGTAAAGTTCAGCGATGTCTTTTTTTGATGTTATGCTTGATATGGCTTGTTGTGGTTTTATGTTTAGGTTTTGGATGTTGGAGAGGCTTGCGAGATTTGATGTTTGTTGGGGGGCTGGTTCGTTTGAGATTAGTTGTTTTGATAGGAGTGATTTTACTCGGGCGCATTTGTCGCATTCTTTGAAGGATTGGATTGTCATGTTGTGGTAAGTTATGTGTTTGTAGACTGTGCGGCTGGATCTGCAGAGTTTTTCTGCGACTTTTTCCATGCTTTCTTGTGTTTCAAAGCGGGTTTGAATTATGTTGACGTGTTCGTAATCGCCCACGTGGCTGCTGGCTTTTTCTCCAGTTTCTTGTAAGCCATCATATTTGACATCGATATTGAATATCTTAAGCAGATTCTCGTTCTCCAATTTATGCCAGTATGGCATTGTGCTTTCGCCGTAACCGACTGGTCCTTTTCTGCTGACAATTATGAATTTTTCTACACCCATACGCATTACGCCGTATGGATCAAAGAAGTTGTAGAGGAAATGGAGTGAGTCTGGGAGGCCTTCTATTCCTTGGCCTTTAAGAAATGTATAATCAGCGATTGACCGCACATCTATATCAATGCTGAACCATCTTACACTATCCAGAACTAGAGCGAAACCAACGTGTCTCATTTCTCTAATAACGTGAATCATGTAGTTTTTGGCTTGAGTTTGGGAATCTCCTATACTTTCTCTACTGTAAAGAAGGTTGGCGGCTTCTCGGATAACTAGCGCCCAAGGTTCTGTCCAGCTTAATCTATTCCAAAATTTATTCATTAAGAGAGCTAGGCATTTCCATTCTTCCTGGATGCTACTGTAGAAGGCACTTACGCTGATGACTGCTTTGTAACTGCTAAGTTCTTTTAATGTTAAGTCTTTGGCGTTTATGGATGGCCATTTTGAGTTTATTGTTACTGATTCGCCCTTGAGAAAAAGGATGCTGTCGGCTCGGGGGCTTCTACACCAGGCTAAGCCTTCATTGTCACGGCTGCCGAAGGCATCAATAACTGTTCCGTAACGGTTGCCGATGTTTTCAACGAGGCTGCTTTTGCCTTCTCCAGTTCCTCCGTAGACCACGAAAGCTTTTGGTTTTGTGAGTGCTTTGCGAATATTTGCGGCGTCATCAAAGGGAAATCGAACCCAATCGATATCGATTGTTGGCGGTTGTTCAGAGATGTTCGTGTTTGCCTGTGGGTTTTTCTGCTGGTTCTGTGTTTGAGGTTGGTTTTTGTCCTCCACTTAGGTCCACTCGTGGAATATTTTGGGGTGCAAATATGGGTGTTGAACTAATGACGTATGCAGGTGTGTTAGTGACGTCTATTCCTTGCCAGCTAAGGTGCAGCAGATATGTTGCTTCTGCGTGTAGGTCTCTGAAGGCGCCGGGTATGTCGCCGACGTCTTCGAAGTTTTCTATGAATGCTGCAGTTGCCACCGATAGAGTTTCATTATCTGATCCTCTTACCCAGGGAGACCCTGTGATGAAATAGAGTTGGAAAAGTTTTGCGAGTTTATAGGCGTTGAAGAGGAATTGTTTTTCTTGCTGTATGCTTGTTGATCCTGTTTCTTTGTCTTTTAATACGGTGAATTCTAGGTCGTTTAGTTCTTCCATCATTTCGACTATTTCGGTGCGTCTTTGTTCTGTGTCTTTGATGTTTTGTAAGTAACGTAGGCCGGCGACTTCTTTGAGTATGCCAAAGTCATCAGCAATGCGTTCGTTTGGTTTAGGTCGGCTTATGACTTCTCTGAATTTCTGGAAGCGGCTTTTGCCTTGTCGGTTGGGTCCTGAGTTTGGGTTTTGTCCTTGGATTGCCATGTCTTATGTACTCTCCGTGAACCTTTTGCGGCAGCGGTAGCATTGGATTAAGGGTTTGTTTTTGATGAACGATACTGCGTGAAGGTAACCACATGAATCACATTTGTAATCTGCAAGTATTTTTCCCAGCTTGTTTGTTTCAATTTTTAGGGTTTCAATTTGCGTTGTCTTCGCCTCCTTTAAGGCCATCCTGCTAAGAAGTGTGATAATATGAGTAGGACTGCGATTATGATGAGTGCGTATCCGAGGGTTTTGCCGTTGATTAGTCTTGTTAGCCAGGATTTTTTGCCGGCGTTCATGATGGTTTTGTGGCGTTTTAGAAAGGCTTCCAGTCGTTTGTCGCTGAGTTCTATGATGTCTTCTGGTCCTTCTTTGTGGTATTGTTCTGCTTCGTTTTCTAGGTAGAGGTTTCTGTTGGTGACTTCTGCGACTTTGTGTTTTAGGTCTTTGATGGAGAGGTCTTTGGCGTCTGCGACTGATAGTTCCATGGTTGGGAATTGTTTTCCTTGGTTTTTGTTTATTCTGCTGTAGATTTCGCTGCAGCTGTGGATGAGGCATATGGGGATTCGTGAGGAGCCTCTTTCGTCCCAGTATATTACTGAGAGTGCTATGTTTTCGCATGTGGGGTGTCCTACGAAGAGGTTTCTGTAGAAGAATTCGCCGTGTCCGGTGCGGGCGAATGATTTGTTCCAGTCTGTGGGGGTTTTCCATATGGCGTAGTTGAAGATGTCGGGGTATGGTCGATCGGCTTCTTGATATTCGTTTTTGTCGTTGAAGTTTACTCGGTAGGCGCATGACCCGTCTTGGTATTTTTCTATTTGTTCCCATCCTTTTGGCGGTATGAGTAAGTCGTAGCTGATTTGTTGACCATCTGGGAAGAACCAGTGTGATTGTGGGAATGGTATGAAGCTGGCGACGTCTGCTTGCAGCTTATAGTAGAATATTAGTATGTAGACAATCCAGGCGATGAATCCAACGGTCGTTGCTGTGCTTTTCCATGCGGCTGGGGCGAATAGTTCGATGGCGAACCATCCTGCGAGGAAGGGGGCAACGATGGCAGCTGCCATTTTGAAGCTGTTGCTTGTTTGGTTCAGTCCCGAATGTGCTCCTCGGTTTACTATGATTTTTCGAAGTTTTATAAGAAATGACATATTCATTGGCCTTCTAAGTTTGCTTTGTTTTCAGGTTTGGAGTCAGGAGCTAAGGATTTTGCCGCTTTGATGTCGCGGAATAGTTCTTCTGCCTCTGCTAGTTTCTTCTTTAGTTTAATGTTTTCTTCAAGAACTGGCTTAACAATATCTTCCGCTGTTTCCTCGTTGACTTGTGTCTTTGTGTGTTGCATGCGCCGGTATGTTGTGAAGCTGAAGATTGCGCCGGCGGTTGAGATGAACCCGGTAAAAAGAAGAAAAAAAGTAGGTATCATTCTCCCTCTGTCTCTCCCTTAAGAAGACGGCGCTATCGTTACGGTTGGTGTTGTTTGGATTGCGGTGGTTCCTGTGTTGACGTTGGTGACTGTCCATGTGAATGTTTGGCTTGTTCCAGCAGCTATCGTAACTGGAAATGTTGACGGGGATGTTAGGACGAAGCTCAGGGCATTGCCAGCGTCGCCGTCACCGGTTGTGATTCCAGCTAAGGCAATGGTTGAGATCCCTTGTCCATTGTTCTTTATAGTGATGGATAAGGGTGCTGTAGTTGCTACGGTTGAAGCGGGAAAGGTCAGCGACGTTGTGCCTATTCCGCTTGTTGGAGCGTTGCCGTTGTATGAAGCGGCGGTTATGATGTCTTGACTAGCTGCTGGAGGCACAGTGTTTGTGCCTAAATTAGCACTGAGGTTTACTATTGCTTGGCCGAAAGAAGCAAAAGCGACAGCTACTAGGATTAAGCCAACTGTTAGGGCAAGGGATTGTTTTATTTTTTGGTTCATGGTCTCTTTTTCACCTCCGCGTGGCGTTCTTTTTGGAATACTATAAAGATCCTGCCATCTAGGTCGCGTTCTATGTGTGCTTCGAAAATGATGTGGGATCCTGAGAGTTGAGGAAAACTTTTCCGCCATGACGCGGGAACGCGGAGCATGTCACTTGTTCCAGCTCGTTTAAGTTCAATCTCCTCTGTATTGCTGATAATTTCCCTCTCTTGTTCAGACATTTCATTCATCTTCTTATACAAAATTTTGTATATTATGCCGTATCTTATTGAAGCCTATATAAGCTTTAAAAGTGCTCTGCGCAGCTAAGCGTCTAACCGAAAAAATAGGAAAAATCAAAGGAGGAGAAAAAACGAATCATATAAGGCGTTTTCTCCACTCAACCACGGCAAAAACAAACTACGGCTTAGTACTCGTTGCAGTCATCATCGTAGCAGTTGGAGTTATGGGTCTTGACCGAGGTTGGTTTGGAAATATCCAACTTCCTTTCTCAATCTCTGGAAACTCTGGAAGCTCAAGCGGTGTAAATGTGAACCGTGAAGTCATGTTTACGTTATCAGACAAATACGCAGGAAACGTACTGACATCAAAAACACTTGTGGTCTACAATTCGCTTTTGGAACAAGTCGAATCTCTCACCACTGGCTCAGACGGAACAGCACACACAGCGCACCCATATCAAAGCGGAACACAGCTTTACGTGAAATACGTTAGCAGCAACACAAAACAATGGTTCCCAGTTACAGTTCCCACAATGCTCTCAAGCGAGCAACAAGTCTCACAGTACAACCCAGTTGCTCTCGACGCTTTCACAATCGGCACAGGCGGGATCTCCTTACGCGCTGGCGGCGTAGCTGTAACAGACAGCTATACCGATGGCGATCCTGGAACAACCGATACGCCAACTTTCACTCTTGAACTATACAACAACGGCGCTGACAACACTGGCATGATTGAAAGCACAAATCCAATTTTAAATCAGGCGTGGGACCTATATCTAGTTGTAACAATCTCTGGCAAGGGATATGAAAACATTGTCTACAGCGGATTTGACCAACAGTACACTTTAGGCACCACATACTACGGAGCTAGCCACCTAAGTGCAGACGGCTTCACCAAATGGAAGACAGGAAGCACTTACGAAACTGGGTACGCTGGCGATCAAACAGCCTCCTGGAGTCTTGACCTATCAGGGGCTTCTGGCAACACTGCAACAATGAACGTCTACGTCTACGCTTACTGCGATCCGACTTATGCACAGACTCATGGCGGCAACTTAGGCAACGACAAGTATCAGCTGGCAACGCTTTCTGTTGACTTGAGCTACGGCGATTAACCTGAAGCTCTGAGGAATCTTTATGAAATTTGACTTGATGGCCATAATTTTGATGATTATTGCCATTGCGGTCGGGCAGTTCATAGGCGGATACCTCGTGGCTTACATTGGCTCAATCGGCGGCGGCATTGTCGGTTCCTTGCTTACGGGTTTGATTGTCTACGTCATCTACACTTTTGCATCTAAAGGCAAGTTCACTGTTGGTAATGCTGTAATCTTTGCTATGTTGATTTACGTCGCTAACATCATTGCGGCTTATGCGAGCGGCTTGATCGGGATTGGCGGAGGTTATCTGTCGCTTGTGATTGCAGGGGTCTTTATGGCTTTGCTTTGGGGTTGGGTTGGAGGAAAAAACGCGCAGCCGAAAATGAAAGCACCGAAGCTCTAAATTTTCTTCCCTTTTTTTCTGTTTTGTCGGTTAACTCAAGTCAACAAGGCACAAGATCATGGAGCGTTAACAGTTTGGCGAATTCGGGTCTGCTCATTATGGGAGCGGTGGTTCTTATCGTTATAGTACTTTTCGGTGGCACCATTGTTGCTTTTGCGTCAAATGCTTTTTCGTCCTTGAACGCTGGAATCGCCAACTTCTTTAAGCAACTTGGCGGCAGCTTAGGTTTTAACAATACATCGCCTTCTCCAACGGCCACTCCTAGTGGTGGATCTCCAAGTCCTACGCCCACTGCAACAGGCGTCGGGGGTAACGCTGCAGCTACTGCATGGTTTGCCTTTACCCTGCATTTCAGTGACGGTACCACTCAGGACCTGAATATGAATCCGACATTCAGTATTTTTCCGTTATCAATTACCTGGCAGGGCAAAGATGTTTCCAGTATGGATGTGCTTATTCGTTTGAAGGTTACTGGAACTAATCTTGGCGCTTGGAGTACCGTTTCGTCGCAGCATATTGAGATTTATCTTAGTCCGTCATCTACGCCCGCAACAAGTTCTACAGGCTCTTTCAGCGATAAGGGTAATGGCTGGAATAGTGGTGCATCAAATACCATTCAGGCAACTACGATTTCTGGGGCTACGCTTGATGCACTTTTTGGTGAGTATGGCACTGGCACATGGATTTTTCAAACTACTGGTACCGTTTCGTTGACAATGAATGGGCAACAGTATAGTGCTAACCTGGGGCAAAATGACGTTATTCTGCAGAATAGTGAAACATTGAGTGTTTCTTCACTGACTACCAGCCATCTAACGACAACACAGTTAACGCATAAATAAGGGGACTAAAAGAAACATGCGGAAAGCTGGAAACTTTCGGGTAATCGGTCTAGTTATCGTAGTTGGCATCTTTGTTTTTATTATAAGTTCTTCTAGCCCTGAAAGAAGTTTCCAACTTTCAACTTCGGGCTATAGCTCCGCCTTTGAGGGTCCGAGCGCTCAATTCTTCGGGGTGAAATATAACGATATGGAGTATACCGCGAGCAATGCGCATGGGGCTTCTGAGCATGAGTTTGATACGGTTATGCACTTCGATCCTGACGGCATCTCTAGCGGGATGCCAAAAATAAATGGAGAAATGACCGCTGTTTTTCTACCGGAGGAATCTTTATCATCTGTCCCGTCATGGGTTCCAGAAAGTTGGCTTCTAAGCAATGGATATGTGAGTAATCCTGTTACTGGCGTTGGCGGCGTAAATCCGCCATGGAACTGGAACGTAAGCAACCTAATGATTCAGATGCAAGAGTATGATATGCGATGGTACGTCTCATTTAATTCTGCCTGGAGTGGAGCGTCACAACCTAACCCCAGTGGAGCACCATATGATTACAGTACAGGAGAAGCACCTAACCCAACATACGCGCAAAATTTAGCTGGAGACGTATGGAAGAATGCATATCAAAATACCGAAGTCTGGATTAAATTTGATATCACGCCAACATGGTATATTCAAGGCGGTGGCACTGCCTATTTCGCAATAGCTGAATGCAATTTAGCGACTACAGCTTCCATGCAAACGAAAGATAACAATGGAAACATCTATCCGGCAAGCACAACTGAAAGCATTTTTCCATATAGCCAGAATGATCCACTTTACCTCTATTATGGAGCTTTTGGAACTGGTTCTGAATCCAGTGGAGCGCCAGAGCAATATGAGGGAAAGAATCTTAATCCTGCATACTTCACTAATGCACTTTACGCGCATATTGACTTACAAAATTTTGGAGTATCAACTTATCCAGTTAACGGTTTAAGCTCACGTGTACAAGGTGACGTTGCTACATTTGAGTTTGACACACGCGTCTTTGTCATTGGACAATACACAGTTCAAGATATCCAGAAATCGCCATCCCAGTATGGCCTGACTTCGCCCTCTCAGATTCAAGGTGTAAACTGGCTGACTGGAATTATCGGTTGGCTCAGCTCTCCAACCAACGATGCATTACTAATGGGTGTCATAATCCTTGTTTTGATTATTATTTTCGCACCCTGGCTCCTTCTGGTAATTGTTTCTTTGTTCGCAGGCGGCAGAAAGAGGTAGCATCATATGTCTGCATCTTTAAGCGCTCAAATTATCGATAAGATCCTTGTCAAAACCAGATTTACGAATGGAAAATCAAAAGGAGACGGATCGAGCGGGCAAAAGAAGCCTTACACTGTTGGCTTTTTTGGTTCAATCGCTTTAGCCGGCGCAATCCTCGTCTACTTATTCAGCACAACATTCGATCCTACAAGCTTCAACCAATTCCTCGTTATGCTTAGTATCTTGATTGCCGGCGTTTTGCTCAGTGTTACTATGGTTGGGGTCAAGTTTATGCCGTTCAACCTGAAGAACTTGTTGACTGATTTATTGAGCACTGGCGTAGCTTTCGTTAGTATCTATGTTATAAGTGGATTCACTGCAAGTGCAACGTCAATTACGGCTGGGCAATCTCCGATCGGTCCGATTAGCTTCGGGATATTAAGTGGTGTGGCTGAAGGCTGGTTTTTTCATCTTTGGCTTGTCGCTTGGCTTAGCGATTTAGCTTCTCCTTGGATAGGTGTACCCGCTTCTTCGCTTGTTTGGGCTATTTTCCATGTTGCCAGGTACGGTGGTAACGTTAATTTGGATTTTTCGTCGATTCAAACCTTCCTTAATAGTGTTTTTTCAAGCGGTGGCATGCTCTTGACCATCTTTATTGTTGGACTGCCATTGGGTGCTTTGACGATTTATTTCCGCTCGAATGACGGCCCAGTTTTCGGCCACATGTTAGCGAACGCTTTAGTGGGGGGATCTTAAGAAATGTGGAACTTTAAGTCCAAGAATAGGAAGATCTTAGCGTTTACGGCTTGCCTCTTGATAGCCGCGTTAATCTTGATTTCAGTAGGTCAACAATCGGCTAAGGCTGACTCTGACATTTTTGTTGCCGGTAATAGCGGGACATACACAGGAGATTTTTCTATGTTTGACATTTATCCAGCTTCAGGTGGAGCGATTTCTCAAAGTTTTATTGTAGCAGGTAGTAGTTTGCAAATTACTACAGCGTCTTGTGCGCTCGATTATGCTGGAAGCCCAGTGTGCAACATAAGTGCAGCATTATATGATTGTTCAGGAGCTACAGGCAGCGAAATTCCAAGTAGTGCCCCATTATGCGTAAGTGTTCCTATAGCATTCAGCACGTCTAATCTTGCTCCCACTTTTAATTTTATAAATGGAGCGGTGATGGCTCACGGGAATGACTTTTGCTTGGTTATTTTTTGTTCATCTGGTACATTAGTTGATGGCAGTAACTATGTAGCGGTAGAAACTACCCCTCAGAATCTTGAGGGTAATTGTGGATGGTGGATTGGTAGTTGGATCACTTATGATGACAAAAACATGATATTTTCAGTGTATGGTGCAACTCCTTCGCCTACTCCAACTCCTACGCCTTCACCGCAACCGACAGGTTCTCCCACACCAGACTCAACTGCAACACCAGCTCCCACAGATACGTGGCACCCAATAGGCGGAACCAACCCAACTGAAACAACACTAAACATCAATGTCCCAGAGCTTCTCCTAATCGTAGGTGTCTCCGTTGGCGTTTTCGTAGTTCTCCGAGGTGGAAAGAAAGGAGGCAAAAAATAAAATTATGCAAAGATTCCTTAGGAAAGCCAGCGTTCTACTAATCGCCTTGTTCCTGATAAGCTCAGCGGGGTTTATCTATCAAGCTAAAGCGCTCGGAGCAGCACATGAGCAAATATACACTACTAACGGCTCATACAACGGCATCTTCTATCAAATAGTAGATGCAGGAACTAATTACGTATATCAACAAGGCTATGACCTCGCAGACTATAACTGCCTAATTTCTCCCCCATCAATAAACTTGAAGTTTGTAATTTCAACTATTCCAAGCAACTACACTTACTTGTACACTGAAGAGTGGGCAAGCAACGGTGCAGAAATGATTGACACAGGCATAGCTTTCTACAACAGCTCATGGGTTATGCCGCTGATAAGCAACCTCTATCATTTTGAAGTGCATGTTAGCTCTCCAGCTCCAACTCCAAGCCCATCTCCAACACCAACCTCTTCTCCTTCTCCATCACCATCAGCATCACCTTCACCTACTCCAACACCAATGCCTTTGATGCTTTCAGCAGATACAACATACAGCAGTAACTGGGCAAATTACCATCATGATGCAGGGCAAACAGGTCGAGCAGACAACTACCCTTTATCATCTTCGCATAATATTTTGTGGTCTACTTCAACTCCAGCTGGAGTTGGCCGTTCTCCAGTGCTGTATGGCAGCTATGTTTACGCTTTAGGCGGAGGAGAAGGCGGAAGCATGAATTGTTACGATGCATTAACTGGAGATTTAGTGTGGGAGTTTGATTTTGCAGGACACGGCAACGTTCAATCGTCGCCAATAGCAGTAGATGGTAGAGTCTACTTTGGAACTTACCAAGGACTCTATTGCATGAATGCATCTACAGGTACAGTTTTATGGCATAACAAAGTGTTCACTGGAAACGAATTTTCTACTCCAGCGTACTACAATGGTTGCGTATATAGCATAACATCTGACGGCTTAGTTTGCTATAATGCAACTACAGGAGCAGACATCTGGGACCAACTGTACTATGGTTCTTATTCACCTTTACTTGTAACAAACAATCTTATTTTCTATGCTGACAGCGGCACAATCAATGTGCATGATGCTTCTACTGGCTTAGAGCTCCCATTCTCAAGCATGCCAGTAGGTGGCAATGGAGAATATGCATCAGTTACAGTAGACAATGGAAAGTTGTTTGTTGTGAATCGTACAGATGTCAACACAGTAGATTGCATCAACATAAAAAATGGAGCACTTATTTGGGCAACTCCAATAGAAGATGCAGACCAAGAAGCGTCAATAGCAGTAAGCAACGGCTTAGTGCTCGTGCCAATATACACTTACTTAACAAACAATGTTTTGGTTGCCCTAAACGAAACTACTGGAGCTTCCGTTTGGAACTGTTCAGATGCATCTTTTGTTGGCTATCATAGCTCGCCAGCAGTAGCAAATGGAAAAGTGTTTGTAGTATCTGGAGATGCAAACGGCAGATTATTTGCAATAAACGAAGCTGCAGGCACAGTAGCATGGACAGTTGTTGGCTCTGCAACTGACGGAGGTTCTGAAAGTGACCCAGCAATTTACCAAGGCGTAGTCTACTTCACAGGAGTAGATGGCATGATGTATGCAATTGGAAACCCAACTTCTTCACCAACATCGACTCCAAACGGCGGTGGCGGGGGCGGCGGTGGAGGAGGCAGTGGTGGGACTGGCGGTAACGCTGGCGGGGGCGGCGGAACAAATCCTATCCAAAAATTAGTTGATGCTTTAAAGAAGATTCCAGCGTGGGCACTCTGGGCACTTCTTGCTGTGCTCTTAATCGCTGGGATAGCGGGAGTTTTGAAAGGAAATAAGCACTCCAAGATTCCTTCCCGGTCATTTAATCCTCAATTTATGGGAGTATGAGAGATGGCTAAACAGAAAATAAGCATAATCGGAATAGTCGTCGTGGTCGGCTTACTTGTTTTTATGGTTGCCGTCAGCGGCGGTTCTTTGAAGAATTTCAGCCTTGTCACCAATGGTTTGAGTGTGGAGATAAATCCAACTATGTCGGTTGATCACGCGGGTTCTCAAGCAGCAGTACCTTTCACTATTCTAAACTACGCCAACAACGATAATTACTTCACTATCACACCGTATATTGACGGTGTCGCGCAAACGCCCGTGCCTTTCGACGGCGGTTCCTCAAGTTCTTATTACGTAATCTTCCAAACAACCGGTGTCCATTATCTCTATCTACATTTTGAGGATAACTATGATTCTTCGCTCCAGGGAGATTCTAATGTCTGCACTGCTTATGTGGGCGTTCCAGGTCCGAGTAGTACGCCAATGCCGCACCCAACCCATACGCCTTCTCCGACTCCAATCTGGACGCCAAACCCAACCGGAACACCTACCCCAACAAATAATGGCGGAGATAATGGAGGAATCGGCGGGATCCTGCAACAGATAATCAACTTCTTCAATTCATTGTTTCAACATATCATTAACTTCTTTAAGTCTCTAGGATTGTGACCTGCTTAAACAATATCTCTTTTTTTGACAGAAGCGCAGATTTTTCTCAACGGACAAATAGAATGAAGAGGCTTTTTTGGAATGCAGATTAAGGCGGCTAAGTCGATTACTGCCCAGTTATACTCATTTACCTTAGTTTCTGGCAATAATTCATCAGCTTTTTTCCTAAACTTGGGGTCCCTTCTAGCCTCTCCCTTTGCGGTTAAGTCAAAAACCCGACCTATAACACGGCATACATTTGAATCCACAATGGATGATGGTTTATTAAAAGCAAAACAAAGTACAGCATCAGCAACGTACTCTCCTACAGCGGGTAAAGACAGCAGTTCATTCCTATTTTCAGGTATTTTTCCATTAAATCGCAGAATTACATCAGTGGCAAGCATTTTCACATATTTTGATCTATGAACCAAGCCTAATCTATAGAAGAATTTTGTTAAGTCTTCTTCTGAGGCAGAATTAAGCTTTTGAAAGTTTGGAAATCTTTCAAGGAAGGACAGGTAAGTTGGGACAACTTGATCTGCCTTTGTCCGTTGTAGCATGATTTCGGCGATCAATACTCTATATGGGTCAGTATTTTCTCTCCAGGGGTATTGTCGACAATTCTTTTTATACCATTTGATGAGCAGATCAGACATTTCTTTTTTGATGGGCATCAATTATTCTTGCATAGCATCATTCTAAAAAACTGTTCTCTATGTCAAGCTTTGAAAAGACTGGTTCAAATTTGGATTTAATTGCTCCATGGTTCCGTGAAACCTTGCCAGCAGGTTGAGATGGCTTTCACATAAACGACAACCAATAATTCTTATTTATGACGAACAATAGAAGCTTAGGTCATCATGTCAAATGCTATTTCAGAAAAGCCAACTGTTATTGACCTATTCTGCGGAGCCGGCGGATTAAGCAAAGGTTTCGAGATGGCCGGTTTTGAAACTGTTCTAGGCGTTGAAATTAATCCTGTTTTTATGAAAACTTTTCACAAGAACCATCCAAGTGCCGCAGTAGTCAGCGATCATTTTGACATTAGAAAATTGTCAGGAAAAAAGATAAAGCAATTGATAGGTAACAGAAAAATCGATGTGCTCATTGGGGGGCCTCCATGCCAGGGTTTCAGTGTTGCTGGACTGAGGGATCCAAAAGATCCCCGCAACGCGCTTTTCAAACATTATGTTCGATTGGTCAGAGTGCTAAGGCCAAAATGGTTCGTTATGGAAAATGTTCCGGGCTTGCTCACAAGCATTACAGCTAACGGAGAAAGTGTGGATGCCATAATTAGAAAGGAATTTGAAAAGGCGAAGTATGAAGTAAAACCGTTTATTCTCTTGGCAGCTAACTACGGTGTTCCCCAGAAAAGGAAGAGGCTATTTTACATAGGAACAAATACAGGCAAACCCATAACTGCTCCAACAGCTACCCACAGCGAATCTCCTCATATGACATTGCTTGGACCGAAATTGGAGAAATGGGTGGGAGTAGGGCAAGTTCTAATGTCTGAGACCGAAGTCCCTGCGGGATATTTCCACACAAAAAGAATGATCGAAGGCTTTAGAAGAAGGAAAGAGAGAAACAAAACTAACGGCAAAGGATTTGGTTGGCAGATACTTGACATGGAAAAACCTTCCTACACAATTTCAGCAAGATATTGGAAAGATGGGTCAGATGCTATCGTCAAATATTCTGAAGAACGAATAAGAATGTTAACTGAAAGAGAATGCGCTCGTATCCAGAGCTTCCCCGATGACTACGAATTTTTGGGTAGTAAACGATTGAAATATACTCAAATCGGAAATGCTGTGCCACCGCTTCTGGCCAAAGCGATAGCTCTAGAAATCAAGAAGAAGACCTTCACTGACGATGCATCCAATATTTGTGGTAATATGACTCCCAATCCAAAAAAATCTTAAACCAATTCTGATAGGCCGACAGTCCCTCAACACAAGATAATGAGATTCATTTAAAACTCATTGAACTTGAGATAGGGTGCTGTGATTGTTCCACTTCCGCCGCCACCGCTATGCTCCGAGAGCCAAGACGCACATTCACAGAACTCACTTAGACTAATTCTTTTCCAAGCAACAAGTCGACGTTCAGTTTGGTTGTCAACTTCTCTTATTATATAAGTTGAGTTCAACCCAAGTTGGTCTTTCAAATAGAGATACCAGCTCAGTCGTCGAGAATCCCAACCAAACAACCAGTCTGCCCTGTTCGTACCTACCTTAAGAACATCTTTTTCCTTAGTTTCAATGACCGTGAAGTTTTCATTATCATTGATTATCCCGTCGAAGTCTATCATTCCTTTCTTGACACGACCCAAGGTCACATCAAGAAAGAACCTGTTTGCATAAATGTCGGCGATTTCGCTTATGTCGTAATTGACTAGGTAATTGAGAGCTTCTCTAGGTTTATCTTGACATATCCGCTCTGCGGAATTAATCGTGGGAAAAAGCCGAACTATTTCAGTTAGTTGTGATTGCTCAAAATGCCCATTAACGAACTTTGAAACGTTAAACTCGGGCTTGGGTATTGCAGCGACTCGATTCTGTCCATTTGTGTTCTTGAAGCCAATATCTATGTTTGACCAATTATTCAATTCGCCAATTGAAATAAAGAAACCACCGCGAAAAATTGATAATCTTGACAAGCTATTGTAGAAACTTGTGTATCTTTCTGGCGTATTGGAAGAAACTGTAACGTAAATTATACGGTTTTCTTTGCTTGTCGGCCAATCGATTCGTGTAAATAGGCATTGACCACCATCTAGAAGATTCCATCCCTGTTCTCTAGCTTTAGTTACTAATTCAATTTCGCTTCTGAATCCTCTGCATCTTGCTCCGTAGAATCTGTTGTTAGCTGTCTTGCTTGAAAGAATCTTATGGAGACCGTCAATCAGACTATTTTTAGTTATGTTTGGGCTTATTATCATTTATACATCTTCCTTTAATGTGAGGCGCGTGAGAGATCGTTCATAAATTCTTGAACCGACATTGCCTTGTTCTTAAACGAGGTTTTTGTTTCGTGAATTTCGAGTCCTGTAAATGCGTCAATCATTTTGTAATGGTGGTCTGTTTTGCGATAAACATATTTTGGTACATCTCCAATTGTGCCGACTACAAACTCGCTTAATCTCTTGGGTTTAATCTTTGATTCCAATGGTGTTCCTTTGTTGAAAGACATTACCGAGACATCGGTGTCGCTAATTGCCATATATGCCAAGCAGTTATCTTTTAGAGGGCATTTCAGGCAGCTAAGGGGATTCGCTCCTCTAAGGCCTTTGGACGATTTGGTAAGCTCCGATGTCGTTTTTCCAAGTCCAAATTTCAAACACCAGATCCAGTCAAAAATTGTAAACATGTTTGTCTTGCGTGCTTGGCTTGTGACCCAGAACATTCTCTCAAGTTTTCCGATGTTTCTGAAGCTGTTCAAGAATTTTTCTTTGGAATCGATTTGAAGCGGAATTTTGAAAAAGGCTTCGATCCACACGTCGATCGGTATCACTTCTGGGTTGCCAAAACCTTGTTGCAATATCATACCCCATATCTTAGGGTAGATGCCCACTGTTCTTCCTGCCTTTAGATAAAGTTGCCTGAAGCGGGGACCATCCCATTTCATTAGGTCGTTTGCGGGTGTCGCATTATATGCTAAACCGATGAATCCCAAAGCCCTTGTTGCCAAGCGGTTGAAAGCATCAATTAGAAAATCGAGTTCCTTCTTTTCCACAATTTTTAGGGCTTTCTTTTTAACCAGAGAACTTGTGAGATCTCGCATACCATTTGGAGATCTTATATCATACCCGTCCAGATCAGATATTTTTGGTCCAACAGTTCTAATTTTGACTCCGCAACCAGCAAAATCACGGGTGAAATATCTCTTGCCAAACTTATCTATCGCTGATTGAAGGTTTCTGTAAGTTGGGAAGTTTTTGAAATCTCTTGCTAACAATTCATCATAAGTAGGGAGTAGAAAAAATTCGAGGAAATTCCATGGTTCCTTTATGGTCACTTTTTCGCCATAATGCCTCATAAAATCGTACGTCATCTGCCATTCACTTTTGCCGCCAGACATCGGAGTAAAGGCAGCTGAACAGCGAGCAAATGAAAATAACCCATCATAGAATCGTCCGAAAGGAAGAACTCCTCCATACACAGGAGTAATAAATGAGTCCCAGATTTCAAATAGCAAGGCTTGCCTTTTGTCTTCCTTAGGACAACAGGTTTCAATGTCGCCTCTTTTTACAGGGTTGCTGGCACCAATCCTTTGTTCAAGTTCAACTTTTGTAAGAGCCAAGTCTTTTCCTTTAAGCTCGACATTAGAAAGAAATTTAAAACTCCAAGTTAATGATCCGTTTTGCTCTTTGACTATTTCATAATGAAGTGGAAAGCCAAAGATTCTTTTGTTACCGTTTTTTAAGTGAACGTATTTTAATGGAAATTGAGGCAGGCTTGTGTTATAAAGGTCAATAAGTGAGATCCACTGAGGGGGTATGTTATGTATTGCAATTGTATTTTCGAACTTGATTGAGAACGTTAAAGTCAAACGCACTCCATAGTGGATTCAGATGATTGAATCAAGATGTACATTTATACAGATAACACTTTTGCAATGATCGGATTTCTATACTTGATTTTTAATTAAAATCGTTAATACATAAACCTAATAATGCAAATTGAAAATACTTGCTTCTGACAAGATATGCCTTTTGTATTAACT
Source organism: Bathyarchaeia archaeon (assembly GCA_050012755.1). Classification (GTDB taxonomy): domain Archaea; phylum Thermoproteota; class Bathyarchaeia; order Bathyarchaeales; family Bathycorpusculaceae; genus Bathycorpusculum. Next base: position 52,961 of record JBEKGO010000026.1, read on the forward strand.
GATGAGCAGAAAAAAGCAATAAATCATCTCTCAGGTAACCTTCAGATTATTGCTTGCGCAGGTTCTGGTAAAACGGAAGTTGTTTCAAGAAGAGTTGCTGAACTTATAAAGAATGGAGCTAAGCCAAGCTCCATTGTTTCTTTCACTTTTACTGAAAAGGCTGCTGATGAACTTAAAGCAAGAATAAGGGAGATTTTGGATGTCGAATGCCCCGAAAAGGCCGATCTTGGAGATATGTACGTCGGTACAATTCACAGTTTCTGTTTTGAAATGCTAAAAGTACTGGAGCCACGCTACAGAGGGTACGATGTCTTGGACGATCCTCAAAGGGTCGCTTTCATTTCGATGCCCTTTAGATACTATCGATCTCATCTTAGGGCTCTGCAGGGGAGCAAATATCGAGTAATATCCAAGTTTTTGCAAAGTTTTGATATTGTTAGAATGGAAGATATAGATATTGATGATTTGTCCAATCAGGATTTTGCCGAATGCTGCAAGAGATATGCAGATTTTCTTGAACAGGATAGATTTCTTGATTTCCAGGCTATGATATATAACCTTGTTAAGTTAATCGAGCACGATGCATCGGCAAAAAAAGCATTACACGAGAGAATTAAGCATCTCGTAGTTGATGAATATCAGGATATTGATCAGCTTCAAGAGAAACTGATAAGACTCATAACAGAAGGCTGTGAAAGCCTCTGCGTTGTAGGTGACGATGATCAGTGTATCTACAACTGGAGAGGTTCCCGAGTTGACAACATAATAAACTTCTCCCAAAACTACTCAGACGTAACTCAGGTTACTATTTCCAATAATTTCAGAAGCACAACACGGATTATTGATTGTGCAAAACATTTTATCCGCCATAACAGACGGAGACTTCCCAAAGAGATGAAGCCTCGAGATGATCCGGTCAATAAATCTCAGGATGATGATCTGTTTTACCGTCACTTTGACAACGAAGAAGAAGAGTTCACTTTTATCGTTAATAGGATAAATACGCTGCTCGGAACAGACATGAATGATAAGAAAGGTACACAATTCTCGCTGTCATTGGGAGATTTTGCCATACTAACTAGGACAAGAAACGAAGCTGCAAAAATAGTGCCCTATCTAGAGAGAGCAAACATCGACTTCGTCCTCGATATTGGCGCTGAAGTATTCAACCGACCTGAAGTTGTACTGGGCTTGAATTGTCTGGCTTTTATTTTCCAAATACCCGTTGATGACGCAATTATAACGAAAGAGCAGCTCAAACATGAATATGTTCAGGTTTTTATGGATTCCCACGCAGGAACTGAAAAGAGATATCCACTTGCCAATACAGTTTTCTTCTTGGATGAAATTGAAAGGCTAAAATCAGATGTTTTGAGAATAATGGCTAAGGGCAACCTTGACTACCTCGGCAATGGCCTTCAACCTTACTATCATGGAATCCTGAAAGCATTTGGCGCTGAAAGGTTCGAGTTTGAAGAAGTCTACAACTATAACCTAGCGATTTTGAGTCAGGCAATAGCAGATTACGAATCTGTTTGGAGAAGACTGAGGGCATCCGAAGTGAAATACTTTTTCGGATTCATATACGCTTATGGCGCATCCAGCTATGCTGACACAAGTCACAATGATCCAAGCCTAGTACACGCAGTTAAGCTTCTCACCATCCATCGTGCCAAAGGCTTAGAGTTTCCGGCAGTTTTCGTACCCGGATTTGTAACAGAGATGACTCCAAGATACGAAGAAACTTACGTCGATGAGGAGCTTTACGATGTGGATCGCTACGTTGGCGATGTTGAAGATGAACGACGAGTTACCTACACTGCCCTCACCAGATCAGTGAAATATCTCTTCATAACAGGCTCGTCGCAAAGAACAAAACGTGATGGGAGCCCTTATGCAAGAAGCTTTGAACCCCACCCCTTTATTTTCGAATTAGAAAAAAGCGTCAGATTTTCCAATGCCCTTGATATTGAAAGGTCAAGTTCAGGATACCCAATTAGATTGCTCAGCAGTAATCTTTTCCCAACTTCATTTAGTGATATGAATTGTTACCAGAGATGCGGTTACGACTATTTACTTAGGAATGTCTATTGCTATCAAGCAGGAGTCCCGCCGGCTTTTGGATATGGCGCCAGACTCCACAACATTCTAAACATCATTTATAATGCATACATCTCTTCCAAGAAGGTTCCAGACAGTGAAGATGTTGACAGGCTTTTTGATACCCACTTTTACCTAAGGTATGCTACTGACACTATCGTTGACAATCTAAAGCGTGCCGGCACCAGAGTAATTAAGAATTACGTGGAATTAAACAAGCAAGACTTTTCAAAAGTCTTAGAAACCGAAAAGAAGTTTGAGCTTGTTCAAGGCGAGGCATTGATAACGGGGCAAATTGATCTTCTCAAAAAATTCGATGAAAACGGCAACATAAAAGAAGTTGAAATCATTGACTTCAAAACAGAAAAAGAAATTGACCGACTCTACCAACAAAATCATGAACTCCAACTTAGACTATACGCTATCGCATGCATGAAATCACTCGGGCTACACCCACAGCAGGCATGCATTCACCATCTCGATGGTAATAAAAAAATTTATGTTGATATTTCCCAACCCAAGCTTGATAAGGCAGCCAAAGAAATAACCGGGGCAATTTCAACCATTATTCGCGGAGGATTCGATCCAAAGCCTTCAAAGAATTGCGAAGACTGTGATTGGAAAAAAATCTGCTCGCGCAAAGGAAAGTCAGACCAAAATTTTAACCAACCGAGCCACCTCGACTGAAAAACCTGATTGCCTTGGGAAAAGACTGGAACTCAGACGGTATATGGTATTCAGACCCTAGAGTTGATACATGAGTAATTCAGAAAAAACAGTGTGGTAATTCAATTTAATGTCAGGTAAAGGTATGATACGCCCACGAATCTAGAGCAAGTTATGAAAACAATTCGCTTTCTACGTGTCCTGTCTTCATGTATTTGTTAACGTAGAACATATCAGGTTCGTGCCTGAGTGCCCTTACTCTGATCTCCCAGTCAGGATTTTCCTTGTCGGAGCTATCAAACAGAATGAGACCTATTCCGAATATTAGGCATAATGATTCAATTCTGTTTTTGTCATCTTGGCTTGAATTTTTTGGGATAACAATGTAAACTTTGTTGCTGAAAGATTTGTATGCGCAAGCTTGTCCAAACGCAGTAATTAATCCATTCGTGTCAGTCTTTATCTCTGCTGAAACAATCACATCTTCATGGTGAATTATGTCCGACCGCTTTGATTTTTCGACGCCAAGGACATCAGGGGTTCCCCATTTGTCTTTGAATAAGTTTCCCCCCAGTGGAATTGCCTTTGTGCACTCTTCAAGTTCGTTCACCAAATAATCGACAAATGGCTCATAGAAATCCGTCTCGTCAATCTCGATTTCTGGAGCAATTTGTTCTTCAGGGGCTTGTTGTGCTTCTTTAAAAGAGACGAGTCGATAAAGACCTCTGCCTGCTTTATAGACTTCTTTCGGCATTTTCTCGTCAAGATTTGAAGCGATCCCAAGAATAGTGTTGATTGGAAAGTCTGGGAAAGCTTCTTTGATTTCTTTGACAAGCTGAGAATATCTGATGCCTTCTGGACTCTTCTTCATAATTTCAATAGCTTTTACTCGAATTTGCTCCGTCTTGGTTGGCATAGTAATTTATTCAAAAGCAATTGATATTTAAGCTTATTGCGAACAGGTTTCTGCGGTTCTTAGTAGGGCATCAACTGAATATGTTCAAGGGAGTTTCGTTTACTTAATTCAAGTTTTCAATTTCGCTCATCCCTCTACTGCTGCGTACTGTAGCTTCTGCACTTGCTTTTTAAACGGTTCAGACGATAGGCATGAGCACCGAGGGGCGCGTATGAAAAATAAAACAGTAGTACTAGCCACAGAGCAAGAACTCTTAGTTGATTTAACGTTCCATAATGTTCCAGCTACGCTCCTGACCGAGTTTGCGGAAAAAATCGTAAAACCATACATCAACGGCAACTTGAACACTGCGATCCAAGACCTAATCCACAAAGCCATAGCAGAACGAGACTTCGTTCTATCACACGTAACGCAAGTTCGAAATTCTGTGGAGGTTTAGCAAGAATGGGTAAGACTGTTGAATCTTTCAGGATGGCTTTGGAGGGATGAGATTGCTGGATGGAAAAATTTTAGAAATGCTTTGGCAAGCGACGAGGAAAAAGAAGCGTTTGATCAGATTATGGATATGTGTAGAGATCTTGCTTCTGCAGGAAGCTGCGCATGCAGCCCAATAATCCTTGAACCCATGGCGATGAGCATACTGGTGGCTCAGCAGAAGAAAAAGCAGCGACTCGAAAACGAATTAAATGATCTATTAAGGCAGAGGAGTTGAGAGCAAAGTCATGGTTAAGATTCAGGTTTGATTACAGATATTACTGCTTCATAACAAATGGCTTTCTAATTATTCGAATACCAATCACTTTTTCTATGATAGCTGCAAATTCCTTTTGCTGCTGGGTAGGTATAAGTTTACTGCGATAAAATTCAACAGGTGGTTTGAGTTTAGTAATCGCATTATAATTATCAACCGCCCAGCTAGGTTTAGAACATTGTAAAGCGAAATTTTCCCATATTTCAGCTTCGTTGTCTAAAATTTCTTTTTCATCGTTGGTAACAAAAATTACCCATTGGTTTAGATAAAACTGATATAAAATCGCCGATGCAAGATGAATTACGTCCTTCGGGTTCCCAACAAGTTTGTTTAAAGAAGGTAGAGATGTAAGTTCAGTATTTGGTTGAATGGGAATAGTTTCAATTGCTTTGAACGGTTTCTCAATGTTATACTTAGCCTTTTGTAACTCAGTCAACCCATCAGCCAATAGAGAATCAATAGACAAAGATACTCCATCTTTCAAGGAATGTATTTGGTTAGCAATGTAATTCTCGATGACACCTACCAATTCGCCTCTAACATTGGATTTAGTGGGATACTCCTTTATTATTCGCTTTTTTTGCTCAGAAAAAACTTTAGCAACAGTTTTTCCATCTCTATTTGTTATCTGTATTATTTCACTTTTTTCCAGCGCTGGTTTTAAATAATAGCGAAGAGTGGTGCAGATGACGGAAAAACATTCTGTCGATAATTCGAAAACCTCATCCCTTACTGATTGTGATACAAAGCACTTTTTCCCCATTTTTAGAAAATTTAGACATGCTTCATCAGTTGATTCTAAAGAATGTGGAAGCAGGATGCAAGAATCCAAAAAGAACCCTGCTACCTGTCCAAACGCCAAGCGATCTCTTTCCTTAGAGATTTATTATTTCCATCATTTTGGTAATTGCTTTCACACTTTCGCTTTTCTCGATGGATGAAAAACAGGGCAACGCTAAATCTTTTGTAACAAGCAGTTCTAATTCGGATGTGTTTTGCTCTATTGCTTGAATGAGTTGTGATAGCACTTTATTATCAAGAACTTCTGTTTTTATCGTTTTGTCTTTGAATAAATCTTCGACTGTATTTGAGTTGTTTATCTGAACATACCAAATTAGCTTTGTTCTGCAGCGCCCCATCAAGCGGATTTTTTCCGTGAAATCATGAACCCAATAATTATGCTTATCGCATAGCCTTTCAAATTTTGTTCTGTTATTCTTATATTGTATCAGGGTTATGTGTTCTTTTTTTATCCGCTTATCATATAAATCTATAAAGTCGTCCTCAACCAAGAAAGAGGTAGATATAACCTTCAGGAACATCTCGGACAAATCTGAGTTGAGAAATAATTTTGATACCTCAACGATTTCCGAACAATGCTTGTTCTTTTTTGCAGTGTGTAAGTCGTAAATATTTTTGAAATATTTCTCCATCGATTCAAACATGCTTTCTGCATATCTGGATACCTCTACTCCTTTTTCAAAAACGTGGTCTTTTTCGAGGTCCATTTTTATTTGTGTTTTCAAAAAAGCTATCGCTTGTTCGGAAGAAAAATTTCTTGGAGGGGGCAGTTCTTTGAAGAGTTCAATATTCAAATCTAAAGTTTCAGTTATCGCTTTTTTGTAAGCCTCAAAATCTTCCACCAAAGCATTACATTTGAGAGGAGAAGTTAAATCATTTACAATTAATGGCATTACTGGTCTATTTGTAACACAGACTGCCAAATTCTTGTCCTCTTGGTAAGTCATGTTTAATTCCTCTATATTTAACTCTAATGGTTATCGAGACAAAATAGCTATAAAACGCCTATGAATTAGTAATCTTAACTACCTAAAAAGGCTTTTTTCTACGTTTTTTCCGATGTTTTAGTTTCCTCAGTATATTGTTTCTTATTTTGAAATAAGACACTTAGGCAAGCTAATAGACTTATTTTTTGATCGTCACTTCCCAGCTCAAGATGCTCCTTTATACCGAAAGCCATTTGTAAAGTTCTGCTTTTTGATAATACTTAATTTGCAAGAATTTCACTTTCACTATCCCCCCTCCACTGTTCAACGCGTCAGTTTCTGCAATTCATTTTTAAGTGATTTGAGCTGATGCTTGAGCCCTGTGATTTCCCTTGACACAGAATTTAGATTGTTTGGAGGCCTAGCAGGTTATGGGTAAGACTGTTCCTTCTTATAGGATGGCTATAGAATTTGAGATTAACCGTTGGAAGGGTTTCAGAAATGCTTTGGCAAGCGACGAGGAAAAAGAAGCCTTTGATCAGATTATGGATATGTGTAGAGATCTTGCTTCTGCAGGAAGCTGCGCATGCAGCCCAATAATCCTTGAACCCATGGCTGTTAGCATACTTGTGCTTCAGCAGAAGAAAATGCAGCAACTCGAAAACAAGTTAAACGATGTTCTTTGGCAAAAGGTCTGCAATGAGGAAAAACGCACGTCAGATGGAATTTAGGTGCGAGGGATTTTGGTGGCAGGTTTTAATGATTCTGAATCTCCTGAAGAGTTCAAGCATCGTCTTAATTCTTTAACTGAAAAACTAAACAAAACTGACAAGAATTCAAAATAGATTTTCTGGAGGCAATTAAGTGGTAAAGTTTCAAGAGCGCAAGATTAAGAAAAAATACAAGCAAAAGGAATATGAAAGCAAAAAGTTCCTAATGGAATTCCCCGTCAAGGCGAACCCAAAAATCGAACCTCACAAATGTACAACGTACGACGAGATAGACATTACCACACGGGACAATCCCAAACAGGAGATCCTTAACATATCACTAATGAGGAATAAAACACTTGAAGAAATTAATGAGAAAAAATCCAAGTAAATTTAGTTTTTTTCTGAGAAAGCTCTCGCCGCAATTTCAATTTTGAGCCTTTCCACATGAAGAAATGCTACGGAGAAAACGTTTCTTCATGAAGAAATCACCGTGACAAAACAGATTAAAAATTGCCTTTGATGCTTTTTTTCTCCATGAAAACTCGATTTTTGTTAAAATAGGGTCTTCGAAAAAATTTTGCCCAAGGCGTTCCTTCATGAAGAAAAATTTTGCCTCGGACAAAACGCCGAAAAAACTACTGGTTAAGGTAATAAGTTAGTTCCAACGCCTTGTTTTTTCCCTCCAGAGAAAGATGGGGAGTATAAAACTTTGGCTGGGAAGAACAGCAGAGGCACTGAGCTTGACGTGTTCCAGGGCAGAGCGGCTAGGGCTAATAGTGCCATTTTTGATATTCTCGCCAAAGAAAGCCCTCAAACAATCAAACAGATACTTAAGAAAATAACCAAATATGAAGGTCTCGAAGAAACCTATTATGCGAGTCTCACCAAGCGTTTCCGTAATCTTACGGAAATTGGTCTTATTGAAGAAATAAAACCAAAACAGAAAGGAGCCCCAGCAAGCTATAGGTTATGCGTCAAAGCAATCCTCGCAATGGTTCTCAAGGAAAATGGTATGCAAGACATCTTTAACCAAGCCACAGGAAAACAAGCAGCTCATATCTTGCTAGCGGTGCTAAACGTTTTGTTGACCAAAAAAGACAGTAACGTAGAAAGTTAGCTGGTCCCGGGTCTAACTGCCTGTGGCGCCCAATCTTATCCGGTCTCTTTGAAGGGCATCCCGATGGCAAGTAGTAGAAGCTAACTCTTCTACGTCAAAATAAAAGTAAGAAATTTTGCTTATATCAGTTTTTTACAATGGAATAAGCAATTTTGATCAACATCACGAAAGCAACCTGTGCATGTTTTGACTGTTTTGGGTAGTTTCCCTTAGACCCCCTCACAAGGAAACTCCGTGAAGGGGGGTCACAAGGAGTTTCCTTGAAGGTGCCAGATTGTTTTTGAATTCAGACTTCACGATAGTTCAAGGTGACAACAATTGGTAAATATTATTGAGGACTGGGGGGTCCTCGAAGAATATGCTGGCGAAAAACTGGGCTTCTACCAGATTCTCGCTGTTGATGGCAGCATCGAAATCCGTGTTATGACTGGAAGGCTAGGATTCAAGAAAGAGTTTAAGGACAGCAACGACAAGCAACTAAGCCAAGTCCTCGATTTCTGCAAAAAGCACCGTTTCATACAGATTAGTGAGCACTTGCGAGATGAAGATTTCTTCAAATAGAGGTTGCTTGATGACTCAGGCTCCTAAAGTGCATTTTATTCACGTCTTATCTGGTCTGTTTGGTCCGCTAGTGGATGTTCCAGGTTTAGGTCAATGCGTGATAATTATGGAGGCGCAGTTTAATCGAGATTGGGAAAAGACGCTTTATAATCAGGGTTACAGTTGCCACTTTGAGAACTTGGATGATTATCCTGCAGTTTTTGTTCCAGTTAAGCCCAGCTTGGAGGTTATCCATTAATGACCGTTGTTATTTTGCCCCTCGTTTTCTATTGCACTTCCACTCGGCCTTGCAAACGTACTGCATGCATTGTCCATGGTGAAGCATGTTACTTTTTGACAGGGAAAGTGAGGAAGGCGTAATGGCTGCTGTTGGGGAGGGAAAGGTTGGTCTTGCATCTGAAGCCCAGTCTCCTAAATGCATATTTGGCAGTATTTCTGAAGCCGGTTCAAATATTTGCAAGTCGGCTACGCCCTTAGCCGCCGGCGCCAACCCCCTATGCCCCAGATGCGGCAGCAAAAAAGTCTGGCGTGACGGTCGGCGTTCTCCAATGTTTGGCAACCCGATCCAACGGTGGCTATGTCGTGACTGTGCCTTAAGATTTTCAGACCCAAATGATACCCTGAAAGCGAAGGAAGCCATTGAAACTGTTGAAATGATTGAAACGAAGTCATTAAAAAGCGGTCATGCCTTACTTAGTAAACGCCAAATATGCGTCACGGAGACGAAAAACTTGGTTGCAGAACAACAGAAAACTGAGGTTCTGCGGAGAAACGAAGCAGATGCCAAAGGATCAATCGTTGGATTCAGTTTCTGGCTACTAAAACAAGGATATTCTCAAGCGACAATCAAAGGGCGAGTAAAATTGCTAAATCGCTTAATGCGTCTTGGAGCAGACTTCAACAACGAAGACTCGATAAAGGAAATAATATCAAAACAAATCTGGTCTGTAAGCAGAAAAGTAAATGCAGTCGACGCCTACGACAGCCTTCTGAAAATGCAAGGGAAAACCTGGACACCGCCAATCTATCGACGAGTAAGAAAATTGCCCTTCATCCCTACCGAAGCCGAAATAGACCAACTTATAGCTGGATGCAGCAATAAGATGGCAACCTACCTCCAAATGCTTAAAGAAACAGGCATGAGATGCGGCGAAGCCTGCGAACTGCTAAAATGGACAGACATCAACTTAGAACAACGTTCAGTAAGAATTACACCTGAAAAAGGAAGCAACCCAAGAATTCTACCACTATCAATCAAACTCGTAGATATGCTAAATGAAATGCCTAAGAACACCCCAACCGTCTTCAGCCTAAACGCAGACTTGATGAGGCATAATTTTGAGCATCAACGCAAACGAATAAGCGCAAAACTCAAAAACTCAAGAATAAATCAGATTACGTTCCACACCTTCCGCCATTGGAAAGCCACGATGGAATACCGCAAAACCAGAGATATCCTCCACGTAAGAGAGATCCTCGGCCACAAATCCCTCAACAACACGATGCTATACACGCAGCTCATAAGCTTCAAAGACGACGACTTCAGCGCAACAGTTGCCCACTCAGAAGAAGAAGCCTGCAAACTGATAGAAGCAGGATTCGAGTACGTCTGCGACTTCGGACAAAATAAAATCTTCAGGAAACGAAAATGATGAGCTCTTACAAAAAAATTTGTAGTAGTCTGGGGTTTGTTGTTGGCGATGTTGAAGTGGACCGGGGGGGATTTGAACCCCCGACCTCTTGAGTGCAAGTCAAGCGTTCATACCAGCTGAACTACCAGCCCTTGCTTTTCCCAATTGATAAACTACTCAATGATATTTAGCTTTTGTTCGCAACCAAACACAGTCAAGCAAAGGACAATGAATAATAAAACAATGAATGAATTTGAAAAATTACTCGAATTTTCTTAAAAAGTAATATCTTAAAAGCGCAGTTAAATCATTAATTATGGAGGTTCAACGTTTGGAGTTAAAAACCGTTAAGATTGACCCCCCCAAAGACTGCAACACAATCATTGGTATGGCACACTTCATAAAAACCGCAGAAGACCTCTATGAGGCATTGGTTAATTCTGTACCCAATATTAAATTCGGCTTAGGTTTTTGTGAAAGCTCAGGACCTTGCTTGGTTAGGCATGAGGGAAACGACGAAGAACTCCGTCGACTCGCAACAGAGAAAGCGTTTGAAATCGGTTGCGGCCACAGTTTTCTAATTTATCTAAAAAACGCTTATCCACTTAACGTACTTGATAAAATCAAGAAAGTGCCCGAAGTATGCACAATTTACGCTGCCACGGCTAATCCGATAGAAGTGTTAGTTGCCGAAACCTCTCAGGGAAGAGGCATAATTGGCGTTGTTGACGGGTTAGCAAGCAAAGGAATAGAAACAGAAGCCGATATTAAGGAAAGGCGTGGATTTCTGCGGAAAATAGGTTATAAACTGAGCTGAAGCATGCAACCATAAACTATTTTAGTTTACTTTAGAATCAAACCTTAGCAATCGTGCAATTTGGTGTTTTTATGGCTTTAGAGAGAAATATGGCTCAGCTTGAAGCTTACAAGCAGCAGCAATCAGAAGAGCAGCAGAATCTAAAAGATAGAATGGCAAAAATAAAACATAAAATCGCTATTATAAGCGGCAAAGGTGGTGTAGGAAAAAGCACCGTTACCGTGAATCTTGCGGCGGCATTTGCGCAGATGGGAAACAAAGTAGGCGTTTTAGACGCTGATATTCATGGACCAAGTGTTCCTAAGCTTCTTGGATTAGAAGGACATCATGTTAAGATTGGTCCATCAGGAGCTTATCCCGTTGAAGGCCCATTAGGCATGGAGGTTATGTCGATCGACTTTTTCTTGTCTGAGGAAGCCCCGACAATTTGGCGTGGTCCATTAAAAATGAAAGCTATCCGCCAGTTCCTCTCAGATATCGTTTGGGGAGAACTTGATTTTCTGTTTATTGATTTGCCTCCTGGAACAGGGGATGAACCTCTCAGTATTGCTCAGCTTTTGCCAGAAATGGATGGAGTTGTAATTGTTACTATGCCTACTGGCTTGTCAAGTTCTGTGGTTAAAAAAGCAATTACCTTCGCTGAAAGATTAAACATGCCGATTATTGGAGTTGTCGAAAACATGAGCGGCTTTGTCTGCCCGCATTGCGGCAAGAAAACTGAGATTTTCCAGTCAGGCGGCGGAAAAAAGATGGCTCACGAAGCTGGTGTTCCCTTTCTAGGCAGCATCCCGATTGACCCCACCGTAGGTGTGGATTCAGATAAAGGAAATCCGTTTGTTATTAAGCATAAAGATTCAACTGCGGCTAAGGCTTTCACAGAAATTGTTGAGAAGATAAAGAATTACCTGAAAAAGTAGTTGCGAAAAATTTTATATGTAAAAAGATTGGAGAGGTTAAAACT
>JBEKGO010000027.1:0-35113 GCA_050012755.1 Bathyarchaeia archaeon
GGGTTTGCCGGTCAAAGGGCACGGGTTCCACCTGATCCCATACCGAACTCAGAAGTTAAACCGTGTTCCGTTTCCAGCTGTAGTGTGGTCTTAGGCCACGTGAACCTGGGAAAGCTGGCAGCTCACTTTCTTTTAATCAAAATATAGGTAGATTTGGCATAGCTTTATAACTTACTAACTGTAGTTTTTGGGAAGTGGTGTAGAAATTGAGTCTTATTCCTGGGAGCGATTCGATAACTCAGATTATTAGCTTGCTATCTTACGTATTCTTCATAGTTTTAATTTTTTACGGTCAAAGAATCCAAATGTACGTTATGATACGGGAAGTAGAAAACTCCCTTCATAAACTAAAGTACATAAAAGAGGAAGGGCGAAAGAATGCGATAGATGCCATAAAAGAAATTGGCAAACCAGCAACTGACCCTTCAGCTCGTGTTGACCGCTACTTGGAATACTTTACTATTGGTCCACAAAGCATGGATCCGGCAGGTATAGTGTACAAGCTTGATCATATACTTGATGTCAGAGATGAACGTTTGAAAGATGAAGTTAAACTTATGGCGCCTGCTTGTGACGAAATTCAAGTTAACAATTTAGAAAACACGTTGGAAGCTGCTATGGCACTAAACTTCATTTACAAAGTCATCCGTCACTATTACATTCAAGGTAAAAAAACTCTAAGTCTCTATGTAATAATGCAAATACAAATGATATTGCCCATGGTTATGAAAGAAGCAGAAGCATATGCAAGTGCCCTCAAAGCGTTCGCTTACGGTCAGCCAATCGGAGACGGTGCAGGACCATTAGTTGCTGCGAAACTCATGCATGGCTACGAAGTCCGCAAATTGCCAAAAGATTGTGTCATGGCTACCGTTCCATTTGAAGGACGCACGGCTTTAATCATAAAAGCTGAAGGTCCAGGCGGCAATGTCGGCAAACCAGGTGATGCAGTTGAAGCTGTCATTGAGGAAAATGAAGGCAAAATTGGGATGGTTATTATGATTGATGCAGGCTTGAAGTTGGAAGGCGAAACGGTTGGCGAAGTATCTGAAGGCGTCGGCGCAGCAATCGGTGGACCAGGTGTAGATCAATTCAAGATTGAAGCCAAGCTGACAAAATACCAGATCCCCATCAATGCTGTAATCATCAAAGAAGACATAGGTGATGCAGTTTCACCCATGCGCAAAGAAATTAATGACGCAGTTGATCCAGTTATTGAACGAGTCAAAAACGTCATTTTGGAACGAACCAAAGAAGGCGACAAAGTAATCATCGTTGGGGTCGGTAATTCAATCGGGGTCGGACAATAGGAGGACAAAACAATGACACAAAACCAAACATCGGAATCAACCAAAAAAATCTCAACTTACCTAACGATGATCGTCTTAATTGTCGTAGCGCTGTCCATAATATCGCTGATATTAGCAGCTAACGCATACTTTATAGGCCAGACTTTAGCCGCAGGATTTTTAGCGATTATTGGTTTGGTCGCTTTGACAATGTCGGTGTTCACACTCTACCAATCAAGGAGGCAAGTAGCACAAATGAAAATTGAAATCCCCAAAGTAATGACAACGGTCGAATGCAAATGTGGGTCCAAAACCGTGCGAGAATTCCAACGCGGCGATTATATCTACAAAGATCTTGATGCCCCCTGCCAAAAATGCCCAAACACAAGACAAATGATCACTGCAATATACAAAGAAGTCAAAGAAAAAGAAAAAACATTCAATGTCTAAGTTAAAACTTCGCAACCATCATTTTTCAACATTACCGTATGCTCAGCTTGAGCAACGGGTTTTTTGCTTGCTTCAACAAAGACGGGATAACCCATAACAGCTTTTGACACAAGCAACTCTTTGAATGCCGCTTTATGTTGTTCTTCGGGAACAACGCCAATTAGCCATCGTTCAGCGAAAGGCAAAGTTCTAAAATTAGCCTCGATGTATTTGAGGAGTTTTTTGGTGTATTCGCTTTTTACGGATTTTGCTTTCAGTAAACGGTAAATCGTAATTTGCGGGCTATCATCGACCCGTCCAATTGCATCAGGCAAAGTCACGAATGGCTCTATGGCGTAAACTTCACCCGTTCGAACTTTTGCAAAAGACACTTGTGCCACGTTTGGAATAGATAATCCCGCGTGAATCAGGTATCTTCCAACCGAATGCCCAGTCAGGTTTGAGATTGGTTTGTAGCCACGGTTTTTTATTGTGGTTTCGATTAAGCTGCCGATTTTGTCCAATGCCATGTCCCCATGGATATTGTCTATCGCTGTTTTTAACGCAAGCTCAGCGGTCGTTATCATGCTTCTGCCTTCAGGATTAAAACTGACTGTAAACGCTGTGTCAGTAACGTAGCCGTCGACGTGGACGCCTAGATCCACTTTAACCGTGGAGCCCTCTGGTATCGTTAGCTTGTCATCTGGTGGTGAAGTGTAATGGGCCGCTATTTCGTTGACGCTGACGTTGCAGGGGAAAGCTGGTTTACCTCCTTTTGCCCGAATTAATCCTTCGACTTTCTCGCAGATATCGATGATCGGCATGTTTTCTTTGACGTATTTCCTCATTTCCTCTCTTGTTTCACGAAGAATTTTTCCAGATAAACGGAATTTTTCCAGTTCTTCTTTGTCGTATGGCATGCTGTTCACTTTTACTAATAGTTTGGATAATGTGAGAGATGCTTAAATGCGTAACTTAATTCGCCAACACTGCTTTGTCTAGTACTTCAAAACATAAATTCTGTATGAAGTTTTATTTTGGTTAAAATAACATGGTACGGTCATGCCGCGATTAAGATTGAATTAACATGCGAATTTCAGCTTAGGACTTGTAGAGTTTAGGATCAAGCAATGCAAAGTTGTTGCCGCCTACATGGTAGAGCATTCTTGCCTTTTTTAAGTCGTAACTTTCTGTAAAGACGCCCATGTCAGCGTACGCTTCAATGATTTTGCCTATGAAAACCGTGTGGTCCCCCGTTGCAAATTTGCTGTCTACTTCGCATTCAAGGTGGCCTATGCATTCACGGATTGCTGGTGCTTTGATTTTTTTTGCTGGCATCGGTGTTAAGTTTGTCTTTTTGAATTTATCGAAGCTTCTCCCAGTTAAGGAGCCACATGCGTAAACTGCTTGAAGTATCTCGAGTGTTGGAATGTTGACTATGAATTCGCCTGATTCTTCAATTAAGGCGTGGGAGTGGCGAGTGGGCGCAAGGCTGATGGCTAGAAGCGGCGGATTAATCGATGTTGGCATTGCCCAAGCGAGGGTTGTAATGTTGGGTTTTCCCGTTTTTCCAACGCATGATACCAGTACGGTATGCATCGGGTGAAGAAGTCTGTATGCTGAAGAGATTGTAACGTTTGTTTTTGCGGACATTTTTCTTTTCGCCTTTGTATGTTGATTGCTGTGCTCTCGAAACTTATTTTTCTTTTGCTTCATACTTATTGAATCGTGAGATTTAGATATTTAATTAGAACACGTTGAGCTCTGCTTCTTTGGGTGCTATTGTGTCCGCGGTCGCTCGTCTTATTGGCGGGGCAACGACGAGGGTGCGTTTCTTTTTTTTTCGGTTTGCATAACCTTTATAGGTGGCTGTTACTATCAGTAACTATGTTACTCATAGTAACTAAACTACTTAGAGTAACCGGAAAGTGAGTAAAAATTAAAGTATTAGCATTTAACAGCAGCCCAAACATGGAAAATGGTAACACCGCACTTATCCTTAATCCATTCCTAAAAGGCATGAAGGAATCAGGAGCAGAAATAGACCTATTCTACACCAAAAAATTGAAAATTAACCCATGCAACGCCGATTATACATGCATAATAAAGACGCACGGCAAATGCATCCAACAAGACGACATGCAGACAATATACCCCAAATTGAAAGAGGCAGACATAATCGTGTTTGCAACTCCACTCTACTTCGACGGCATGACCTCCACAATGAAAACCCTCATTGAAAGACTTTGGTTGCCCAGCGGAAACCCATTCTTAGAACTGCGAAACGGTTGCGTACGGCACCCAATCAGCAGAGACACCAAGAAAGCCAAGGTAGTGCTCGTATCAAACTGCGGCTTCTGGGAAAAAGAAAACTTCACACCCCTCTTAGCGCACATAAAAGCAATCTGCGAAAACACTGACCTTGAGTTTGCAGGAGCACTGCTAAGACCGCATGGACCAACCTTGGGTATGATGCTGAAAATAGGCGCTCCAGTACAGGATGTTTTGCAAGCTGCAGAGCAAGCTGGGCGTCAGCTTGTGCAAGAGGGCAAAATAGACGAAAAAACGTTAGCTGCTGTCGGTAGGGAGCTCGAGTTTATACCCTTAGCCGACTATGTCCAAAGACACAACCAACGCATCAAACAATATGTGGAAATGAATGAGCAAACGAGCCCCAACAGCGCCAGCCAAATAAACAACCGCCCTTTTAAACATCAATCTGGATGAAACTATGACGTCAAGCGAGTCAAACCAGCAAAAAACGCCCCTAAGCCGCAGGGAACGTGAGAGACTTCAGCGCCGAAACGACATAATAAATACAGCAGAGAAGCGGTTTTTCGGGAGCGGTTTTGATGGCGTTTCAATGGATGACATCGCCAAAGATTTGGAGCTTTCTAAGCCCGCGCTTTATCGGTATTTCCGCAATAAGGAGTCGCTGTATCTTGCGGTGGTGCTTCGGGGCATGCTGGTTTTACGTGAAACTTTCAAGGCTGCTGTGGCTAAGGAGCAAACTGGCATCGGCAAAGTCTCCGCTTTTCTTAACGCTTTGTGCTTTGATTATGTCCATAAACATGGTGATTATTATTTGCTCATTACTGTTGCTCGTGAACAGCGTTTCATGGAACTGTTTAAGCGGGGAGAGGTTGATGGTGCAAGCGAGTTTGGCAATATGGCTTTGGAGTCGCTTACCCTTTTGGTTGATGCAATCCAGTTGGGTAGTGAAGACGAAACAATTAGGGCAGACTTGCCTCCTCTGCAAACAGCCATCTTTTTGGTTGTAGCTGCGGAAGCCGCGGTCAACATAGGTCCTTACAACCAAAATTTGCTGAAGCAGATAGGCCTAAGTAAGGAAGAGTACTTGCAGCATTCGATTGATTTAATGCTTAGAGGAATCACTGCAAAGCTATAGTTTTAGCGTTTTATGTGGTATTGTTCGATTACGTCTTTTGCTTTTTCACGGCGTTCCTGATGTTCTTTAAGGAACTTGTTGAGTTTTTCAGCTATATCTTTTTTGCATTCCCCACATAACATTTCCCCGCCTCGGCATTTGCGTTCACGCTCAGCAAGTTTGGCGCTATCTTCTTCGAACAGGTAGAAGTAGTACTGGAAGATGCTGCATACTGTTGGGTCAGCACCTGTTTTTCGTTGCTCGGCTACTGTGCCTTTACCGCCAGTGAAGGCATTCCAAATCTTCCTTTTTACAACATCTGGCGGGTCTATAGTGAATATGCTGGTTTCTGGCATGCTAGCACTCATTTTTCCGCCTGCTCCTAAACCGGGCAGGAACCGGCAGTGAATTTGTGCAGGCTTATAATAGCCGAGTTTTTGTGCTATGTCCCGGGTTACTCGCCAGTATGGGTCTTGGTCGATCGCAGCTGGGATGAGAGCTGGGACGTTTTCGCCTGTGAGTTTTTTGTGAATGAAACAAGGTGCTGCTTGAATGGCGGGCCAGAATACCCAGCCGATATTGGTGCTGTCTTGGAAGCCAAAGCTGCTGCGTGCGGTGCTGTAAGTTATGCGTTTGGCTACCTCCAGTGTGATGTCGTAGAGAAGGTCGATGTCTTGTGTGTCATAGATTATGAATGTGTCTTCCGGTTTGAAACCCAAAGCTATAAGATCTAAGGCGTTTTCGTAGGAGTATTTGCTCGTTTTTTTGAGGTTGGCGTCGTCATCAACTAAGTATTTTTCGTCGTCGGTTAATTGGAAATAAAGTCGGGTGTTGAATTTTTGTTGGACATGAAGTGTAAAAATCCAGGGGACAAGATGCCCGATGTGAACGGGTCCTGAGGGTCCTCTGCCAGTGTAGAGAACAAATTTTATACCTTTATCATAGAGGTCAAGTACAGTGTCTAAGTCTCGATGGCTGAAGAATATTCGCCTTTCGAGTTGCAGATGAAGTTTGTCTGTGTGTTTTTCTACTCTTTCAAGCAGTTGGGGGGTTAATGGTTGGGTGCCGAATTCGCGTATTAGGTGCTCGTAGTCTATCTTGCCTTTTACTTCCCAAGGAGTAACCACCATTTCGTTGTTGTTTTCTTCACCAGATGAACCCGTTTTATATCACCAGTGCCGTTTAACAAGAGATGTTATGACTTGTCATATATCTTTTTTCGAAACGCATCCTTCTTTTGGGATTTTCTATATTTTAGGCAAAGAGAATTATGGGAAACAAGTAATCTGCAAAGTGTGCAATAGATTTTTAATGTTCCTTTTTTTACTTTATTCGCGGTGTATTATACGGCTGAAGATATTTGGGTTCCAATGGATGGAGACACCTTTGTTACAAAGGATGGGTTCATTCTCAACACTTTTGGATACGAGCATCCTGATGACCGCGTTTTTGCATTCCTCAAATACATCCCAGCAAAGTACAAAGGGCTCTTTAACGTTGAAATGCTTGAGCGAACATGGAAGTTTGGCTACAACCAACTCTTTCGAGCCGAAAAGTTGTACACAGCGAAGAACTATCAGACTTTCATTGAAGCTTTCCGTAAAAACTTCCCAGATTACTTGTATTTCTGCCCATTTCGTAATAAAGAGTTAATCACGACGCCTCTTGACCGAATAGAGCAAGTGTTTGTTCCTAAGGACCGCTTGGTCTGGCTGCAGAACCTGCCAAAGCGTGACAAACTCCAACAGACGGCGTTTGACTTAATCGATGTAATGTCAAAAGAGTCTGGTGTATCTTTTAGCGACTTGGGCATCCACGGCTCCATCGCCCTAAACATGCATGCACCTGAATCTGACATTGACTTTGTTGTTTACGGCACAGAAAACTTCAGAATGGTGGAAGATGCCATTGCTCTGCTCGTAAACGCTGGAAAATTAACCTACATTGTAGGCAATCGTATAGAGGCAGCAAGAAAATTCCAAGGAAGATACCACGGCAAAATCTTCATGTACAACGCAACCAAAAAACCCTCACAAATAAGGGAGAAATATGGCGCTTACCGGTACATTCCGCTTGACCCCGTAAGGTTCCAAGCAACCGTTAGCGATGACACTGAAACAATGTATCGACCCTCAATTTACAAAATCACCAGTTACAAACCCGAAGATGACCAATCAGAGCTTGACTTAGACAAGATCCCTGTTCAAGTTGTCTCAAACATAGGCCTTTATCGAAACGTTGCCCGTTGCGGCAAGGAAATTAAAGTCGCTGGTAAACTTGAACGTGTTGAATCTACCAGTTCCAGCGAAGTATTCTATCAAGTGGTTGTCGGAACAGCAACTTCCGAGGAAGAATACATTTGGCCAACATAAAACTGCGAGACCGAGACGCCATAGAAACCTTAGAAGGCTTAATTTTCCGCGTCTTTGGCTATTCTCACCCGCCAAGCACTTGCATATGCGACGCCGAATATGCTTCATCAAAAATCTTTCAATCAAGAGATCCAAGAGCTCCAAGAACAGGCAAAAAAGACCTCTACTATAAATTCTATAACGATGAAGGCATGAAGTTAATTGCGAAGAAATATTCTCAATATCTTGTTTTTCACGAAATGCTCGGGCTAAATATTGTCGGCGTGAAAGACAGCGACATAAGTGAGGCAAGAAAGCCTGAGGAGCGATTAACGGTTTTGCTTGAGGCTGGACCAACGGACGAGTTGCTTGCAGCGATGGAGCGTGTCCTAATGATTGCGCTCAACAATTCAGGCTTAAAAACCGAGGACTTTGGTGTCTTCGGCTCGATGCTGCATGGTTTTCATCATCCAAAATTCTCAGACATCGACTTTATTGTTTATGGCAAAAAAGAAAATGCTAAGTTGCGAAAAACACTAGAAGGTCTGTATGCTGACGAGGCGTCTGGTTTGCATAATGAGTTTGAATCAGACTCTGTGATGGCGGGCAAGGATTGGCGGTTCAAAAACTTCACTGTTCCAGACTTCATTTGGCATCAAAGAAGAAAACAAATCTACGGTCTATACGATGACGTAGCCAGCGGGAGAACCATAAAAGCCGAGTTTGAACCCGTTAAAGCTTGGAGCGAAATCAAATCAGAATATGACCCAAAAACGAAAATACAGCAGAAGGGCTGGGTTAAACTCAAAGCGCGCGTCACGGCAGATGACGAGGCACCATTTATCCCGTCAATCTACGGCATTGAACCTTTAGAAGTTTTGAGCGGCGATAAAGCAGCTCTTGAAGCTAAGCGGGTTTTCTCTTTCATGGAAGAATTCCGTCAGCAAGCGCAAAAAGACGAAACAGTAATTGTTGAGGGCAACCTTGAAAAAGTTGCGTCACAAAAAGAAAGTTTCTATCAAGTGACTCTAACATATTGCCCACGGTACTATGAACAAGTCTTGAAAGTGCAGCATTAACTATGTGACAGAACCATGTAGTCTGACGGCTTATTTCCAAGTATCAAACGGTAATGTTCGCTGCCCGTTTTCTTGTTAGTAACTTGCTCAACTTTTCCTTGTGCCTCGATTGTTTCGCCGTTGTTTGCTTGTTCACAGAATCTGCCCCGGAACGAAACAATCTCTTGTATTGGCTTCAACTTGGGTCCTTCAACAACTTGGACATCAATCAGCTTGTAGGTGCAGGGCGTGAAAAGTGAATCTGTGTTGTCGAGGATTTTGCCCGTTATTTTGGCGTAGCCACTATTTTTGAAGCACACATCGCCATAATGCTCATTTATTTCGCTCCAGTCTTTCACGAAGCGGATGAAATAGTCGGTTCCCATGAACTTGCCCTGGAATGCTTTGCGGCTTTCGACTAAAACGAAGTCTTCGAAGCTCATCTCAGTGTCTTTCGAACGAAAATCGAAAAGTTCTTGCAAATCAGCGCGGTTATAGGGTTTGAAGCCTGAGTCGGGTTTTGTAAGCAGTTTTTGCAGGGCAACGTAGCCCTTTCGGCAGTTTTCCTCACCGTAAACCAGTGGGTCTATGTCTGATTTTTCAGTTGTTAACCCAGCCATAATCGAACCAGAAACACCTATGCTGCTCCAAGGAATGTTTGCTTCTGCCTTAAGCGTTTGAGCCAACTGCAAAGCCTTACTCTCCAAGACAGTCAAATCCTTCGCAAAACGAAGAGACCAAAGCTTTTCTTCAGGCTTATAATGCTCAGCTACTTGGTTAATTGGCACTTCACACATTATTTCGCCAAAGATTGGATCAAAAACTGTCAGGTCAGGCTGATTTTCCTGCAGGTACTTGAATCTGTCGCTGAGGCTGTATACTTTGCCGTATGTAGTTTCTTTGCCATGTCTGGTGCCGGTTGGCGAGGGTATGAACCGTGGAAACGCAACAATCTTATCCACAGGATGAACCAAGCCTTTAACGTCAAAAACCACGTTACTTCTTGTTTTAATTAAGTCGCCTTCACGAGCCCTCATCCGTGCCTCCCCTTAGCTTAGCCAACAATTTACTCAGGCAAGATTAAAAGCGTTTAGTCCAAGAAAATCTTAGTTCTCTGTGAAACTTGTTATTTGACGGATTTTCTTAGCAGGTTTTTTCTTTGTGATTTAAGTTGCTTTTCAAGTTTAGGGTTTGCAATGTTTGCAGGTTGCGTGTTTATTTGTGTGGATTTGTGTTGAAATGTGTCTAATTGTGTTAAATTGTGTCGTTATGTGTAGTTTTGTGTGGAATTGTGCGAAAACGGGGTGATTATTATAAGGTTTCTGCGCAAGATTTTGTCCTCTGTGCATTGGGTTGCCTTTTTAAAAATGGGTTTGATTCGCGGGCAGACTGCGTATATAGAAGTACACAAAAGTACAAGGAAGTACACAGAGGTACAAGCACGTACACCTGCGGAAATAAGACAATGTTAGGCATCTCAAACTAACTTTATTACTCTCAACTTAATTTTAAATAAAGCGAGGCACCAGTTATGCCCGAAAATTCTATCCCAACACAAGAAAACAAAATAAAAGTAACAAAAAATGGACCATACATTGTTTCAGGCGGAACCCCTCTGATGAACATGACCATAGAATGTGGCAGCCAAGGAATTCCAACCAGATGGGTCATCGGAGAAAAAATGAAAACCTCTGAAATCTACGCGCTTTGCAGATGCGGCCAATCTAATAATAAGCCATTCTGCGACGGCTCCCATATAAAAGCAAATTTTGACGGAACAGAAGTAAGTGACAACGAATCCTTTGAGCAAATGGCTAAAGAAATTGCCGGTCCAGAATTGAAACTGAAAGATGCTGAGATACTTTGTGCCTCTGCCCGTTTCTGCCATAGAGGCGGCGATATTTGGGAAACAATTCACAGAACAAATAAACCTGACGCAAAGAAAAATGTAATTGAAAACGCAAGTGATTGTCCCTCAGGCAGACTAGTGGTCATAGATAAAAAAACAGGTCAAACCATTGAGCCCACGTTAGAGAAATCAATCGGTGCAGTTCACGATCCAAGCAAAGAAGTTGATGGGCCCTTTTGGGTTCGAGGAGGCATACCGGTCTATTCTGCCGATGGAAAACTCTATCAAATCCGGAACCGGGTGACTCTTTGCCGCTGTGGAAAATCCACAAATAAACCATTTTGCGATAGCAGTCATTATCCAGAAGAAGATGATAGGGAGAGATAAAAAATGGTTGACAAAAACCTCGAACTAAAAGAAGGAAACATAGAGGATATTTTGCGTTCTAAAGAGAAAACATATGTTCTTTTTTACGCGTCATGGTGCCCATTTTCACAGATGTTTTTACCGATTTTTAAAGCATACCAAAAAGATAACCCCACGGAATGCCTAAGCATCATGATTGATGACAAACCGGAAATATGCGACAAATACGCAATCAATTATTATCCCACAGTTCTTCTTTTCAAAAAAGGAACCGTACACAAAAGACTCGATGCTACTCCAGGCGCAGGATTAACAAAAAAACAGCTGTCAAAATTCACAGAAAACCCGTAAACATTTCAAGAACAAGCAACCATTGCAAACCATAATCTCGATTTTCTATTTTTCCTTTGAAAAGTTAATTTAGCTATCTATTTTTTGTGTTAAGGATTGGTTGACTACTGAAGCGTAGTATGCCCTGTTTATCTCAATAAACATCAATGGCCCCGAAGTTTGCGAAATCACACGCGCACGACGCAAAACATTATTCAAAAACTCCACTGTTTTTCCATTGTCAAATTTCAAATCATCCTTGGCTAACTCCATTTTCAAAACATGTTCCGCCAAAATTTGAGTCCCGCAGATCTCTCCATTATTTATCAAGGCAGATTGGACAATGTCCATTAATTCTTCTTTGCAATCTAATGTTTCCCATGCAGGTTGTGCTTCCTCAAGAGTTTTTTGAAGATCATTATGTTCCGTTTTACGCTGATTCCCTACTAATAATTTAACCCGTTCTTGCCACTTCTTCATCCAAGCGGCAGTCCA
Organism: Bathyarchaeia archaeon; assembly: GCA_050012755.1. GTDB lineage: Archaea > Thermoproteota > Bathyarchaeia > Bathyarchaeales > Bathycorpusculaceae > Bathycorpusculum. Next base: position 11,556 of record JBEKGO010000027.1, read on the forward strand.
AATGCTTAAAAAAGATTCAAGCTCCGACAATTCTTTCTTTGAGAATTTTTCGACTTTTTCTTCAAAAGGCAAATTATTTGCTGATTTGTATTTAAATTTCATGTAGTTGGCGAAGTCTTGGCATGCGAACTTGAACAATTTGCGGTCAGAACCTTGCAGGTCAAGCGTTGAATCTATCTTCTTGATTTTGCCAGCTATCAATGTTTCAATAGTCATGTTTTTTCTCCTTTCCGTATTGACGCGAGTCAATAACACCTATTTTCTTTGTCAAGCCAATATAACTGCTTTAGGCTCAATTTGACAATATTTCAGTTTATGATATATTGCATCAGTTGTCAAGATTTTTCGGTTTCCAGAAGCAGTACAAGATTGAGTCAAACAAACATTTTGTACACTTGTTTGTAAGACAATTATGTTTTTATTTTTCTTCGTTTAATATGATATAATCGTGCATTGGCGATAACATATGTCTTCAACGTACACAATCCGCATACCTCACGATCTCAAAGAAAAAATGGAAAAAAACCCGGAAGAATGGAGCCGGGAAATTAGACGTTTCCTTGAAGAAAGAGTTAGGCAAATTGAACTCATAAAAACGATACAACAGATAGAATCAAGAGCCGAAAAAAGGAAAACAAAAGTAGACTCAACTATTCTAATTAGAGAGAACCGAGAACGATAAAATTAATCCTCGACTCCAATATTCTTTCCAAACTAGTATTGAACGAGTCTGGTTCCAGAGAAGCTAGAAATGAGGTCACCAACTTCTTAAAACAAGAATATAGCCTTCTGGGAACCTTTAAAAGTAATATATGACAATTTTACGCTCAGATTAAAAGATGGAAACAGAAATAATCGTAAAAAAGAAAGGTCAAACAACCATTCCTGTTAGAATTCGCAAAAAGTTTAAAATTGAAGAAGGCACACGGCTTCAAGTGCTTGAAACAAAAGAAGGTATATTGCTGAAGCCTGAAAAATCGATATGGGATCTAATAGGCACCGGCTCAGAATCTGCTAGTGTTGAAGAAATGAACAAATTTCTTGACAAGCTAAGGCATGAAAATGACTTTGCAAGGAAACATTAGACTTCAGTATGTCATGAAAACCATCGTTCTTTGAGCTGTCAATTTTTAATATATTGCCGTTTCTGGAATATTGCTTATATGCTTTTTTTGTGGTTTGCTTGTTGAGAAGGATCTGAGGAGAAGGAGAAGGCTTCAAATTATTTTCGATAATGAGAAAAAAGGTTTGAAATCAAAGCAGGTGGAGAGCTAAATTAGAATGGCAACTCAAAAGGCAACAGATGAAATTCGAAATCTTCTAAGAAATGCAAAGATGGATTTTGAGGAAATAGAGAATAAAGCGTTAAATGCTTATCTCCCAAAGATATTTCAAAGATGCCCATATACAGACGAGATTTGCATGACAAAACAATGTGTAGAATGCGCCATCTTCACAAATCATGGAGATAAACTGACCTTGCAGTCGAGAGTAAAGAAATCAAAGTGACACTGTGAAGAACTTATCTTTTTGACTGACGCCAGAAACTGTTTTTGATATGTTACGTTTTTTGAAATATGGCTTATATGGTTTTTTATGGTTTGCCTGCTAGAAAGGTGTAGGTTGAATGGAAAATCTTGTTTCACTTCCAAGAAGAGCTAACGGTTCGTTCTTTGCTTCACTTTAAAGAGGAGTAACAAAGCTGAGCGCAATTTAGGTTGTCTTTGATTCTGATCCGCTTCCATCAGGAAGGGATTTTATAGCTTACGCTATGACTTTTGTTTTGTTATTGAAAGAGGCCTTGAATTGTCCATGGGAGAAGCTGAATGTATGTTTGGGAGAGATACACGTATGTGTTATGAAGTTTTATTAGTTGCCAGCACCGATGGCAATCTATGCCAAGACGAAACAGAGTCGCATCTTTCCTGGCGATGCCGATAGGTGTCTTTCTCTGGATCATCGGGTGGAGTCTCTACTATGTCGGGTCCAAACGAGAATCATCAAAACCAAAACCGAAATCATCTATCCAGCGAGAGCTCATCATGTTTGTACCCACCCCAGAACAAAAGTATGCAAGCTAACATACACGGAAACGCGTAGAGACAGATGCGGACCAAAAAGTTAGGGATGAAAGTGCTGACATATATCAGTTTTTTCCATATCCTCTTAAATAAGACTTCACCGCAATATAATATTGAAAATTGGACTGATCGTTTTGGCGAAAGGAGATAAACAGGGGTTCCCCTCGACGCAGGTTATCATAGCTGCGTTGAATGAGGAAGAAGGCATCGGGCTCACAATAGCTGAGCTTATAGACACCCTTGAGTCTCCACGTGTCCTGGTAGTTGATGGAAGAAGCACTGACAGAACCGTTGAAATAGCAAAGAACATGGGCGCCGAAATCTTGCGTCAAGACGGCTTCGGCAAAGGCGACGCAATTGCAAAGGCGATTGCGAAAATGGACCTAGCAGTTGATTACATCGTCCTCACAGACGCGGACTACACTTACCCTGCCGAATATATTCCAGAAATGATTAGGCTTTTAGAGGAACATCCAAGTGTCGGCATGGTCTGCGGAGACAGATTCAGATATGAACTCCAACTAGGTGAAATGCACCAGATACTCTATTTTGGAAACCGCATCATCGCTTTCACCCACAACCTACTAAACGGAGTACAATTAAATGATCCACTGACAGGGCTACGGGTAGTGCGCGCAGAAATCCTCAGGAAATGGAAAGTAAGATCCAAAGGCTTCGACGTTGAAGTAGAACTCAACCATCAAGTGGAACGGGAAGGCTTTGATATCATGGAAATTCCCATTAAATATCGAGAAAGATTAGGCCAGAAAAAGCTAGGCGTTAGAAATGGCGCCGAAATCTTGAGACGCATAATGCTAGAAACAACATATTAATTGCAGGTTCGCAATGGCGTGAAGCGCATTTCTAATTTCAATTAACTAAAAGTTAAGGGCAAGCAATCGAGGAATTTCTGGAATATGAAATCGTTCAACGTGTCTCTAAAAAGCTTAAATTCAAAACCATAATTAGAGATGAGTGAGGATTTCTGTATGAGTGTCCTTGATATTTTGAAGAAGAGGCGCAGTATTCGCAAGTATCAGACCAAGCCTGTTGAAGTCGAAAAAATAACTGAGGTTTTGGAAGCTGCAAGATTAGGGCCATCTGCTAATAATCAACAACCCTGCTACTTCATAGTGATTACTCAGCCTGAAGCGCGAGAAAGCCTAAGAGCTGCCTACAAGGCAGACTGGTTTGTTCATGCTCCAGTAATAATTGTTGGGTGCGTGAACCCGAAGGAAGGTTGGAAACGGGGAACGTTCGGCGAGGAATACTGGAAGGTTGACTTGGCAATAGCGATGCAGAATCTGATTTTAGCTGCGACGGAACTGGGACTTGGTACTTGCTGGATAGCTAACTTTGACGAAAATGCAGTAAAGAAAGCTCTAAATATACCCAAGGAAATTCGAGTAGTCGCAATGACTCCGTTAGGTTATCCAGATGAGGAAAAAGGTTCAGTGACTGACCGAAAGCCATTAGAAAAGATAGTTCATTATGAAAAATGGTAAAAAAGCAAAATGATAAACATGGTTTTGGTTCAAGGTTAAATTTTAGGTAAAGATGCACGTGCGATAATTTGATCTATCCTTGATACTTCGATTTGTTCATTTGACGACAAGAAGTCACATAACCATTTAAATTTGCTAATTTCCTCTGCGTTCGTGCTGTTTTTAGGTTTGAGTTTGCCTATCCAATCTTTAGCTGTCAAGTTTGCGGCTGCAAGAGATCTTACAGATAAAACGTTGTTTCCAACATTCTTTATGGTTTGAGATGGATTGGAAAAAAGCTTTTTTGCGGTAAGTTTGGGCCCGATGTCTCCTTTTGAGCCGTGGTAAACAAAAATGCTCCAGTAGTTATTTTCGATTGCTGTATCTAATATTTTCTTAATTTTCTTTTGGAATGTCTGCATTGGCATGTTAGCTAGTGATTTGGTCTCGTGGGCGTAAATGTGTTCTATTGGAAAAACTTTGAGCTCAAACCTTCTTGGTCGTGTGTTCGAATTATAGCGGACTCCGCTTTTGTCGTCAAAAGACCATTGGTAGGTTCTTGCTCCAACGTAGTACTTCATGGTTTCATTCAATACGTTTCTGTTGTAATCGCCAAATGGGTAAGCTAACGTTTTACAATTGAATTTGTTTAAGATTTCTTTGCTGGTTTTCAGTTCGAAGATTAGTTGTTCGTTTGTGAGGTTGGAGAGGGGGACATGAGTGTGTGTATGGCTTCCAATTTCGTTTCCTTTTTCCCATAATTCACGTATCTGGTAATCCTTGAGAAAACCTGCTTTGTTAATCCAACTTGTTACAATGTAGAATGTTGCTGGAAGATTGAAGTGTTCCAAAAGTGGAAAGTATTGTTCATACTGAATTAGGTTTCCGTTGTCGAAAGTTATTGAAACTGGTGTTCTCTTTTTCGTTTCCATTGCTAGAATACCTTGCTGAATTTTTGTAACTTCTTTCTTCGGTTTGAATGAATTTGCTCATCAGTTGAATTGATTATGCTGAAATCGAAGTTGTATATCTATTGGGTCATGACATCACTATTTGTATTTAGATTTTTGGTCCGCCTTTCGTCGAGAATTGATTCTCACTGGAGCAAAGGGAAGTGTAGTACAAGTGACTCTTGGCGTTTTGTTTTGTGAAAATTAATATTGTAGCTTTGTGCAATTGTTATTGCTTTGTGGCGGTTGGTTTGAAGCGCGTATCTGTTTTAGTCACATGTGCTGGCGGGGTTATTAGTCCCAGCCAAATTGGCAGCTTGCGCGATAATCCTGACGGTCGACCAATTAGAGTTGTTGCCACAGACGCAACGGTTCCATGTGTTGCCCAATATTTGGCGGATAAATTTTATCGGGTTCCTTTCGGTTCTTCTCCGGACTATTTGGAGCGTTTATTGGGTATTTGCAAACGGGAATCTGTGGAGGTTGTTTTTCCAGCGTCTCATGAGGAAGCCCTCGTTTTAGCCAAGAATCGTACTTTGTTTGAAGACCTTGGCGCGGTCATAGCGATATCTAAATACCCTGTACTTGAGTTGGCCTGTAACAAGAAACTTGCTTACCAGAAATTGAAGGATGCAGGTTTGCCATGTCCAGAGTTTTATGCGGTGAAAACGTTTTCTGAATTCGAAGAGGCCGCGTCTAAACTAGGTATCGAAAAAAGAAAGGTTGTCATGAAGGCTCTGATCACTAGGGGCGGTCGTGGAACACGGATTTTGACAAAGGAAAGTACAGTCGGTTTACTTTTGAATGAGAAACCTGGTTCTCTTGAGCAGGACTACAGCGTAGTCCGCCAGATGCTACAAGGTATTGATGATGCGCATTTTCCTGAGCTTGTTCTGATGGAGTATTTGCCTGGAACAATTGTCAGCGTCGATTTCTTAACGAAGGCCGGACACGCTTTGATTGTTGTGCCTAAGATTCGTGTTTTCGGCAATGCCAGTCAGACGCTCGTTGGAAAAGTGCATCGCGATCCTATCATCGAGGAGGCAATTGCCAAAATAAGTGAGGCTTTTGGGTTTGACTACAACATAAACATCGAAATGGCCTACAGTTCCGAAGGTGTGGCGTTGCCTTTTGATTTTAACCCTCGCATTGCCGCCTCAGTAGCCTTCTGTTCAGCTGCGGGTGCGAACTTGATTTATTTCGCTTTGAAGATGGCTTTAGGCGAAGAAGTGCCTAGAGTGGATGTGAAAGATGGCGTAATGATGCTCAGATACTTTAAGGAGCTTTACGTGGGATCAAAAAGTGAAGTGTAAGCATGACTCGGGTATCCGCTGTTGTTTTTGATCTTGACAACGTTCTCTACGATGAAAAAGAGTACGTTTACGCGGCTTTTCGTAGCATTGCACATTTCCTTTCTGGGAAATGTGGGTTTTCGGAAGATCAGGTTTATTCAAAGTTAGTATTTGATTTTGAGAAGAAAGGTAGCATGTATCCAAGACTTTTCAATGATGCTTTGTCTGATCTTGGTCTTGATCAGAACTTGGTTCCAGAAATTTTGAAGTTGTATGCCCTAGTGGATTCCAAGGTGGAGCTTTTTCTCGAGGCAACGAGTGTGCTTTTAGCTCTGCGTAGCCTAGGGTTGAAATTGGCTTTGGTTACTAACGGTAATGTTCGGATTCAAAGTAATAAGGTTCGTTTGCTTGGGGTTGAGAAGTTTTTTGATGTTGTCGTTTATGCACGTGAAACTCCGTCCGCCAGGGAGAAGCCTTATCCTGAAGCCTATGAAATGGCTTTGCAAAAACTTGGGGTAGGTGCCGGAGAAGCGATTAGTGTTGGTGATAATCCGCATACTGATTTTTTGGGGGCTAAACAATTGGGCATGCGGACGGTTCGTGTTCTTTGGGGAGAATTTAAAGATGTCCATTTGAGTGAGGAATATGAAGCTGAGATTGTTCTACATACTCTCCCTGATCTTCTTGGGGTTGTTAAGCAGCTTAATAGTTAGTCTGCATTACAAACTTGGTTTAGATGGTGTGTTTTTCTGTTGGACAGTTTGTTAGCTATTGCTTTTTTGGAATAAAAGTTATATGTAAGGTACGTTTATGTTCTATAACTTAGATTGAGAGATGCAGATAAAAAGCCTACTGTTCTAGAACAAAAATTACTTGTTCTAGAACTGAATGGTTTTGTCTGTCCCATTTCAATTTAAATCACACTTAGCAAGGAAAAAATAGAAAGGAAGACTTTAGCGTCCCCAATGTGGGCGTGGTCTCGTTCTCATCTGCTCCTGTCAGGGAGGGATTAGTTAAGGATGAGTCTAAAAAAAGAATTTTATTGTGAAAGAACAACTTTTATTAATTCTCAAAATTTTTTACTCGTCCTTATTGCAGTTGTTATTTGGTGAAGTTGTTTTTGGTTCTTCGTTAATGGGTTTTGAGGAATATGTTTGGGAAGCTATAGAGGTAAACTGGACATAATAGCTGACATTCTTAGTGTGGCCAATCGGAAACCTAAGAAAACTCAGATAATGTACCAGGCCAATTTGAGTTTTCGTTTATTGCAGAAGTACTTGGCTGAGATGAGCGGCGCGTCCTTAATTTGTTTCGAAAATGAAACTCAATGCTATGCACTAACTTCGAAGGGCGAAGCGTTTCTAGAGGCTTACAGACAGTATTCAAAAACAAACAGGCAAGCTGAAAAAATCTCTTACGAAATTAACTCAAATAAGCAGGCCTTGGAAAAGTTAATCAATCAATAATTCATCGAATTGCCTATCGTACGTTGGTTTTAGTAATGAAGGGCAGATGGTTGTGATTTTGAAAGCAATATATCGAAATTGGGAATATCTTTAATATTAATACGAACTATAAGTGAAAATATTCGGAGATGTTAACTGTTGGTATTACAATCCAAAGTATTGATTGCAGTTGGAGCCCACCCTGACGATATTGAATTGGGTTGCGGAGGAACAATAAGTGCAGCTTCTGCAGTCGGAATAAAAGTAATTGCGGTCTATTTGACAAAAGGAGAAAGAAGCGGAAATTCCGAAGCAAGAATGTCTGAAAGCAAGAAAGCCCTATCAATTCTAGGCGTACAAGATGTTTTTTTTGGGAATTTCCACGATACTGAAATTCCCGATTCGCACCAAACAATCAAATTCTTAGAGGACATTTACGATAAATTTAAACCAGAAACCGTTTTGACTCATACAACCAATGATACTCATCAAGACCATCGCCAAACCGCTTGGGCATCAATATCTGCATTTAGAAATGCATCCAGGTTTCTCGCTTTTGAGACACCAAGAGTCACTGGCCACTTCAATCCAAATTATTTTGTAGATATCTCCGATTACGTTCAATTTAAGTGGCAAGCGTTAAAATGTCACGAAACGCAAAAAACCAAAAGATACCTTGCTTATGAATCGATGGTCAATTTGGCATCTTTCCGAGGAAGCCAGGTAGGTCTTCGAGCTGCTGAAGCTTTTGAAGTAATAAGATTTATAGAAAAGATTTAGCAAGTTTACAGTGAATATAGTTGATTGTTGCGGGTCATCAGCCAAACTACTTGCCTTGGCTTGGATTTTTTGATAAGATGCGTGGGTGTGATTTATTTATTGTAGAAGATTCGGTTTTTCTGGAAACGAAAGGATTCACGGCTAGAAACAAAATTAAGGGCAGTCAAGGTAACTTTTGGCTAACCGTTCCAACTGAACATGTTGGTTGGCAGGTACCAATAAATGAAGTAAGAATCGCTTGCAAAGGAAAGTCAGATTGGTCAAAGCAGCATTACTTATCCATGAAATATAGTTACTGTAAGGCTCCTTATTGGAAAGATTATCAAGATTTCTTTGAGCAGTCGTACAAACTGGAATGGATTAAGTTTGTGGAATTGAGCATGCACTTTATCACTGCAATAAAACGTTTTCTTAACATTAAGACACCAATAGTGATGGCTTCATCTTTAGCAGCTTCAGGCACGAAAAGTGATCTCATAATAGCCCAATGTAAGGAAGTTGGAGCAACAACGTATCTTTCAGGAATAGGTGCAAAAGATTATCTCGAAGTGGGGAAGTTTGAAGAGCAAGGAATAGACGTTGTTTTTCAGAGTTTTGAACATCCGGTTTATCAGCAACTTTATGGAGAATTCGTTCCAAATCTTTCGGTGGTAGACTACCTTTTTAACACTGGCGGAAAATCCTGGTAAGATAAGAATCATATCAAGATAACTTGATTATCTACGCACGTTGAAAAACATTTGATTAGCAAAAGGACGCTGTAACTTGAATATGATAATTGTTTAGGATTTGGCCAGATAATTCTAGTTTGAACAAGTATTTCAAAATATGTGCTGGAGGATGATTGTTGTTGAAGTATCGCTCTTCTTTTCCATATTTTAGTGAAGACAGTATTCGTGTAGTTTTAGCTGATATTGAAGCGTCATTAAGAAATGGAATAATGACAAATGGACCTCGAGTTCAAGAGTTTGAAGAAAAATTCCGTGAATATGCCAAGGTAAAACATGCTGTTGCTGTGAGTTCGGGAGCTTCCAGTCTTGAAATACCTCTTCGATATTTCGGGGTTAAGGATCGAGAAGTCATAGTTCCAACCGATACTTTTGTAGCTACACCAAATTCTGTCGTGTTTGCTGGAGGTCGACCTGTTTTTGCAGATATTAGAGAAGACACTCTTTGTTTAGACCCTGAGGATGTGAAGCGTCGAATTTCATCAAAAACAGCTGGAATTATTGTAGTACATATAGCTGGTCTGATTTGTCCGCAAATTAATGAACTTAGGGATTTGTGTGCCGATCGAGGGCTTTTCCTGATTGAAGATTGCGCCCACGCTCATGGAGCTGCAATTGATAATAAAATGGCTGGTACCTTGGGCGATGTGGGTTGCTTTTCTATGGCGCCCACAAAAGTAATGACCACGGGTGAGGGTGGAATTATGATAACAAACAATGACGAAATGGCTAAGATCGCTCGTTTCATGCGAAACCGTGGTTTGAACTCTGAACGTTTGATGACTCTGCTTGGACATAGTTGGACTATGAGTGAAATAACAGCAATACTTGGCATACACCAATTAGAAAATTTGGATTATTTCGTTCGGAGAAGAAACGAAATAGCAAAACAATATGAAAGTTTAATAACCAAAATCTCTGGATTATCTCTGCTGCAAACGCCTTCAAATATACTGCATAGCTATCACAAGTTTCCAGTTAGGCTTGCCGACGAATTTGACCTTGAAAAAATTGCTGCAGAACTTATGGAGAAGTACTCTGTTGAGACAGGAACCGTATATTATCCTCCATGCCACATGCATCCATTCTATCGAGCAAATTTCGGGACTAAGGAAGGTGACTTTCCGATCTCTGAAAGCGTTCTGAAAAAGACTTTATGCTTGCCCATTCATTTGTTGATGACAAAAGAGGATGTTCAATACATTACAGAGTCCTTGGTAGCTTGTTTAGACAATCCCAAAAATAAACAATTCCTTTGATATAGACTGTTCTGGTTTTTCTGGGTTGATTTTTCTTGCAATTATTTGATCATCTTTTCAATCGTTTGATTTTAATGCGACATCATGTTGAATACAAAATATTCCCAAAAATCAACGGACGCATCATGATCACAGGCAATGGCAAAATCAGATTAGGCCGCAATGTAGAATTCAACTCCAGTTTTAAATCCAACACAGTTGGAGGCTTTCGATCAGTCTTAGAGACCAGGACCAAGGACGCATCGAGATCGACGATGACACTTTTTATTGGAAAACATTCAAAAATTCTTTAGCACCCACAAAAAATAAACAGCGACCCGCGGCTCTTAAGCAACTATGCCTAAATCTCAACTCAACAATAGTGCGAAGTAACACCTGACTTGGAGGCAGCAACAAATTAGACACTACTTCAAACTTATAACTGTTGCAATATTAGTCTTTTTGGCCTTTGGCTCTTGCCTTTACACTGAACCCTGTGTTTTTGCCCAAACTGACCAAACAGCGTCGAAACTGCAAGCAGCCAACACCGCCGTCGAGCAGGCTTTCAAAGCTGTCTTGGACACTGAGAAAGCAGGCGCAAACGTTACTGATCTGCGGGTTCAGTTAAATAATGCTGAAGGTATCTTGGCTCAAGCGGAAAACTCATACCGAACCGGAGACTTAACGACAGCCGCAACCAAAGCGGACAACGTCATTCCAATCGCACAACAAGTCAAAACTTCCGCTCAAGAAGCCAAACAAAATGCTTTGGTTTCTAGTCTAAATGCCTTATTTACCACCATAGTGTTCACAGTGGATGGTATTTTCGTATTCCTTTTGATTTTGTTTCTTGTCTGGCGCTGGTTCAAGCGGAGGTACATTAGAAGTTTATCTGAAGCAAAACCTGAGGTGAAAAGCCCATGAAACTTGAAGGTTACAAACTCATTTTTGTTGCTGTGGGCTTAATCGGCGTTTTACTTATTGCAACTCCGCTACTCTCTCGTGCCATCCCCAGTCTTCCTAACAATGCACAGTTCTCTGAGCTTTATCTTTTAGGGCCAAATCAGAAAGCTGAAAATTATCCCTCTAACATTGCTGTCGGCCAGAACTACTCTGTTTATTTGGGTGTGGGAAATCAATTGGGGTCTTCGGCCTATTATGTTTTATATGTGAAGTTTGGTAATGAGACTGATCCATTGCCGAACGCGACTCTTGGGATACCGAGTTCTCTTCCGCCCCTATATGAATATAGGTTTTCCATTCAAAATGGGGTGAATTGGGGAAGTTTCTTAAATTTTTCAGTTTCTAGCTCTTCGATCTCAGGAAATAATTCACGGATCAACATTCTGCAAGTAAACGGTATTGAGTTTAAAGTAGATAAGCCTGCTATGTGGAATCCAAGCAGTGCTACATTCACGTATCGATTTTTGTTTGAGCTATGGACTTACAATATGCAGACGGACTCTGTTGAGTTTAACAATCGCTACGTAAACCTTCAACTTAACCTAACGAAAACCACATAATCTTGTTCTCAGTATATATCATGAGTCACTTGCTCATGATAATGTGTGGAGAAAGAAGAGGTTCAAGCTATGGTAGAGACCAAAGTAAGCAAAATAGCTGGCAAAGCGTATGTGGTTTGCAGTGGTTGCCCTGAAAACCGCATGGATGCAGCGCGAGCAGAAAAATACTTGGTTAAGAATGGGTGGCGGATTAGCAAAAACTGGCAAGATGCAGATTTAATATTATTCAACGCTTGCGGCCGTTCACAATCGGCAGCGAGATACTCTTTGAAAGCAATTAAGGAAATTCAAAGCCAAAAAAGAGAGAATCAGCAGCTCATTGTTTGGGGATGCCTTCCGAAGATAGACCCCGAAGCCCTGAAAAAAGAGTATGACGGCATAGTCTCTCCAGGGTCAGAGCTTCCGGAGCTCCCACAAATGATTAACACTTCTGACGCGGTTAACAATACAACCGCGAACAACCTCGGTGCGATGTGGTCGTTGAACAAAAAGGATAGACAGGAATTTTTCCGTTTCCGTGGATCTTTTGTCAGGCAAATTTACAAGAGACCCGCTCTGCGCTGGGAAAGCTACCTTGATTCGCGGTTTAATCTCGTCCGAGATAAAGACTCGTCAATCTTCTACATAAAAATATCGTCGGGGTGCCAAAGTAACTGTGCCTACTGTGGAATACGAAAATCTAGAGGATTAACTAAAAGCAAACCTGTGAATCAGGTAGTGGCGGAGTTCCAGCAGGGATTGCAGAAGGGTTTCAAGAACTTTAGCTTGATGGGAACCGACTTGGGTTCTTACGGTGTAGATTTCGGAAGCAACCTTGTGGATTTGCTAAAAGAACTTACCAGCCAAAAAGGCGACTTCAAGATAAGTTTGAGAAACTTTAACCCCTACCACATGAAGAATATGCTCGACGGATTCGTTTCAGTTCTGAAATCAAACAAAATTCATTATGTCGAAGTGGCGGCCGAGTCTGGAAGCAACAGGATACTGCGGCTTATGAACCGCAACTACACGGTAGACGAATTCAAAATGCTGATAAGCGCTTTGCGCAAAACTTGTCCTCAAATAATCATTCGAACACAACTAATTGTGGGGTTCCCGACGGAAACGGAACAAGAATTCCAAGAAACCATGCGACTTCTCGATAGCGTCGTTTTTGATTTCGTTGAAGTTTACCAGTATTCAGCGCGACCAGGAACACTTGCAGAGAAAATTAAGCCTGAAGTTTCCGATGACACAAAGCGGGAGAGATATCTACGTTTATGCAAGAAAGCGTTGCTAAACCATACGTCCAGAAAAATCAAAAACATTCTTCTGAAAAAAACGTGAAACATCAAAAGGATCTTATCAGTTAATAACATTGGACAAAAGGGGAAATGCCTAGTTAGTCCCTACCGAATTTGACTCTCTTGAGACACCGAGTTCTCTTCAGAACTTGTATGAACACAGATTTTCCATTCAAAATGGGGTGAATTGGGGAAGTTTCTTAAATTTTTCAGTTTCTAGCTCTTCGATCTCAGGAAATAATTTACAGATCAACACTTTACAAATGAACAGTATTACGTTTAATGTAGATAAACCGGCCATGTGGGATTCGCTTAACTCTGCGTTCACACATTAACTTTTGTTTGAATTATGAATTTACGATGGGCGGACGGGATCTGTTTAGTTTAACAATCGTTACGTAAATCTTCAACTTAACTTAAACCAAACTACCTAGTTCTGTTTTTAATATTATTATGAACATGTATCTTGAGAATAGGCATATTCTAATTTTGAATATATTGTTTATTTGAAACAAGGTTAATTAAGAAACTGAACTACTTTTGATTCAAACCATCGATAAAATATTGGAAACGGATGGGCGAGAAGAAACTGAAAAAACTTTATGCAACTGGAGGCAATCAGTATTTCCAGAAAAGAAGGTTTTCCAACTTAAGGTGAGAAAAAGTATGTGGAAAAATAAGAAAGTGCTAGTAACAGGAGGGGCTTCTTTCATAGGAAGCCACCTTGTTGACACACTTCTCAGGACCGGCGCCATAGTCACCGTTGCAGATGACCTTTCCAGTGGAAAGCTTGAAAACTTGGAATATCCCCTCAAAAAAGGACAAGCAGCGAACCAATGGGTTTCTAAAGACCTAACCGTTTGGGTAGGCGACCTTAAGGATATATCCTTCACAAAATCAGTTATGAGAGATCAGGACGTCGCTTTTCACTTGGCTGCGCTCCACGGCGGAAGAGGCTACATAGACTCGCATCCCGCACAGTGCTGCTCAAACATGATACTGGATCAATTGGTTTTCCAAGAAGCTTGGAAAGCGGGGGTGGGTCGAGTGTGTTTTGCTAGTTCTGCATGCGTTTATCCATCTTATCTGCAGGAGGCAACAGGCTCGTCTTATCTGTTAAAGGAAGCAGATGCGAATCCTTTTGTCAGAGACAAAGCTTTTGCTGACCTTGAATACGGCTGGGCAAAACTGATGGGTGAAATGGCGCTATCCGCATACCACAGGCAATATGGCATGAAAACCGCGGCCGTACGAATCTTCACCGCTTACGGTCCCAGAGAAAATGAAACACACGCAATCGTTGCCTTAATCGCAAAAACCTTCATTAACATGGATCCTTACGTAATTTGGGGAACTGGTAATCAAGACAGAAACTTTACCTATGTTCAAGATATAGTGGATGGACTAATACTTGCTTCAGAAAAAATCGAGGATGGATCACCACTTAACGCTGGAAGAGACGACCGATTAACCCTAAATGAAGCTGCTGAAATGGTGTTTGATATATCAAAATGGAGACCCAAAAAGATATACCACGATATATCAAAGCCTCAAGGTGTCGCTTCAAGAGCCACTGACCTGACACGTGCACGCACACAATTCAACTGGGAACCAAAAGTTGATTATGCTGAAGGTTTTAGAAAAACTATCGAATGGTATTTCAAAAACAAAGACAAAGCCACTGTAAAAGCCAACTTAGAACGTTTGCTCAACGAGCGATAATCTAAACCTCTTTTCCCTCTTTTACATTTTTATCAATTTGTTTAAGGTGATTTTAACGTCAATTCTTGAAACAATAGTATTTTCATTGGTTTTTTCTTTCATCGGTTTCTATTTTACATATTTCTTAATTTGCCTGAGGTATTCAAGACTGCCTATTCGTTCTAAGCCTTATTCTTTTAGTCATGATCAATTGCCAATTGTTTCTTTTGTGGTACCCGTTTATAATGAAAACAAAATGATTGAATCTCGAATAAGCAACTTCAATCAGATTGATTATCCCGCTGGAAAATTAGAAGTTGTTATAGTAGATGGTGGCTCAAAAGACGGAACTGTTGAGGCATTAGAAAAATTCGGTAAAAACGTTAATTTTAAGCTAAAAGTCGTCAGGCAAGGTGCCAGGAAAGGGTTCAACTCAGCTGTAGTCGATGGATTTTACCAGACAACAGGAGACATAATTTTTATTACTGGAGCTGAAACCCAGTACGCTTCAAGCGCTGTGAAATTGCTTGTTAATCACTTCGCCGATCCAGAAGTTGGGGCAGTTAATGGTACAATGCGACTTAACAACGGGGCAATCGGGGCATCAACTAAGATAGAAACAGCCTACAGGACTTTTTATGATTTCCTTAGATCTGCTGAAAGTAGAATGGATACGCCATTTGACATTAAGGGCGAAATTGCAGCCGCTAGACGAAGTGTTTGTCAGAAACTGGTTGAGAAGCCTGAAATGATGAAAAAAGGGTGCATTGACGCTTGTTTTTCTTTCCAGGCCAAAGTTGATGGTTTAAGAACAGTTTATGACTCTGCTGCTGTTTATTCAGAATCAGCACCGAAGAGTTTGCGCGAATCATTTAAGCAGCAGATTAGAAGAGCAGCAACTTTGATTCAGAACCTGCTTCTCTTCAAGAATATAATGTTTAGATCGAAGTATGATTTGTTTGGTCTGCTAATAATGCCTGTTCACTTTATGATGTTAATAATTCTGCCATACCTTTTCTTGTTTTCAATTGTAGGACTTGTTATTCTCATAGCTATTAATCCATTAAATCTTATTGCAATTAGTTTGATCGCCACAGGCATATTCGGATTGGCTTTTTCACAGGGGATTCGTGCCTTTTTCAAAGTTCAGATAGCTTTAGTAATATCTTCCTTCAAGATGGTGACGGGTGTTGAAACCCAGAAATTTGAGAGACTCCTTTCAGCCAGATAAATAGGATTTGTAAAAAATGAACGAAAACATCACAGTCTTCAATGACAATGTCTAAAAACTAATGGGTGAAAAAATGGAAAATAAAAAATTAAAAATCGGTGTCATAGGTTGTGGCTTTGTAGCTTCAGCATGGCACATTCCGGGATTTATGCGAATAGAGAAAAAAGCCAGTGTACAAGCACTATGTGATATTAGTCCTCAACTTGTAGCATCTGCGGCTAAAGAATTCAATGTGAAGAAAACTTATTCAAATGTAAGTGAAATGCTCAAGAAGGAAGAATTGGACATAGTCGACATATGCACTCCTCCGCATACACACGCTGCATTGGCAGTCGAGGCTATGGAAGCTGGTTGCAATGTACTAATAGAGAAGCCCATGGCTCTAAAACTTTCTGAAGGCGATGAGATGGTTCGTGTTTCTAAGAAAACTGGTAAACAAGTGTGTGTAGTCCACAACGAACTATTCCGTCCGCCGATGATTGAAGCGAGAAAGCTCGTAAAAGAAGGCAAAATCGGCAAGGTTCTGGGAATGGAATGGGTCCGTTTCACTCACAAAGATGAGTACCTTACGAAGCAAAACCACTGGATTCATAAACTTCCTGGAGGGTTAATAGGTGAAGTTGGTCCACACGCTGTCTACGCTTCTTTAGCATTCTTGAAGACAATTAAAGATGTTGAAATAACGGCAAAGAACATACTGAAATACCCCTGGGCTCCGTTCGATTACTTTAACATTATCTTCGAAGGAGAAGAAATAACAAGCTCAGTCATAATTTCCATGGCAAGCAACAACTTTATTGCAGACGTAAACGTCTTTGGGACTGACGCGACATTGAGGCTAGACTTGCAAAAAATGTCGTTAATACAGCAAAAACTGAATACGACGAAGCCTTATGCTCTTGCTGTTTCCTCTTTTAAATCCGCTGATCAAATAGTAAGCAATGTTATGTCCAACGCTGCAAAAATGGCTTTTACAAAAGCTGCTAAGGGGCGAGTAATCGGCCACGCCACAGAAATTGAACAATACGTAGACAGCATCATAAACAATCAGAGACCGCCCGTAACGGCTGAAGAAGGCAGAGAAGTAATCAGAGTCATGGAAATGCTAGTGCAAAAACTCAACCAAAAGTACCCACCCACATCCAAACAACCACAATAATTCAAATAATAAACAACATAGTGGTTGAAGAAAAGAACTATGAGAATTCCATACGGAAAAGGGATAGAATTCTATTCAAAGAGCCCCTTGCAGTTGCAGAAGGTCATAAGTGTTTTTTTAGCCCCTATTCCACGTTCCATGATGCTGGGTTCCGGTTTTCAGGCTTTCCTGAGGGAACTAAACAGAACGCAATGGTATAAACCGTATGAGCTCAGGAAGCACCAGGAAAGTCGACTTAGGTCACTAATAAGACATGCCTATGAAAACGTACCTTACTATAATAGGCTTTTCAAGCAGAGAAGCATAACACCTGATGACGTAAAGACGATTGAAGATTTAAAAAAAATTCCCGTATTGACTAAGAACGATTTAAGGGATCATTTTAAGGAACTGATTGCGGTAAACGCGGAAGTTTATAGATATGGGAAAAGCCGTACGAGCGGATCCACAGGCAAACCTGTGACGTTCTACTTGGATCAGCAAAACCGCGAGATGGAATATGCAGCGAAATGGAGACAACGAGGATGGGCTAATGTTGATCTAAATAGTAGGATAGCTTCATTCAGAGCGTTCAGAGGCATGCGAGGAACAGATTTTCAGGGTGGAAAACCTCGTTGGAACTATAATGCATTATCAAAGGAATTAGAATTCAATATATTCGGGCTAAACAGGGCAAATTTGGGAAAACAGGTGCAGAAACTAAGAGAGTTTAATCCAAATCTAATAGAAGGGTATCCTTCTGTAATAGAATTGTTAGCGAAACATGTTTTGGAGCACGGTTACAATGACATTTGCCCTATTGCTGTTCAGACTAGTTCTGAGTCTCTGCTAACCAGAAGAGAAACTATCGAAAAAGCATTCGGGTGCAAGGTTTTCGACAGATATGGGCAGTCTGAATACGTTGTGTCTGTTGACGAGTGCCCGGCTGGTAGCTACCATGTGGCTGAATCTGGAATACTGGAAGTTATTAAGGATGGCGAACAGGTTTCAGACGGAGAAATCGGAGAGATAATAGGCACGGGACTGTGTAACTATTCGATGCCTCTTATTAGGTACCGAACAACCGATATCTGTCAACACTCAGCAGAATTCTGTAGCTGCGGACGAGGTATGCCATTGATCAAGTCTTTGGAAGGGCGAACCTCCGATATTATACTGTCTCCTGACGGAAGGTCTGTTACTGGAGTGTCTTTCGAACATTATTGGAAACACGTGATAAGTCCGCAGACACCACATCTTGATTATGTCCACGTCATTCAAAAAGCCGATTACAGCTTAATAGTCCAGATGGTGAAGACAAAAGGCTATTCAGACGAGGAAACTTCAGCGATTTTACAAGGACTAGATGTGCTTTTGGGTTCGGAGATTAGAATTGCATTTGAAGAATTACCTTCGATTCCCGCTCGAAAGAAATGGAGATTTACTGAATCTCAAGCAAACGTTCGCCTACTGTGAGACTCTTCGTAACTGCAATTCCGGTTAGATTTTGGATGGCGCTCTATTTCAAAATGTCTGTCACTAGTAACTATCAATCTTATTCGGGGACGGTGAGAAATAAGGTTCTAATAGTAGGTCCTCTGCCACCGACGGTAGGTGGTATTACAACTTTTATTGTTGGACTTTTGAACTCAGACCTTGTAAATAGTTATAAACTCGTCGCGTTTGGCACCCAAAGACCTACTTATGGAATATTCAAGGTGGGTTCTGGCTACAAGATGGGAATGAGTATTGGTGCCGTTAATTTAGTGAGGTCAGGTATTTGTACACTATCACATTTGATGGCTTTTCCGTTTTCGATTGTTAAAAATAGGCCGGATATTGTTCACATAAATACTGCCAGTTATTGGCCTTTTTGGGAAAATGCATTGTATGTAATTGTCTCAAAGATTTTATTGAAAAGAACAATTCTCCACATTCACGGTGGGGAATTCGACAAGTTCTATCAGGGTAGCAACCTTTTTTCGAAAACCCTAATACGCAGAGTCATGAATCTTCCTGAAAGAATTATTGTTCTGTCCCCGACTTGGGGTCGATTTTTTAGTAATGTTTTACCAAGTAAGAAAATCTCAATTCTGGGGAATTTCGCGGATGTTTCATTGTATAGCAATTTTGATGTAGATAGTAAGTTCTCAAGTGACAAGGTCGACGTGCTTTTTATCGGCGGAACTGAGGCCAAACGAAAGGGACTCTACGATTTTGTTGAAGCTGCTTCCTTGGTTGCAAAACAGTGCCCAAACGTATTCTTTACTCTTGTTTCTTGTTCTGGAATAAAGGGACTTGATGCCCTCTGTGAACAGAAAGGAATTAAAAACTGCACAAAATTGTTAGGCTTTATTAGTGAAAAAGAAAAAATCAAAACTATTTTGGATTCAAGTATTTTCGTTTTACCCAGTTACGGTGAAAACTTCCCGGTTGCCCTACTTGAAGCTATGGCCGCAGGTTTATCAATCGTAGCGTCGGCAGTTGGAGCAATCCCTGATGTGGTCAAAGAACGGATTAACGGATTCCTAATTAAACCAGGTGACTACGAAACATTAGCACAGAGAATAGTCGTGTTGGCCAAAGACAGTAACCTCCGAAAACAGATTGCTAAAAACAACATGATAACCGTAAACCAAAATTACAGCAAAACCGTAATCACTCAAAAACTTTGTAAGGAATATGATAGACTGTTGAATGAAGCATCGTCTTAGCAAGGAGTCGAAAAGGAAAGGGTCTGAGGCTTTGGGCAAACGCGAATTTTCTCTCTCTTGAACAGTTATTCCATATTTGAAGTTGTCTTCTAAAACAGACCGGTGCCTCAAAGTTGAACATCCTTGTTTATTGCCGTATTAACACGTTTTCCGATTATGCTTCCTTTGCCAGGGTTTTGTTGAAGCTCGGAATAAAAGTCACTTGCGTCCACAAGAGTAAGTTCGTATCTCAGTCCGTTTTGCTTAGGGAAGTCCCAGATCCAAAGCTGATAGAACTCATAAGACGGTTCAATCCTGATATAGTACTGTCGGACACACCGCTCTATGCTCCAAAAATGGCAAAACTAACAGGCAGGAGAGTAATCTACCATATGCTTGGTGACTTGTGGACCGAATTTAACCCCTACAAAACGTTGTCTCGGTCTGTTTTTGGGAGAATTTATAAACACTACGAGAGTTCCGTATTAGACAAAAGCATTCAAGATGCTGATCTTGTTCTTGCAAATAGTAAGTGGTTGCTGAACTTATTAAGGGCGAAAATTCCAAAACATCCTGCAAAACTACTTTATACTGGCATCGATGCGAATGAATGGTTGCCGAACCAAAAAAATCTATTCTGCCTCAAACATCCTGCAGCTGTGGGCATATTCGATTTTAATGTCTATCCAAAGGTTGCAGGGCTTTTGCGATTCACTAGTGTTGTAAAAAAAATGCCTGATGTAAGTTTCTATTTCGCTGGGAAAGGACCCTATTTCGACTTTGTTAAGAAAAATTGTCCGCCAAATATGTTCCTGTTGGGAAGGGTTTCAAAACCAGAAGTTGAGAAATTGCTAGGTAGCGCTGACATATTTGTACATCCCTCTGGACTAGATGTCTTGCCAAGAAGCGTTAAAGAAGCATCTCTCATGGAAAAGCCAATAATCGCTTCAAATGTTGGCGGCATACCTGAAATAGTCAAAAACAATCAAACAGGATATTTATGCGATATTGATGATGTTGACCAATGGCTCAGAAAAATCCGTTTTCTGCTGGAAACTCCTAATGTTGCCAAAGTGTTTGGCAAAAATGCACGAAAATTTGTTGGGGAAACTTTTGGCTGGGAAAAAATTGCGGAAAACTTCGTGGAGGATATCGAATCTTTTTAATAACAAAGGGCAATTTGGTAGAGTTAAACGAGGAAAGATATAAATTTGGTCTCTGTATGTTGCCAAGAGCGCGCGCCAAGACCCTTTTCTCTTTCGTTGTGGAGCTTTGAGTTGCCTGTTGTCGAGATGCTATTGCATATTTCTATGAGTGAAGCTTCTCCTCGCGCAAGTACAGAAGTTTCCAGACTTGATGCTTTTAGCATTCCTAAAATGTGGTGATCAAAGGCCCCTTCCGTTTTCACACAAGCTAGAAAGGACTCGTAACAGTTTTAAAACCCTATTTAGCTTCCTCAATTGGGTTGGCAGTTTTTATTACTTCCTCCAGCGTTTCGCTCTCTTCCCTGATATTTAAATTAATCAACGCTCGCAGGTATCAAGAAATACTTCAAAATAATATAAAGTGCGGCTGATCGTTTTTGAGCGGTAAGGATTCTCAGTAAGAATCAGGAATGGTTGTGAACATGAATGCTAAAGAACAGAGCTTAGCACGTTTGAACCGAACGCCGCGCGGGCTATCTCTCGCATCCCAATTGGGGCATTTTTTTGTCTATTCTTTCAGAAGACCTGAAAATTTGTTTAAGAAAGCGATGCTTATTGTCTCGACTGATATTGATGTTGGAAGTTCTGATCTTGGGATTATAAACCAAGGAAAGCGGGATAGAGACGTCAATGTTTCTCTAAGTGAGTATCAGATTGGAAGGATGGAAGAAATCGCTATCCCACCAGTAATCAAAGCTTTTAATGACTTTGAAATTCCAATTACCTTGGCAATAAGGGGGCAGCTAACCGAAATCAATAGTCACGTTATGGAAATCCTTCTAACCTCGCAAATTAAGCACGATATTGGAGCACACGGTTATTATCACAAATTATTCTCACAAATTTCAGACGAGAAAGCGGAAGAAGAATTGGTTAAGATTTCTCAAGGTATGAAGAAATATAACATAGTCCCTGAAACCTTTATTTTTCCCAGGAATCGCGTAGCGCACCTAGATTTGCTCGAAAAGCACGGATACATATGTTACAGAGGAGCAGGAGGCGGCAGTTTAGCTGATCGCATGTTTATAGAGAGAAATGGTCAACTTCATAATGTTCATCCTAGCCTCTTCATTGGAGACCAAGATACAAATCTATTCATGTTGAAACGTATGCTAGACATATCAACGCGAAAAAGTTTGCCATTTCACGTGTGGTTTCATTTCTGGAATTTTGGTTATAACGCGAAACTAGTTTCGTGGAACATTAGAAGGCTGCTTCTGCCATTTCTTTCCTATGCGTCGGAGAGACAGAGAGAGGGCTTGTTGGACTTTGAAACAATGCTTTCTGCTGCTCGGAAAGTAGAAAAATGTGATAAGGCCAAGAGTCGTGGTTGTGACAACAGCAGCAAAGCACAGTAAGAGTTGAAGCTGTAATGAACGTGTTAATGCTGACACCTGAATTGCACCCCTATCAGGCGGGTGGTGTAGGCGTGCATGCTTATTATCTTAATAAGTTTTTAGCTAGCGATCCGAAATACAGAGTTTTGTTCTTTGCAACTTGCCCGATAGCTATGAGGCGTAAATTCAGGTCATGGGACGCCGGTCAAACTGTCTTTATCTACTTGCTACCCCACCCTTTGGAATCCATCTCTTATTCGGTTAATGTGGTTAAAACCCTAGTAATTCCTTTTCTTGCAAAAACTAAAGCCAAAGCCCATGTTATTCATGCGCACACAGCTCTTCTTCAAGTCCTTTTTCCAGTTTACCTTATGAGTTTGCTGGGTAAAACTCCATTTATCATCACTGTTCACGGAGACGATATTCGCAAACTTAGACGGATGAGAATCGTAAAACTAATACAGAGGTTTCTGTTGAAAAAGGCTTCCTATATTACATGTGTCTCAAAGGAAATTCAACAGATTTTATCAGGCGAATATGGTTTGGAAAATGACAAACTGATTACAATACCTAATGGTTATGATGATAATTTGGTCTCGAAGGTGAAAGCGCATAACATTAATGGTAAAGAAAACAAAATTGTATTTGTGGGACGTCTGGAACAAGGTAAAGATCCCTTTACTCTAATACGGGCTTTTAAAAGAATATCAATTCGTCATGAGGATGCTAAGTTGCTTATAATTGGCGATGGCTCCTTAAGAGAGAGCATGGAAACCTTGTGCAAAGAACTTAATATTGCAGACCGAGTCTTCTTCTATGGTCATCTTAGTCTCGAAAAGGTCATGGCTCTCGTGGCTGATAGTAATATATATGCGTTGACCTCTCTCGAGGAGGGTTTGCCTATTTCTCTCATTGAAGCAATGGCGTTAGGAAGACCAATAGTCGCTACCAACGTAGGTGGCGTGCCAGATGTCGTTGAAGACGGAATTAATGGCTTACTTGTTCCGCCAAGAGCGCCCGAACGTTTGGCACAGGCTATGGAACGATTGCTGAATGAACCAGGATTATCTTTAAAACTAGCAAAAGCAGCGTCTACAAGTGCAAAGGATTACTCCTGGCACAACATAGTTAGTATGTACGAACACCTTTATGAGACTTTAATAGTGCAAAGCTGAAGCGCGGGCTCGCAGCTATTGGCCTGACTATTTTGCGACCGAATCATAAGTATCAGTCGCTTGAAGGAGTGATTTCGCGTTTTCCTAAAACTGTCGCGACGATCTTTTGGCGCGCGTTGGTGCTCATGAATTCTTTTCAGCTTACTCTTCCTATTTATTAGGGTAAAAGAACAACTCCGCTCCACGCGCCCAGATTGATGCTCGAGACTGCTGTGCCATTTACTAAATGATAATTGCCACCGAGATTAACATTGTAGGAATTATCTGAGGGATT
>JBEKGO010000028.1:0-33354 GCA_050012755.1 Bathyarchaeia archaeon
CAATAGGAAAGAATAAGGAGTTATATGAAACCCAGCACCCAGAAAAATGGCAAAAAATGGTAACAGCAACATGAGGTATCCGAAGTATGGAAAAAGCCTCATCGACTGGATTAACCCCACAACTGTTGAAATAGTTTTGTTGGAGTCACCTTTCAAGTTTGTTATTCTGTTTCACCATGAAATTATTTTGATGCCATTCTAGATTTAATGTTCTCTTTATCGTTTGCTTGTTTAGTAGCAAATTTAAGTAAAGCGATTAATATAAATGGCAGCATTGTTGCTATACCAATAAGCGCAAATTCTGGGTGGTTATTATCTATGGATAGTGTCGCATTCCCGATAAGGTAACTTAAGTAAACTAAAACGATAGTAAATTGATTTACCTGATTGTTAATTCTCGGTTCTTTTAGATTTTGTGTTCGCTTTGTGTATAAGCCGCTTGCTCTAAAAATTAAAGTACAACTGAATACCACTGAAAACCAGCCTATAAAATTTGAAATTGGAATATTATAATAAGGACCGCCGTTTATCCAAGTCCAAGCTCCAATAGAAACAGCGTAAGGATCCAGAATCATGTCTAAATTCATAGCAGCTAAGCCTGCTATTGAAGAAAGCAAAATAATTGTTAAAAGATATTTCCAACTTTTGTTTACGTTGTCGCTTCTTTCTGGACTAAGTGTTGAGAGAATCAAGTTTGACAAATTGTAACATACATAAATTATTACTGCCCACGAGAGTGGTGTTTGTATTGACATTATTCCCAGTAAAGTTCGCATTGACTCTTTGTAGTAATATGGTCCAAAAACCCAGCCGTACAATATGCCAAAAAGTTCAGAAAAAAAGCCAAACAACAGGGCGAGAGTAAAGAAAAAAGCTGTTCTCTTTTTCCCAAGGGTTAAAGACGAATGAAAAATAACGAATACAAACAAGAAATAGAAGCTAAATCCACTGAAAGAATAAAGTAAATGAAAGAACCGCTCTGAAACTGGGAAGCTTGAACCCCATATGTTTATCGCGTCTGTTATCAGGTATAAAGCAAATATACAGATCAGGATTTTCTGTATTCTTGCAACACTATTTCCAATGGCGTGCTTTGTTTTAAATAGTTTGAAAGATTTTCACCTTTCGAATAGAGAATTGGAGTTCTTGAAACCAATTAGCTTTGAAGATAAAACTGACAAATGAAGAGCCCATAAGAATTCTGTTGGCATGAAGACTTCAAAACATATTCCAAATTGACCCAGTCTTCTGAAATTCATGCCTCCCACCTTATAGCCAAGTTTCTTTAGAATATTTGCATTCCAGTTCGAATAGAAATTCCTATAAGCTTTGCTTTTTGGAAAACAACTGTTCGGGACAATTACGACTATTTGTTTACAAACCCTCTCGACTGAATGAATGCGTTTTAAAGCATTATTTTGAGGGAGGTACTCAAGAACACCGACAAGAATACCAGTGCAGAAACTTTTCTCTCTGAATGGCATTTGGTCAATATTGCATAATACATATTCTTTGTGAACCCCTGTTTTCTTGCTTGCTACAAGATAAGCCTTATCGTTGCTGATACCTACGCTATAATTTCCCTGCATTAACGATTTTACTTTGATTTGTTCAAGAGGTATGCTCCCCGAATCCAAGATGAAATCGCATTCCATTTCACTTAAGCATATCTTTTTGTTTATGGAAAGATATTCTGCGCATTCTTCTCTTTTTTCTATAAGAAGTTTAGTTATACAAGAAGGAGCGTTATCTAAAAGATAGTGAAAACACTTTTCGCTTATGCTTCGGGAAGAAATTCTTCCACCAGCTGTTTTGTATACCCCATCTTTTACTGCCCAGTTTTTTTGCAGTAGCCTTAGGTTATCTATGGTCAAATCGCCAGCATTAAGCGAGGCAACCGTGACAGAGTTATGCTTTGTAAACAATGGTAAAACATAAACTTTGTAACCACTTTTTTTTGCAGAAAGACAATAATCTGCACCATATGAGTGAAAACTGAAGCTTTCGTCAAATTTCATCTTTTCAAATTGTTTTTTTGGTACAACTAGTAGTTGTTCATCCAGAGTCTGAGCTGAAATAACTTTTTCTAGAGGTGAACCCCAAAGTTCGCCTCTATCCTGAACGAATCCGACATAATTACCATTATCGTCAACGCCGGCTACTCCAGCGACGCCCATATCTGACAAATTCTTCACACATTTCCGAAGGTTTCGTAGCCAAGAAATTCCATTTAGATAGACGTCCTGATGAACGAAGACTATATAATCACCGGCAGCTGAATTCCCACCATAATTGAGACCAGCCGGGATTGAATTAAATCTGCTAGATCTGTTATCGACCAATATCAATTCATAGGCTGTATCCTGAAGTTCTAGCGACTTCCGCAGATTAACTTTGAAAACCTCCTCGTCATTCATGAGGCAAACGATTGAAATCGTCGCATCTATGGAGGTTTGGCTATTTGCCGACATGACCTTCAGGTGGCACCCGTTTCGAGCTTTTTGTTTCTATGAAGCCAAGTTTTGCTTTATTATTGTGGTACTTTCTGATTAGTGTGAAAGCCAAGCATATGATTGCTATTACAATTAGAATATCCACAATCCTTTCGGCTGTTTGAATCTCATTGACTCCATACAAGAGTGCTGTATCATTAAAATTGCCTTGGATTCGCAGGTATTTTAAGATTGCATAATTGCCCCCAAAAGAGAATGCGAGGTCAATATGCCCTTCAAAGGTGTAGGTATCCCCACTTAGAACTGACCCGCTAAACTCTCTGGGAAGGAGTAGATTTGGCCCGTAACCGTTTAGATAATAAATAGTGCCCTTTCCGTCAGCTGTGACCACTGCCTCACGTATTAAAAGCTGCATCTGATCAGAATGAATGCTGATAGAACTGCCCTGCAATTCCATTTCAGATCCGTCTTCTGATCTAATAGTAACAATTGCGGGGGTTCCATGATAAGTCACAGTAACGTTGTTTGCAGATACATTTGTGTAAAATGATTCGTAACCTGAAATATCGCAGCTTGCAGAAGTAGTTTCAAAATCTGTAGAAGAAACAGGAATGATTTCCCCGGCGTCTTTTATATCTAGCACTTTACCATCACTGTTAATTGTTGCATGGGAGTAATTTGCTATAGCTGATGCTCCAGTGATTTTGATTGATCCACTAATGCGACTTTCATTGAAAGCGACAAAATCGAGCTGATAGTTAATGTTGCTTGAAATTTGAGGGTTAGTTTCAACAGCATATAGAGGTATTTCGCTCAATAATGCAAAATTATCCCTTGCACTAGAATTTTCGATTCCATTAAATAAAGGGTAAATATTGTAGTAGTACATTGTGAATAATGTGCTTTCTTGTTTTATTATTAAAGGCGCAACAGAATCGTAGGTTGCTAAGACGTCAGCTGTTGTGTTTAATGGCAAAACTTCAATATTCGACGGGAGTCCGATAGTTCTTGAACTACAATTGATGTATTGAACGTCGACAGCGGTTTGATCTTGTTCGGATGAAACGTCAATATTAAATAATTTTGATGCAATATTTGAATAGCCATCAATATTAAATACCAACAAAGATTGGAATGATAGATCATAGTTATTTCTGTTGTTTATAAGGTATTGAGCGACTGTTTCACTGGTAACTATTAACGTAGTAGCATTTCTTATTGTATTGATGTCGGATAATAATGCTGTTGAATAATTCAAATTCTCCAAAGAGAGCATTGCGTATAGATTATAGAGACTGTCGTTTTTTGAAGTTTCATCCGGCAACACCAAGACTGTTTTGCTGTTTGAAGATGTAGGGCTTAGGTAAGGTATCTTAAAGACTGTTATATCATTATTTTCGTATGACGTGTTTGTAAACCTTGTAATATACGAAGACAGGAAACCTTGGGGAAAATTATTTTCAAGGATAGCTAATTCTTGTGAACTCAGAATTAGTTGAGTGGATGAATTGGCTAGACCTAAAGCTTTGTACTCGGGACTGACGCCCCATGAATTAGGAGATGCCAAAGCGTTAGTAACAAATTCGGGGCTGCCAGCCCACATCAAGTTGGAGAAAAGAGGGCTCCATATAGTTGGAATATACAATCCAAGTATGCTAGAACGAGAAGTTGGTCCTACCATAATAATTGGGTAAAGAGTTGATTTTGAATTAAGATAGTTGACGACTGAGGCTTGAGTTTCGTCCAATTGCCCGACAGGTTTAGATAGCTTCTGCTGCTGCAATGCAAGGAACGTTGAAGTCATACCGCTCAGAACTATTAAGAAAACAAGCAAAGCGCATGTGACAATCTTCAAAAGTCTTTTCGAACTTAACTTATTTCTTATAATTGAGAACCCTTTGATAATGGGTATAGGCGCGATTATAGCCATTACCGAAAAAGTGAAGGGAATTACCCTAGTTTCCCAATAAGGAATATAGTTGACGTATATCGTAAAAAATGTTAGAAATCGACCGACAAAAATGCTCACGAACACAATAATAATGAAGACAAAAAGCAAATTTTGTGACCGCTCTTTCAATAATATTATACAAGCAAAAATTGACAAGAGACCAACTATCCCTAATCGAACGGGATATATCTCAGTAGGGACTGCATTAATTGCATTAACGGCACTTGCAAGTGCTACGTAGTTCCTAAACCAATCAATTAAGAACGATAACCAAACTATTAAAAAGATAATAATACCATAAAGTGCAATTTTTTCGGTTCGAAGGAGTGCTAGTCTATTCTTTAGGCGTTGGAAAACACCAACTTGTACTTCAAGAAATGCTAAGCTGACTAAAAAAATGACGATAATAATTACATACGAATCCAAAATGTCGAAGCCAGTTACAAAACGAAGAATCACGAAACTTGCTACACATAAAAGGATTGCCAAAAAGGTTGCTTTATATCTTAAGCTAAGTTTAGGAAGAAACAACGAAACAGCCGATAGAGACAAGGCAAAGAGAATAAACTCACTTAAGTGAACAAGCGCCAAAGTGACAAGCAACAAAAATACAAGAAAAACAAAATGTTTTCTGCTCAGATCATTACGTCGCACCAAATAAATTAGCATAAAAGCAAGTGCAAACCCTACGCTAAAGGCTCTAAACCAATACCATAACCAAGTGCTTCCGCCCACCCAAAGGTCCAAACTAGACGCAGCGTTGATTACCCCCCAAGCTTGGCCGGGCTGCACATGATTAGCAAGAAACAGATTGGAATAAGCTATCCAACTTAGTCCAGAAAAGGACACAAAAATTAAGGTAGCCAAAGTAGGCCCATCACTTGATTCTTCATAATAGGCTTTTGCCATTATGTAAAATGCGGCAATAAGCACTAAATTCAAAAAAACCAAGGTAGACACAAAAACGTTTATGGAAACGTGGGAGCTTTGATTTAGAATTGCTTGCATCAAATTAAACCAGGGTTCTCTTGACACATAGATAGATGAGGCACTTGCCGTTCTTTGAGATTGCGAGTAAGGCTCAATCAAATCTGTATGAGATATTTGAGGATAAAGCATACTAATTGAAAACAAGAAGAAGCTGAGTATTGCGACAACTGCTACTATTTCTTGATAAGAAAATCGAATTTCAATTTTGGACCCCCATTTTCTATGTCTATAAAACGAAAATGCAAGAAGCAAAATTGAAAGAACAAGAGAAACTAAGATGATTATGAAATTTCCTCCGAGTGCAAAAGAAGATGACGAAAGTATAGTGTAAGCAACGCAACTCACAAAAAATGACAGACCAAAAGATAGAACCGGGATCTCGAGAAACGAACGAAACGGTCTAAAACTAACTAGACGCAAAATGGAATATCCTGGGATGAAGAAAATTAAAAAGAAACTCAACAGAAACGTCGCAATGCCACTTATCTGTAGCAAATCAATTATTAACGCAGAAATAGCAAAAATAATAGGAATGTAATCAGGATTAATCGAAGTGAATGAAGAATTTATTTTGACTTGGCTCTTGTTGAGAGTAACATATAAAGCAAAACAAAAAAGAATAGAAAAGAAGTAGAACCAAAACTTCAACTCAGTATATATAATGCCGAAGTAAATTAAAGAACATAGCATAAACACGCCTAAGACTAACGCAATAGTCTTCACATTGAAAGGTTTCAACATGTTAAACGCACTAAAGGGATTCGGATGTTATTATGGATAACGCAATTACTTTAAGGCAAGATTACAATTTTTAAAGTTTCTTTATCTTCACAGTCTTCTTCTGAGTTCGTACATCTCTGAAGGATATGGCAACATATACTTCTCAATTTTGCTGTCTGAGATATTTCTTAAATGTTGAACTTTTTGTCTAAGAGAATAAGTGCCTTTTAGATTTACCGCGTTCCAACGCAATGCTTTCGCCCAAGAGAAAATGTGCGGTTTCCTGTTTCTTAAAGACAAATACATCGCATATGCGAATGAGACCACATACCACATTAGCAACCGCTTAAGCAAATTCTCAGATCCATAATTCTTGATTAGAATTCTCAATTTTTCCCTAAATATTTGGTACGAATGATCCGTTGATAGGACAAATTTGGCTATAGTGCAACCACCATAATGATAACAAATGGAACGAGGATTTGTTACGATTTGATATCCCATGAGGCGAATCCGCCAACTTAGATCCACGTCTCCATTGAAGAGTTCCTTGTCGAATCTCTCAATTCTTTCAATAATTTCTCTTCTTACAATCATTGACGCACCAACTGCGTAAAAAAATCCACTTATTAATTCTCCATCACTTATAATTTTGTTGGAAGAAGAACCTTTTCCGTACACTCCATGTAAACCACCAATAGATTGCAACTTTCCTGTCTTTGGTTCAACGAGTTTGCTTTGACAAATGGCAATACTCTGATGCATATTCATCACAATTAATAACTCATCAAACCAATTCTCGTCAAGATACGTATCATTATTTAGAAAAATTACATATTTGCCTGAACATTGTTTCAGCCCGGAATTGTTTCCTTCACAAAAACCCAAGTTGGTTTTATTTGAAATTAACGTCATAGGTATTTCGGAATATTCTTCTTCCATAATTTCACGGAATACATCGATGCTGTGATCAGTTGAGGCATTGTCAACAAACAATATTTCAAAATTTTTATTTGTCTGACGAAATAAGGAAACAAATAAATCCCTGATAAATCGCTCGCCATTATAGTTTATTATTACGATTGATGCCTCTTTTTGCAGAGTCCTATACGTTTCCTGCATAGAATTGTCCCGCATAGAATTGAACGATGATTATATTTACTTAAGTGTGAAACGCATTATCTGAATAGATCTCAATCATCCACTTACATACTTGAGTATTTTTGAATGAGTTGCAAAAAAGGGTGATTCAGTCTCAAAACTCTTCCATTTGTATTTGCAAGACAAATAGTGATATAGGACAGACCGTTTTCTGAGATAATCCACATTTGCGATATCTCTTTTCCTGCCTAATGCTGTGTATTCGTCGACTGTTAAGAGGATAACGATTGCATTATTGGGAATTAAGTTAATGAAGCACTTTTCTAGCATTTCAGGAAAGAATGGTTTCTCAGTGTCGGCGATTACATCAACCAAGTTATCTACTGCACTTCTATCGAGAATTGATATCGAAGTAGAAGGTCTTAACGGACGATATACAAGAAGAAGATTGAAAATCATAGAATCAACAAGTTGAACCCAAGGCCATAGGACACATAATGGCTTATAATCATGAAAACGATACAAAGAAATTTTTAATCCATTCTTGAGAGTTTTGACGTATGTTATTTTTAAGGCACGACAAAACGCTAACACTGGTAGCGAAAAAAATATTCGACCATAACCACGCATCCAAATACTTTCAACTTTTCTCCCCGACTTTCTGAGCTCTTCGGCTAGTTTGTTGGCATGTCTACTTTTTCCTGAACCATCTATTCCCGAGAATATAATTGCCCTATGTTTTGAAGTCATCTAAAACACAAGCTCGAGAAAGCGTCAAAGACTTTGGATATCTGCATTCGGTTCAAACGTTATTTTTTTTGTGCAGCACAAATTGGGAAGTTGTCTGACTGAGCAAATCTTGAGTCCAACGCCCCAAAACTTCATAGGAAGGAAGAACTGAAGTGCAAATCTTTGCGCGTTCGCCCATTTTGGCTAACATATCAGGATTTTGAGTGCACAAATAAATTGTATTAGCTAGCCCGTGAGGATCATTCGGTTTGACTAAAAATCCCGTATCGGGGGTGACCAATTCAGGCAACCCGCACTTGTTTGTTACAATAACTGGCTTGCCTAAACCCAATGCCTCTAATACAGATAAAGGTGGTTCACTTTGAACAATTTTGAATGGAAACACGAGCAGATTAGAAGCTTCAATGTAATCATCAACAACTCGCTTGCTCAGTGTTCCAGAAACGATTTTAACAAAGTGCCCCAGTTCATAGGCTCTAATTAATTTCTGAAGGTAAGACTCAAAAGAATCATCTTCTTCAAAATCGTGGCGAGAGAGAATTAACATGCAAAAATGAACATTATCCTTTTTAAGGTATCGGGCTGATTGAAGTAATGTATCTGTTCCCCTTATAGTATTAGGGGAGCCCAAGTAAGTTATAATGAAGTCTTCTTTGGGCAAATTCAGTGATCTGCGTGCTTCGAAAGTATTAGATGATCGATCTAATATTTTAGATGAACTTTGAAATGCAAGAGGAGCAACGTGGATTTTTTGAGGTCTGACGCCAAACTTGCATAGGCTAGATTTGACAGCATTGCTAGGTACTGTAATTTTCGAAATCATTTTGTTGTTAAGTTTTCTCACGAGCAATTGACCAGGCAGCAATGAAACAGCCAAATGCAATCGATGGCTCCAAATTTCTTCTCGTGACAGCTTTCTTAAATCAGAAAAGGAATAGTGCACACTACTTATATGAAGGATAATAGGGACGTCTACCTCTTTTAAGCGTGGTAAATATACTCCACTTAGAGAATTACCAAAAAAGTAAAGGATATTGGGCTTAGTTTCTTTAATCAAACTCAAAGAAACGGCATCTATTTTGGACAAACTTGGAACTGGCAATTGGTGCAAAACAATATTGTCCTCGAAAATGCTAGGCGAAGAAGTTGAAGGCTGCCGGTTAGTAAATATGTTTACGTTTTCACCTAATTTACATAACTCTAAAGCGATTGTGCGGGCATAGCTCCATGGTTGCCTACTCTCAGTTTTCTTGTTTAAGCCATCAATCAGTATCGACAAATTCAAGAATTATTACCTTTCACAAGCTCCCTTCTGTCTCCTCTGAAGATAAGCGATAATCCATAACCTATAAGCTCATCATAACCCTTGAAATTGTGAACAGAAGAAACTCTGAATATTCTTACAAATGCTGTGAGCAATCGCAATTTTAGTGGAAGAACCAACGGAAAGCCGTGGGCAGCGGCTTTGTCAAACCAAGCAGAATACAATCTTGACAAGGAATCTTTTTGCAGAATTCTAGTTATTAATTCTTGGATCTCGTTTTCATCTTCGTTCGTAGATAGTTTAGCCAATTTAAGATATATTAACAATGCATGATTAAGTCTAAAATCGTTTGAAATGTTGATTAAGAAATTCCAATCCAGATGATATTCATTTACCAAACGTACAAAATATGCCGCTTCTGCAAGTGATACAAATCCATGATTGTAACTGTGGCTTGCAACTATGTATGCATCGCAACTGGGATCAGGCATATAAGCATTGATTCCCAAAATTCTCCGCCGTACTCTCCTTTCAGTTATAATCGACTTAGGAGCATATTTCATGTTAAACCAGGTGGCTTCTGGATAAATATCTACTTGAATGATATTTTCCGGCTGAATAGCTGTTACTTTAAGAGGATTAAGAGAATAACGGTCCTTGTATAAAGAATATAGTTCTTCACGAAGAATGTTATGAGCACGCGATGCCTCTCTTTTATCTTCAATTAATAAGTCGATGTCTTCAAGTTTGACTTTCGGAACGTCATATACTTTGGTTAGCACGTATTTGATACCTGCTCTATCAAGGGTTGGCAAGATTTTTTGGGCAGTTTCAACCCAACGCGTTCTATATTCACGCGATAGCGAGAGTCGGTTTTGGGTTGGATTAATCTCTAGTTTCTTCAAAGGTACTTCTGAAAGGAAATCTCTGACAAGTAAGCCTAGCGCTAAATGTTTCTTATTACGCTTTACTTTCATTTACTCAACGTCTAGCCCAATTCTTCATACACGTTTTCAAGCTTGTGCACGATTTCTGATGAACGGTAATTATCAAATACAAATTTGCGACCTCTTTGTCCCATGATTTCAAGTGCTTCTGTGTTTTTAAGATGCGAATCTAAGATTTCAGCTAATTTGTCTATTCGATTAAATTCAACAGCAATCCCAAATTTTGCTTCTTCGACTACTGATGCGATCGGCGACTCTTTGGAAACTATTACAGGTTTCCCACAAACTGCTGCTTCCAGCGTAACAACTCCAAATGGTTCGAAAGGACTAAGACAAACACAAATAGTCGAATCTACATACGCATAAACTTTGAGGTCAGAGCTTAATAGACCTGTAAACAAGACTAAATCAGATAAGCCCAAGGTTTGAACTAAGCTTTTAATGTGTGATAGATAGCCATCATCTGGTCCAGCAATAACTAATAACGTGTCAGACCGTTTAGTCGTTTTGACAAAATGGTAATATCCTTGCACAAGAAAATCTATGCCTTTCCTTGCATTGACTCTACCCAGATAAAGAATTATTTTTTTGTCTTTCCCTATATTATAGAAACGCTTGAAATTACCTTGAGGCGGCAAATTTTCATAATTTGAAAAATCAACCCCGTTCGGTATGATCCGGATTCTATCTTTTGGAGCATGCATTGCGAGGTATTCTTCAGCTTCTGTTTCGTTAAAAGCAATAAGTCTAGAAGCTCCCTGCAGAACTCGATCACCAAATATCATTTTATAGCTTTGCTTCAATCTGTTTCTGGAGTCATAATTGTGAAGAGAACCGTGAACCTGTAGGACATAGGGAACAGAGAATTTTTTCGCATAGTAGCTAGCGAGAATTTCTGGAAACTGTTCCCATGAATGCACATGAACTACTTCGAAGTGTTTTAGATTAGCTCTGATCTGATTTATCATATCTATAGATATATTCATTTGACCGAAAGTCGACGAAAGAAATGTAAGGTTTCGGATTCTCTTAAAGTAGAAAACAACATATCCGTTCTCCTTTTGGCATTTAGCGGCGAAATCATGACTCGGATTAGTGTCAAACCCATTTGTTGTATATACAACTACTTCGTGCCTCTTTGCGAGTTCTTTTGAAATCGATTTTACTACAGTAGTTGTGCCACCGAACTGCTCTGTGAATACCGGTATAATTTGTAAAATTCTCAATTTGATCTTGCTGTTCTAAGATTTGATGCCCTTAACATGCAAACAATCAGGAATAAATGGAACTCCTTTGTACCCTTTGATGATTCGCCTTACACTCTTTACGCCACAAGACTTCAGAAGATCTTTTAGTATTTCATATGAGAAACCACATTTATGAAAGTTAGTTTCGTAGTCTTGAGAGCCATAAATATCCTCAATGTTTTTCCAACTCGGATTTAGAAAGAACAAAAATGCTCTCGCTCTTAGGTCAGGACACTCAATTTCAATTGTTCCGCCTTTTTTTAGAATACGTATCCATTCTACTAAAACATATTGAACTTCTCGGTGACTAAAGTGTTCAACAACAGCCGATGAATAAACATGATCAAAAGCCTCAGACTTAAATGGCAATTGACGAAGGTCTGCAATAACGTCTACTGACCGTGTTTTCCTGACATCTACCCCTATGTTGCCTCGCTTTAGTTCACCGCAACCTAAGTCAATTATCATGTATTGATCCCTTTAAAAGGCATTTAAGTAAGCACTGAATTCAGGTAACTTTGCCAATTGCTGCCAGCGAAATTTTTCTTGAAATATTCTCGGCATTGATTCTGCATAAACTGAGAATTGGTTTTTATCAATTGAATGGCTTCAATCCATTTTTCAATTGGTGCATTGAGATCAACAATGTAACCAGTATCGCCATTGTCAACAAATTCAGGCAATCCTCCTACATTGCTTGAAACAACTGGTGTTCCGTACATATAGGATACAAGGATAACAGAACTCTGTGTTTCACGTTTGTACGGTGTAACAACTGCTACACTTTTCTTCATAAGAATACCATATTCTTCATCAGAGATTCGTGCTTGATAAAAAATTGATAGATTACTTACTTTCAAGAATTTTGGATCCTTTATTTTCTCCCTGGAAATCATTAAGAAACGCCATTCTGGATTAGACTTTCTAGCGTGGTTCACGATATTGAGAAATATTTCAGGTCCTTTTGCAGAGACAGGAGGACCTACAAAAGTAACGTACTCTCGATTGTTTAAAGAGTCAATCTGGCCCGCTCCAAGATCTTCATATAATAATGGAATTTGGATTTTTTTTCCTTTAAAGTGTGGATATGCTTTGTTAAATAGCCTTGAAGCTTCTTTAGAGGATACTATCGCAATATCAGTATTACTAACAAGTTTCGCTTCCATATATTCGTTCAAATAAAGCCAATATCGCTGTACCCCTCCATGAGCTGCCTTATTTTCAACATAAGGTTCGTGAACATGATAAATAAACTTGCCACCATTCTTTCGGCAAACTTTTGCAATATAATGATTAAGAAGATGATAATTATGCAAATAAACATAATTTGGTTTGTCTTTGGAAAATATTTTATTGATTGAGTGAAGATGTCCGATATTTAAAGTGGTCTTAAGCATAGAGGATATGTTTTTTGAATTCCCAATGAAAGTGGTTTTTTCCTTGATAGACTGAGGCAACATCCACTCGTATTCACGACTGAAGATGTATTTCACTTGAAGCCCCAGTTCTTCACAGACTTTTCCGAATGCACAACAATGAGATTTGTAAATTGGACTGTACTCTAAACTCCCTACATAAATCAATAAATTTCCTCAGATAACAGCTTAATTGTCATAGTGTAATTGATCGTTGAAAACTTCATTCATCTTGGAGCCGATGGCTTCAATGGAGATTTCAGTTTCTATTTCTTTTCTTCCATTTTCGCCATAAGTTTTAGCGAGAAATGGATTTTGCTTTAACTTTAATATAGCTTTAGCTAGGTTTTCGTAATCCCCAGGATTTATTGCTATGCCTGAATTTGTTTCTTCTATGTAGGTTTTAGGCAAACCGTTGCTGCAGCAGATTATTGGTTTTCCTACTGCTTGATATTCGTATAGTTTAGAAGACATGCCACGGTAGGGAGTTTTAAAATCAGCAAGCGGTAAAACTAAAAC
Organism: Bathyarchaeia archaeon; assembly: GCA_050012755.1. GTDB lineage: Archaea > Thermoproteota > Bathyarchaeia > Bathyarchaeales > Bathycorpusculaceae > Bathycorpusculum. The sequence continues at coordinate 13,358 of JBEKGO010000028.1, forward strand.
ATCGGCTTGAGCTAAAAAATTGGCCAAATCTTCTATATTTGTAAAACTATCCATAATTTGTACTCTTTTTGATTTCAGCTCTCTAATTCTTGACTGCATTTCATCTTCTATACTCAAAATTTTGCCTCATAAAATATTTTTGAATATTTCTTTCATGTTCAGACCTATGGCTTCTAATGATGCCTCATTTTTAACATATTTCCTTCCGTTTTCACTCATTGCAAAAGCTGCATTTGAATTTTGTTTTAGCTCCAATACAGCTTTAGATAAGGCTACAAAATCGCCTGGATCAACAACTAATCCTGAATGGGTATCTCTGATGTAGGCTGTCGGTACGCCTCTGCTACAAGAGATTATTGGCTTACCTACTGCTTGGTACTCGTAGAGTTTTGATGACATTCCTAGGTAAGGTTTGCCTGATTTATAGAATGTTGCAAGAGGTAAGATTAAAACATCGGCTTTGTCTAATAGTTCTGCGACTTCGGTTCTGCTTAGAATTTTGTTAATAATCTTGACGTTCTTAGTTTTAAGCTTATTAATAGAGGTATATATTGAGTCTAAAAGTTCACCTGCACCTTGGATAACAAATTCGATGTCATCATCAATTTTTTCAAGGATTTTGGCGGCTTGGATTATCTGTTCGAAATTGTAAGCTACAGAAAATGCTCCAGAATACAAAACTACGAATTTCTTTTTAGGTTCGGGTTTGGATGTGCTTGGCTTGAAAACAGAGAGGTCTACGCCCCCTCTTACAAGATGAATTCTATTAGGCTTAACGCAATACTTCTTTGAAAGTATCTCGAAGTAACCAGAACTAATAGGAGTCAAAACGTCGCCTTTAACATAGAATAACCGATATACCCACTCGCCCACCCTAAGAACCAGCGAATTTTCAGGTAACATTTTGAGATCAACAAGATCCTCGAGGGTCAAATCGTCCACGTTTAAAGCCAAAGGTTTTCTTTTAATTTTGCTGTAAATATAACCTGGAGCCCAGCTTGAAGCCCATATGGCATTAACTCGTCCCACAAAAGGCAATGCGAATAACGAGGAAACTAAAAAAGTACCTATTAACACCAATCGCTTGAAAAAGCCTTCTGACTTGATGGGAGGCATGAATGTTCGTATTACCTTGATATTACCCATCTGCTCTATTTTCAGCGGCTTCCACCTGTACTCTAAGGGTATGTTCCCATGAGGATAATGGGGAAAACCAGTTATTACCGTCACGCTGCAACCGTTCAGGGAAAGACCTTTGGCCAAATTACCAGCCCTTGTTGCTGAGCCGCCAAGGTCTGGGGGAAAATACTGAGCTACAACTAGTATATTCAAGACGAAGAACCAGACTTGTTTTGTACTGTTAATGGCGCTTTTTGGAACCCGAGATATTCTTGATTCCGGGCGACTGATTCATCTGCACTCTTTTTCTTTTCGGACAGTGAGTAAAGTTTTCGCGCTTTATTGATTACCTCAATGGCTTTATTCATATCAAAACTAATTGCTTGCCCGTACCATTCAATTGACTTGAACCGAGGCTTGTTTTCTTCCTTAATCAGCTTATACGCGTCATCTCGGCTCAACTTGCCTTCGCGTATTTGGTGGCTCCTGAAAATATCAAATTCTGTGAAGCCCGCCAAAGTCAAATAGATGTAATTGTAAAACGACGCTGTACCGTCGTCTACTCGCCAAGTCGCTATCGTGTCAGTCTCTCTTTCCCAATTGAACTTCTCGGTTATGCTGTTTAATATTTTGTTTTCATCCCAGTCTAAATAATGGAATAGATACAAATAATCATCAGGCAACACGTAGGAGGAATAATAAGCGAATAACGTGTCGAATATGGACTTGTTAATGTACGCTGGGTTTTTGACAAATTGTTTTAGGTAATAGTACATAATCTTTAATTTGTTTACAGTTGTGATGCCCGTCATTCTCTTCAATGCATTCTTGCTGCCTTGAGTAGCGACATTACAAAAGCCATATTTGAACAGCCCAGTTCCTTCTTCGCCTTCATATCCTCCACAGAATATGAATAATTTGATCCCGGTTTGTTTGCGAACTTTGTGGAAGTAATAGTAGAATTGTTTGTCCCCTGCCATGAGTATCGGCACCATGCCTAAATCAGGGCTTTTCAGCCACGCCTTAAGATTCTTGCGTATGTTTGCTCTTTTTGTTCGAATGTCTGCTGAAATAACTATGTGTTCAATGCCCAATTTGCCAACTACTCTTGCTTGGTTTCTGCGTGCAAGATCATTGACCATCCCCCAATCATAAGTGAAAGTTACAGGATGCAGTCCTAGATGATTTTTGATATAATCCAATCCAAATGTGCTGTCTCGTCCACCGCTGAAACCTATAAGAACATCTGGTTCACCGGAATTGCTTCGGTATTTTGAAACGAACTCTTCAAGCGCTTTTTCTCCCTTAAGGTAGCTGCCTCTCGTCTCATAATCTCTGCAAAAGCTACACACGCCTTCTTCATCGAGGCTTATGAAAGGCATCGTTTCAGGCAAGAGGCAACGAGTGCATCTTCTCAGCACATTTTCGCTTGAATAGAGTGCCTCCCAATTTTGAATCATGGCTTGTTTAATTTCTTCTTGTAAGAGGTATTGACTTGGATCAGTAGGCGGTGGTACTTGTTTGTCAAAAAGCTCAAGAATTTTGACCTTTGATTTTAAGGGGTCACTATTAGTAATTTCAACTGAACGCTCGTTTAATGCAAACATGTACTTCTTCGATAGGTTAAGGTCAAGTAGGTAGCCTTGACCTGCTTTGATTTGCGTTATTGACTGGTTAACGAATAGCCTTCTTAGGAGTTTATTGTGGAGAGCCTGTTGAAGAATGTATTTTTCAGAAGCGAAAACCAGAATCTTCTCACTCTGGCTCAAAGCCATATAGAGTGAGCCTGTGTTTGATGCAAGAACAAGATTGCAAGTATCGTCAAATTGGACAGCCACCGAAGCTGAACCCTCAATATGCTCAAAAACAAGCCTAACAGCTTCAACCACCGATTTACCTTGAGCCCGAAACATCTGCAACAGACTGAGAAATACCTCAGTGTCAACATCATATTTCTTTTTGAGTTCTGAAAAAGATTTCCACAATTTATCATCATTAACGATAATTCCGTTATGTATTCCAATTGCCCCGTCCTTAACGACGGGCTGATTGTTTGTGTTGATTTCGCTTTGCCCATTTGTTTGCAATCGTGAATGACCCAGAATCAAAATCGGAGCTTGCAGTTGAACCCCAAAATAGGCGCCAGCTTTCAGGGTCCGATTGAACAATTCCTTGTACTTAGATGTCTTAACTAGTTTCGATGAAGTAATCGGTTCTTTGAATACATAAATTGAATCTTTGAATCTAACAGCCAAACCTGACGCTTCTTTGCCGCGAGATTCTGAAAGCTTGAATATGCTATTTACGATTTGCATGAGCTCTCTTGGAGAGAGCTTTAGGTTTTCACCGATTACTATTCCAAATATGCCGCACAAAACTGCTCTTACTCAATTAGTCTCTTGATGATCTGTTGCTTCTAGCTCTTGTATGATGCGTAAATGTTTTCCCAGTTTTCACCAAACCAAGCGTTAACTTCCTTTAGTCCTTCTTTGAAATCCATACTTGGGTTATATCCAAGAATTTTCCGTGCTTTTTCGATGGATGCTAGAAGTCTATTTTTCTTATCCCAATCACGTCTTTCCTTGAAAATTAGTCCAGCATTGTTATCGGTTATTTCGTTAATCCATTTTGCAAGGTCACCAATTCGAATTTCTCTGGATGTAGCAAGGTTAAATGCCTCCCCAATGGCTTTCTCATAATAAGCCATTGCTAACAATCCATTAATGATGTCTCCGACGTAGGTGAAATCTCTTGTTTCATCGCCTGTTCCCGTAATAGGCAACGCTTGCTTGTTAATTGACCAGTAGAAAAAGTTAGGAATAACATTTCTGTATTTTCCCGGAACCTCACCGGGACCATATGAATTGAAAAATCGGGCATTCACAATTGGAAGATGATAGAGATTGTAATAATAATTAGCATAGAGCTCTCCCAGCATTTTTGTAACTTGGTATGGTGTGTATAGTTTCATCGATACGTCATGCTCTTCGAAGGGTATTTTTGAGTCTGCACCATATATTCCGCAGCCCGAAGATGCATAGATGAAACGTTCGATTCCTACTAGATGAGCATACTCAAGGACCTTTAGCGTACCCATGCCGTTCACCATCAAGTCAGTTTCGGGATTATCAACTGAATTTTGATTAGCAAAATGCGCAGCCAGATGATAAACGATTTGGGGTTTCTCCTTGAATGCCCGCTTCAACTTTTCATCATCTAAAATGTTACCTCTTATGAAGGCAATCTTTGGGCTTGATGGAACATTCCATTCGAAGGATGAAGATAAGTCGTCCATAATTATGATTTTCTTTGTTTTCAAATCACTCAGTTTCTTCACCAAGTTTGAGCCTATTGCACCTGCTCCACCAGTTACAAGCACTGTTTTTCCATCGAACGCTTCAAACACTTTCTTATTCATTCTAAGCTACGCCTCAAGCATTTTGCTTATCGTAAAGTTTTTTGAACCATTCCACAGTTCTGCGCATGCCTTCTGCTGGGGTGATGGTTAGTTTGAAATCCAAATCCTTTTTCGCTTTAGATGCATCGGGTGTTTTTATTCTCGTTGTGAAAGGCTCAGCTTCTTTGTAAGAAACCTTGGAATCATCCTTGTTTAGATTCTTTAGTATTAGATCGGAAACGTATTTTATATCATATTGATTGTCTCCGCCTAGATTGTAAATCTCTCCCGGCTTGAAGTTGTCAATTATGTTCACGAATGTTCTGCACAAGTCCTCAACATATTCAAGTGTACGTTTGTGTCCCAGGTAAACGGTGTAGGGCTCGTTTCTCATTGCCTTATATATGAATTTAGGTATCCAACCACGGTAAGGAGTGTAGTGCTCACCAACACCATAAACATTAAACAACCTAACTCGAACCGATTCTGTTCCAAACATAGCGGCAGAATTTAGAATCTGCATTTCGTTAACCCATTTCGAAATTGCGTAGTCATTCATCTGCTTTATCGGAATAGAATCCATAACATCTTCACTCATTACGCCATCGTAGTCTCCGTAAACTTCAGCACTTCCAAAGAAAATCATTCGGAACTTTTTCTTTTCTTGCACTCTCAGAATGTTTTTTGTACCTACTGCGTTTGTAGCCCATAGGTTTTCGTAGTAATCTTCTCCGTTCCATCTGCCATACTCTGCTGCGGCATGATAAACGTAATCGAAGTTATGCTCAGCGAATAATCTTTCAACTTGGCCGAACTTGCTCACGTCACAACGAACGTAATTTGGCTGCCAAGAATGTAACAAATCACAAGCCCATGCTTCATATCCACGCTTCTCTAATTCGCGAACCAGATTCGAACCTATGAACCCCAAACCACCTGTTACTAAAATCTTTTTACTAATTATCCATTCCTCTCTATTATCCACTATATTTTTCTGGATATTCTAGTTATGGCATATAAAGTAATAGCAGTCGACAACATAAAGAACCCAATGAGAATAAACGCAATTGAAGCCAAAGCAATATTCGTCTCAATCTCATGATGCAAAGCATAAACCTGTAACATCCACACTCCGAATCCTATACCAGCGAACAAGGACACCAAACTAGGAAGACCCAGCATTAATAATGGTCTTTCTTCAACAATAAGACGGACTAACGACATGACTACGCCAATGCCATGAGTTACAGCATGCTCGGAAGAGGTGGCGACGTCACCATTATTATATTTGCAAGTGCAAGGAACCTCAACAATACTCAGATTATGATCGCTGGCTTTAAGCAATATCTCAACGCTAGCTCCCATGCCATCCTCGAAAAAGTTAAGGCACTCCAGTGCTCGACGATTATAAGCTCTAAAACCGCTTTGGGCGTCGGTAACACCGTTCTTTGATGAACCATTAACCAGCTTAGTAATCAGTTTGGCACCTAGTTGCCTGTATCGGGGCATCTCATCTGTTCCATGTACATTAACAAATCGGCTGCCAATCACCACATCAGCCGTGCCCTCCAAAATGGGTTTTATAACGCATGGAATCTCGCTAGGCGTATGTTGCCCATCGGCATCTAAAGTAACAAAAACGTCAGCGTGCAACTCATGGGCACGAATAAACAGACTCTTAATAGATGCACCGTAACCTCCATTTTTATCGTGCCTGATCACATCGGCTCCTAAACCTTCCGCAATCTTTGCCGTATAATCAGTAGAGCCATCGTCACAAACAATAACTTTGCCAACAAACTTTTGCGCGTCCAAAATTACCCGGGCAATGGTGTGTTCCTCGTTAAATGCTGGTATGCCAACAACAACGAATGGTTTTGTTTCAGTGAGCGCGCCTACTTCAATCGCTTCTATTTCTACCATTGTCCTTTCGTTCCTTGCTAGCCCAGAATATACTCAGTGTCTATTGTATAGTCAAAGATAAAAAACTATGCAACCCAAGATTGCTTGTTTCATCTTCAAGATCAATGCTATTGGTTGAATCCATGATTAGGTGGCACCGTTTTTTCGTTAAGTAAATTGCGTAAGCCTTCTTTCAATGAAACTTTAGGCGCATAACCCAAGAATTCTTTAGCTTTAGAAATATCTGCATAACTATCCTTAATATCGCCAGGTAGCGGCAACACCAATTTAGTTCCCATTAGTCTTCTTTTACTGCTCTTCAATCATTTTTTTAATTATTGGTTTTAACGGCGGCAACTCAAATTTAGCGATTGCCCACAAAGATTCAGGAGTTGCATTATAATACGCATGAGCAAGTTTATTTCGTGTTTCTTTCATCCGCATCCATGTTTTCCAACGAATCTGACGATTTTCATGCTTCACTTTCCCGGGCAATTTGTCTACAGCTTCACCTATAATAATCAAATTAGCAAAAACACCCTTTATTCGCAGTTTATCCCCTTTAAACTCTTCAAAAGAAAAACCTTTAGTGAATTCTTCAATTTCACTTATGGCGTCATAAATCTCCTGCAAATACAACTTGTAATCTCGGCTACTCATACAGCCGTCGCTTCACTAAGAATTCGATTCTTTAACGCAGGTTTCACGCTATCCTTGGGAACTAAATCAACCTTCACGTGAAGCTTCCTTCTTAAAAAGCGCTCAGCATCTATAAGCTGCCACAAACTATACGACCCCGCAAACGTAATAAGCACGTCAACATCGCTTTTTTCCGTTTGCTCACCGCGTACATATGATCCAAAAATCTCTAAAGACGCTACTTTAAACCGTTTCTTAAGCGCAGGCATTAGCGCTTTCAGTTCTGCTCTTATTTCATCTAAAGTTCGCTCAGCCATGTACCTAAACACCAAACAGAAAACTTGACAATACTGAATCGTCCATAGCATTCCTATAATCTACTAACTTATTAAAGCATAGCAAATTCAACAAACACACAACGCCAGCATCATGCAACTACCTTCCCTTCAAATAACGTCTGCAAACCAGTCTTCAGAGAAACCTTAGGCTCAAAACCTAACAGCGTTTTAGCTTTTGAAATATCTGCATAACTATCCTTAATATCACCAGTTCGAGACTTTTCAAAACGAATCTCCAAGTCCAAGCCACTCAACTCTAAAACAGTTTTAGCCAACTCGCTGATAGAAGTGGGTTTGCCTGAGCCGATGTTAAAAACTTCGCCTTCAGCCTTGCTACTTTTCATTGAAGCCAAAACTGCTTCAACAATATCATTTACATTTACAAAGTCTCTTGTTTGTGAACCGTCACCATAAATTGTTAATGGCAATCCTTTCCTGCTAAATTCAATAAAACGCGTTATTACGCCGCTGTAATCGTTCAAGCCTTGCCTGGGACCATAAACATTAAAGAAACGCAAAACAACCGACCTCAAAAGTTTCCGCTCACTAAAGCCCAAGCAGTAACGTTCACCGATGAGCTTTGATTCAGCATAAGGCGAAATTGGATTTGTTTGTACTTCTTCATTTACGGGCGGAAACTGGGTGTCTCCGCAAACTGCGCAGCTTGAAATAAACACGAACCTGTCGATGTTCTCCTTGATGCTTGAACGGAGGAGATTCAAAGTTCCCAGAAGATTAACGTCAAAGGTCAAATCAGGATTTTCAACCGAAAAAGGCACACTGGTCAAAGCTGCAAAATGAACAACCAAATCAACAGCCTTAAGAGTTTTTTGGACAAGTGAGGCATCGCGAATATCGCCCTTTACAAAATCTATTTGCCCTGAACTCAAATATCTTTGGATATTATCTAACTTGCTATTGGACAAGTTATCAAAAACCTTTACGCGATAGCCATCTTTGACTAATCGGTCAACCATGTGACTACCGATAAATCCAGCTCCTCCAGTAACCAAAACTTTTGTTGGCATAAAAATTAGTTACCGATTAAATATTGCATAGAGTCATCTATTTGTGTGCATTACAGATAAGAAAAACGCGAACGATACGTCGGTAGCCCAGCTTTTAGCCGAAATGTTGCCCCATTTCTGCGCTATTAAGCTAATTTTTTCGGCTAGCGATCTACCTATTGTTCTCAAAGATTTCAGGACACTGCTTTCTAAAAGCCCTTCCAATTTGCCTACGACAGCATAGATACTTTTGGCTAAATAGGCACTGCGGATGTTTTCTGCTACTTTTATCGTTAAATCAACAAGCACTCTATCTATCCTTGGCAAAGCTGCGAACCACACGCCAGCGCGCATGGCTTTTGACTTAAGTCTTATCAACTGCATTCTATTTAGGAAACCGGAAGAGCCATTTTGCACTAGAGGTAAAGCCGCCAATATATTTTACATTAGATTAATTTACCATTCATCACTTAACCCTAAAAAGACTTTTGGTAAATGATCAAGACATTTTGCGCAAAATCTTTAGCAGTCTCAGAACTTTCTTTTGGAAAACCAAGGAAACTGGTGTGTCTATAATTTCTTGGAAGGAAATTTCTTGGTGATTAAGATTAAAAAAAATAAAGAAAGAAGGGGGTCCCTCATTTATGTGAGGGGTTTTAGCTTGCGATTTTTTGACGGATTGTTATGACTGCGTAGATTGCTGCTATGGCTGCTATGAGCGAGAGGATGACTGCTACCCATATTCCGGCTACCCATATTGATGCTGCTGCACCTGCTGGGCCTTGTGGACCGGCTGGACCTGTTGCTCCAGTAGCACCTGTTGCTCCTGTTGCTCCGGCTGGACCTGTTGCTCCAGTAGCACCTGTTGCTCCTGTTGCTCCAGTAGCACCTGTTGCTCCTGTTGCTCCGGCTGGACCTGTTGCTCCAGTGATGGCTGGAACTGTGAAGGTTGCAGATGCTGTGAGGCTATGTTGGTCTGTTGCGACTATTGTGTATGTTCCGCTTGTAGCTGCTAGTGCTGTGACTATGGCGACGAATGTGCCTGATGGGCTGACTGTGACTGTCTGTGGTACGGTAATCATTGGTGTGTTTGCCCAAGTTATGGTCATGGTGTCAGATGGTGTGAAGCCTGAACCGCTGATTGTAGTTGCGAAACCTGTGCTGGGTGTCAATGTGATGGTTTGTACCACTGGAACGGATGGCGTTACAGTGTAGCTTCCACTGGCTGATGCTATTTGCGCTCCGTTGAGTGATGCGAATGCAGTAATCGGGTAGGTTCCTGTTGGTCCTAATGGGTCACTGAAATTTGTACTATACACTCCTGCTGCGTTTGTGTAGACGATGTTGCTGTATGCGAGATTGCCAACTGAGTCATGTACGATGACACTAACAAGCATGTTAGCGCCAGCTGTCGCATTTGTTGTGTCTGTCAATGTGCCGCTAATGGTTACTACCGCCGTCTGGACATAAGTTGTATTGTCCGGAGTGGCCGATAGCGACCATACGTCCGCAAAAGCGGGCGCTATGCAGACCGTCATGGCCAGCGCCATGATCATGACTGCACAGAGGGCTATTTTGACTTGTTTTGGGCTTTTCACGATTTGTCACCTGTTGCTCAAGTTACGTTGAAGACTAGAGTTGCTACGCCAAGAGGTGTTACACCGTCTGAGCCAAAGATTTGTACGCTTGCAGTCCATGTGCCTGCTGCTATGCCTGTGGGTATCAGTTGTGAGAATGACAATGTTGTTGGGGTTGAGCTAATGCTTGCAGATGTTGTAGCTATGTTGTAAACTGCTGTTCCTTGCTGTAGAGTTACTCGCCACAAGACGTTGCCGCCGCCAACTGTTGAATCAAGAACGAAGCTTATCTTTACGGTGGATCCGCGGGCGAATGATGTTGCTGGTTGTCCTGCACTGTTTAGTGTTTGGGCTGTGGTGCTAAGGGCTGTCTGGTCAACGATGATTCCAGTTGATGTTCCGCCGATCGCAAATATGGCTGTTGCGACGTTGTTGCTTGAGTCAATAACGGTTATTGTTTGGTTTCCTGAGAGGGCTGCGGGTATTGTAACGTATGCGATGAATTGTCCTGCAGGGTTCGGGCTTGCTGTGGATGGAATTGTGTTAACGATATTGGCGCCGACTTCGACGACTATGGCTGAGTATGGTGTGAATGCGTTTCCGATAATTTGCACTGTGGAACCGGCTGGGCCTGTAGTTGGTGTTAAGGTGATCGTTGGAGGTGTTATGGCGAAGTATGAGGTTGCATTGTTCCCTGATATGTCAGTGACTACAACCGTATTGTTTGCGACGGCTGTTAATGGCACTACGAAGTTTGTTGAAACGGTTCCTCCTGTTCCGGTTGTTCCTGTTCCTGTAGGTATGGTTGTCAAGACACCGTTGACGGTGACACTGATTGGGGTTCCTGCAGTTGCGAAGCCTGCTCCAGTAACGTAGACAATTGTTCCTTTGAGTATGCCTGTGGCTGGTGACAACGATATTGATGGTACAACGGTAAATGTTGCGAACGCACTTCTAACTCCGTCACCAAACAGCATAGTGTATGCTCCGCCGGGTATTGATGGCACGATGAACCATGTTGTCAGGTTGTAAGCGTTTGCTCCTGTTGCGGAAACCGTTGTTGAGCCGAACGTGTTAGCGCCTTGTCCTAGTAAATTGGTGATGCCAAGGGTTGCTACGGAAACTGTTTGTATCCCGACGACTGTTGCGGTAACGTTTGCACCGACTTTTGCTGAGGTTACTGAAGTGGTTACTGTTGGGGCACCGAGTATGGTGAAGGTTGCAATTGCGCTTTCAGTAGGTAATGTCAGAGTTAGGCTAACGTTGTAGACTCCTGCTGGAACCGTGGGTACTGTGAAATTAATGTTTGCTGAGGCTGAGATTCCTCCCGTCGAGTTTACAGTTATTGGAGTACTTACAGTGAGGGCTGTTACGACTGTGCTTCCTTGGAGTAATTGGGCTGATGCAACTCTGGAGCCTGGTGTGAAACCTACGCCTGTGATTCCAACTGTTCCAACTCCTGATATGCCTTGTGCGGCTGCTAGAGTTATGGCTGGTGCACCTAGGACTGTTAGTGTTGCAGATGCAGCGTTGCCAGCTGCGTCAACTACTGTGACGTTATATGAGCCTGGGTTTGCTGTGCTAGCAATTACTGTTCCTATGCCTGTTGGTAGGCTACCGACAGTGTTAGTTGATGGTGCTGTTGTGAGTACTGTTGCAGGTGTGACTGCTGTATTATACCAACTTGTGGCTACACTGTTAATTAATAGCGAAAGTGCTGATGATGCTGCGAATCCTGCGCCAGTGATTGAGGTTGTTCCTCCTGGTTTCACTGCGGTCGCAGTTAGCGAAACAGTTGAAGATACCGTGAATGTTGCAGTTGCAGAAGCGGTGCCTGCTGTTACTGTAATTGTGTGTGATCCAGCTACGGTTTGAGTGTCGGGGATGGCGAGCCAGTCGAGGAGTATTCCGCCGTTGGTGTTAGTACTTGTTAGACCTACACCACCAAAATACCCTGGTACGCTACCAACTCCGGTCATCGTTGTTGTAATTGGTTGGTTCATTGGGAAATTTGAACCAGTTAGAGTGAGCATCGTTCCAAACATTCCTGTTCCTGCGATTACGCCTTTGGTAGGCGATACTGTGATTGAAGATACAGTTGTGGTGAGGCTTGCTGTTGCGGTATTGAAGTATCCGTCAGTTGCCGAAATTATGTGGGTGCCTGGAAGGAAGACTGGCACGGCAAATGTTACTACCACCGCTCCGTTAGCGAATGCTACACCTGTGGTAGGGACTGTTATGCTGTCTATGGTGAAGGATGGTAAGCTTTGGACCAGATTGTTTGCAAAACCTGAACCAACGAGTGTTACGGTTGTTCCAACAGCTGCAGAAGCCGGGGTTACAATGTTGATGGCTGGTGCGCCGGTGTTTGTGAAAGTGGCTGATGCGCCGCTAATTCCAGTTGCGGTAATTGTATGTGGCCCTGCTCCAGATGGCGGTACTGTAAACACTCCTACTGTTGATGGTGGGGTTGGCCAAGTATTTGCTGCACATTGTGTAGCTCCTGCGACGGCTGCTCCGTCAAAGTTTATGGCAGTCGTAGTTGCCGGTGTTGTGAGGAATCCAGTAAGCATTACTGTTGTTCCTTGAGCGCCTGCAATTGGTGAGATGACAAAGAAGTTTCCTGAAGAAGTTATTGTCAGAAGAACGGTTACTGTGTTGGTTCCGTCGCTAATGGTCATTGAGTAAACTCCAGATGGTGGTGCTGTGCCAGTACCTGAAGGAGCGGGTATCACTACTGAACCGCTTGCATCTGTAGTTACAACTGGATAAGTGTTATAGACAAAAGTTGTCCATGCAGCGGGAACGCCTGGTGAACTGGTAATTGTCAACACTGAGCTAGCCTTGAACCCGGATACTGAAAGCCATGCTGCTACACCTGTAGCTCCGGCTGGTGCGTATGGTACGCCTGAGTTAACTGTTGCTGATCCAAGAGTTACGGTTGCTTGTGCAGTAATTGTGAATGCGGCTGATGCTACGTCGCCAAGGCTGTCTTTGACAGTTATCAGTTGGCTTCCGGCTGCAAAGTTGGCTGTTAGTGTCGATGCGGTTACGTTGAATTGGAACGCGGATGTGCCTTGTTCAGTTACCATTGGAGTAGCAGGGATTAATGGTGAAATTGTAGTTGGAACAGCGCCATTTCCGATCTTAACGCTGGCGAAAGATGCGCCTGGACCAAATCCTGTTACGGTCGCTGTTACTAGCGTCCCGACTGGACCAGAAGCGGGTGATAGAGTCACTGTTGGAGTGTTGAGTGTGAAGGTGGTTAATGCACTATTGCCATAAGCATCTGTCAAATTAAATGTTGAACCTGTGACAATTGCTGGAAGGCTAACAGTTTCTGTTAATGTACCTCCATAAATGAAGTTTCCGCTCAAAGTTGTTGGTGTGCTGGTAGCAAACCCTGAGGCAACTGGTATGTTGGAGCCCGCGAAAGATGCTGCGACCGCAGCTTCATTTGGAAGCGACCAGATCACGGGAGAAGTTCCTACGCTTACTGGGAAGCCTTTTGCTGCAACAGTAACTGAAGTTCCTGCAGGACCAGTTGAGGGTGTAAGAGTCACCGTTGGCGCAGTAATCGTAAAGCTTACTGCTGGGGGAGAATTAGTTGAGTCAGAAATCTGGATTGTATGTGCACCAGGCAGAAGGTTCAGACTTCCGGCGCCTCCGATTATGAAGTATCCGGAGAGAGCACCTGTGACGCTAGTTGCGAGATATCCAGAACCAGCTAGACCAGTTGGAGTTAAGGAAGCTTTGGTTGAGAGGCCATCGACGGCAATAGTGAAGTTACCTAAACTAGCATTTTCGCTAGCTCCAAATCCGCTTCCGGTAACTTTAATGGCTGTGCCGTTAGGTCCCGAACTTGGGCTTATGTTAACGGTTGCGGCTGCAGAGGCTGTGAATGTGAGTAATGGCATTGCAATTGATACTAGTAGAATTATTGCCAATATTGATACTTTTGCTGTCAAGTGTGTTTTATGGTTTAATATACTTTTCATTTTTATTTTTTCTCCTAGTTTATATTAACGCAATAGAGGATATCGGGCATCTCGCTATTTATTAGTTGTGTAAACACCTAACCCTGCAACCATAGCGGTGTATACACTTTTAGTTGCTACGGTATATACGTGCATGATACAAGCAGGGTAAAACAGCCAAAAACGCCGCTTACTCAACCCTAAAAAACAAACCGCAATCCAAATCTGAATGCCTGTTCCAAACGACACGGTCGAAATGCGCGGGCGACTACGACGCCTTTTTGGACGACAAAATTATCATACCTTTTGAAAGGTCAACATTCTCAATCTTGTAGCCGATTCCGTTCATGGCGCCTTCTATAAATTTGGCAAGCAAATTTGTGTTCTCAAGAGACATGACCGTTGAGACGCAGCGAACCTTCACAGAGTCACCACTTGCTTTAACATCCACCTCGTTGAGGTCCCAGCGACTCAACTCCAGAAAACGCCCAAATGCTTCAACAGGATTAGAAAACTTTTCTGCCAAATACTTACCATTCCACTGCCCACTTTCAAACCACAAAGTTTGCAACTGAACAAAACCGGTTTTACCGCATTTTTCAATCATGAAATCCAAAACCCCTGAAGGAACAAACAATCCGCCCAGAACCCTGTTTGCCTGCAGGACTTCAAAAAAATCCGCGATCTGATCACTACGGTATCCAAGCTTGTTAACCTTTACAGCCTGTAACAAAGAATTTTCAACAACCTTGCTTAAAGAAACTCCCTCATTCCTAGAAATCGTTGCAGCTTGATCAATCGCGTCTTCCGAGACAGAAATCAGTTTTTTGCCTTTTGCACTGGCCATTAACTCTGCACTTCCCGGTTCGAAACAGCTTCCAAACGAATATTTCCCCGACCTACCTCGTTAAAAGTCACCTTGTATCCGCAACCTTCCAGAATCCCCTCTAAGTAACGATTAAACAGGACTGTGTATATCTTGGAGAAACGCGGACTTAAGATTCGAATGGAAACTCCCTGCCCACTGCGTTCGAATGTGACGCTAAGAATGTTCCAGCCGAAAACTTTCAACTCTCGCTCGTACGCACTAAGTGGATCGTTAACGCCGCGTGCAATGTATCGTCGTGCAATCCAGAGGCCCGCGTCAAACCAAGTTTTCAAAGTTTTCTCGCTGTCTGCCTCATATGCTATGTCAGCGTTATCATAGAGCAAACTTTCCAGTACAAGAGTAAAACTTGCATCCCGAACTTCCTTGGTTAACTCATACGTGTCAACAGCCTCTTTCAATGTAATTCCCATGCCGTCCACTTTAATGGCTAAATCCAGTAAATCATTAACCATGCCGAAAATCGTAAAGCCCCGCTGCTCCGCAATCTTTCCGACTTTATCCGCCAAGTCATCCCTAGCAGCTAGCATCTTACGTTTACCACTCGCCATATGCACACGGCACCTCAATTTACACACTGCAACAGAACCTAATAAAATCACCTCAAAAAACCATGTGTCCCAAACCACCACTCAGAGCGTCTGAGAAAGGAGAAAAATACGGTTCCAATCAGCTCTAACATGCTGCTCCCTATCGCCTAAGGCTAAAAGACGCCATGAACTTGAAAACGCCGATTTTTTAAACAGGACCCTTCAGTGACAGCACATTCATTTCTCAATTCAGATCTTTCGTATGTGAGATTATGGCAGTGCAAGTTGAAGGCTCGTTGTAAAACTGCATAAAAGCGTTCACGGTGCAGCCGCATCAACAAAGACGCATCAAATATTCTACTCAATTTCCGTGTTCACAAAATTGCAGAAGTTAGAACACGCAAGAACTTCCGTGCACTCTACCTACATTCTTTTCGTGCATTAAAGAAGTCGTTTAGGTTCAATCTCACTTCAATTTCATGGAAGAACAGTTCAAAACTTTTAACCGCTCAGCACCCTTTTCAAGGAGCATTTACAATTTCAAGCCAAATCCAAACGTATTACCATCGAAAGTAAGCCCATTTTTGAACCTGCAGGTTCAATTTAACTCTGAAAAGTTTCCCTAAGCGCACTTAAGCCTTTAGAAACACAAAACAACGCAGATAAACGGGAATAAACGCAGAACAACGCGAATCAACGCAGAAAAACGCAGGAACACGCGCCTCAACGCAGAACAACGCGAAAAAACTCAACCTGCAAACAAATCAAACACTGAACCAAAAAAGCAAACTGAAACACAAACAACAAAATTTGCCTCAGGAAGCAATATCAAAAACCAGCCTAAGGTTACCAGAGTTTCCAAAGTAGCTTGTCCATGTACTCAAATTTCAAAAAAATTTAAAGGAGACAACAAGAATAACTTATTAGATTGCTATGAGATTTTTTTTGGTATTTTTGTTATTCTCAACTCTGTTTTTAACTGCCGGAAGCTTCGCTCTTAGCCAAGCTCAAAGCCCAAACCAAAACGTTTACGCTTTAGAGATTCAGGGTTTAGCTTGGGATAAGTCAACATTAAAAATTCTTTTAACCACTCCAAATAACGAATCATGGTGGAACCCAATCTACGTTAATTCCACGCTTCGCGCCATAGGCCAATGGAATGACGCCATCAGCTACTTTGCATCTCACAATGCAGACTATGCTTATCTTTCTAATCTTCAATTGGAACCAACTGTTTTGAATTATACAGAATCTGGCTTTGACATTTATATAAACTGGACGCAAAGCAACTTGGCAGGTTCAGTAGATGAAATAGGATTGGCAACATTAACCAGTAAGGATAACCAAATTATCGGGTGCACCATTAATCTTGCTACACATACACATCACGGGGAACCTTTAATTGATGGAGACATGCAAAACATCGCTCTTCATGAGTTAGGGCATGCCCTAGGTTTAGGGCATACCAATGAAACTGGCGACGTCATGTTTCCAGATATTGCCCTGTTAGGTGCCAGTAAATCAATCTCTACCCTAGACGCTTATGGCGTAGCAACCACATTTGCATGGATGACGTACCAATTCAACTTCTATCCTGTTAGCGACTGGTTACGAGGAACCCCGGTAGTTTTACCATCGTACATTCAATATAGCTATTTACCTGTGTCTCCTCAAAACGCTCGACCTAACACGCTCCAGAATAACATAATTCTCCAAAACGTGATTTTAGGTTTTGAATTGTTTCTACATCCTATCATACTTGTACCAATCTCGGCACTTATCATTTTTTTGATCGCTATTGTTTTGATTGACAGGTTAAGAAGAAATAGGCGGGCATCTAAGGCTGATTCATAAAGTCAATAAAATCTTCCACTTTTCTTGGCTGCAAAACATAATTCGATTTTTTTTCTTCACCTATCGTTGACGAAGATTTCAAGCCATAATCATGCCCAGGAAAAACTTCCGTGGCGTCATCCAGTTTTAACAGCTTGTTGAACAGGCTATCATACAAATTTCTGGAACTGCCACCCAACAAATCAGTCCGTCCACATTCCCCAACAAACAACGTGTCACCTGTCAACAGTTTCTTGTCATCTATCAAAATGCAAATGCTGTCGAGCGAGTGACCAGGAGTGTAAATAACCTTTAGCAAAACTTTGCCAATGGCTAATACGTCTCCGTCATCCACTGCAATATCAAAGTCAACCCTTGACAGTTTATGCGCAACTATTTTGGCTCCAAAAATAGATTTTAGCTCGAGGTTACCAGCTGTGTGATCAGAATGCCCATGAGTATTAATGATATACTTTAAATTGAATTTTTTAGCTTTTAAAATTCTAATTATTTCACCTGAATTGAAGCTTGAATCAACAACTGCTGCTTCCTTGTCGTCTTCGTCTGCTATCAAATACGAAAAGTTGTCGCCGTGCTGCTGAATTTGCTTAAAAAACATACATTTTAAACTCCAAGCCCTTACATAAGATTAATTTCCAAAATATGTTATGTTAGGAGCTTTAAAAGTACATTTATGTCTGACGGAGGAAAACCTGAATAATACTTGCCAAAATAACCGTAAACCTCTATGTTCTTGCTAAGCCAAGGCTTTATTTTTTCTGCCCATAATCTCAGATTTTCGGTTTTATCGGTTTCTATCTTGCCTAATGTGCCGTTGACTTTGCTTCGGTCGCCTTCCCACCTGATATAGAGAAAATCAGAGGTTACCTCTCTACTTCGAGACATGCTAGGGCTATCAACCCAAGCCAACGCGGCACTATTAGCGCGTAGAAGCGAGTAGAAGTTGCTGTTAAGCCATCGCTCATCTCTGACTTCAACTACATAGCGACGGTTCTTCGGAAGCCTCTGGAGAAAATCTGCCAAATCAGAAAAATGGTCAACCCCGAAGGTGGATGGAAATTGCAAAAGAAAAGCGCCAAGTTTTCTGCCAAGCAGTTCTGTTCTTTCAAGAAAAAGGTCGGTTTCTCGCTCGCAGTCTTTGAGCATTTTAATGTGGGTGATAACGCTTGGGAACTTGAATGAGAAGGAAAAGTTGCTAGGTGTCTGGCTTTCCCATTTTGTAACGGCTTTCTCGGTTGGGATACGGTAAAATGTGTTGTCAACCTCAACCGTGTCAAATTTGGCTGAGTAATAGCCAAAAATTCTCCGGAAGAAAATTTGCCTGGGTAAAATTTGTCTTTCCAAAAATTGTAGCTCCAGCCTATGGTGCCCAAATGAAGGTTACGCATGCTAATCTTTGCCCTTTAACAGTAGCCAACTTTTCTCTTTGCCCTTTGCCTTTTTTAGCCACACCAAAACATAGCGTCCTTTAAGCCTTTGACCATTAAGCGTAAACTCAATCTTGCTTTCATCCCAAAACTTAGTTTCATAGTGCCCTTTGTCCCAGATCTTGACTGTTCCAGCACCATATTGTCCTTTGGGAATTGAACCCTCAAAATTTGCATATTCAAACGGATGATCCTCTGTTTCCACAGCCAAATGCCGCTGACTAGGCGTTTCAGGTATTCCTTTTGGAACAGCCCAGCTTTTCAAAACCCCATCTTTTTCCAGTCTTAGATCATAATGAAGAGCTCTGGCATAGTGCTCTTGGACGACAAAAATTTGTCTCTCGTCTTTTTTTTCGCCTCCTGCAGGTTCAGGGGTTTGTTGAAAATTACGTTTGGAAGCATATTCGGATAGCTTCTCTTTGGATGATATCCCATTTTTTTTGGCTCCATCAAACTGGTCAATAGTGCATTCAGCAGGCAGTTTGTCGTCTCTTAGTCCTTTGAAACGTGGCATTCTTAACCTCAAATCTTTTGTCACAACTTGAAAAGCAACTTCACAAACTATTCTGGGCTCAAGCCAGGTAACTTTGTCGCCAGCTTCGGTTTTAAAAGGCGCGGCATCCGTTTTTAATTTTTCAAATTTATTCATTAAAATCCCCAGCATTTCCTGCGTAAAACCTGTCCCGACCTTTCCCACATAAACAGGTTTGCCATCTTTATCGTAGAGCCCTAAAATTAATGCGCCAAAAGTTTTTCCTCTGGACTGCATGCCGTGTGTGTAGCCAAAAATCACGCAGTCACAAGTTTTAAGTTTCTTTATTTTTAACCAACTCCCAGTCCGTAAACCTTCCTCATAATGGCTTTCTTTGTTTTTCGCCATCACCCCTTCCAAGCCTTTCTCCAAAACCAGCTTGTAGTAAGCTTCTCCTTTCTCCTCAATGAAGTCAGACAAAAAAACACGTGAACCCTCTTTCAATGAATCCTTTAAAATTTGTTTCCTCTCCATCAATGGTAAGTTAGTAAGTGATTTGCCATCTTTTTCCAAAATATCAAAAACAATATATGTTGCAGGCGCCCGATTGGTTTGTCTTTGAATTTCGCCTGACGAAATTGCTTGGCCTCGTTCCAGAAGGGCTTGAAAATCAGGTTTGCCCTCGCTCATTACAACTATTTCGCCGTCTACAACTATGCTGCCGGCTAATTTTGTTAGCTCTGTAAGTTCCGGAAAGTTATATTTTAGTTCCTTTTGGTTGCGGCTTTTTACGCTGTAGGGTTCATATATGTTGGAGTTGGCGCGAAAGGGATATCTTTTGATTTTGTTTTTGGTTTATTTTTTTGTTTAGG